>JBEDES010000007.1:0-71098 GCA_041175545.1 Actinomycetota bacterium
GGCTTATAAAAATGCATTAACTGTGGGCGGAATTTATGTGGGTGTAGGGGCGATCATTGCCTCAATACTTTTTATTCGCCGTGACGTAGCTAATTAAAGACACCAGCCTTTAAAACCAAGGTTTTTAAGGTTCGCCATTTATTCTAGAGACCTTCCCTGCGAAAGGTTTTTTGTGAAAAAGTTAAGGGCGATTTCACTCGCTGCAATTTTGGGACTGTCTATTTCGTCAGTTCCTGCTCTTGCAGCCCCAAAACCAACTCTGGCACAAATTGAAGCCGCAAAAAAAGCAGAGGCTGAAAAAAAGAAAGCAGCCGATGCTCAGGCCAAAAAACTCGCAGAAGCAAATCAAAACCTTCGTACGTTAACTGCTAAAGCAAATGCAGCAACTGCGCTCTATCGCAAAGCTAAAGAAGAATTAGCTGTTGCAACCGCAATGGCAAATGCAGCGGCAAAGCATGCAGCCGAAACTGCTGCATCTGTTGTTGAAGCTCATAAAACAATTGGACGACTAGCTGCCAATGCCTACATTCTTGGCGGCAACATGAGCGATATCGCTCCATTACTCAGTTCTAGCGGCCCACAAGATCTAATTGACCAGATTTCAACTCTTGGAACATTAGGCGCACAAAACTCCGTTGCTCTAGAAAGATTTAAGATTGCTGAGGCTGCCGCAATAAAAGCGAAGAAAGCTGCAGATGATGCAAAAGCAGCACAAGTTGTTGCTACCGCAAAAGTTGCCGCCGCGAAAAAAGTTGCAGATGATGCAAAAGAAGAGCAGGCAAAAGAAGTAGCTAAGCTACAAAAAGTTCAAGACGAGTTAATGCGTCAATTAAATAGTGCGCGAAAAGTAAGAACAACGCTGGAGCAACAACGACAGCTGGCATTACTTGAAGAGAGCCAAGCAAATACTGCGGCTCAAACTGGGGGACAACGCAGCGTCTGGAGTGACTTAGGATTCAAAGGACGGGCAACAAGTAGAACGACACAGGCTCAAAGAGATAAAGCAGTTGCATTTGCAGAAAAACAAGTAATTGCACGAAAGCCTTACGTATGGGGCAGTGAAGGTCCTGATTCTTTTGATTGTTCTGGACTTGTCTATGCCGCATACCGATCAGCGGGCTTAGGTTGGCCAAACTGGGATCGTTTAAACTCAGCCCTATATTCAACTTACACAATGCATGTTTCACTCGATGATCTAGTACCGGGAGATCTTTTGTTCTACTCATATAAAGGTTCAGTCTCAACAATCCATCACATCGCTATTTATGCCGGCAACAAGATGATCTGGGAGGCAAACTCCAAGGATCGTGGTTTGCTTAAGTCCAGCATGTACAGCATTAAGGGCCTGATGCCATTTGGTGGGCGCGTTTAAAGCACCACTATTGTTATGCCATGACTATGGCTGTTCCTGCTGTACGCAATACTGTACGAACTTGGCTGGAAAAATTCGAAGCAGGCGATAAAGTCTTAGTTGCAGTCTCAGGTGGTGCTGATTCGCTTGCACTCGCGCATGCACTCTCAGTAGAAGGAAAATTACTAGCAATTACTGTTGTCGCAGTTACCGTGGATCATCAACTCCAACCAGGTTCTGCAGCACAAGCAGAAAATGTTGTGAATCAACTATCGGCCATGGATTTAAAGTGTCTTATCAAAAAAGTTGAAGTAAACATCAAGGATGGCCTAGAGGCATCTGCTCGTTCTGCACGTTATAAAGCTCTTCATGAAATCGCAATCAATGAAAATGCTGTTGCAGTTTTTCTTGGGCACACACAAGATGATCAAGCTGAAACTGTTTTATTAGGTCTTGCTCGTGGATCAGGCACTCGCTCACTTTCTGGAATGGCAGCTCATACGGGACTGTATATCCGCCCACTTCTAGAACTTGCTCGCGAAACAACTGAAAGTTATTGCAAAGAATCAGATTTATCTTTTTGGAAAGATCCACATAATGATGACTCTCAATTTGCTCGTGTTCGAGTGCGCACACAAGCTATTCCAGTTTTAGAAAAAACTATAGGTCCTGGAATTTCCCAAGCTCTTGCCCGCAGTTCACAGCTACTTCGAGATGATGCAGATGCACTTGATCACTGGGCAGAGCGTGAAGCTATGAAATTAGATTTGGCAGATCTGGAGTGCGCCCATTTAGAAGCCATGCCCAAGGCCATTCGCACCAGAATCCTAAGGATGGCGATCTATGCCCAAGGAGCCCCGTCAGGTTCAGTTACAGCAGAGCATGTGAGCGTAATTGAGGCGTTAATCACCGCATGGAGCGGACAAGGGGCTTCAAATCTTCCTGGCGGTGTGAAGGTTGAGAGAATTTCGGGCAGACTTTCGCTCTCAACGCAGCGACCATAGGGAGAACCGTGGATTTAGAAGCAGTCAAAGGCGATATCGAACGCGTAATCGTTACAGAAGAACAGTTGCAAACTCGAATTAAAGAGCTAGCTGCGCAAGTTGAAAAAGATTATGACGGTAAAGACCTTTTACTTGTTGGTGTTTTAAAAGGTGCAGTCATGGCAGTTGCAGATTTTTCACGTGCACTACAACGCCACGTTGATATGGATTGGATGGCAGTTTCATCTTATGGATCTGGTACAAAATCAAGTGGGGTAGTTCGAATACTTAAAGATCTAGACCGCGACATTACAGGCCGCAATGTTTTAATTATTGAAGACATAGTTGATTCAGGGTTGACGCTTTCATGGCTTAAATCAAACTTGGAATCACGAGGAGTTGGATCAGTTGAGATTCTTTCAATTTTACGTAAACCAGAGGCTGCAAAAATTGAAGTAAATGTTAAGTATGTTGGTTTTGATATCCCAAAGGATTTCGTAATTGGCTATGGCCTAGATTTTGATGAAAAGTATCGCAACCTTCCCTTTATCGGTGTGCTTGCAAAGCACATGTACGAGTAATTTGTAGAATCGAGAATAAGAACCCATGACCCAAGTGCAAAAGCCAAAGAAGCAAATAAAGAAAAGTTTCACCAGCAAGCAGTCAGATAAGGCTTCGACTAAAAAACCAAACAAGAAGCCAACTACGCGCACGGGTAAAATTCTTAGAGGTCCTTTATTCTGGATAATTGCTGCGATATTTGCAGTTACAGCTTTGGGTCAAATTTCATCTGCCGGAAATAAGTACACACAGATTGAAACATCGCAAGCAATTGATGCAATTTCAAAGACTCAAGTTCTCTCGGCAGAAATAGTAGATAGACAACAAAAAATTCGTTTGATTTTGACGCCAGGAAATCGAATTAATGGCTCTGAAAAAGTTGAAGCTTTTTATGTTGCTCGACAAGAACCAACAATCATTGATGCCTTAACTGGTAATCCACCGCCAAAGGGATGGAATGTCAAAGTCCCATCGCAATCTATGTTTGTCTCATTCTTATTCTCTGTCTTACCATTTTTACTCATTGGATTCTTATTTTTCTGGATGATGAGTCAGGCTCAAGGTGGAAATAAAGTTTTCCAATTTGGAAAATCCAGAGCCAAACTACAAAATAATGATGTTCCAAAAACAAAGTTTAAAGATGTAGCAGGTGCCGACGAGGCGCTAGCAGAACTAGATGAAATTAAAGATTTTCTTGCAAAGCCAGAAAAGTATGCACCTTTAGGCGCAAAGATTCCAAAAGGAGTTTTACTTTTTGGCCCTCCGGGAACGGGTAAGACTTTATTGGCGCGTGCTGTTGCTGGTGAAGCTGGCGTGCCTTTTTATTCGATTTCTGGTTCAGACTTTGTTGAAATGTTTGTAGGTGTAGGAGCTGCAAGAGTGCGTGATCTATTTACTCAGGCAAAAGAAAATGCACCCGCAATTGTTTTCATTGATGAAATTGATGCAGTGGGACGTCAACGTGGTGCAGGTATGGGAGGTGGTCACGACGAGCGCGAGCAGACTCTTAATCAACTTCTTGTAGAGATGGATGGTTTCGAAGAGAACTCAAAAGTTATTTTGATCGCTGCGACCAACCGTCCAGATGTTTTGGATCCAGCATTGCTTCGCCCAGGTCGTTTTGATCGTCAAATCGCAGTAGATCGTCCAGATCTAAAAGGCCGCGAAGCCATTTTGGAAATACATTCAAAAGGCAAACCAATTAATTCATCAGTGAAGTTAGTCGACTACGCAAGACGTACGCCTGGCTTTACAGGCGCCGATCTTGCAAGTGTTATCAATGAAGCAGCGCTCTTGTCTGCTCGCGAAAACAAAGCAGAAATTGGTAACTTAGAACTTGACGAAGCTATTGATCGCGTAATGGCTGGACCACAGAGAAAATCTCGCTTGATGAGTGATGAAGAAAGAAGAGTCACTGCATATCACGAGGCAGGTCACGCACTTGTTGCATACGCATTGCCTCACACTGATCCAGTTCACAAAGTAACAATTATGCCTCGAGGCCGTGCTTTGGGTTACACAATGGTTTTACCTGATGAGGACAAGTACTCAACGACTAGAAATCAGTTGTTAGATCAATTGGCCTACTCACTTGGTGGCCGCGCGGCAGAAGAGTTGATCTTCCATGACCCATCAACAGGTGCAGCAAATGACATTGAAAAAGCAACTGCGCTTGCACGAGCAATGGTTACCCAATACGGAATGACCTCTGCAATTGGAGCAATTAAATTGGGCGGCGGAAGCACCGAACCGTTTATGGGGCGCGATTATGGACACCAACGTGATTACAGTGAAAACATCGCTGGAATTGTTGACCGTGAGATTCGAACCTTAATTGAAAATGCTCACCAAGAAGCGTTTGATATTTTAGTTGCTAATCGCAAAATCCTTGATGAAATGGTCATCGAGCTTTTAGAGAAAGAAACTCTCAATAAAGATGAGATCGCTGTAATCTTTAAGAAGGTAAAGAAGGTAACAGCAAGGGCTGCTTGGACTGGATCTGCAACAAGAATTCCATCATCTCAACCTCCGGTAGATGTTCCAGAACGAATTGTTGTTGAACCAGCGACAGAAACGAAAAAACCTACAAGACGCAAAAAGGCTGTAAGTGACGATAAATAAACTTACAGTCTCTGATGGTCGGGCGAAGGCGCCGTACGATCAAGAGCGTGCAGAAAAAGCTGTTCGAGAGCTTTTGTTGGCACTGGGTGAAGATCCAGATCGTGAAGGATTAAAAGAAACGCCTGCACGCGTGGCACGTGCGATGTCTGAAAACTTCGAGGGACTATGGCAATCACCAGAAGATGTGTTAACAACAACTTTTGATATTGGCCACGAAGAGTTAGTAATTGTTAGAGACATTGAGGTTTTTTCCCACTGTGAACATCATCTAACTCCATTTCACGGTGTTGCCCATATCGGCTACATTCCACGAGGCAAAATTACTGGGCTTTCAAAGTTAGCTCGATTAGTTGATGTCTATGCAAAGCGCCCGCAAGTTCAAGAGCGTTTAACTACTCAAATTGCAGATGCCATGGTTGAAATTTTAAATCCACTCGGAGTTATTGTGATTATTGACTGCGAACACCTTTGTATGTCTATGAGAGGTGTGAAGAAATCACAAGCGCGTACTACGACTTCAGCAGTGCGTGGTGCACTAAACAATGCGGCAACACGTTCTGAAGCAATCGCCTTAATTACTAGAGGCTAGCTTTATGTTAGTGATGGGAATTCTAAATGTAACTCCAGATTCCTTTGCTGACGGTGGTAGACATAATCAATTAGATGATGCCGTAGCACGCGCATTAGAAATGATTTCAGAGGGCGTAGACATCATTGATATTGGGGGAGAATCAACTCGACCTGGTGCAGAAAGAGTTGACGAGCAAGAAGAGTTGCAGCGAACAATTCCAGTAATTCAAAAAATCGCTCCGATTGTTGCTAAAACACAAGTGAAAATAAGCATTGATACTATGCGTGCAAGTGTTGCTGAAGCGGCCATAAAAGAAGGTGCTTCAATAGTAAATGATGTCAGTTCAGGTCAGTCAGATTCAAAGATGCTTTCGACGGTTGCAAAGTTAAACGTTCCATACATTGCAATGCATTGGCGGGGGCATTCCAAGGACATGAATTCAAAAGCAATCTATAACGATGTAGTGGCCGAGGTTATTTCGGAGATAGAAGATCGGATTCAAGCTGCTTTATCTAGCGGAGTAACGAAAGAGAATCTAATAATTGATCCGGGCCTTGGCTTTGCAAAAGATGCCGATCACAACTGGGCGATAATTGACGCAATTGATCGCTTTGTAAATTTGGGTTACCCGGTATTAGTCGGTGGTTCTCGAAAAAGATTTCTGGGTGGTGATTCTCCGAATCAACGAGAAGAGGCAACTGTGAATTTAACGAAGAGACTTAAAGGAACTGGAGTGTGGGCCGTTAGAGTACACACAGTTAAGCCACACAAGGAGGCTATGAAATCATGAGTGATCAAATTACTATCACTGGTATCCATGGTTATGGTTTTCATGGTCTGTTTGAAAACGAACGAATAAATGGCCAGGACTTCTACGTAGATTTGGTTTTGAATCTAGATTTAGCTCAAGCAGCTCATTCGGATGCCATTGAAGACACTGTCAACTATGCTGCAATTACAGAGTTGACCCACCAAGAGATTACGACAAATCCCGTAAATTTGATTGAAAAATTGGCATACAGAATTGCAGAGACAATCTTGAGTTCTCATCCAAAGGTGAAGTCCGTAACAGTCACTGTTCACAAGCCGCAAGCCCCTGTGGGGTTAAAAGTCCAAGATATTTCTGTTGTTGTAAACAAAGTGCGATGAAAGCGATAATTTCGCTGGGTGCTAATTTAGGCAACCCAAAAGAAAATTTAGATACCGCGGTAGCTCTTTTGCGAGAGGCAACTGATGTTAAAGCTGTTTCTTCATACATAATTACCGACCCAGTTGGTGGTCCAGAGCAACCAAAGTATTTGAATGCTGTGTGCATTATTGATAGTGACTTGCCTGCTATGGATTTGCTATCAATGCTTCAAGGAATAGAAAAAACCTTAGGACGAGAACGCATTGAACGCTGGGGGCCGCGCACAATCGATTTAGATCTCATTCAATATGCAGATTTAATTAGTAAAGCCGATGAGTTAACGCTGCCGCACCCACGGGCTCATGAGCGCAGATTTGTTTTGGAACCGTGGTTTGAAATTGAGCCTGATGGAATCCTGCTAACTCATGGGAAGATAAAAGATCTTTTGGAACATCTGCCTGCTTAGCGCTAAACTTTAACTATCTCGCCCGGTACCTGAAAGGACTGGAGCCACTTTAAATGAGCGTATTAGTTCCAACAATGGGTGCCTTACATAAAGGTCACCAAGCGTTGATTAAGCGCGCCCGAACTCTGGACAAAGAAGTGATAGTCAGTATTTTTGTTAATCCACTTCAATTTGAAAACAAAGAAGATATTGATTCCTACCCACGTACTCCAGAACGCGATATTGAAATTGCAACTATTGCCGGGGCAACGCAAGTTTGGTTTCCTGAATATGAAGATCTTTATCCAGAAGGCTTTCAAACCCTTAACGCGGGTCCTTTAGGCTCAATTTTCGAAGGCGCATCTAGACCGGGTCATTTTGATGGTGTTGTAACTGTTGTCAATCGCTTATTTGCTTTAACTAAACCAAGTAAAGCTATTTTTGGGGAAAAGGATTTTCAACAACTTTCAATAATCAAAGCAATGAAGAGCACAGTAGAGATTATTGGAGCTCCAACTGTCCGTGAATTTGATGGCCTTGCAATGTCATCACGTAATCATCGCTTGACGGAAGAAGGTAGAAGTAGTGCGCTAGTTGTTAATCGTGCACTGTCTGCAGCACGGTTAGCTCCAACAGTAGATATTGCGATTGAAATTTTAAACTCAACGCTTTCAACCGAGCCTGGTTTTAAAAAAGACTACGCAACTGTCATAGATGAAAATAATTTTTCTATTGCAAGAGAAACTACTCAATCCAAGAGAGCAATTATCGCTGGCTGGGTTGAAGGAGTTCGTTTAATTGACAATATGCCAATGGCAGGGAGATAAAGATGCTACTAACTGTAGATGTGGGTAATACAAACACTGTTCTTGGAATTTTTGACAAAAAAGATTTGATTCGCTCCTGGCGTGTGAAAACAGACCCACGCAGCACAGCTGATGAATTGTGGCTTCAGTATCGAGCACTTGTTGAAGATTACAATTTAAGTGGTCTTTCTATTTGCTCCACAGTCCCTGCAACTTTGCGGGAACTACGCAGCATGATCAACGATTACTTTGCTGATGTTCGAGTAACAATTGTCGAACCGGGAACAAAAACGGGAGTTCCCCTGCTGGTTGATAATCCAAAAGAGATTGGTGCCGATCGAATTGTAAATACTTTAGCTGCTCATACAATTTTTGGGGGACCAGCGATTGTTGTTGATTTTGGCACTTCAACAAATCTAGATGTTGTCTCACCAAAAGGTGAATTTCTAGGTGGTGCATTAGCCCCAGGTATTGAGATCTCAGTAGATGCACTTGCCGCTCGCGCAGCTCAACTTCGCAAAATCGAGTTGATCAAACCCAAAAGCGTAATTGGCAAAAATACGGTTGAAGCTTTGCAGTCAGGAACATTTTTTGGATTTGCGGGCCAAGTTGATGGTTTAGTGGATCGAATTACTGCAGAACTTGCGGAGTCATATTCGGAAAAGCCAATAGTTATTGCAACAGGTGGGTTGGCACCCTTGATTGTGGGTGTTTCAGAAACTATCGAGCATTATGAGCCTGATTTAACGTTAATTGGACTTCGTCTAATTCATGAGCGAAATGCTTGAGTCTGTAGACTTACCAACCTATGAGTACTGACATCACATCCGGTTCTACTTCCAACTCTAGCGCTGAAGAAGATTTGCCCGAACAACTTCGTATCCGCAGAGAAAAACGTGCTGCCTTAATTGCGCGAGATGTTGAGCCATATCCTGTATCAGTTCCACGCACAAAATCTCTTGGAGAAATTCGTGAAAAATACGTCGGTTTAGAAATCGATGTAGCAACAGGTGATACCGAGTCATTGACTGGACGTATTATTTTCAAGCGTGATACCGGCAAACTGTGCTTTGCAACATTACGTGAGGGTGATGGCACAGAACTTCAAGCAATGTTATCCCTGGATAAAGTGGGTCAAGAGGCACTTGATTCCTGGAAATCAGATATTGATTTAGGGGATATTGTTTCTATAACGGGTGAAATAATCACTTCAAAGCGCGGCGAACTATCTATTCTTGCCAACTCTTGGGCATTAGCATCAAAATCACTTCGACCATTGCCAAATGATCACAAGCCAATGTCAGAAGAGACCCGAGTGCGTATGCGTTACGTAGATCTAATTGTTCGACCTGAAGCTCGAGTTAATGCGCGCTTGCGTCCTACTGTTATGAAATCACTCCGTGATACATTTGAAAGAGAAAAATTCATAGAGGTAGAAACACCAATGTTGCAGGTAATGCATGGCGGCGCCGCTGCACGCCCCTTTAAGTCTTTCTCAAATGCTTACGATATGGATCTCTATCTTCGTATTGCTCCAGAACTTTTCCTTAAGCGTTGTGTTGTGGGCGGAATTGAACGCGTATTCGAGATTAACCGAAACTTTCGCAATGAGGGCGCCGATTCTTCACACTCGCCTGAGTTCGCGATGATCGAAAGTTATATGGCATACGGTGACTGGCTTTCTATGGCAGATTTAACCCGCGACCTTGTACAAAATGCAGCAATGGCTATTTCTGGATCTCATGTTGTAACCCATCATGATGGAAGACAGGCAGATTTAGGCGGGCAGTGGAAACAAATCTCGTTGTATGAAGCAATTTCAACCAGTGTTGGTCAAAACGTAACAGCATTAACGCCAATTGCTGAACTGAAGAAAATCGCTGAAAAACTTGGGATGAAGATCGATCCTAAGTGGATCACAGGAAAATTAGCCGAAGAGATATTTGAACATGTTGCCAAAGATCAATTAATTGAACCCACTTTTGTCATGGGCTTTCCATTAGACACTTCACCGCTAGTTCGTGCCCACCGTGAACATCCAGGTGTTTCTGAAAAGTGGGATCTGTATGTAGATGGTTTTGAATTAGCAACTGGATACTCCGAACTTATTGACCCAGTTGTGCAGCGTGATCGCTTAATTGAGCAAGCAACACTTGGCTCTAAGGGAGATTTAGAGGCAATGCAAGTTGATGAAGATTTCTTACGTGCATTGGAGTTTGCAATGCCACCTACAGGTGGAATGGGCATGGGTGTTGATCGATTGCTCATGGCGCTTACTGGACTCGGAATTCGCGAAACTATTTTGTTCCCACTTGTAAAACCGGAACTGGAATAAATCATGCAGATTCGCCCAGCCCACACCAGCGATATCAAAGGAATTCGTCAACTCATTGATTCTTATTCTCCACAAGGTCGCCTTCTGGCAAAAGAAACCGTAACTCTTTATGAGAGCGTGCAAGAGTTCACTGTTGCTATTGATGGAAATGATGTAGTTGGTTGCGGAGCACTTCACGTACTTTGGGAAGATTTAGCCGAAGTTCGAACAGTTGCTGTTATTGAAAAACTTCGTGGCCAAGGCGTAGGACATCAAATTTTAGAATCGATTATCTCGCGTGCTAAGGAAATTGGAATAAAACGTCTTTTTTGTTTAACTTTTGAAACAGAGTTTTTTGGCCGTCATGGATTTCAAGTTATCGAAGGAACTCCCGTTGCTCCAGAGATTTATGAAGAACTATTGCGCTCCTATGATGCTGGTGTTGCCGAATTTTTGGATCTTGAATCGGTAAAGCCAAATACTCTGGGAAATACCCGAATGCTCAAAGAGCTGTAAGCGAACTGAGCGGAAAAGAATGCTCAAAGAGCTCAAAAATTACCCCCAGATTTAGCCCTATTCCGGGCATAACCCCGCCACATTTGGGGTTGTAAAAGGCATAAGCAATCCACCTCGCGGGCTGATGCCTGCAGGTATTAGGCTTAACGACAGATCGATCCAAAGGAGCACCGCCCATGTTTGAGCGCTTTACCGACCGAGCCCGACGCGTAGTCGTATTGGCCCAAGAAGAAGCACGCATGCTCAATCACAACTACATCGGTACCGAACACATCTTGCTTGGTCTGATTCACGAAGGCGAAGGCGTTGCATCTAAAGCTCTTGAATCACTAGGAATCTCATTAGAGGGTGTTCGAGCTCAAGTTGAAGAGATTATTGGTCAAGGACAGCAGGCACCAAGTGGTCACATTCCATTTACTCCGCGCGCGAAGAAAGTTCTAGAGCTTTCACTTCGTGAGGCGTTGCAGTTAGGACACAATTACATTGGTACGGAACATATTCTTTTAGGTTTAATTCGCGAAGGCGAAGGAGTTGCTGCTCAAGTTCTAGTAAAACTCAGCGCAGACTTAAATCGCGTTCGTCAACAAGTAATTCAATTACTTTCTGGTTACCAAGGAAAAGAATCTGTTCAGGCTGGTCCTGCAGAAGGTACGCCATCAACTTCATTGGTACTAGATCAATTTGGACGAAACCTTACTCAAGCTGCGCGTGAAGGAAAACTTGATCCGGTAATCGGTCGCGAAAATGAAATTGAACGAGTAATGCAAGTTCTTTCTCGCCGTACAAAGAATAACCCGGTCTTAATCGGTGAACCAGGTGTTGGAAAGACTGCAGTTGTTGAAGGTCTTGCTCAAGCAATTTTCAAAAATGACGTTCCTGAAACACTAAAGGATAAGCAGGTTTATTCACTAGACCTAGGAGCACTTGTTGCTGGTAGTCGCTACCGTGGAGATTTTGAAGAGCGCTTAAAGAAAGTGCTTAAAGAGATCAAAACTCGTGGGGACATTATTTTGTTCATCGATGAAATTCACACCCTAGTTGGAGCAGGTGCTGCAGAAGGTGCAATTGATGCTGCAAGTATTCTCAAGCCAATGCTTGCCCGCGGTGAATTACAGACAATCGGTGCAACAACTCTTGATGAGTATCGTAAACACGTTGAGAAGGATGCTGCGCTAGAGCGCCGTTTCCAGCCGATCCAAGTGAAAGAACCAACAGTTGCTCACACAATTGAAATTCTAAAAGGACTTCGCGATCGATACGAAACACATCACCGAGTCTCAATTACAGATGGTGCTTTAGCAGCAGCTGCAAACATGGCTGATCGCTATGTTTCCGATCGTTTCTTGCCAGATAAAGCAATTGACTTAATTGATGAAGCAGGCTCACGCCTTCGCATTAAGCGCATGACAGCACCGCCCGAGCTTCGCGAATTCGATGAAAAAATCGCAAATGCACGCAAAGAAAAAGAGTCTGCAATTGATGGACAAGACTTTGAATTAGCGGCAACCCTTCGCGATAAGGAAAAGACTCTTATCATCGAAAAACAAGAGGCAGAAAAGAATTGGAAAGCTACTGACTTAGATAAGGTCACCGAAGTTGATGAAGAGTTGATTGCACAAGTGCTTTCACTATCAACTGGAATTCCCGTATTTAAGTTAACAGAAGAAGAGACAGCACGTCTTCTGAATATGGAAACAGAGTTGCACAATCGCGTTATTGGTCAAGAGCAGGCTATTAAGGCCCTATCAAAAGCCATTCGACGTACACGTGCCGGACTTAAAGATCCACGCCGTCCAGGTGGATCATTTATCTTTGCCGGACCTTCAGGTGTTGGTAAGACAGAGCTTTCAAAAACTCTTGCTTCATTCTTGTTTGGTGATCAAGATGCATTAATTCAACTTGATATGTCTGAATACTCTGAGCGCCACACAGCATCACGTCTGTTTGGTGCGCCTCCAGGATACGTTGGATATGACGAAGGTGGACAGCTAACTGAAAAAGTTCGCCGTCGTCCTTTCTCTGTAGTTCTCTTTGATGAGATTGAAAAGGCTCATCCTGATATCTTCAACTCTTTACTTCAAGTTCTAGAAGATGGCCGCTTAACCGATGCACAAGGACGCACAGTTGACTTTAAAAACACTGTCATCATCATGACTACTAACCTTGGAACTCGCGATATCTCGAAATCACAAGGTCTTGGTTTTGCTAACTCTGGTGATGACTTAACAAACTATGAGCGCATGAAGGGCAAAGTAACTGACGAGTTGAAGTCACACTTCCGTCCTGAGTTCCTTAACCGCATCGATGATGTAATTGTCTTCCATCAGTTAACTAAGCCACAGATCATCGAAATCGTTGATCTGATGCTGAAAAATCTTGATGAGCGTTTACAGAATAAAGATATGGGAATTGAACTCACTCCTGCAGCTAAGGATCTTTTGGCAGAGCGTGGTTATGACCCACTTCTTGGTGCACGTCCACTTCGTCGCGTAATTCAACGGGAAATTGAGGATGCATTGTCAGAGCGGATTCTTTTCGGCGAATTAAAGGCTGGCGAAATCATTGTTGTAGATGTTGTCGGTGAAGGCGCTGAAGCAGAGTTCACCTTTAAAGGTGCACCAAAGTCTGCAATGCCTGATTCACCTGAAGATTTAGCGCAAACACCAACAGCTTAAATTCAACGCATTTAGTTGTTTGAAAAGCTAAATTGGTAGTCGATACCGCTTGCGTGGGATCAACTCAATGAGTTGATCCTTACTCAAACTTAAAAGCGCTTTTTCAACCTGCGATCGATCAGGCCACAGTTTTTTCAAAGCGCCCTCAGTTAGTGATTCATTTTCGCGCAACGCTTGAATGATAGTTCCGCGGCATTTGCGATCAGTACCATGCCAATCCTGAGATTTCCGAACTAGTTCTGATTTTGGATAACCATTCCTATGCCAATTGCATTGATCAATAACTGGGCATTTTTCACAGATTGGATTTTGAGAAGTACAGATAACGGCTCCAAGTTCCATAGTTGCAGCGGCCCAGAGATGAGCATTCTTCTCAGGCAATAACTTAGACCGTGAATTTTTCTCTTTAGAAGTTGCCGCTGGCTTTGGATGTTCTACTCCATCGATTACTCGTACCAAAACACGTCGAATGTTTACGTCCATTACAAGTGTACGTTTTTCGAAAGCAAAAGCGGCGATTGCTGCCGCTGTGTAATCTCCAATTCCTGGAAACAATCGAAGAATCTCCGGATCATTTGGAACTTGATTATTAAAGTCCTCAGAGATTATCTGAGCAGTCGCATGCAATCGCAGGGCTCTGCGTGGATAACCAAGTCGCCCCCATGCAGTTATAACTTCTGCGGGTGTAGCTTTAGCTAGCTCTGCAGGAGTTGGCCAACGCTGCATCCATTCATTCCATTTAGGAAGCACGCGATTAACGGGAGTTTGTTGCAACATAAATTCACTGACTAATACACCCCATGGAGTTGTGTTGCGCCAAGGTAGATCGCGCTTATACTTTTTAAACCAAGTAACTATTGGTTTTTCTAGCGGATTCATTCTCCGGTAATTTTTACCCGATGTAGCGCGGCATCTAGCCGAGAGACTTCAAAAATCTCCATACCCGCAATTTTTACATCTGACCCAGTCGGAACTAGCGCTTTCTTAAAGCCAAGACGATATGCCTCTTGTAATCTGCGATTAACTCCACTTACTTTTCTGATCTCTCCAGCTAAGCCAACTTCACCAATTGCAACAAGATCTGCTGGTAAAGCTAGAGATTTTGCTGCAGATGCCACCGCAAGTGCTAACGCTAAATCAGCAGCAGGCTCGGTCATTTTCATTCCACCAACGGTTGCTGCATAAACATCTCGTCCACCAACTCGAATGTGTGCGCGAAGTTCTAAAACAGCAAGTGTCATTGATGTTCGGGCAGAGTCCAAGCCAGAAACAACTCGGCGAGCATTTCCGAAGTCATTTTCACGACCAGCAGAGACAAGTGCTTGAATTTCGGCCAATAAAGGTCTGCGTCCCTCTAGCGTTACGGTGACACACGTACCTGGGACTGGTTCTACATGGCGCGAAGTAAACAATCCTGTTGGATCAAGCACTGATTCAATTCCCGAATCACTTAAATCAAAACAACCAACTTCATCTGATGCACCAAATCGATTTTTTATTGCCCGGATAAGGCGTAATCGTGAATGGCGCTCACCTTCAAATTGAAGAACAACATCAACGATATGTTCCAATAGTCGTGGCCCTGCAATTGATCCATCTTTTGTTACATGTCCAACCAGAAGCAAAGTAATGTCGCGATCTTTACAAATTCGAATTAATGCACCTGCAACTTCTCGAACTTGTGTAACTCCACCAGGGGCGCCATCTGCAGTAGAACTACCGATGGTCTGAATTGAGTCAATAATGACAAGCTCTGGTTTAACTGCATCAATGTGTGCAATTACTGCGCCAAGATCTGTTTCTGATGCGATGAACAATTTAGCATCAACAGCTTTAATTCGTTCTGCTCGCAAACGTACTTGCGAGGCAGATTCTTCTCCACTTACATAGAGTGCTGGGATTTGTTTGGCTGCACTTTGTGCGGCAACAGATAACAAAAGTGTTGATTTACCCACACCTGGTTCACCTGCTAATAAAATCGCTGCACCCGGAACAAGACCTCCGCCAAGAACTCGGTCTAACTCAGAAACACCAGTAGGTCTTGCATGCGCCGCCGAAAGATCTACATCACCAATTGGCAATGCTTTAGAAGTTACGTTTCCAGGAACTAGCGAAAGTTTCTTTGGCGCAGCAATCTCTTCAACTGCGCCCCATGCTTGGCATTCACCACAACGACCAACCCATTTTTGTGACGTCCAACCACACTCGGTGCAGCGAAATGGATCTTTTTCAACCTTAGCCATAGCGATAAGCCTATGACACAGCGCTGACTATTTCTTCTGGGCGGCCAATGTAGCTGGATGCTGAATTACAAAGAGTGGAAGTGAGCGTGCCGATGCCTCACGGATGTGTTCCATGCGCGCATTACATAAGCGAGAAAGTTCGTTGTAAGCATCTTTACCCATGAGAAGTTCGAGTTCGTACTTGTTTGAGATATAAACAGGCTCGGTACCTACGTGAGCATCACTGTTGCTGGTGCAGTACCAATCAAAATCTTCACCGCCATCGCCCCATGCGAGACGTTCGTACTCTCCAATTACGGTTACAGAATATTCGCGTTCACCGTATTCGCGCGTTTCAAAACTACGGCGCAATGGAAGCTGCCAACATACATCAGGTTTAGTGTCAGCAAAATGCTTTCCACCGCGTTGTGCAACATGGTGAAGTACACAACCAAAGGATCCAGTAAAACCTTCTGCTTCATACCCTTTTCGGTTAAGGAAAATACATCCATCTTCAATGCGGCGAGTTTTGCGATCACCATCTTCGTCTTTCTCAGAAATTCTGAGAGCTCCACCTGGTTTCTTTGGGCGAGCGTGGTCATAAAACTGCCACATTTCAGGAGTTAAATAAGCTGCTGCCTTAAGAGTGCGTTCTTCATCTTCCTCATCTGTGTACATTGCACCTTCAGTACAACATCCTGAGTTTGGTTGATTCTTAAAAACACCTTGGCATCCATCGCCATAAATACATGTCCAATAGGAAGTAAGCCATGTTAAGTCACATTTAAAGATTGTCTCAGCATCATTTGGGTCGAAGAATTCAACCCAATCGCGCGCAAATCCTGGTTTTACTTCTGGCATAGTCGCAGAGCCTACAGGCTCAACGGGTAGTCTTGTTACATGGATACAAAGCCAACGGTTGGTCTCATTGGTGCAGGAGTTATGGGTGAGGCCCTCATCTCTGCCTTAATAACCTATGGAATAAATCCAGATTCAATAACAATCTCTGAAAAGCGCTCAGATCGAGTTAAAGAATTAACAGGTAAGTATTCAATCAAATCAAGCGAACTAGCTGAAAATGTCAAAAATGTAGAAGCTTTACTTCTCGTCGTAAAGCCACAAGATTTAGCTTCAGTTCTAGATGAAGTAAAGACCCATATTAATTCAAAGACGTTAGTCATTACTTTTGCTGCAGGAAAAAGCATCTCATTCATAACTAATGCGCTGGGACAATCAAATCCAGTTATTCGCGTCATGCCCAACTCACCGATTCTATTAGGTAAAGGCATGTCAGCAATTTCAAGCTCACTCAATGTTACGGCTGTACAACGAGATTTTGTCGTGGGCTTTTTAGGTGCAGCAGGAAAAACACTTGAAGTTGATGAATCACTTCAAGACGCAGTCACGGCCACAAGTGGCTCTGGACCAGCATATTTCTTTGCATTTGTTGAAGCGATGGTTACAGGCGCGATGGATTTAGGCCTTAGCGAAAAAGACGCCACAGCTCTTACCGTTCAAACAATAATCGGTGCAGCAACAATGCTTGAACAATCTGGCCAAACTGCAGCTGTTCTTCGAGAAAATGTCACGAGCCCAAATGGAACTACAGCAGCTGCGCTGGCAACATTTTCAAATGATGGATTAGAACAATTAGTTGGTAAGGCTATGAAGGCGGCTCGCAATCGCGCACAGGAACTAGCATGAAACGTTTGATTGCTTTATTGGTAATCGGACTTTTAGTTGTTTCACCTAGTGCGCAAGCGGTTCCAAAGAAAATAACTGTTAACCCATTAAAACTTCTTACAACCATTGGATCCCCATCTGAAGTTAGTGGTGTTGTCGTCTCTGGTAAAAATCTAATTGTTTTTGGTACACAGAATTCAAGGGCTTATGCAAAGGCTCTTAACTCATCAGGCGTCGAACTTTGGAAATTGCAGCTAGATCAATCTCAGTCCTCTATTGCCACAGCTGCAGTTGTTGACACAGTAGGAGATATTTGGGTTACAGGTGCATCACCTTTAGCAGCAACCTCAATTGGTTCAGCACAAGCTGCAATTAACCCAGACAATGCAATCATGCCTGCGACCACACTTATTGGTGATTTAAAAGCTTTAACAGTTTGGAAAATTAGTTCAGCTGGAACATTGGTCGCTACATACACGTTGCCTACTGGCAATGTAATTTTACCGAATTCGATTACTTTAGATGACTCAGGTCTGGCCATAGCCGGATCAATCGCGGGCGAAAAAATAAATGCTGGATTCATGATTCTTATGAACTCTTCTGGACTGTTCTCAAAAATACTTCAACTAGGCTTGTCTTCTACAACGCTCGAATCGATTGCAAGAAATGCTGATAAGACATTTACTCTAGTTGGATCAAGTGGCGAAACAATTGCTGATAAAAAATTGGCTGGAATAATCGATGGTGTGATAATTAAAGTAAATAAATCATTAAAGATTTCCTCTGTTGTGCGAAGCTCAATTAGTAAAGGAAAGCGAATATGGAACAGCGCGTCCTCAACATTGCTTCTTGGAGGAGAAGTAGTAGTTGGCAATAAAAGTGAAATTGCGGTTACTAAATTTTCATCCCGTTATGCACCTTCGTGGACATATAGATTTGCAGGCACAGGTGCAGCCTTTACAGCTGGTTCTACCCAACTAGCTTTTATATCAAATGGAGTGATTTCAGAACTTGCATGGAATCCGAAGGTTCCAACCGCCCTATTAATCACATTTAACTCAAAAGGGGCGATTTCGGCTGCAGATAGCGCTCCAGTTGGCCAACGCTTACTAGTTGGAAGCCTTGATTCTAAAGAATTTGGTCCCTTGGTCATTACGTCAAGCGCCGATCTTGTTTCGATTTTTGTACGCAATACGCGGTAATCTAACGTCCTGCACATTCACCGCAAACATAGAAAAGAGAGCATGACATATGGGTTCCGTAATTAAAAAAAGACGCAAGCGTATGGCTAAGAAGAAGCACAAGAAACTTCTAAAGAAGACTCGAATTCAGCGACGCAACGCAAAGTAATTACGGTTTAAGAAATACAACTTTCCCATTTTTTCCAGCAAGAAGATTTAAACTTCCATTGATATTTACCCAAACGGTATCAATTGGTGCTAATTGTTGAGGGCTGCTTACTAACCGGATTGAATTTTGCCCAATAATTTTTTTGTCAGTGTTAATCGCGCACAATCGTTCTTGACAGTTATAAACAATTGTTTTGCCATCAGTGGATAGATGCTCTCCCGGTCGACCAAAGTTACCGCTAGAAATCCTCGATACTTTTTTCGGTGCATCAAGCTTTACCCAGCGAATTTCGTTGGCAATTCCTGGCGTTGTAGAAGGGCCAGCCAACCAAGTGACCAATGCGTTTTTGCCAACATTTGTGATTGCCACGTCGTATCCAGCAATAAATGATTTATCCGTGGCAATATCTAATTCTCGGTACTGCCAATCAAATGGGTTCACACCGGTTCTACTCGCCATACGAACAGAACCCGCGGTTACATTCTTTCTCTCATCAAAACCGGTTACAGAGTCATAGACAAGATAAGTTGTTTGGCCTACTAAAGCTGCTTTCATATGAAAGCTAACATCACCAGTACTACGACCATCGGTGGCTCGATCACCATCAACTAGTTCATACTGCCACGTTCCACCATTTAATTTAACTGCACCTAAAGTGACACCCTGTGTTTGATCGCGATAGAAAACCTGAATATCTGAAGCTCGAGCTACGCATGCGTTAGAAATACTTACATCACTTGAAGTGCGAACCCGAATTGGGTCTTCATAGTTATTAACTGATGGACCATTTCCATCAACAATTTCAAAAGCAAAGTTTTTTCCATCATAGGTTGCATAGCGAAGGTCTTTTTCTGTTTGATCGCTATAGAAAATATGCATAGTTTGTTGAGGTGCTACACCGTTAACGCACACACTTACTGCACCTGCTAGGTCATTGCTTGTTCTTCCACCAATTCCACCTTGACCATCAACAACAGTTTTTCTCCAGGTTTTTCCGTTAAATGTTGCAAGCTTTAGGTCACCGGTTTTACTATCGTTATAAGCAACAGCAGGTTTTCCATTGAAAACGGTGCTAGCCAGATTCGATCCCTCAGAGCTGTCATCAAATATGCTGCTTTTCCAACTAGCTTGCGGAGTTACAGACTTCGTTTTTGCTTCAACTGATTCTCCTAGTGCATTTTTTGCCACAACTGAAAATGTGTAAGAAGTTCCATTTTTCAAACCGGAGAAAACGACTGGACTTGAAACGCTTGTCTTTTTCACTCCCGTCTTTATGTTTTTAATTATGTATTCACTCACCTGTGATGTGCGTATATTGGCAGGAGCATCAAATGTGATCAGTGCCGATGCGTCACCAATCAGGGCGGATGCATTGCGAGGGGCTAAGGGAAGATCGTTTGTAATTCCTGCAGGAGGTTTATTTCGCAGATCTTCCATCATTGCCAACATCAATGGACCTGGTCCAACAAAAATTTCGCCAGAGTCTAACCTTGGTGTCATTACTGAATCTAAGCCCGCATTCGTGAAAGATGATTCATCTAAATGAGAAGTTGAGGAACCTGGCTCGTAAGTTGGTGGTGTAAACATTTTGGGTTTTACGCCGCCATTTGCCTTAACGCCTAGCGCGCCAGACCAAACCAATGATGAAGTTAGTGCAGTTCCTAGTTCTCTAGATGGGGATGGTAAATCTGCCAAACGTTTACCATCTTCGGTTTGAAGGTAGGCATCAAATGGAGTTGGCATCGTTAGTGTTCCAACTCCAAATACGAGTTCGTAGGAATCGTTTGAAGAAAAACCGAGACCATGTCCAACTTCATGTAAAAAAACCGATCTTAAATCGTATTCAGTTCGTGTTGGCTTACCATCTCCACGAGAATTCCAAGGAGCCTCTGAATTAACTTGGATAACAATTTCAGGATTATTTTTATCTAAATCTTTTCCAGAAAGTGCGTTTGCAAGAGCTGACACATACCAAAGTCCTGGATCCGGGGCGCCAGGGAAAGAAGAAAAATAACTTCCACCACGAGCACTTCCCAAAATGTTTTCCGACTTGGATCGCTCCCATGTCGCATCTACAGTTATTGGGACAGTGGATCTGAAATTAGCAGCCCAGATATCCAAGGAGTCTTGGACTTCTTTTTTTGCCCAGTCGGGAAAATTGTTATAAGTCACATCAAACTTAGAAACCGCCTCAAGATTCTTAGCTGAAGATAGTGGGGAAGTTGTGCGAACTAAATCGGTGGGTTCGGTATCACTAGCTAGAACATGAACCCAGTTTGTTGCTGGTGCCTGCCGAAAACTGATTGCTTCAGCTGTCGGTATTCCTAAACTTGCTAGCAGCAGAGAGGAAACTAATAGAAATTTTGCAGAGATTGACCAGCGAATACCTTTGAACCCTTGCAATCCCATGGTGCAAACGCTATCAGTGCTGCATCCATGGTTTAAGGTCAGGGGTAAGAGAATTCAATTCTCTAAGGGGATTATCAGGTCAAACGGGAGAAATAATGGAGCTTGTAACGATTTACAGCCGAAAAGGCTGTCATCTCTGCGAAGAGGCTCTGTATGTTTTACAAGAAATGAAAAACGAATTGAAGTTTGAAATCGTTGAAATCTTTATTGATGGTGATGAGGAGTTAGAAAAGCAATTTGGAGAACAAGTTCCTGTCACATTAATCGATGGTGTACACCATGATTACTGGAGAGTTGATCCAATTAGATTTAAATCTTCCCTTGAAAAACATCGTCAGCATCAATAATTTTGTACGAGTAACCCTGCTCAGCTAAAAACCGCTGACGATTTTGTGCAAAATCCTGATCGATTGTGTCACGGGAAATAACAGAGTAAAAAGTAGCGCTTCGCCCATCAGACTTAGGGCGCAGAATTCGACCTAACCTTTGAGCTTCTTCTTGACGACTTCCGAATGCACCAGAGACTTGAATTGCAATAGTTGCATCAGGTAGGTCAATGGAAAAATTTGCAACTTTCGATACAACTAAACATGTAATCTCCCCACTTCTAAATTGGTTGAATAAGATTTCTCGCTCTTTTACTGGAGTATCACCTTTAATTACAGGCACACCAAGGACTTCAGAAAGCTCATCCAATTGATCTAAATATTGACCAATCACAAGTATCTGTTCACCTTTGTGCTTTTCAACAAGTAGTTCGACAACTTCGCGTTTAGTGCGTGTTGTCGCACATGTGCGATAACGATTTTCAGGTTCGGCTGTTGCATAAGTTAGACGCTCAGCTTCAGTTAAATTGACTCTAACTTCTACACATTCAGCTGGCGCAATATAACCCTGAGATTCAATCTCTTTCCAAGGAACATCAAATCGCTTAGGACCGATTAGAGAAAAAACTTCACCCTCCATTCCATCTTCACGAACCAATGTTGCAGTCAGTCCAAGTCTGCGGCGAGACTGGATATCAGCAGTAAATCTAAAGATCGGAGCAGGAAGTAAATGCACTTCATCATAGATAATCAAACCCCAGTCATAAGAATCAAAGAGATCTAAGTGGGCATAAACCCCGTTTTTCTTCTTTGTCATTACTTGATAGGTAGCAATCGTGACTGGCCTAATTTCTTTTTTTGCTCCTGAGTACTCGCCAATTTCATCTTCATTAAGTGTTGTTCGTTTCAATAGTTCATCTCGCCACTGGCGAGCAGCTACTGTATTTGTAACCAAAATTAGCGTGGTTGCCTTTGCATGAGCCATAGCAGCCGCTCCAACAATTGTTTTTCCTGCACCACAAGGAAGAACAACTACTCCTGAACCGCCATGCCAAAAACCTTCTGCTGCTAACTCTTGATATGGTCGAATCTTCCAGTCTTTTTCTACTAAAGAAATTTCATGTGCTTGCCCATCAACATATCCTGCAAAATCTTCTGCTGGCCAACCTAAACGTAAAAGTGATTGTTTAATCTGACCACGCTGACTTGGTAGAACTGCGATCGTTTCTGAGTCGATTCTGGCACCCAGAAGAGGCGCAATCTTTTTTGCACGAATAACTTCTTCAAGTACGGCTGTATCAGTCGTAATTAAAATCAATCCATGGACAGGATCCATTTCAAGTCGTAGGCGCCCATAGCGGGACATAGTCTCTGCAACATCGATAAGAATTGAATGCGGTACTGCATAACGCGAATACTTAATTAAAGTATCAATAACTTGTTCTGCATCATGACCGGCAGCACGAGCATTCCATAATCCCAGCGGAGTTAATCGGTATGTATGAATGTGCTCTGGTGAGCGTTCCAATTCTGCAAAGGGAGCTATAGCGCGACGACACTCAACAGATAATGGATGGTCGATATCTAACAGAAGTGTTTTATCACTCTGAACAATTAACGGACCATCACTCATTTAATAAATCCTTTATTAGTGCATTCAAAAGTCTGCTGCGATCTTCAAGAGTACTGATATCAACCCATTCGTGCTTAGCGTGTGCTCCGCTTCCAACAGCGCCCAATCCATCTAGAACTTGTGCGCCTGCAGCCGCGGCAAAGTTTCCATCACTAGCGCCGCCAACGGACGCGTGCCCTAAGGTAGGCATTCCAATTTCTTTCGCAACTTTTTCAGCACGCTCATACAATTCCATTGTCGCTGAACCCTCTAATGGAGGTCGATTAAATCCACCGGTAACTTCATAAGTTGTTTCTGGATTAACCGGAACGATCGCCTTAATCGCTGCATCAACTCTTTCAAGCTCTGCCATAGAAAAAGATCTGATGTCGACATCCAAAATTGCTAAATCAGGAACAGTATTTGTTGAATTTCCTGCAGATAATGTCGTTGGTACAACAGTTGTTCCAAATGCTGCATCAGAAAGGTTTGAAACGGCAATTACAGCATGAGCCATTTCAATTGTTGCGTTAACTCCTTTTTCAGGTTCTAGACCGGCATGTGATGCTTTGCCACCAATTTTTATTTGATACATCGCCGTACCTTTACGGCCTGTTTTTACTTTGCCATCTAAAGATGCTTCTACAACTAAAACAGACTTAGCTTTGGCGGAAACTTCCTTAATTAAATCTTTACTAGTTAAACTTCCCGTTTCTTCATCAGTTGTAGCAATTAATGCAACTGGTCCTTGGATAGATTTCATTGCATATAAAGCCTGAATAAAACCGGCCTTCATATCAAAAACACCTGGCCCACGTGCAGTTGTTCCTTCAACTTGCCAAAGCGGTTGAAAAGATCCTTTCGGCCACACTGTATCTAAGTGAGCCAACACAACAACTTCTGGATTTGTTGAGCCCCACCAAAAAACCGGTCTGCCATTTACATCTTGTATTCGAGCGGGAGTTCCAAGTACTCGCATTGCGATATCACTTGCTAAGTTAACAATTTCTTTACAAGCATCTAAATCTTGCGTTGGTGATTCCAACCTTACGAGAGCTTCTAGGTCTGCCAACATGATCTAAGTCTATAACGGTGCAACGCCAGTGATGCGGGGAATTCTGAAGGATTGAACCTCTCCAGTTGCATGATCGCGCGCAATAAGTGCGCCGGCACTAATTCTTATCGGATCAACGATTCTATGGGTCACTCCGCCGTTGTTATCGGCATATCCAATCGAAAGGGTTTTCTCCTCAGAAATAAACTGTTGTAAAACATCCATAGTTTCATTAGCTGTTGTTCGCGGTAGTGCACCCAAAGCTTCGTTTGCAACTTGGCGCAAACGAGTTTGACGGTGAGTCGATTTTTCTCCGGTTCGCAAACTGCGAATAGCTGCAACTAAAGTCTCTTCGGTTGGAATTTCAACCTCTCCAATAATGCGAGGGGGTCTTGGTTTTGTCAATGCGCGATTAGATTTAACGCCAGTCAACATCATTCCGTTGGCAGATTCACCTGCAGGTAAGTATCCAGATTCGCGTAAAATGCGCATTGCATCTGTTGCATCCATTTGGCAAATAACAACTTCAGGTGCGATTCGGCGAAGGCCAAGAATCTCAAGCTTTTTATCATTAATTATCTGTGAAATTAATGCTGTATCTTCGCAGCGAATAAATGATGATGTGTTACCCACTCGCAATTTTCCATGCTTCTTTGCTACATCGGCAATCAAATATTCAAGCGGTTGGGGCATAGGAGTTTTAGATGTTTTTGCAAGGAATGACTTTATTTCATCACCGGTTTTACCGTGATCAAGTGCACGGCGAATAGTTGCTTCACTAAATCTATATACGGTTGCTCCACCACGACTTTCAATTTCAGCCATCATCGCTAGTGATTGTGAAATTTCATGTTCAAGTGGACCTGGTGCAATAGCAGTGTTATCACTTTGAATCAAAATATGGTCGACAGTTTTTGGGAGATCCTGATTAATTAAATCTAAATCATCTCCATTAAGGAAACCAAGGCCGTATTTAGATATTGCTCCTTGTCCAGTTATTCCTAACCATTCAGCTTCTCGTAATGTCCATTCAGCTAATTCGTCTTGCAAAGATGAGTTACGTCGAAGTGGAGCTCGCCAATCTAAAACTGACTTAAAACTATTCCATTCCGGCGATACTCCAGGATTTTCTTTTAGCAACAAAAGAGTTAATCCTCTGACTTTAGAAGCATTTACGCGATCTAATTCTGGTCCTAATGCAGCAACATTTTTAGACTCCATACGACCCACTAAACCGCTAACCCGTGAGGTAATTAACCATTGCGATGCCAATGCTTGCCAACGATCTGCTGGTGATTGCATTAACCACATATCAAACTTATTGCTTGGCAAGATTTGATCGTTTGCGTCAATGCTAATCAGGGAGGATAGATAGGCCAATTCAGCAACAAATGCGGTACATGCATCATCAACACCTAAGTGAGTAGAAAGAATTTTAAGATCACGAACACCCAAGCCTCCTGCCCTTAAAGCATCTGCAGGTTCTTGTGCCCAAAAATTAAGTAGTTCTTCAACCCACCGCAAAACAGTTGAAACATTTGCAATCGCAGCTAGATCTACCTGCTTCTTATCCCTTTTTGACCCACCCAATTCTGGAGCTTGTACACACAGTTCTTTATGAATCTTTTTTCCACGGAGTTCGATTGCAACTTCACGAGGCAATATGACAGTTCGTTGGTCGAGTGCGACTAGAAATTTTTTCTCCAAAAGCCAAGCGATTCCTGATCCAGGATTTTTTATGTCTCCGACACTGCCTCGCGGAGGACCCCACATCAATCGCTCTAGAACTTTTTTCGAATCATCGGGCACTTGAGCTAACTCAGTTAATTTCAACTTCACCATAGAAGCAGGTCCAAGGCCAGCAGGCTCTGCTCCTAGAACTTCGCGAAGTTGTGTTGGAACCCTTAATCCATCATCGGATGGATAAACCAAGCCTATTCGAATTAAATGCTCAAGCGCCTTTGCTGCTTCCTTGTCCGTAAGTGAAACAATTGTTTTTTCTGCAAAGGGTTCGTTTACATTTACTGTTGCTTCAAGTACTTGTAACTGCCATTTGTTAAGAGAATCAATTGCACGCGCCAAGCTTGGAGCCGAACAGGCACGGACGGCAAGTGATGCAATATCTGGTGGTACTGGTGTTACCAAATCTGGGCGAGCAGAAAAAAGAGAAACAAGGGCAGCATCATCAACACTACGTAAGTAGTCGGAGAATGAGCGCATTTCCATAACTTGCTTACATTACAGTCATTAGGGGTTAAGTAGTTAATTAACCTTTTCGTTTACGAGGAGTTAGCCACGTTGCAAGTGCGGCCAAACGGACAACCAAGGGCGAAATTGCCTTACTGATAAATCTAGCTCTCCGAAAATCATGGATAGGCCAACCTTCGGCCATCGCGCGCAATCCCAAAAGAGCATCAGGATTAATGACAGAAGGATGTCCCACGCTTTGCAAAAGAGGTAAGTCATTATTGCTATCAGAATATGCGAAACAGTTAGTTAGATCTAATCCAGAATTGACTGCGAGTTCACTAATTGCAATTGCTTTTTCTTTGCCATGCAGCAATGGCCCATTCATTTTTCCAGTGTAGACATTATTTTTGATTTCAGCTTTACTTCCTATTGCACCAGTAAGGCCAAGTCTTTTTGCGATTAACGTTGCCATATCTTCTGGAGCTGCAGTCACTAGATAAACTTCATCGCCGTTTGCTATGTGTGACTGAGCAATATCAATTGTTCCTTGCCACATGGCAGGTGAAACAAACTCATCATAAATCTCTTCAGCAATAGCTTGAATATCTGAAACGTTATGGCCGCCAATGAAGTCAGTGGCCGCATCCTGAAATCTTTGGATCTCTTCCTTTT
Organism: Actinomycetota bacterium; assembly: GCA_041175545.1. GTDB lineage: Bacteria > Actinomycetota > Actinomycetes > Nanopelagicales > Nanopelagicaceae > Planktophila. The sequence continues at coordinate 26,991 of JBEDES010000007.1, forward strand.
TTTCTTTACCAGTTAAGCGGAATCTCAGGTTGGCAAGAACAAAACGTGAAATATCCTTCTTTGTGAAATAACCACGTTGGTACATGCCGCGGCCCAAGAAATAAATCGTTGAGCCCCGAATAAGCGTGTTATCGACATCAAAGAAGGCCGCCCGTTTATCTGTGAGTGCCATGTCACTACCCTAGCGAATCATGGAGTTTGTAGACGCTTTATGCTTTACCCATGAGTTCTACAGTGCACGTTCTCAGACATGGCGAAGTCCATAACCCTGACAAAATTCTTTATGGTCGACAACCCGGTTGGAGATTATCTGAGCGTGGACAAGAGATGGCTTCAACAATTGGTGAATGGTCGAAAAATTTAAATTTAGGTGCACTACATGTTTCCCCCTTGCAGCGAGCACAAGAAACTGCAGCTCCTATTGCAAAAGCACACGACATCGAAATAACAACAGATGAAAGATTGATCGAGGCTTCAAATATATTTGAAGGTAAACCTTTTGGGGTTGGTGACGGAGTACTTCGGCACCCTGCCTCCTGGAGACACCTATGGAATCCATGGAAACCATCTTGGGGTGAACCATATGATCAACAGATAAATCGCATGTTGGCTGCAGTTTTTGCGGCACGTGATGCAGCAAAAGGTAAAGATGCAATCTGCGTCTCTCATCAACTTCCAATTTGGATTCTAAGAAGCGCGATTGAAAATCGCAGACTTTTACATGATCCACGTAAACGAGAATGCACTTTAGCTTCTGTTACGAGTATTCATTTTGACAATGATGGCTTTATTTCAGGGCTCACATACTCCGAACCTGCTAGACATCTATTGCCAGAAAATAAGTAATGAAGAAATCACTGATTTCCTTAATCCTTGTCATAACACTAACGGGTTGTGGTGGAGGTGGAAATTCAGTAGCCGAAGAAAGTTTTGTTTCCGGAGATGGTGCAGTAACTTTTATAAAAGCTGATGATAGGAAAATTTCACCACCGATCTCAGGAATGACGTTATCCGATCAGACTTATACCTACCAAAAAAATAAAGTCGCAGTAGTTAACGTATGGGCATCTTGGTGTTCGCCGTGTCGAGCGGAAGCTCCAACACTTGTTGCTTTATCAAAGAAATATAGTGAAGTTGATTTCATCGGAATTTTAACTCGAGATAACCCAGCAAATGCTGAAGCATTTGAGCGCCGATTTAAGGTTCCATATCCAACCGTGATCGATGATTCGATTTTGGCTGGCTTTAGAGGCTCTCTTTCTGCAAATGCCATTCCGACGACCGTGATACTTGACGCTCAAGGACGTGTAGCTGCTCGTATCTCAGGAGTTGTTACTGTCGCATCTTTATCTGAATTGATTGAGAGAGTAAGTCAGTCATGAAAGAATTCTTAGTAGAGCAACTCTTTAGTGGAGCACTTCTTGCAGCGATACCATTCGCATTTATTGTTGGCGTAGTTTCCTTCTTATCGCCATGTGTTTTGCCACTTGTCCCTGGTTATTTATCCTTTGCTGCAGGTTTTTCTGTTAGTCGTGGAAAAGTCTTTCTAGGCTCACTTTTGTTTGTATTTGGCTTTAGCGCGGTATTTGTCTCATTTGGAGCAATATTTGGTCAACTAGGCAATCAGTTAATTGCCAATGAAGAGATTATTTCAAGAATATTGGGAGTAATGACAATATTTTTAGGTTTCATCTTTTATGGACGATTCCCATTTTCGCCAACTATTCGACCAAAAATGCGAACTACTGGAGGTCTCTTAGGAGCACCATTATTAGGAGTTCTCTTTGGTATTGGTTGGACTCCATGCATCGGCCCTGGATTAGCTGCAGTACAAACTTTGGCTTTTCAAGAATCGAGTGCACTTCGTGGCGCCGTATTGTCATTTGCCTACTGTCTAGGTTTGGGATTGCCATTTATCGCGTCGGGAATGTTTCTAGACAAATCCGCCAAACTTCGTTCAATTATTTATCGTAGGGGCGACTTGATTTCAAAAGTCGGTGGAGTATTTTTAATTTTAATCGGCTTATTGCAAGTGCTGGGTCTTTGGGGAGATTTAATGAACTCTATGCGTGGCCTTATTTCTGATTTTATTCCGGTCATCTGATGAGCAATCAAGTACAAATATCTGAGCTAGATGGCACAAGCCTTGCCAGATATTTGTGGCGCCAATTAACGAGTATGCGAACAGCGCTAATTTTGTTGTTACTTCTTGGCGTAGCAGCAATTCCAGGGTCATTATTTCCGCAGAGAACACAAAACCCAATGCAGGTTTCTGAATATTTCAAAAATTCACCGCAGCAGGCAGAATGGTTGGATCGATTCTGGCTCTTTGATGTTTATGGTTCGCCCTGGTTTAGTGCTGTCTACATTCTTTTGTTCATCTCACTTATTGGTTGTGTTCTACCAAGAACAATTGAACATTTAAAGAATGCACGAGCTCTACCACCAGCAACTCCAAAGAATCTTTCACGGATGGAGCATTTTCAACAATGGAGTTCTAATGGATCCGAGCTAGAAATTGCTCGTGCTTGGTTTAAGAAAAATAGATTCAGAGTTTTAGAAACCCAAGGATCTATTTCTGCAGAAAAAGGCTTTGCTCGCGAAACCGGAAATCTATTTTTTCACCTTGCCCTCATTCTAGTTTTAGTTGGCATCAGTTTTAGTTCTCTTTTTGGAATGCGCGGAGAGGCAATTTTAAATGTTGGTGAGCGCTTTGTTAACAATGTCACCAGCTATGACTCTCTGACTTATGGAAAGCTTTATCAAGATTCAAATCTTCCAGAATTTATGCTAACTGCAGATAATTTCGTCGCAAAATACAATGTTGTGACCGGAGCACCTGAGGATTACACCCTTGATGTAACACTGCAACGAGGCGAAGGGGGGCTTGTTGAGAAAAAAACCATGAAGGTTAATTCCCCTTTGACTATCGGAGATACACGAATTTACCTTCAAGCAAACGGGTATTCACCTGTTGTGACAGTTGTAGATTCAAAACTCAACGTAGCTTTTCAAGGACCAGTTCCTTTTCTGCCACAGGATTCACAACTGCGTTCAATTGGTGCAATAAAAGCACCTGATGCAGAACCATCCGTTGGTTTCGTTGGATCATTTCTACCGACGTATGCAAGAGATGGCGAAGAAGGTGGAATCAGTGTTTATCCCGAGGCCTTAGATCCGCGGTTGCTTTTATCGGCATGGGTTGGTGATCTTGGATTGGATTCAGGTATTCCACAATCTGTATACAGAATTGATACGTCAAAGATGCTACAAGTTGGACTTAAGGCCCTAAAGCCAGGTGAATCATTTGCCTATCCTGGCGGCGTAATTACTTTTGAGGGATATGTGCAGTGGGTCAACATAAGCATTGTCACAGATCCTGGAAAGAAGTTTGCATTATTGGGCGCTATTGTTGCCATCATTGGACTTCTAGCATCTCTATTTACTCGAAGACGTCGAATTTGGATTCGAGTCGGACAGGAAGTAGAAGTTGCTGGATTAGCAAAGAATGCAGCGCCAGGACTTGAAGAAGAGATAAACGAATTTGTTCGAAAGTTAAAGGGAGATAAATAGATGTCACGCAGTTGGGCAGTTATCTCGAATTACTCGATTTATTCGGCAACAGCAGTTTTTGCTCTATCTTTCATTGTTCATGCAATTGAGACTGCATGGGCAGTAAAAGTTCCTGCAGCCGGAAAGTCTGTTTTAGATTATGCAAGAAATAGTCGGGCTGCTCGAATTGCAACAGCATTAATGATTCTTGGATTTCTACTACTTCTCGTTGGAGTGGTTGCTCGTGGATTTTCGGCAAGTAGAGCTCCATGGGGAAACATGTATGAGTTTTCAATCACCGGTGCTTTGGCATTTTCAGGCGCTTATCTTGCAGCCCTACGAAAGTATGATCTTAGGTGGTTGGGATTACTAGTTTCTGTGTCAGTTTTACTTACATTAGGTACAGCAATCACCGTACTTTATGTACCGAGTGCACCTTTAGTTCCAGCATTAAAATCTGAATGGTTAGTCATTCATGTATCTACTGCAATTATTTCGGGTGGTGTTTTCTTACTATCCAATGTAATCGCAACGGCATATCTTGTCTTAGATCGAATCGAGTCTAAGGGCGAAAGAAATGAGTGGGCTAAACGTTTACCTTCATTAGAAGTTCTTGATCAACTCTCTTATCGTTTAGTTGCATTTGTATTTCCTTTATGGACTTTTTCAGTGGTTTCTGGCGCAATTTGGGCCGAGAGTGCGTGGGGGAGATATTGGGGTTGGGATCCAAAAGAAACGTGGGCCTTTATTACGTGGGTTGCATATGCAGCATATTTACATGCTCGCGTAACGATTGGTTGGCGCGGCCGCCGTGCTGCTTGGCTTTGCTTATTTGCCGGATCAACATTCTTGTTTAACTATGTGTATATAAATATTTGGGGAACCGGTAAGCACACGTATTCAGGGCTTTAGAGTTTTCCCAAAAAATCTGGATCGTCATCTGGCGGCAAAATTCTTCGCTTAGGGTTTTTATTTCTTTTTGGTTTATTTCTTCCCGCGATTAAATATGCAACCGGACCAATTGCAACAGCCTGTGGTCCAAGAAGAATGATTAATAAGAGCCATCCCCATTTAGGAAGATTTTTAATCTGAGACTCATCTGCCCTAGCGCAATCTAGAAGAGCGTAGATAGTCAGACCAAAGACAAGAACTAATGAAAGGACCCTGAGCATGAGATTATTGTATCGCTAGAGCGATAGCGAAAAGGGTTGCAAATAAAAGTTGTAGCTTTCCAGTTCTACCCAATACTGGGATTAATGAAGCCCCTGAGGCTTGGCTTAAAACTACTTTGGAAATTGAAAACGATAATGGTGCTGCAATCAAGGTCAGAAGCGTTGTTGGAATAAAAGTTGCTACAGCCGCAGTATGAGCAAGAATTAGAAGAGCAACATAGATTCTTCTAGCCTTTAAATCACCCACGCGTACAGCAAATGTGCGTTTTCCGGCGACCTTGTCTTTAGCTAAATCTCTAATGTTATTTACTGTCAATATTGCACAAGAAAGTGCGCCCATTGGGATTGCAACAACAAAACTCATTAACGTTATGGTCTCTGTTTGAACATAATAACTACCCACAGTTGCAACAATGCCAAAGAAAATAAAAACTGAAACTTCGCCAAGTCCGCGATAACCATATGGATTCTTGCCACCTGTATATCCCCAAGCCGCAGCAATGCAGATTAAACCAATAGGAATCAACACATAAGTTGTCATTAATGAAAGCCAAAGCCCGGCAATACTTGCAATCAAAAATGAAACATAAGCTGCTCTTTTGACCGACTTTGCCGAAGCAAGTCCGGAAGCAACTAATCGAATTGGACCTACTCGATCATCATCAGTTCCCTTGATCCCATCGCTGTAATCGTTTGCAAAATTAACTCCGATTTGCAACCAAATTCCTACCGCTAATGCCAAAACCGCGCGAGACCAATTGAATTCATTTCCAGCTAGAGATGATGCGACCACAACTGGTGCAATTGCAGCAGGCAACGTGCGCACACGTGCACCAAGCAACCATTTATTCACGGTTAATCTCCTTGGCTAAAGCTTCACGGTCAATTTTTCCAATACCGCGCAATGGTAGCGAAGAGAGATGATGAATACTTTTTGGTTTTGCCACCGAACCCAAATCTTTCTCAAGATGAAGCAAGATTGCTTCATCACTGAACTCACCTACAACAGCCAAATGTAAACTTTGCCCCCATTGGGGATCGCTATAGGAAAATGCCGCCGTTTGTAATTGAGGAAACGCAACCGCCAATGAGCTTTCAATCGCACTTAAAGAAATATTTTCACCACCAGAGATGATTACATCATCTGCACGACCCAAAACTACAAGTTTGTTATCGACAATCTCCCCTAGATCTGACGTTTCAAACCATTCGTTATCTAAATTCCAGGATGTATTTAAGTATGTAGTAGCTAAGGTTTTTCCTTTTATACGAACTAGTCCATTTTTGACTTCAAACTCAACATCAGAAATCGCTTCTCCGTCGTAGATGCATCCGCCGCACGTTTCAGTCATTCCATATGTGCTTACAACTTCTATACCTGCACTCTTAGCCTGTCTACGTAAACCCTGTGATAGAGCAGCCCCACCAATCAAAACTTTTTTTGCATTTTGTAAATGTTGAAGGAGTCGACTATCACCATTGAGCGCGCGAAATAATTGAGTGGGAACTATCGCAGTGAAGTCTGCATCTGGATAATTACCTTCGACATTGCGATGGTCTATTGGAACGGTGCCAAGTTGCAGAGCGCGCACAAAGACATTTACAGCAGCGATATGTGTTAGTGGCAATAACAAACTCCATGTATCTCCATGCTTTGCCCCAAGAAATTCATTGGATGCTTTTGCCGAAGAAGTAATGGCTTGTGCAGTAAGTGCCACCTCCTTTGGATCTCCCGTTGTGCCGGAAGTTCCAATCACAACAGCGATATCACTCGGGGCATAACCACTTGCTATCTGCCCAAAACCCAGAGTGGGTCCATCGCCGGCGAGAGCTGATGTGATTTCTCCCGCTAATGTGGGAGTTTCCCATTCAGGGCCAACCCGGAGAATTTTTCGTTGTGACGAGTTATCCATTGCCACCGTAGGCTATCGCCAGTAGTCGAATAAGGGAGAACGATGAGCCGTCCAATCAAGCGTGATTTTGGTGACCGCACAATTCCTACATGGGAAACCGCCCCTGGCGGAGAATCCTTTACTGACATTAAGTACCAAGTAGCTGAAGGCATTGCAAAAATAACCATCAATCGTCCACACGTTAGAAATGCATTTCGCCCAGAAACAATTATTGAACTAAAGAGTGCATTTGATTTAGCAAGAGATAACGCATCGGTTGGTGTAATTATTTTTACTGGTGAAGGAACTGAAGCTTTTTGTTCTGGTGGAGATATCAGCGTTCGTGGTGATGATGGTTATGTTGGGTCAGACAGCGTTGGGCAACAGGGATTAGGTCGATTAAATGTTTTAGATTTACAGGTTCAAATTCGACGAACACCTAAGCCAGTTGTGGCAATGGTTGCTGGTTGGGCAATTGGTGGAGGACATGTGTTGCATGTTGTTTGCGATTTAACAATTGCAGCTGACAACGCAAAGTTTGGACAGACTGGTCCAATGGTGGGTTCTTTTGATGGTGGCTATGGATCAGGTTTGCTTGCCGCAAATGTTGGTCAAAAGAAAGCACGTGAAATTTGGTTTATGACCCGACAATATGATGCACAAGAGGCGTTATCAATGGGTCTAGTAAATACTGTTGTTCCACTTTCAGAACTTGAAGGTGAAACTGTTTCATGGTGTCGTGAAATGTTGAAAAATTCTCCTCTAGCGCTTCGATTAATCAAGGCAAGCATGAATGCAGCAGACGATGGACTTGCTGGAATTCAACAACTTGCAGGCGATGCAACACTCCTCTTTTACTTAAGTGAAGAGGGTCAAGAAGGTCGAGATGCTTACAAAGAAAAGCGTGCACCAGATTTTGGGAAATTCCCAAAGCGACCTTAATAAATGGATCAATCACTTTTAGATAGTTTGCGTGTTGTAGCGCTGCCTACAAAAACAAACTTTCGAGGGATCAATAACCGCGAAGTCGCATTATTTGAGGGCGAGTATGGCTGGGCAGAGTTTTCACCATTTTTAGAGTATGGAGATGCCGAGTGTGCTCCTTGGCTATCTTGTGCGATTGAAGCAGCAACCAAACCTAAGCCAAAACTATTTCGAGATAAAATCAATGTAAATGGAACCATTCCAGCGGTTAATGGTGCAAATGAGATTTCTGCGATTGTAGATTTATTTCCTGGCGTAAAAAGCTTTAAAATTAAAGTTGGAGAAAACACAGAGCAAGACTTAGCTCGCATAAATACAGTTCGCTCCCTTCGCCCTGATAGCGCGATAAGAGTTGATGTAAATGGTGCTTGGTCGGTTGATCAAGCTGTTTCTTTTCTTAATTTGGCCGGGCAGATTGAATATATAGAACAGCCATGTGAAAGCATTGAAGAGCTGCGCGAACTAAAAAAACGAATAGATGTAAAAATTGCCGGAGATGAAATTATAAGAAAAGCCCTTGATCCTTTTGCCGTGGATCTAAATGGTGCAGTAGATATTCTGATTTTAAAAGCTCAACCACTTGGTGGAATAAAACGAATACATGATTTGATTAATCACCATCGACTGCCTGTTGTTGTATCCAGCGCCTTGGAATCTGCAATAGGTATCAACTACGGCTTAGTTTTAGCAGGTTCGATTGATCACCTCGAATATGGATGCGGCCTTGCCACTGGCTCCCTTTTGGTTAAAAATGTCGCAAACTTTCCGATTGTTAATGGTCAGATGGAGATTTCTTCTCCTACACCAAATTTTAAGGGACTAGATGTGTCGAAGGAGCGCTTTGATTGGTGGAAGAATCGAATCATGAGAACGGCAGAGCTAATATGACCAATAATTCTACGTCGCTAGCTCGAGTTGTTGTTCGTCAGATTATTGAATCTGGCGTCACCGATGTTGTCATCTCACCTGGTTCTCGAAATGCTCCACTTACACTTGCATTTTTTGCAGCAGCTCAAGAAAAGTTGATAAGGATTCATGTTCGAGTAGATGAGCGAACAGCAGCATTTTTTGCACTTGGATTAATTAAATCTTCTGGCCGTGCTGTTCCGATTGTTTGCACAAGTGGTACTGCAGTTGCCAATTACCATCCGGCAGTGTTGGAAGCACATCACTCTAATTTGCCACTTTTAGTATTAACTGCCGATCGTCCTGCCATGTTGCGTAAGACAGGAGCGAATCAAACCACTGAGCAAGCACGTATCTTTGGTAAAGCAGTTCGCTATTTTGCAGATATTGATGGACCTGTTTTCCCAATGGAGATTCCTCTAGATAGCTTGCGATCTGGTCCTGTTCATTTGAACCTACAATTTGATGAACCGTTGTTGCCAGATTCTGACTCAGAGTGGCTCGCACAGATAAAAGTTAGTCCGCGCCTGCTCAAGGATCGCAAAAAATCAGGAACTCTTCGATTAGTTGGTGCACGCGGAGTTGTCGTCATTGGTCATGATCGAGGGGGATTAACTGTTGATGAGATTTCACAGTTCACCAAAATCATTGGCTGGCCAGTAATTGCCGAAGATCCCTTGTCATTTCCAGAAGCGCTTCCGCATGCTTCACTTTTCTTAGCTTCACAAGAAATAAGAAGCACATTAATTCCACAATCTGTGGTTGTTATTGGGCGAACAACATTGTCGCGATCCATAAACGCATTTATCAAGATGAGCCCAATCTCATACGTTGTTGATCAACGTATCGCAACAGTTGATAGCGAAAGATCGGCTGATCGAATTTTTACCCAGCTACCCGAACTTCAAGGTGTGATTCATTCTGAAGAATGGATGGCTAAGTGGAAAAAAATTGCAGAAAGAGCTCACAAATTCATTGACTCTTTAAATGGCTGGAATGAAGCAAATATTGCAAAAACCATCGCTGCCGAAATATCTAATGACACAGCATTGTTTATTTCATCTTCCAGACCAATTAGAGATTTTGAAGCTTTTGCATCACCTCGAACTGGTGTAGCCACATATGCAAATCGAGGGTTAGCTGGGATCGATGGAAATATCTCAACAGCGTTAGGTGTTGCTTTTAATCATCAATCGACAGTTGCAGTCCTTGGAGATCTTTCCTTCCTGCATGATTTAACAGGATTGATTAATCAAGAAGAGATTAACTGCAGATTTATTGTCATAAACAATGATGGTGGTGGAATTTTCTCTACTCTCCCTCAGCGAGGAACACCTGGCTTTGAAACAGTATTTGGTACTCCACATGGTTTAAATCCTGCCGCCATTGCACAATCCATGGGGATAGACGCAATTGAAATAAACTCTCTAAATGATTTAGTAGCCCAGATAAAGGCTCCAATTAAGGGAATATCAGTAGTTGTTTGTGATGTTCCAAACCGTGAGTCTAATGCCGAAAATCTAAAGTCGATCCTAGATTCAATCTCTACAATCTAAAAGCTAGAAAGTTAAAATGATTGTTGATCTAAGGCACTTCGCATAGGTGCAAACTTTGCTTGAGTTTCAGCAAGTTCGATTTCGGGATCTGATTCCTTGACGATTCCGCATCCAGCAAATATTCGAATCGATTTACCTTGTATTTCTCCACCTCGTAAAGCAATGCCAAGTTCTCCATCACCGGCTGCATCTATCCAACCAATAGGACCGGCATATCTCCCACGTGACATATCTTCAATCTCAGAAATCAATGCAGCAGCAGCAGGACGCGGCGTGCCACACACGGCAGCTGATGGATGAAGTTGTTCAAGAATTGTGAATGCATCAACGTGTGCCAAAGTTTCAGCAATTGCTCCTGTTACATCAGTTGCCAGATGCATCACGTTAGCTAAGTGCAAAACAAACGGTGCATCTGGAACATTTATAGAAGTACAAAATGGTTCTATCGCATCAGCAACTGATCGAACAGCGTACTCATGTTCTGCTAAATCTTTTGAAGAGCGAGCAAGTGAAGCTGCTAATGCTAAATCTTTAGAGTCATCACCGGTTTTACTAATTGTCCCTGCTAATACTCGAGAAGTTAACATTCCACGAGATAATCGAAGAAGTAGTTCTGGTGTCGCACCAACAAATTTATCAACGCAGTATGTCCATGTAGTTGGATATTCCGCAGCAAGATTGCGCAATATTGGTCGAGGGTCAATTTCGTTATCAGAGGTAAATGTAATATCACGCGCCAAAACAACTTTAGCTAGTACGCCACCTTTAATTCGCTGCACAGCCATTGATACTTTATTTTTCCATTCAGATTCTGATTGAAATTTAGAGTCATCGTTATCACTTATCGATATTTGAGTGTTACTTGCAAAATTTAGGGCAGTATTGAGAATTGGTTGCTGACCTGATCCAATCCAGGTAATCCAAGTTTTCTCTTTTTTACTTCCAATCACAACATTTGGAATTACAAGAACAGATTCATCTTCTGGGGAAAAAGAAAATGATGCAAAAAGTACGGGTCCAGTTCCACTTCCGTGCACAGAATTTGTAACAACAAAATTTTCTAACTGTTTTTCCCACCATGCCCGAGCTTCTGCAAATCGCTGTGGTCCCGTCACGGTTTTGGTTGCAAAAACTCCCCAACCGACTAAACCCTCACCGCTTCGAACCCAAGCAAGTGGATTGGAATCTGGAAGTAAATCCAATAACGGTAGATGTTCTCCGAGCCGAACGGTGGTGATTGGGGTTAGCTCTTTACTCGACATATCGATCCCAACCTTTCCACCCAAGAAGTTGTAGATGAGCCTACTTCACGAGAGAATGTCGTTATGTCCCGCGCGAATTTGAACAAAGACCCCGACGAAGTCGCGGCAATGTTTGATGGGGTCGCAAAACGTTATGACCTGGTAAATGATTTGTTGAGCCTAGGCCGGACTAAGGCTTGGCGTAAGGCAACAACGGCAATTATCGCCCCAAAAACTGGGATGCAGATTTTGGATTTAGCGGCCGGTCCGGGTTCTTCTTCAGAGCCACTCTATAAGGCAGGTGCCACCGTCTTTGCCACGGATTTCAGTGAGGGAATGTTGGCTCAGGGTCGTAAAGCCCGTCCTTACTTAAACTTCTCAAAGGCCGACGCCCTCAATCTTCCATTTGAGGCAAATAGATTTGATGTTGTGACAATTTCGTATGGCCTTCGAAACACAGTCACCTACGAAAAAGCCCTTATCGAGGCCCTTCGAGTAACAAAGCCTGGGGGCAGAATTGTTATTGCAGAGTTCAGCCAGCCCACAAATCGTATTTTTCGCACTATCTATACCAAGTACCTCATGAGGCTCTTGCCCGCGATCGCTAAAAAAACCTCTTCAAACCCTGATGCCTACGTCTATCTGGCCGAATCCATCAGGGCTTGGCCCGATCAGGCCGCCTTGGCCAAGAGCCTAGAAAAGGCGGGGTGGCGCAAAGTGACCTGGAAAAACCTCACTTTTGGGGTTGTTGCAGTTCACAGCGCTACGAAGGGTTAGCGGTCATGGACCACCTCATTTCCACCTTAGAATTTCGCCTGTGATTTCCACAGCCAATCCTTATATTCCCATTTTGGTGATAGCCGCCATTGGGTTTGGGTTTGCTGCATTTTCAGTTGTTGCCGGAGCGCTCGCAGGTCCAGCTCGCTACAACCGCGCCAAACTAGATGCTTATGAATGTGGAATCGAACCATCGCCTCAAGCAGCAGAAGGCGGACGCTTTCCAGTTAAGTATTTTCTTACAGCAATGCTTTTCATAATTTTTGATATTGAAATTGTTTTCTTATATCCATGGGCAGTCACGTTTGACACTCTTGGAGTTTTTGGATTAGTTGAAATGGTGATCTTTATTGCAACAGTATTTGTTGCATATGCATATGTTTGGCGACGCGGCGGATTGGAATGGGACTAAAAAATGGGTCTTGAAGAAAAAATCCCAAGTGGTTTTGTTTTAACTACAGTTGAAAAACTTGCTGGTTATATGCGTAAAAACTCACTATGGCCAGCTACCTTCGGTCTTGCATGCTGTGCAATTGAAATGATGGCAGTTGGTTCTGCAGCAAAATATGACATTGCACGATTTGGTGGCGAAGTTTTTAGAGCATCCCCACGTCAAGCAGATTTAATGATCGTTGCAGGTCGAGTATCAAATAAAATGGCACCAGTTCTTCGTCAAATTTATGATCAAATGTCAGCCCCTAAATGGGTAATTGCAATGGGTGCATGTGCATCTTCTGGTGGAATGTTTAACAACTATGCAATTGTTCAAGGCGTTGATCATGTTGTTCCGGTTGATATCTATTTACCTGGATGCCCACCACGTCCAGAAATGTTGCTAGATGCAATTTTGAAACTTCACGAACAAATCAATAATGAAAAAATCGGAACAAATCGCGCACAGATTATTAAAGAAGTTGAACTTGCAGCAATGAATGCGAAGCCAACTCATCAGATGAAAGGTCTGCTTGCGTAATGAGTGATGGCATGTTCGGTCCAAAAGGAACTGGCGATACCTCTGGTTATGGAGGATTAGTCGCGAAAGTTGTTACACCAGGCTCTTCTGAGCGCCCTTATGGTGGTTATTTTGATGAAGTTGCAGACAACTTAGAGCGTGCTTATCCAGAGTTTTCTGACGCGATTGAAAGAGTTGTCATTGACCGCGGGGAACTAACACTTCATGTTAAGCCAGAAAAACTCGTCGATGTAGCTTTTGTTTTACGTGACTCTTTGAAATTTGAAATGTGCATGGGAGTAAACGGTGTTCATTATCCTGAGCAAACTGGACGTGAACTTCACGCTGTGTATCCATTGCTTTCAATGACCAAAAATCAAAGAATCAGATTAGAAGTCTCTGTTCCGGATTCACACCCACATATTCCTTCATTGGTTGAAGTGTGGGCTGGAAATAATTGGCACGAGCGTGAAACCTTTGACATGTTTGGAATTATTTTTGATGGCCACCCTGGTCTTACTCGAATTCTTATGCCTGATGACTGGAAAGGTCATCCACAACGTAAGGATTATGCACTTGGTGGAATTCCAGTTGAATACAAGGGTGCAACTACTCCACCACCTAGCGATCGAAGGAGCTACAAGTGACAACATTTGATCCCTATGCACCTTCGCGCGATACGACCGAAGGAAAAGTTTTCTCTGTCACTGGTGGCGATTGGGATTCATTAGTTCAAGAGATTGGCGCAACTAAAGAAGAGCGCGTTGTAGTTAACATGGGTCCTCAGCACCCTTCAACTCACGGTGTATTGCGTTTAGTTCTAGAACTCGAAGGTGAAACAATTACCGAAGTTCGTTGTGGAATTGGATACCTTCACACTGGAATTGAGAAAAACATTGAGTTCCGTAACTGGACACAGGGAACTACTTTTGTAACTCGTATGGATTATTTAAGTCCATTACATAACGAGACTGCATACTGCCTTGCAGTAGAAAAGCTTTTGGGAATTACAAATGATGTTCCAGAGCGCGCAAGTGTTATTCGCGTCATGATGATGGAACTTAACCGAATCTCTTCTCATATGGTTGCCCTAGGTACTGGCGCACTTGAACTTGGAGCAATGGGCCCTATGTTCTTTGCTTTCCGTGACCGCGAAACAGTTCTAGAGATTTTTGAAATGATTACAGGTCTTCGCATGAACATGGCGTATGTACGACCAGGTGGAGTACAGCAAGACTTACCAGAGGGGGCATATACAAAAATTCGCGAAGGCGTAAAGCTAATGCGTAAGAATTTTAAAGATAATTCAACCTTACTTGTTGGTAATTCTATTTGGATGAAGCGCACACAAGGCATTGGCTATCTAGACCTAGCCGGATGTACAACTCTTGGAATTACTGGACCAGTTCTTCGTTCAACTGGAATGCCTTGGGATTTGCGAAAAGTTCAACCTTATTGCGGATACGAAAACTATAACTTTGATGTTGTGACAGCAGATACATGCGATGTTTATGGTCGTTTCTTAATTCGCATGAATGAACTAGAACAGTCACTTCGAATTATCGAACAGTGTGTTGATAAGTTAGAAAAACTTCATGGCGCTCCTGTCATGGTTGCTGACAAAAAGATTGCATGGCCTGCTCAACTGGCTCTCGGTGGAGATGGATTAGGTAACTCACTTGATCATATTCGCGAAATCATGGGAACTTCAATGGAGTCTTTGATCCACCACTTCAAACTTGTTACTGAAGGTTTTAGAGTTCCTGCTGGTCAGGCATATGCTGCAATTGAATCACCGCGTGGTGAACTAGGTGCTTCTGTTGTCTCTGACGGAGGAACTCGTCCATATCGCGTTCACTTCCGCGAACCATCATTTAATAACTTGCAAGCAACTCCTGCAATGAGTGAAGGCGGCATGGTTGCTGACATCGTTGCAGCTGTTGCATCGATTGATCCTGTTATGGGAGGTGTTGATCGCTAATGGCATTTTCACCAGAAGATTTAAAAATTATGGATTCGATAATCAAGCGTTATCCACGTCCTCGCTCTGCAATTATGCCTTTGCTTCATTTTGTACAGTCAAAAGCTGGTTATGTAACAAATGAAGGAATTGAATTGATTGCTGAGCAACTTGATTTAGAGGCTGCAGAAGTAACTGCGGTTTCAACTTTTTATACTCAGTACAAGCCATCTGCAATCGGTGAATATCACGTTGGAGTATGTACAAATACTTTGTGCGCAGTTATGGGTGGGGATGCAATATTTGCCTCACTGAAAGATCACTTAGGGATTGAAAATGACGGCGTGACAGATGATGGAAAAGTTTCATTGGAGCATATTGAATGTAATGCTGCATGTGACTATGCGCCAGTAGTAATGGCGAATTGGGAGTTTTACGATAACCAAACTGTTGAGTCAGCCAAAGAATTAGTTGATTCAATGCGTGCAGGTAATCCAAAGCCACCAACTCGTGGCCCAAACAAACTTGTTACCTGGAAAGAAGCATCCGCTGTTCTTGCTGGATTAAATGATGGACTAGCAAATGAAGGCGTACAAGCTGGTCAACCAACATTGCTTGGACTAAAACTTTCGAAAGAAGGTAAGTAATGACAAAACTTGTTCCGGTTCTATCTGCACATTGGGATGAAAAAGATTCATTTACTCTTGAAGCTTATAAGCGACATGGTGGATATAAAGCATCCGAGAAAGCACTTGCAATGGATCCAGATGCAGTAATTCAACTAGTTAAGGATTCGGGATTGCGCGGCCGCGGTGGAGCTGGTTTCCCAACTGGAATGAAGTGGGGATTTATTCCACAAGGTGATAACAAAGATCATTACTTAGTTGTGAATGCTGATGAGTCAGAACCTGGAACCTGTAAAGACACACCACTTCTAATGGCTAATCCGCACGTCCTTATCGAAGGTTGCATCATTGCCTGCCATGCAATTCGTGCAAAGCATGCATTTATTTATATCCGCGGTGAAGTTACACATGTTGTTCGCCGAGTTAATCAAGCAATTGCAGATGCATATGCGGCAGGAATTCTTGGAAATGGTGTCGATGTAGTTCTACACATTGGCGCCGGTGCGTATATCTGTGGTGAAGAGACTGCTCTACTTGATTCACTAGAAGGCTTCCGTGGTCAGCCACGTTTACGCCCACCATTTCCTGCCATTGCAGGTCTGTATGCCAGACCAACTGTCGTAAACAATGTGGAATCTATTTCCTCGGTTCCTGCGATAGTTCTAAATGGCGCCGAGTGGTATCAATCCATGGGAACTGAAAAGAGTAAAGGAACAACTCTTTATTCTCTATCAGGTCACGTTGCTAACCCTGGTCAGTTTGAAGCACCACTTGGAATAACTCTTCGCGAGATTCTTGAACTATCTGGTGGTGTGCGCAAGGGACATAAGTTGAAGTTTTGGACACCAGGTGGATCGTCTACTCCACTGTTTACTGATGAACATTTAGATGTTCCACTTGATTATGAAGGCGTATCAGCAGCTGGTTCCATGCTTGGAACAAAAGCTTTGCAGATATTTGACGAAACTACATGTGTTGTCCGTGCAGTGTTACGTTGGACTGAGTTTTATAAGCATGAGTCATGTGGAAAGTGCACCCCTTGTCGAGAAGGCACATGGTGGCTTGTACAGATTCTTCGCGATTTAGAAGCTGGCAAAGGAACAGAAGCTGATCTTGCAAAACTACTTGATCTTTGTGACAACATTATGGGTCGCTCATTCTGCGCACTTGGTGATGGCGCAACTAGCCCAATCACTTCATCAATTAAGTATTTCCGTGATGAGTACATTGCCCACTTAACAAATGGTGGTTGTCCCTTTGATCCAGTCGCATCAACTTTATTTGTTGGGGCAGGTGCATAAGTGAGCGACGTAGCAGTAGAGATGATTACCGTTGTAATCGATGGCTTTGAAGTCACAGTGCCTAAGGGAACTTTAGTGATTCGCGCTGCAGAGCAATTGGGAATTCAAATTCCACGTTTTTGTGATCATCCACTTCTGGATCCTGTTGGTGCATGTCGTCAATGTTTGGTTGATATTGAAATTAATGGTCGTGCATTTCCAAAGCCTCAGGCATCTTGCACGATTCCAGTTGAAACAGGAATGATTGTTAAAACTCAATTAACTTCACCGGTTGCTGAAAAAGCACAGCGCGGCGTGATGGAGCTTTTATTGGTTAATCACCCACTTGATTGTCCTGTCTGTGACAAGGGCGGGGAGTGTCCTCTACAAAATCAAGCGATGAGTACTGGGCAAGGTTCTTCCAGGTTTGAAGGCGTAAAGCGAACATTTGAAAAACCAATTAATATCTCGTCTCAAGTACTTCTAGATCGCGAGCGTTGCGTTTTATGTGCTCGTTGTACTCGTTTTTCAGAACAAATTGCCAGTGATCCATTCATTACTTTAAATGAACGTGGCGCACTGCAACAGGTTGGTATTTATGAAAATAAACCTTTTGAATCTTACTTCTCCGGAAATACTGTTCAGATCTGTCCAGTTGGCGCATTAACGGGAGCGGCTTATCGTTTTCGTGCACGCCCATTTGATTTGGTTTCAACACCATCTGCCTGCGAGCACTGTGCATCTGGATGCGATATGCGTACAGATGTTCGCCGCGGAAAAACTCTGCGCCGCTTAGCAGGAGAAGATGCTTCAGTTAACGAAGAATGGAACTGTGACAAAGGGCGATGGGCATTTAAATACATCACCGCTGTCGATCGCTTAAAGACTCCAATGATTCGAGATGAATCTGGGGAATTAGTTGAAGCCTCATGGCCTGAAGCTCTTGCTGTTGCTGCTACAGGTTTGAAAGCGACACCTGCAGCCGTTCTAGTTGGTGGTCGTGCTACGTACGAAGATGCTTATGGGTATAGCAAGTTCGCCCGTATTGCACTCGGCACAAACGATATAGATTTTAGAGCGCGAGTTACATCAGATGAAGAGCGTGAATTTATTGCATCTCATGTTGTCAACTCTTCAACAACATATCGCGATATCGATAAGGCTGACCAAGTACTGCTTGTTGGTTTCGAACCAGAAGAAGAGTCTCCAATTGTTTTCTTAAGAATTAATAAGCAATTCCGTAAGCGTGCACTCAAAGTTATCTCAATCGGATCAAAAGAATCGATAGCCGTTGAAAAACTCAAGGCAGAGTTTATAAAGGTTGCTCCAGGTCAAGAAGCTGCAGCAATAAGTGCGCAAAAACTAACTGACAAATCTGTGATTTTAGTTGGCGAAAGAGCCAGTGAAAGTGTTGGCGTATTTACGGCCGTTGCTGCGTTGGCGCAATCGTCAGGTGCAAAACTTGCATGGATTCCACGCAGAGCAGGAGAGCGGGGCGCCGTTCAAGCTGGCGCGATTGGCAATTTATTGCCAGGAGGACGCCCAGTTGAAGATTCAGCAGCACGACAAGAAATTGCAGATGCGTGGTCAGTAAATTCCTTACCAACACATATTGGTCGCTCAACTTCAGAAATTATTGCCGCAGTTAACTCAGATGAAATTGGAGCCCTTCTTGTAGGTGGCGTAGATCCTTTGGATCTAGATAACAATCAACAAGCATTAGCAGCATTGGATAAAGCATTCGTCGTTTCTCTAGAGATTGCGCCAAGTGCTGTCACGGCACGAGCAAATGTAGTTCTTCCGGTTGCAGCAGTTACTGAGAAATCTGGATCATTCCTAAATTGGGAAGGCCGTGCTCGCTCTTTTGACTCAGCTGTCAGTGACTCACTAAATCGTAGTGATCTTCGAATTCTTACAATGATTGCTGAAGAGATGGGAACATCACTTAATCTTGGGACAGTTACAGCGGCAGTAAAAGAGATTGCATCAATTAAAGTTTGGCAAGGCGCACCATCAAAAATGAATTCAACTTCAACTCCATCACAACCAAACTTAAGCGCAAATGAAGCCTTAATCACTTCATGGCGCCGATTGCTCGACCTTGGAACCATGCAAGAGGGAGAAGAAAATCTCGCAGGAACTGCTCGACAAACTGTTGCAGTTATTTCTGTAAAAAGAGCCCAGACACTAGGAGTTGCCGATGGAGATTTACTCAAGATTTCAACGGCTCAAGGATCAGTGACTTTGCCAGCTCTTATCGAGAATATTCATGATGATGCAATCTGGGCGCCTCGAAATTCACGTGGCTCACAGCTTTTAACAGATCTAAACGCTGTACATGGTGATGTAGTTACGGTGGTGAGAGCATGACAACTGCGCAACTAATTGGAGCAGATCCTGGTTGGTTAATTCTTGTAAAAGCTCTCATCGTTTTTGCTGTCTGCGTACTTCTAACTTTGATGTCAGTATGGGGAGAGCGCCGAATTGTTGCCCGAATGCAGCAGCGCCCTGGGCCTAACCGTGTTGGACCATTTGGATTAATTCAATCTTTAGCAGACGGTGTGAAGTTAGCCCTAAAGGAAGACATTATCCCTACTGCGGCAGATAAAATTGTTTTCATCATCGCTCCAATTATTAGTGCGACAACATGCTTTATGTCTTTTGCAGTAATTCCAATTACTGGCGAAGTAAATATGTTTGGACGTCAAACTGCGATGCAGTTGACTGATATTCCAGTCGGAGTTCTATACATTTTGGCCGTTGCATCAGTTGGTGTTTATGGAATTGTTTTAGCAGGATGGTCCTCAGGTTCTACCTATCCACTTCTAGGTGGTCTGCGCTCTAGTGCTCAAGTAATCTCTTATGAAATTGCTATGGGATTATCTCTCGTTGCTGTGTTTATCTATGCAGGTTCAATGTCTACATCTGAGATTGTGGCAGCTCAAACTTCATGGTGGTACGCAGTCGTTCTCTTCCCATCGTTTGCAATTTTTGCAATCTCTATGGTGGGTGAAACTAACCGTGCTCCTTTTGATCTTGCAGAAGCCGAGGGTGAATTAGTTGGTGGATTCCATACAGAGTATTCATCTCTTAAGTTCGCACTGTTCTTCTTGGCCGAGTATGTAAACATCGTTACAGTTTCAGCACTTGCAACAACATTATTCTTAGGTGGATATCACGCCCCACCTGGGCTTGGATTTACTGAAAACTGGCTTGGTGGGTGGTTTACAGCAATTTGGTTCCTACTAAAGGTTGTTACCTTCTTCTTTGTATTCGTGTGGCTGCGCGGAACCCTGCCTCGTTTGCGTTACGACCAGTTTATGCAATTTGGATGGAAAGTGCTTATTCCAGCTTCGATTTTGTGGATCTTGGTAGTTGCCACACTTCGAGTTCTATCACTTGAGAATGCATCAACTGCAGTCGTCGTAGCATTTGCAAGCATTGTTATTTTCTTTATCTTGGCAATAAATGTTGGTTTCGAAAACGTAAAAAAGAAAAAGGATTCCGAGATTTCAGAAGGTGACAACAAGGATATTCCTAACTTTCCAGTCCCTTCCCTTCCAAATATGCCGATAGAAATTTCAACATTCAATGTTTCAAAAAACTCAGGGGGCAACCGTGACTGAAAACCTCGAACCATTAAAGCCAAAAGATTTAGGCATCAATGATGTTGAGTTTTATGAAGTAGATCAGAAGCCAGTGGTTGGTTTCTTTGGACACATGCGTGGTTTTTGGGTCACTTTTTCAACTATGTTTAAAAAGCCTTTAACTGTTGAATATCCTGAAGTAAAGGCACCAACAGAAGAGCGATTCCATGGTCGCCATCAACTCAATAGACATCCGGATGGTCTAGAAAAATGCATCGGTTGTGAGCTATGTGCTTGGGCATGTCCTGCAGATGCAATTTATGTTGAGGGTGAAAACAACACCGAAGAAAATCGCATGTCACCGGGAGAGCGATACGGCAAGGTTTATCAAATTAATTATCTACGATGTGTATTTTGTGGTCTATGTATTGAAGCGTGCCCAACTCGCGCACTTACCATGACAAATGAATATGAACTCGCTGATGATTCACGAGCGAAACTGATCTTTGAAAAAGCAGATCTCTTGGCACCTCTGCGCGCAGGGATGTTAATGCCACCACATCCTATGTACCCAGATATGAATGATACGAATTATTACAACGGCGATGTAAAGCAGGCACATCCTTCTCAGGAGCTTGATAAATGATGCAATTAGCACTTGAAGTTGGACAGACTGCAACACCAGAAGCGGTGATGTTTTGGATTCTTGGACCGCTTGCTGTCCTTGCAGCATTAGCAATGCTCTTGGTTAAAAAAGCTGTTCACTCTGCAATTCTTATGGCATTTGTGATGGTTGTACTTGCTGTTTTTTACATCGCACAAGATGCTGTTTTCTTAGGAATTGTTCAAGTAGTTGTTTATACAGGAGCAGTAATGATGCTCTTCTTATTTATTCTTATGCTTGTTGGAGTTGATTCATCCGATTCATTGACCGAGACCATCAAGGGCTTACGTCCGATTGCAATTACAGCAGCTGTCGGTTTTGGTGGTTTGCTGGTTTCATTATTAAGTCGTGCAACTCTTGGACGCGATGCAGTTGGACTTTCTGCTGCCAACGCGGACGGAAATGTTGAAGGCATCGGCTACTTACTATTTTCGAGATTTGTTTGGCCTTTCGAAGTTATTTCAGCACTGTTGATCACGGCTGCACTTGGCGCAATGGTTCTTGCTCATCAACCACGATCTGCAAATAAGTCGACTCAGCGTCAGCAATCAATTAATAGATTCCGTGGCAAATCTTTGGCAACAGCTGCAGGATTGCCTGCCCCTGGAGTTTATGCACGCCACAACGCTGTGGATGTGCCAGCACTTTTGCCAGATGGAACTCCAGCACCAAACTCAATTAACGCCAGTTTGAAAGCCCGCGGCGACATGCTTGATTCAAATAATTTTGATCTTAAAAAGATTTCAACTCAGGTAGAGGAGGAGAAGTAATGGATGCATCCAATTACCTTTACATTTCTGCTCTTTTATTCACCATCGGCGCAGTAGGAGTTGTCGTTCGTCGCAATGCAATTGTTGTATTTATGTGCATCGAACTGATGCTAAATGCTGCCAATTTAACTTTTGTTACGTTTTCAAGAATTAATGGAACTCTCGATGGACAAGTAATGGCATTTTTTACGATGGTAGTTGCTGCTTGTGAAGTAGTGGTTGGACTTGCAATTATCGTTGCAATTTATCGATCACGACGTTCTGCATCTGTAGATGATGCAAGTTTGTTGAAGAGATAACTATGGTAATTTCAACTAGCTTGGTGTATTTAATTGGGCTTCCATTTGCAGGGGCAGCGATTCTACTCTTGGGCGGTCGTCGTACAGATAAATGGGGACACCTTTTAGCAACTGCCTTATCGGGCTCATCTTTTGCCCTCGGTATGTATCACTTAATTCAGATGGTTAATCGACCAGCCGAAATGCGTCCAACATCCCAAAAGCTCTTTGAGTGGATTTCAGTTGGAAGTTTTAACGTTGATGCTGGATTGCTTCTTGATCAATTATCAATATGTTTCGTCCTACTAATTACCGGGGTAGGAACGCTCATTCATATTTATTCAATTGCATACATGTCCGAAGATCGCGATCGCCGCAGATTTTTTGCATACCTAAACCTTTTTATTGCAGCTATGTTGCTATTGGTTTTGGGAGATAGTTACTTAAGTCTTTATGTTGGCTGGGAGGGCGTGGGTCTTGCCTCTTATCTCTTGATTGGTTTCTGGAATCAAAAACCTGCATATGCAACAGCATCTAAAAAAGCATTTGTTATGAACCGCGTGGGAGATATGGGTCTTTCACTTGCAATTATGATCGCATTTGCAACAATGGGCACTGTCTCATTCTCGGGTGTTGCAGAACAAGCACATCACACCTCTGAAGCAGCATTAACTGCAATGGGAATCATGTTACTTGTTGCAGCTGCTGGAAAGTCCGCACAGTTTCCTTTGCAAGCTTGGCTCGGAGATGCAATGGCAGGTCCAACACCTGTATCGGCATTGATTCACGCAGCCACAATGGTTACGGCAGGCGTCTATCTCATCACTCGTTCCAACTTTGTATTTGATGCAGCCCCGACAGCACAATTACTAGTTGTAATAGTTGGAGCGATAACACTTATCTTTGGTGCATTGATTGGTACGGCTAAAGATGACATTAAAAAGGCTTTAGCGGCATCGACAATGTCACAAATTGGTTACATGATTTTGGCAACCGGTCTAGGGCCTATTGGATATGCCTTTGCAATTATGCATTTAATTACACATGGATTCTTTAAAGCAGGAATGTTCCTGGGTGCAGGTTCGGTAATGCATGGAATGAACGATGAAGTAAATATGCGTAAATATGGAGCGCTCAGAAACTTCATGCCAATAACCTTTATTACATTTGGAATTGGATACCTAGCAATACTTGGTGTTCCACCATTTGCAGGTTTTTACTCTAAGGACATGATCATTGAATCAGCTTTCAACTCTGGCGGTGTCCAAGCAATTGTTTTGGGATCACTAACATTGATCGGTGCGGCAATAACAGCTTTCTATATGACTCGAGTAATGATCCTGACTTTCGCCGGTACTAAGCGTTGGGACGAAGGCGTGGAGCCACATGAATCTCCATGGTTGATGTGGCTTCCAATGGCAGTTTTGGCAGTTGGTTCTGTGACATCTGGATACTTGCTCTATCACGACAAAGCTTTGTATAAGTGGCTTAGTCCATTGTTTGAAGATCACGGTGAGCACGAAGAATTACTCAAGCCAATTGTTGTCTCTGCACTGGCTCTGACAATGGTTGCCATTGGTGTTTCAATCGCCGTCTATAAGTACATGCGTGAGAACGTTGAATCGGTTGCACCAGCAAATGTTTCATTTATTACAAAGTTTGTTCGTAAAGATCTCATGCAAGATCAGTTCAATGAGAAGTTCTTTATGCGTCCAGGACAGTTACTTACTAAGGGATTGGTAAGAACTGAAGATGTCGTTGTCGATGGCTCTGTAAGGACAATAGCCAGAATGGCAATTGGGTCTGGATCAGGATTGCGTGGCTTGCAGAACGGTTTTGTTAGAAGTTATGCCGCTCTAATTTTGATTGGCGCGCTTGCGTTAATTGCTGCAATTTGGGTGGTGGTTTCATAATGAATTGGTTAACTTTATTGATGTTCTTGCCATTAGTTGGCGCTGCCGTTGTTTCGGTTTTACCTAAGACAAATGAAAAAGCTGCAAAGCAAGCTGCTTTCATAACCACAATTGCCGTATTGCTCGTGACTATTGGGATGACATTAAGTTTTGAACGCGAAAATGTAGAACTGCAATTTGTTGAAAAATACGCATGGATCCCAAGTTTTGGAATAAATTTTGCCGTGGGAATCGATGCAATTGCATTAGTGCTTATTTTGATGTCAACTATTTTGGCCCCAATCGTGGTGCTTGCTGGTTGGAATGAGGCACACGGTGGACGTTGGAGTGTAAAAACTTTCTATATTTTGATTCTAGTTCTTGAAACAATGATGATCGGTGTTTTTGCAGCAACAGATGTTTTCTTGTTCTATGTGATTTTTGAAGCGATGTTAATTCCTGTCTACTTCTTAATCGGAGGATATGGAACAGGCGAACGCTCTGCAGCAGCGGTTAAGTTCTTGATTTACAGTCTTGTCGGAGGATTATTGATGCTTGCATCAATAATTGCTCTCTACGTAATGTCTGGCGACCAATTTGGGCACACATTTGATATCAATGAGCTATCTCAGTTGCAAATGAGCTCTACAACTCAAAATCTTCTGTTCTTAGGTTTCTTCATCGCATTTGCCATTAAAGCTCCAGTCTGGCCATTCCATACATGGCTACCTGATGCAGCAGGATCAGCATCCCCAGGAACTTCAGTTCTACTTCTTGGAGTTCTAGATAAAGTCGGAACATTTGGAATGATTCGTTATTGCTTAACGCTATTTCCTGAAGCAAGCAAAACCTTCACACCTCTGATTTTGATTTTGGCAGTCATTTCAATTCTCTACGGAGCATTCCTTGCAATTGGCCAAAAAGATATCAAGCGTCTGATTGCCTATACATCAATCTCTCACTTTGGATTTATAACACTCGGAATTTTTGCAATGACATCCCAAGGTCATTCTGGGGCAGTTCTGTATATGTTTAATCACGCCTTCTCAACGGCGGCCTTGTTCTTAGTCGCGGGGTGGATGATTTCACGTCGTGGATCTTCAACAATTTCAGATTTTGGTGGCTTACAACGTGTCACTCCAGTAATGGCATGGACATTCTTCTTTGCAGGACTTTCTTCTCTGGCACTTCCTGGACTTTCAAGCTTTGTTAGTGAGTTTTTAGTTTTGGTAGGAACTTTCACCAGGTATCCAATTCATGCAGTAATTGCAACCTTTGGAATAGTTCTGGCAGCACTCTATATATTGATTCCAGTCCAAAAAGCTTTGCATGGACCAACTACGCCAGGCAATGAGAACTTAAAGGATTTAAATCTTCGTGAGAAAGTTGCTATCGCGCCCGTTGTAGCAATAATTGTTGTTTTGGGCTTTTATCCATCGCCATTACTAAAGATTATTAATCCAGCAACCACAAACATTATTTCCCAATTAGGTTTCACCGATCCAGCTCCAAGCATTGAGGACAAGTAATGAACTTTACATCGCCAGTACTTTCGTACACTTTGCTTTCTCCGATGCTTATTTTGCTCGGTGGAGCATTAATTGGAGTTTTAGTTGAAGCCTTTGTTTCTAAGGCCAAGCGTCCAATAGTTCAGTTAACCCTCGCACTTGGTGTTTTAATTCTTGCACTTTTCCAAGTTTGGAATATTCGAGGCGAACAGTCCCTAACACCGGCTATGGGCTCGATCATTATTGATGGCCCAGCGGTTCTTTTGCAGGGCAGTATTTTAATTATTTCAATCATTGCAATTCTATTGATCGCAGATACAGAACATTTCACCGCTCTTCCTGCCGCATTACCTGGCTCAGAAGAAGAACGAAAAGCAACTGCAATGGGAACTCAGGTCACCGAGGTTTATCCACTTACATTGTTTGCTGTCTCTGGAATGTTGATGTTCCCAGTTGCTGGAGATCTAATTACTCTGTTTGTTGCATTAGAGATGCTTTCACTTCCTCTCTACCTAATAGCCGGTCTTTCACGCCGCCGTAGATTGGCATCACAAGAGTCAGCGTTAAAGTATTTCTTGCTGGGTTCTTTCTCATCTGCATTCTTTTTATTCGGAGCAGCATATTTATATGGGTACTCAGGATCACTAGATTTTGCTGGTATCCAAGCCTCTGTAGTTGGTGGAAGTGGAAATGATGTTCTACTTCTAATCGGTATCGCATTTTTATCAATCGGCCTGCTCTTTAAAGTTGGTGCAGTTCCGTTCCATTCCTGGGCACCAGATGTTTATCAAGGTGCACCTACTCCCGTAACTGCGTTTATGGCTGCTGCAACAAAAGTTGCAGCCTTTGGCGCGATGCTTCGAATTTATTACACAGTATTTGCAAATGCCCAATGGTCTTGGTCGCCAGTACTTACTGGAATCGCGATAATCACAATGTTACTTGGATCTCTTGTTGCCGTAACACAGCGAGATGTAAAAAGGATGCTTGCATATTCCTCTATCGCTCACGCAGGCTTTTTGCTGACAGGTCTAATTGCACTCAACAAATCTGGACTAGATGCAACTATTTTCTATTTGTTTGCCTACGGAATAACAACAGTAGGTGCATTTGCAGTCGTCACTCTTGTTCGTGATTCATCCGGTGAAGTAACTGATCTAAACCGCTGGAAGGGTCTTGGAAAACGCTCTCCATTTGCAGCTTCAACTTTTGCATTCTTTTTACTTGCCTTCGCAGGCATTCCGCTGACAAGCGGCTTTATTGGAAAGTTTTCAATCTTTTCAGCAGCCTATGAAAGTGGCGCAACTGGACTTGTACTTGTCGCGATACTTTCAAGTGCCCTTGCAGCATTTTTCTACATTCGGGTTATCGTTTTGATGTTCTTTAGTGATGTAAGTGAAGATGGAACGGGAGTCGAGATTCCGTCATTACTGACTCGTTCTACAATCGTGGCATCTGCTGCAATTACATTGATCCTTGGTGTGTATCCGACGCCGATCATTGACTTTATTTCAGACCTAGCAATCTTCATTCGCTGATGTCTACCTTTGGGATTCCAAATATCTCGCCAAATCTTGAGGCACATTTGGTTGCCCGAATGGCAGAGGTTGAATCCCTACTTCGAAGTCATACAAGAAGTGAGTATCCATTTGTAGATGAGACCGCTCACCATTTAGTTTCAGCCGGCGGAAAGCGATTGCGTCCATTACTGACATTGCTTACCTCGCAATATGGCGAGCCAACCGGCCAGGAAATAATTGCAGCAGCTGTGGCCTGCGAGATTACACATTTAGCAACTCTTTATCACGATGATGTAATGGATGAGGCGCCACTACGTCGTGGAGTAGAAAGTGCCAACATGCGATGGGGAAATACTATTGCGATATTAACCGGCGACTTTCTCTTCGCTAAATCTTCTGATCTTTTAGCTGACCTTGGACCAGCAGCCGTACGATTGCAGGCACGAACATTTGAGCGACTTGTTATCGGCCAGATTATGGAAACACAAGGACCAAATCCAGGACAAGATCCTTTGGAACATTATTTAAAGGTTGTTGCAGATAAAACTGGTTCACTAATTTCTGCTTCTGCTCGTTATGGCGCCATGATCTCTGGAGCTCCAAAAGATATTACTGAGACAGTAACAGTCTTTGGTGAAAAAATAGGTGTAGCTTTTCAGTTGGCAGATGATGTTATTGATATTGCAAGCGAATCAAATCAATCTGGAAAAACACCCGGAACAGATCTCCGTGAAGGTGTTCCAACCCTAGTAACACTAAATGTAATGAAATCTACAGATCCAGCCGATTCCGAACTGAAGCAGCTTTTGGCCGGCCCGATAGAAGATGAATCAACCGTTCAACAGGTTTTAGTTGAACTGAGATCCCATAAAGCGTTGGATGAATCACGTATGCAATTACACGAAATTGCAAAGCAAGCCCGTTTGGCTCTAGGACCGTTACCTATCAATGATGCAACCGGAGCCTTAATGTCTTTATGCGATGCTGTTATTGATCGATCTGTTTGATTTAACTAAATCTGCAGCGAGTGCAATAAGTGCGATCCAAATAATAAAAAATCCTATCCAGCGAGATGTTGGCATCGCCTCGTGGTAGACCCAAACACCACAAGAAAACTGCAGCGTAGGTGTTATGTATTGAAGAAGACCTATTGTTGTAAATGGCAAGCGGTTGGCGGCTCCGTTAAAAAGAAGCAGTGGAATAGCAGTGACTGCCCCAGCGCTCATCAGCAGCAAGGTCAGCCCCCAGCTGTTTCCAAACTGACCATTTCCTTGGCTTCCAATAAAGATTAGATAGGCAAGATAGAAAAAAGCGGAAATAAAGGTTTCTATCGCTAAACCTTCAAGAGCCCCAAGACCCAATTGCTTTTTTATCAAACCATAACTACCCCACGATAAAGCTAATCCCAGAGCAATCCACGGAAGTCGGCCGTATGCAATTGTTAGAACAGAGACTCCAACAGTTGCAACCGAAACTGAGACCCACTGCAAAGGTCGGAGTTTTTCTTTGAGTAAAAAGACTCCAAAACCAATTGTGATTAGTGGATTAATGTAATAACCCAAAGATGCTTCAACTACATGACCATTGTTGGTCGCCCAGATGTAAATTAACCAGTTAATTGAGATCAGCAAAGATGTCGCAAAAAGTTTTGCTGCAACTTTTGGTCGCTTTAGTGTCACCAATGTTTCCTTTAGGGCCTTTGTAGCAAACAAAACTAAGATGCAAAAAACTAGCGTCCAGACCGCGCGATGAGAGACAATCTCTAAAGGATTAGCGGGTTCAAGCAAAGGCCAGTAAAGGGGGAATAATCCCCAGAGTGAATAGGCACTTATGCCAAATAAAAGGCCGAGCTTATTTTTTGTCAATTATCTAAAGTTCGTAAATTGAACTGCGAAATCCCAGCCACCATCTTTAATCATTGCCATGGTCTCTTGCAGATCATCTCGACTTTTTGATGTCACGCGCAGTTCATCGCCTTGAATTTGGGTCTTAACAGATTTTGGACCGTCATCACGAATCTTCTTTGCTATCTTCTTGGCATTTTCAGTTGAAATACCCTCTTTTAACGGTGCTGCAATTTTATAAATTTTGCCCGATAGCTGAGGTTCACCAGCATCCAAATGCTTAAGCGAGACACCACGCTTGATCATTTTGTCCTTAACTACATCAAGTGCAGCCTTGGCGCGCTCTTCTGTGTCGGCTTCAATTAATATCTTTTCACCTTCAAGTTCAATTTTTGATCCAGTGTTTTTAAAATCAAAACGTGTATCAATTTCTCTGACTGCTTGATTAATCGCATTGTCTAACTCCATACGATCGATCTTTGAAGTTACGTCGAAACTGCTATCTGCTGCCATTTTTGCGGCTCCTTCGCTCATAAAGGCGGACCCACATAACTGGGTTTTGATGCCTACGTGCGTAAGGTATCCTTTCCCTTCGCACAATCCATAATTGCCGCAGTACTTGTTCGACCTTGGCGGGTTGCCCGAGCGGCCAATGGGAGGGGACTGTAAATCCCCCGGCTCTGCCTTCGAAGGTTCAAATCCTTCACCCGCCACCATCTCTTCCTCTACACTCATATCCAGCAACAAATAACGGTTTAACCGTTCTCACTTCGCAGAGTGTGGGCTTAGTCCCATTCCTCTTGCGAACTTCGCGAGAGTGTCACTTTTATTCGCGGAGAAAACATGAACAAGAAATTCCTTTTCCTATCCATGAATAAATCAAGTGTCGGCTTGTTGGTTCTCGCCTTGATCGTTGGTGGAATGGGCGCACAAGCTACAGGAGTACTCAATTCACCCACGGGTGGATATCTCGTCTGTGTTGATTCAAGCACTCAAGTTGTTACCTATCCAGCAAAAACAAAATGTCCAAAGGGATTTAAAAAACTAGTCCTTGGTGCGCAAGGTGCAACAGGTCTATTTGGCAAAGATGGAAAGACTCTTCTGAATGGAATCACAGATCCTGAAAGCACTATTGGTGCGCCAGGAGATATGTTCATCAATACAGTGACAAAAGTTTTATTTGGTCCTAAAGATGTAGTAACTGGATGGCCTGCAGGAGTTTCAATGGTGGGCCCATCTGGAAGTGGATCTGTTGGACCTGCCGGTGCACCGGGATCGAATGCAACGCTGACATGTGCCCAAGGTGGAACGTGCATTGTCGGAAATACAGGTCCAGGTGGTGGAATTGTTTTCTATGTTCAAACAGCAACTGCCACTGCGCCATGGCGTTACTTGGAAGCGGCTCCCAATACATGGAGCGGTGGTGTTGAGGATCCAACAATGAAGTGGTGTTCTGTTACAAACGATGAAGTCGCACTTTTAGCTACTGGGGATCAAACCTCGGTTCATACTTTAGAGACAATCGGATCTGGTTTTCGAAATACAAAGATGATGCTGGGGACTTGCACATTTGGCGCGGCAAACATGGCTGCTTCTTACAACGGTGGAGGAAAATCAGATTGGTTTCTGCCTTCAAAGGGTGAACTCAACGCACTCTATTCAGCAAAAGCCACAATTGGGGGATTTCAAGAGTCTTTCTACTGGACCTCTTTTGAAGCGTCTACAGGAGATGCCTATTACAAGCACTTCCAGAACGGGGATGAGAACTTCCGAGCTAAGTCTGAAAACAACTACGTCCGACCCGTGCGAGCTTTTTAGCCCTCTTCAATTTACTTATTTGAACTATGGACTGTAAATCCCATACCTTCGAAGGTTCAAATCCGAGCGCCAAGCACCACATTTCTTTTGCATCTGGTTTGCAAGTCGACAACTGGCATACCCTCTAATAACATTTGCCCCGGTCACGAGTTCCAGCATCAAGCCCCGGCTAACTGGACGGCAACCCTCCACCGCGGCGGGGTGCTCCGGGTGAAGACCAGGCCGATAGCCAACATCATCGGCAAGCGTGGGTCTAACTAACTGCACTTATCTAGTTAGTTTAGTTAGTGAAGATCCCCTGACACATTAGGAGATTGAGTTGAGCATATTAAGTAAGAAAAGCGGAATATTTTCAGTTGTTGTAATTGCAGCAGCGCTAACACTTTCAGGATGTTCTTCATCTGATTCAGATTCATCAGCATCAGGATCATGTGCAAAGGAAGATCTTGCATTAGTGACAGACGGCAAGTTAACAATTGCAACTGGTGAGCCTGCTTACTACCCATGGATTATTGATGATGCACCAGAGACCGGAAATGGTTTTGAAGGTGCAGTTGCATACGCAGTTGCAAAGCAACTCGGATTTGATGCAGCAGATGTCACTTGGGTTCGTACAACATTTGATTCAGCTGTAACACCAGGAGAAAAGAACTTTGACTTTAACTTGCAACAGTTCTCTATTACAGAAGAGCGCAAGAATGCTGTTGATTTCTCATCTGCTTATTACACAGCGCCACAGGCGATTGTGTCATTTAAGGGAAGCAAGATCGATGGAAAGACAACTCTTACAGAGCTAAAGAGTGCAAAACTTGGCGCAGCAGTTGGAACAACATCACTAGATGCAATTGAGAGCCAGATTGGAAGCAAGCCACAGGTATTTAATGACAATGCCGCTGGTGTATCAGCACTGAAGAACAAGCAGATTGATGGTCTAGTTGTAGATCTACCAACTGCTTTCTATCTCTCAGGCGTTGAAGTTCCAAATGGTCTAATTGTTGGCCAGTTGCCATCAACAGGTTCTGGAGATCAGTTTGGCCTCTTGCTATCTAAGGGAAGCGCATTGACTTCATGTGTTTCTGGAGCAGTTGATGCAATCACCGCCGATGGAACATTGGCAGCAATCACAGATAAGTGGCTAGCAACTGATGCCGGCGCTCCTGTGCTGAAGCCGTAATAGAAACTAAGAAGTAAACACGGTAGTTTGGCGACCATGTCAGAGAAGCAAAGCTCTGCGTGGTCGCCAAGCCCGCGTGAATTAGAACGCCGCAGATCTAGGCGTGCAATTAGCCGCAAGCAAGCAATCATTGCTGCGGCTTCTTCAATTCTTGTCCTTGGAACGTTATCCGTAATTCTTGTGACATCTCCTGGCTGGGAGATCTTTAAAGCTACTTTCTTTGATCTTGGCTATGGCGTAGAGGTTTTCCCAACAGTAATTAAAGGTTTGTGGATCAACCTCCAATTAACATTTATCGGGGGAGCAGCAATTGGTGTTATTGCGCTCGGTTTGGCTCTTATGCGCACCACTAAATCACCTGCGCTTACACCATTTAGATTTTTAGCAACTGCCTACGTTGATATTTTTCGCGGAGCTCCACTGATTTTGATCATCTTATTAGTTGGTTTTGGCGTTCCAGCACTTGGACTATCAGGCATTCCAAGCAATGTAATTTTTCTAGGCACAGTTGCAGTTGTACTTACATACTCGGCCTATGTCGCAGAAGTTATTCGAAGTGGAATTCTTTCAATACACCCTAGCCAGAGAGCAGCAGCTAGATCACTGGGTTTGACCTCTGGACAGACAATGCGCTTTGTAGTTTTGCCGCAAGCGATTCGCCGAGTGGTTCCACCGTTGCTAAATGATTTTGTTTCACTGCTTAAAGACACAGGTTTAGTCTCAATTCTTGGTGTGACAGATGCCGTTCGCGCCGCGCAAATCAACGCAAGCCGCACCTTTAATTACACACCTTATGTCGTCGCGGCAATACTATTTTTGCTGATAACTATTCCAATGACCCGATATACAGATCGTGCGATTAGACAGCGAACAAATGCCCAAAACTCTGAAGGGGCAATCTAGTGAGCAACGTCTTAGAGCTAGTAAATGTGCGTAAGTCATTTGATACTGAACTTGTACTCAACAATCTTTCGCTGAGCGTTCCAGAACACACGGCAACAGTTTTAATCGGGGCATCTGGCTCTGGAAAATCAACTCTTCTTCGCTGCATTAATCTTTTAGAGACAATTGATGATGGCCAAATTTTCTTGGATGGTAAAGAGATCTCTGATCCACTTATTAATGTTGATGAGATCCGCCGAAATTTAGGTATGGTTTTTCAGTCGTTTAACTTGTTTCCACATAAAACTGTTTTGGAAAACATTACGCTTTCGCCCATTAAAGTTCACGGCAAAAGCAAGGATGAAGCTAACGCACATGCGCTTGCTCTTTTAAAGCGCTTTGATTTATCCGATAAAGCTGACCAATATCCAGATCGACTCAGCGGTGGCCAACAGCAACGTGTTGCGATCATTAGATCACTTGCAGTTAACCCACGGTTGTTATTACTTGATGAAGTTACTTCGGCCTTGGATCCTGTATTAGTTAATGAAGTTCTTTCATCTGTACGTGACCTTAAGTTGGATGGAATGACCATGGTGTTAGCTACCCATGAAATGGGGTTTGCCACACAAGTAGCCGATGAAGTCTGCTTCCTGGAATCGGGAAGCATCATTGAGCGCGGTAGTCCCGAACAAGTCCTTAGAAATCCAGTTAACCCAAAGACCCAAGAGTTCTTAAAGCGCGTCCACCAGGCGGGCCGTTTGTAGAGTTGACATATACCCCCTGGGGTATGGTAGTTTTCCTTTGTACCTACAACAAAGGAGTCCGCAAGATGTGTTCACGAGTAACTTGTAATGTTTGTAAAAAAGCCACATGGTCAGGCTGCGGAGAACACATTGAGCAAGCGTTGGCTGGAGTCCCAGAGTCAGATCGTTGTGCGTGCTGACCAATGCCAGCCAGAAAATTAAATCACGTATTAAGTGATGTCGAACAGGTAGATGCGATCTCCAAGAGAATTAAACGCGCTCAGGGTCAATTAGGAGCTGTTGCGCGAATGCTAGAAGAAGGTCGTAACTGTGAAGAGATTGTCACTCAAATGTCTGCTGTCTCTAAGGCAGTAAATACAGCCGCCTTTACGTTGATTTCAGCCAGTTTAAAAGAGTGCTTGGTCGATGATAAATCTAACTCGGAGCAAGTAAGTGCCCAACTTCAAAAACTATTCTTAAGTCTTGCATAAGGAGATCATTAGTGAAAAAGTTAATTGCATCGTTTGCAGCCCTCATTCTTCTTGCCGGCTGCTCTAGTACAGGGAGTGCTACCACTGTGAACTTAAGTGTCTCTGAATTTTCACAAAAGATAACCGAACCAGATGTCATCATTTTAGATGTTAGGACACCAGAAGAGTTCTCAAGTGGTCACATTGAAGGTGCACTCAACATCGACTTTAATAGCGGCAACTTTGCAAATGAAATAACTCGATTAAATCCTTCAGAAAATTATGCAATTTATTGCAGAAGCGGAAGTCGATCTGGTCAAGCAGCATCAATCATGCATAAAGCTGGATTCCATGATGTTTCAAACCTCAATGGGGGAGTTATCGATTGGACTAATGCCGGCCTCCCATTAGTACTGAACTAATGAGAGTAATAATTATTGGTGGTGTTGCAGGTGGAATGTCTGCTGCAACGAGATTACGTCGCTTGGACGAAACTGCAGAGATCATAGTTTTAGAAAAAAGTGGGCACGTATCGTATGCAAACTGTGGCCTTCCATATTATGTTGGTGGTGTAATTGGAAATGAAAAAGACTTGCTACTTCAGACACCTGCTAGTTTGCACGCTAGATTCCGCCTAGATGTTCGTGTAAGTACTGAGGTCTTAGCAATTAATTCAGCTAAGAAAACTGTTGCTATTAAAAACTTACTTACACAAGAAACTATGGAATTAGTCTATGACAAGTTGGTTTTAAGTCCAGGTGCATCTCCTGTAGTTCCACCTATTCCAGGCATCGAGCGAGGAATGGTTCTGCGTACCGTTGAAGATGTCGAAAAAATCGCCAGTAGTGTTGGAAAGAATCCAAAGAGCGCAGTCGTAATTGGTGGCGGCTTTATCGGTGTAGAGATTGCAGAAAACTTGATCCATCGCAAAATTCCTACGGCCTTAATTGAAGCAACTGATCAAGTTCTTATGCCATTAGATCCAGAGCTTGCAACACTAGTTGCAAAAGAGATGCGCTCAAAAGGCGTTGATCTTCATTTTGGCTCTAGCGTTGTGAAGATTTCGCCAACAAGTGTGGAGTTAGCAAATGCTCAGGTAATTGATGCAGAGATCGTAATTCTGGCGATCGGTGTGCGCCCAGAGATTGGATTAGCAAAGGCCGCTGGACTTGAAATTGGCACACGTAACGGAATAAAAGTAGATGGGTTCAATCGTACAAGCAATAATGATATTTACGCCATCGGAGATGCTGCAGAAAAAACTGATGCCCTAGATGGCGCTGCAACGCTTGTCCCGCTAGCAAATTTAGCTAATCGTCATGGACGTGTTGTGGCCGATCACATCTGTGGTCTAAAAACTCGACCTGTTAAAACCATAGGTACAGCAATTGTTAAAGTCTTTGATCTGATGATTGCAACAACTGGTTGGAATGAAAAAAGATTGGTTGCGGCTAATCGGTCCCACCAAGTGATTCACATTCACCCAAATTCACATGCTGGCTATTACCCAGATGCAAAACAAATGGCATTGAAATTAATCTTTGATCCAAAATCGGGTGAAATATTAGGTGCACAAGGTGTGGGAATAGAAGGAGTAGATAAGCGCATTGATGTGATTGCAACAGCGATGCGTGGTGGAATTACTGCTCCAGAATTAGCCGATCTTGAATTAGCTTATGCACCTCCATTTGGATCAGCTAAAGATCCAGTCAACATGCTTGGTTATGTTGCAGAGAATGTCATATCTGGAGTATCAAAAGTTGCTCAATGGCATGAAATTGATGAGTATCGCGAAAAGGGTTATGAACTACTAGATGTTCGCACTGCAAGCGAGTGTGGCAATGGCATCATCCCTGGGGCGATCAATATTCCTGTTGATGAGATTCGTGATCGGTATCAGGAACTAAAAAATAAAAATGTTCTGGTCAATTGCCAAGTTGGCTTAAGAGGACACACGGGTTCAATGCTTCTTAAGGAGCTTGGATTTAATGCGGTAAATCTAGATGGTGGATATTTAACATGGATCAACTCTCCAGCAGGGATAAATCTAAAAGAAATGAGTAAATAAATGTGCAGTAGAACTACCTGTCGTAAATGTGGAATGCCAACCTGGTCAGGTTGTGGTCAACACATTGAGATAGCTCTAAAAGGTGTTGCCAAAAAAGACCGATGCCAAGGCCATGCAAATGATCCAAAAAAGCCAGGCTTAATCAGCAGAATCTTTGGGAAAAAATAGAACCTACTTTTCAAAGTAAGATGAGAAGATGATGAAAGCAATTCAGATCACGGAATTTGGTGGTCCAGATGTAATGAAGCTTATTGATTGCGAAGATCCAATTGTCGGCGAAGGTCAAGAACTCATTGATGTAACGGCGATTGGAATTAACTATGCCGATACACATCAAACTGAGAACTCATATTTATCACCTCAAAAACTTCCCTTAATTCCTGGGATAGAAGTTGTAGGAAAAACCGCTGCTGGTGTTCGAGTTCTTGCACCTATTGATGGTGGGGGATATTCACAAAAGGCCGTTGCACATTCGGCAGCGTTAATTCCTATTTCTGATTCTGTAACTGATCAACAGGCACTTGCCATGCTGGTCCAAGGATCAACTGCTTGGCACATTTTAAAAACAGTAGGTCATTTAAAGGCAGGTGAAAGCGTTGTTGTTCATGCTGCAGCTGGCGGAGTTGGATCAGTAGCAATTCAATTAGCCAAGATGTGGGGCGCAAAAGTGATCGCTGTTGCATCAACAGAGAAAAAACGCGCACTTGCTAAATCACTCGGTGCAGATGAAGTTGTTGATTCAACTATTGAAAATTTAGGCGATGCGATTAAAGCTGCAAATGGTGGCAAGCGAGTCAACATTGTTCTTGAAATGGTTGGTGGAAAAACATTTGATCAAAGTCTTGAGATTCTTGCACCATTTGGGCGGTTAATTACTTATGGAATGGCTTCACGCACCGCGCCATCGTTAATCCAACCTGCAACATTGATGGGTGGAAGTAAAACAATTAGTGGTTTCTGGTTATCTCATTGCTTCGGTAAAAAAGAGTTAATGAATGATGTAATTGAGCAGTTGTTCACACTGATTGAAGAAGGAAAGTTGAAGCCAGTAATCGGAGATGTATTTCCTTTGAGTCAAGCAACTCTTGCGCATATGAGCATGCTTGCCAGAGAGACAATGGGTAAAATCACGCTAAATCCAAACGAGTAATTTGGGGATTTTTGCATTACTGTTTAAAGAGGTATTCTCAGCACTTGATCTGCCCCCCTAGCTCAGTTGGTAGAGCGTTTCCATGGTAAGGAAAAGGTCACCGGTCCGATTCCGGTGGGGGGCTCGAAAGAGGTCCTTCACCAAGAAGTACTTATCTTTCAAAGTTTTACATTGCACAACCCTTGGCGGGGTAGCTCAGCTTGGTAGAGCAAGCGGCTCATAATCGCTGTGTCGTGGGTTCAAATCCCGCCTCCGCTACTAGTTCTACATGCACCATTTCACGCAGTACTTACGTTCAAGTTAGGTTCCAGTTTGATCAGAACTGGCGCAATTTCCATCAATGAGATGGCTCAGGTAACCTGTGCCCCTCAACAATTTATAAAGGAGCACGACCATGGCAAGCAAGAGTTCGGACGTTCGTCCAAAGATCACCATGGCCTGCGTTGATTGCAAAGAACGCAATTACATTACAAAGAAGAACCGACGCAACGATCCAGACCGTATGGAACTCAAGAAGTTCTGCCCACGTTGCAAGCTTTCAACTCTTCACCGCGAAACTCGCTAATGCCAAACCCCGATTCGCTCGGGAGCACTTCGCAGGTTCCAGATTCAGTTCAACAAATTGCTCAGTTGCGCTTTGATGCGCGTGCTGCAAAAGATTACGCCTCAGCCGATAAATATCGCGATCAACTTTTGCGAGAGGGATATGAAGTCGTAGATGTTGAAGGTGGTTTTGAACTACACCCTAAAAAGCCTTACATCACTCTGGCATATCCGCGAGATATTCGTCCTATCAATTTAGAGAAAAAGATTACGGTCTGCTTGATTGTAGATGGGTTCAGCGATGATGCCGTAGAGACGGTTAATGCAATTAAAGAAAATAGCGATTGCGGCATTGCAATTATTGCAATTGGAGATGCCGGTCGATTGCCTGAAGTAATGGATAAGCGGACATATTTAATCGCAGTAAACCCTGGTGCGGCTTGGGGAGATTGCGCAAATGTCTTTTTAGAAAAAGTTCAGAGCCCCTATGTGGTGATTATGGATCCTTCAACGCGTTTCACAGGTGATGCGATAACTCCAGTAGTTGCAGAACTTGAGAAGGGCGAATATGTCTGCGTTGGATGGCGCGGGGGATTAGTAAATATCGACGATCAATGGCGAAGCGTCGATGACAAAGGCGACGGTGAAGTCGATGTTTTGTTCTCATACTTCATGGCCTTTAATCGTTCGGCAATGATTGAAGTTGGTGGATTTAATCCACGCGCTCTCTACTATCGAAATGCTGATATGGAGTACTCACTCAAGATTCGCCAAGCAGGCGGCAAGCTTTTGCAGATGCAACTTCCTTTAGAGCAAGCCCGACACCATGGCTACCACGATGTCGATCCAGAGTTTCGTGAGATTCAATCAAAGAAGAATTACGATCGTATTTTGGATAAGTACAGAGGCAAAACCGCAATTTTGTCCCCGCGCAGGTAACCTTGCTGTATGAGTGATCTATCCGAATACACCAGTTTGCGTGTGGGTGGTCCTGCAAAGAAAATCATTCACGTCTCTAATGAAAAAGAGATTATTGATGCAATCGAGCAATCAGAGGGCTCTCCTATTTTGATTTTAGGTGGAGGTACCAATGTTTTGATTGCAGACAGTGGTTTTGATGGAACTGTTATTCATATTTCTAATGATTCAATCCAGTCTGAGATGGATGCGTGCAGCGGGGCAACATTAACAATCGGTGCAGGCCAAGATTGGGACCAGTTAGTTCAAATTAGCATCGAACGTGGCCTAGCTGGTTTAGAAACTTTAAGTGGAATTCCGGGAACGGTCGGCGCTGCACCCATTCAAAACATTGGGGCATATGGGCATGAAGTTTCAGAATTCATAACACGTGTTAGAACGTATGACCGAGAAGAAAAACAAGTTAAGACATTTACTCACAGTCAGTGCGAATTTTCCTATAGAAGTTCTCATTTTAAACAACATCCTGGACGTTATGTCATTCTTGATGTTGCTTTTCAACTACGACAAGGTCAGTTCAGTGATCCCATCACATACGTTGAACTCTCCAAGAAACTTGGGATCCAACCTGGAGAAAAAGCTGATGTAATTGCAACGCGCAATGCGGTTTTAGAACTTCGCGCAAGCAAAGGGATGCTCATTAGCAATGAGGATCCTGATTCTTGGTCAGCTGGTTCGTTTTTCACAAATCCAATTGTTTCTCAGCAAGATGCAGATGGATTACCAACCGCCGCCCCAAAATGGCCTTTAAATGATGGTCGAGTGAAAATCTCTGCAGCTTGGTTAATTGAAAACTCTGGAATACAAAAAGGTGAAACTATCGGGGGAGCGAAAGTTTCTACCAAGCATGTATTGGCTCTCACCAATTCAGGAACAGCAACTGCAAAAGAAATCGCAGCTCTGGCAAAAAAAGCCCGTGATCAAGTTAAAGAAAAGTTTGGAATTACGCTAATTGCAGAAGTAAATCTAATCGGAGTAGAGATTTAACCTTCTGTTATCAGTTTTTTAATTCTTCCAATACCTTCAATGATGTCTTCATCACTTGTGGCATAAGAAAAACGTAAGTACCCCGAAGGCCCAAACGCTTCACCTGGAACTGCTGCAACTTCTGCTTCTTCCAAAATTAAAGTTGCTAATTCGGCAGAGGTTTTAGGAGTTTTACCCCGAATAGTCCTACCAAGAACTCCCTTAACTGACGGATAAACATAGAACGCTCCAGTTGGAGTTGGGCAATCAAAACCAGGAATCTCATTGATTAAACCAACGATTAGTTTTCTGCGACGATCAAAGGCTTCACCCATCTTGTGTACAGCATCAAGATTTCCATTAAGTGCCGCAATGGCTGCTCGCTGTGAAACGTTGGCAACATTTGATGTTAAATGTGACTGTAAATTAGTTGCAGCCTTAATTACATCTTTTGGCCCGATCATCCAACCCACGCGCCATCCAGTCATTGCGTATGTCTTAGCAACGCCATTAATAATGATGCACGTATCGGCAAGTTCTGGAACTAGAACTGGAAGTGATGGAGCAGTTGCACCGTCATACAAAAGGTGCTCGTAGATTTCATCTGTAATAACCCAGATTCCATGCTTGACCGCCCATTGACCAATTGCCTTTACTTGCTCAACAGAATAGACAGAACCTGTTGGGTTAGAAGGTGAGCAAAAAAGCAATACTTTTGTTTTTGGCGTGCGAGCTGCTTCTAGTTGCTCAACTGAAACCAAGTAGTTTTGTGTTTCATCCGCGAAGACTTCAACAGTTACTCCACCGGCCAATTTCACGCACTCGGGATATGTTGTCCAATATGGAGATGGCAAAAGAACTTCATCGCCTGGATCAACTATCGATGCAAAAGCCTGATAAACCGATTGCTTTCCACCATTTGTAACTAAAACCTGATCGACAGTTACTTCGTAGTTACTGTCACGTTTTGTTTTTGCAACGATCGCTTCGCGAAGCTCTGGCAATCCTGCTGCTGGCGTGTATCGATGATTTGCTACAACTTTTGTCGCAGCAGATGCTGCTTCA
Organism: Actinomycetota bacterium; assembly: GCA_041175545.1. Lineage (GTDB taxonomy): Bacteria > Actinomycetota > Actinomycetes > Nanopelagicales > Nanopelagicaceae > Planktophila. The sequence goes on from JBEDES010000007.1 coordinate 67,812, forward strand.
ACGATGTAATCCGGTGTTGGAAAATCTGGTTCACCTGCACCAAAACCAATAACTGGACGACCGGCTGCTTTTAATGCTTTCGCTTTTGCATCAACTGCCAAAGTAGCTGACTCTGCAATTGCGGCGATTCGGGCTGAGATACGAGGTGTCATGCCTGCAATTCTGCCGTATTTCAGGCGCGAGTTAGACCTGAACCCCACCTTGCCTCTACACTTCGACGCTCACGAGGGTTTGCTTTTCCCTATGGTTTTGCCATGCTCTCGCGAAGGGCAGTAGCTCAATTGGCTAGAGTTGCCGTCTCCAAAGCGGCCGGTTGGGGGTTCGAGTCCCTCCTGCCCTGCACAAAGTTCTACAGCCAAAAAGTGCGTAAGCACTAAAGATTTCTACTAGAAATCTAAAAGAGTTCGAGATGTATAAATGAAGATCGAAAGAAAGGAACGACGATGAGCGATTCAGTTGAACAAGCTGCCGAGAAACTCGGTCCCTTTGCGCGCGTTGGACTTTTTTATCGTCAAGTAACTTCTGAACTCCGTAAAGTTGTTTGGCCTACACGTAGCCAATTAACTACATACACAGCCGTTGTGCTTGTTTTTGTAACCTTTGTTATTGCAGTTGTATCCCTTATCGACCTTGTTCTTACAAAAGTTGTCTTCTGGGTATTTGGGTAAGGGAAAATGATGACTGAAGAATTAAACGTAGACGCGCAGCAACCTGATGCATTTGAAGCTGCTCTTGCAGCCAATGCAACTGAGATTGCTGCTCCAGAAGTTGAAGAGATTGTTGAGGCACCAGTTGCTTCAACTGAGCCAGATCTTGCGCTCGCATCTGATGAAGATGGCGATATCGAATCTGACGAAAACGATCCTAATGCAGAGTTCCGTCGCTCACTTCGAACAGCACTCGGTGACTGGTATGTAGTTCACTCTTATGCTGGCTATGAAAAGAAAGTTAAGGCAAACCTTCAAAACCGAATTGCATCTTTAAACATGGAGGACTACATCTTCCAGATTGAAGTTCCAGAGGAAGAAGTAAAAGAGCTTAAGAATGGCCAGTTCAAGATGGTTAAGCGCAACATCTATCCAGGTTATGTTCTTGTTCGCCTTGATTTAACAGATGAGTCTTGGTCAGCAGTTCGTAACACACCAGGTGTTACTGGATTCGTTGGAAACGCTCACCATCCATCACCATTAACGATGGATGAAGTAGAAAAGATTCTTGCACCGCGTCCAGTTAAGAAGTCCGACAAGGATCTCATCCGAGTTGTTGACTTTGAAGTTGGCGAATCTGTAACTGTTATGGATGGACCATTTGCAACGCTTCCTGCATCGATTTCAGAGATCATGCCAGAGCAAGCAAAGCTCAAGGTTCTTGTCTCGATCTTCGGACGTGAGACTCCAGTAGAGCTTTCATTCGGTCAAGTACAGAAGATTTAAAGAAAACTAAGAAGAAGAGGAAAAGAAATGGCACCAAAGAAAAAAGTAAGCGGCTTTATCAAGTTGCAGATTCAAGCTGGCGCAGCAACACCTGCACCACCAGTTGGTCCTGCGCTAGGTCAGCATGGTGTCAACATCATGGAGTTCGTGAAGGCATATAACGATGCAACAGCATCACAAAAGGGCCAGATCATTCCTGTTGAAATTACTGTTTACGAAGATCGTTCATTTACATTTATCACTAAGACTCCACCAGCATCACGTTTAATCTTGAAAGCTGCTGGCGTTGAAAAGGGATCAGCAGTACCTCACAAGACAAAGGTTGCAAACATCACTGCAGCTCAAGTCAATGAGATTGCAACATTGAAGATGGCAGATCTCAATGCAAACGACTTAGCTGCAGCTGCAAACATCATTGCCGGTACTGCTCGTTCAATGGGAATCACAGTAAGCGGATAACAACAGTTTTCTCGTCTTCAAATTGGAGATGAGATGTGGGAGGACCTCGCTGGTCTGCTAACCACAACCACTAAGTTCAGGATCATAAAGATCTTGAAAGAAATCTAGAGGATGAAATGAAGCGCTCAAAGAAATACTTAGCTGCGGCTGAAAAGGTAAAGAAAGACCACCTATACACACCGCTTGAGGCAGTAACACTTGCCAAAGAAACATCAACAGTTAAATACGATGCATCAATTGAAGTTGCACTTGTACTCGGCGTTGATCCAAAGAAAGCCGATCAAGCAATTCGATCAACAGTAAACCTTCCACACGGAACCGGTAAGACTGCTCGTGTTTTGGTTTTCGCAAACGGTGCAAACGCTGATGCAGCTCGCGCTGCTGGTGCTGACATTGTTGGTGGAGATGAACTTATTGATGAAGTATCAAAGGGTCGTCTTGATTACGACGCAGTCGTTTCAACCCCTGATCTAATGGGTAAGGTCGGTCGCCTCGGTAAGGTTCTAGGACCTCGTGGTTTGATGCCAAATCCTAAGACTGGAACTGTTACAACAGATGTTGCAAAAGCTGTTGAAGATATTAAGGGCGGAAAAATCGAGTTCCGCGTTGACAAGAATTCAAATCTTCACTTTTTAATTGGCAAGGCTTCTTTCACAGCAGATCAACTAGCTGATAACTATGCAGCAGCAATGGAAGAAGTACTTCGTGCAAAGCCAAACTCTTCAAAGGGTCGCTATGTGCAAAAGGCAGTTGTTTCAACAACTATGGGTCCTGGAATCGCAATTGATCCAAACCTAGTTCGCGAGCCATCTGCAAACTAAGTTTGTTCTAAGGAAAGACCCTGGTTTAAGACCAGGGTCTTTTTATTTTCTCCGAGAGAAACCTAATCAAAGTAGACTTTAGACATGGCATCAATCGTTGAGACGGCACCTTTAGTTTTAAATGTCGGCGTTGTGTTAACTGCTGCCGCAACTATGGGTTTTGCGGCTCGCAAGCTAGGTCTTCCTTCTGTGATCGGTTACTTGCTTACGGGTTTGCTCGTTTCTCCCTTTACTCCAGGTTTTGTTGCAGACAACAATCAACTGGCGTTACTGGCAGACATTGGAGTTGTCTTACTTTTGTTTGAAGTTGGAATTGAGATTGATTTACGACGCATCAGCAGAGAGCAGAAAGCTTTGCTATGGGGAGCACCCGCTCAAGTAGCAATTGGATTAATTATTGGAACACCCGTTTTCTTGTGGCTGGGACTCCCAATACTTGGCGCGCTACTCATCGCTCTTTCAATTGCACTCTCCTCAAGTGTTGTCATTGTCAACATCACCAGAAGTCCAAGGCGCACGACCAATACAGCAACAGAGGAAGCACTATTGGGTTGGTCTGTAGTTCAAGATGTAG
>JBEDES010000008.1:0-55003 GCA_041175545.1 Actinomycetota bacterium
TTACCCGGCGGGGTTTTTTAATAGTTAGTGTTGATTAGGCAGGGTTTACTGCATCAGCCTGAGGACCCTTTGGACCCTGTACGACCTCAAATGAAACTGCCTGACCCTCTTCAAGGGACTTGTAACCATTTCCTTGAATTGCTGAGTAGTGAACAAAAACATCTTGTCCGCCACCATCAACTGCAATGAAACCGAAACCCTTTTCAGAGTTGAACCACTTAACTGTGCCTGTTGCCATGTATTTATTTCCTTCGATATGTGGGTGATTCGAGAAATCCTCGAATCACGGTCTTCCTCTTGCTCCAGCTATACCGATTATGCAAAACATGAAACGGGTACTGATTAAGCGTCCGACTGGGGTCAACTCTACCTCCTTTGTGCTGATACACCTATACCAGGAGTAGACAGTTTCAGGCTCAAGGGTGTGTAATTAAGGCGTTCACAAAGCAAGTTATTGAATTGTTATAAGCAATTCAAGGGTGTTTATGCCGCTGGGGAAGGTCGCATAAGGCGCACCTTGCTAGGAGAACAATGCAACGTCTAACACAGCCTTCTAACCGTTTGCAGGTGAGAGGTTTCTTAACTATTTATTCAGCGCCATCTGCCCTGCGTCACCATATTGATTGGGCTATTGAAAGCGTTTTGGGTAACTGGATTAACTTAACCTGGAGCCAACAAAACTTAGTGCCCGGAACTTTTCGCACTCAATTAGAGTTTCGAGATCGCACCGGCGCCTCAGCAGAAATTGCAAGTGCACTTGCAAGCTGGCACTACTTAAATTTTGAAGTTATTGAAAGCGGTGAACCGCTGGGTGAGATCTTTCGATTCACACCAGAGTTAGGAATGCATAGGGTGGCCATAGATCAATCAGGTGCTGCGCTGTTATCTGAAAATCAATTAACTCAAAGCCTTGCTAAATCATTTGATGAAGATTCTTTACGGGAAAGCATTGCGAAATCTCTGGGAACACCGTGGGAAAATCAATTAGAGCGCTTTAGAAGTGCTGACACTCTGGCAACTGCACATCTTCGGGCAATCTAAGCGATAAGATTTATCCATGAGCCAATTCAACGAAAGCCCAATCATCACGGTTGAACGACGCAAAGCCGTCACAATAATTATTGCTGCAGTTATTTTATCGATCGCCCTTGGTGGGGGATTAATGCAGGTGGGCTCTGGTTTTGCATCCCGAAGTAGCGATGGAATAACCGTGACGGGCTCGGCAAAAATCTCTGCAACTGCAGATAACGCAGTGTGGGTATTGAATGTAAATCTTTCAGCACCTGCAGTCTCTACGGCAGTAAAGAAAGTCGATTCAGATGTTGCAGCACTTTCTGAATATTTAATTAAGGCCGGAATTCCATCTGATGCGCTGACTTTGGGCGCAGTTTCAACCTATGCAAATGAAGAGTTTTCAAATGGAAATGCGACAGGAAGAATTCTTTCTTACCGCGCAAATCGTGAAGTAACCGTGCGCTCTAAAGATGTTGAGTTGATTTCAAAACTAAGCCAAGGCATCGGGACACTTCTTGCTACGGGAATTAACGTAAACAACTATGGACCTGCCTATTACATCTCTAACCTTCCAGAGCTTCGCCCACAGTTAATGGCAGAGGCCATGAAGGATGCAAAGGTTAGAGCCGAGGCGTTGACTAAGGCTGTTGGTGGCGACATCGGTGCATTAGTTAATGTGAAGGCTGGTCCAATTCAGATCACCACACCAGATTCAACAATGACGGCTGACTATGGCGCTTATGACACCAGCACCATCGAAAAAACCGTTACAGCCACAGTTTCAGTTACCTTTAAGAGTTAAGCAGATAGCCAGCCGCCATCTGCTGAGCAGGTTAACTTTGGTTGTCGACTGTCCCACTTCGTGTAGCCAATTCAATTACTGACCAGTAACATTTGGCCCATGAAGATTGCCGTATGTATTAAGCAAGTCCCGGACTCTTGGGCCGAAAAGAAAATGGTCAACGGAACCTTAGATAGAGAAAATGTTGACGCTGTTCTCAACGATCTTGATGAATACGCCGTTGAAGAAGCACTTCGAATCGCAGAAGCTCATGGCGGCAACGAAGAAGGCGGACCACATACAGTCACTGTGATCTCAATGGGACCAGAGCGTGCAACAGAGGCAGTTCGTAAAGCATTGTCTATGGGTGCCAATGATGCGATTTTGATTACTGATGCCAAATTAGCTGGCGCAGATGCGCTCGCAACATCGGCAGTACTTGCAGGAGTTATCGCAAAAGAGGGTTTTGATTTAGTTCTTTGTGGAACAGAATCAACTGATGCTCGTATGAGTGTGGTTCCTGCAATGTTGGCAGAGCGTTTGGATGCTGCTCAGTTAACTTTTGCTTCATCTGTAACTGTTGATCCAGCGGCAAGTAAAGTAACAATTTCTCGCGTAACAGAGGCTGGCGTGGATGAAATGTATGCAAATTTTCCATGCGTGATCTCAGTTGTTGAAAAAATTAATGAGCCACGTTATCCATCATTTAAAGGAATCATGGCAGCAAAAAAGAAGGTCATTGACGTACGCGATCTAGCAACTGTGGGAGTCAGCGTTACTAGTGCATGGTCGATTGTTGCTGATTCAGCACCAAGACCTCCACGTGCTGCAGGAATTAAAGTTACAGATGATGGAACAGGTGGCGAAAAACTTGCTACTTACCTAGCAGAAAAGAAGTTGATATGAGCAACGTATTTATCCTGGCCGACTTTGTTGGTGGTAAAGCTGCAAAGACAAATGCAGAGCTAGCAACTGCAGGATCTCGAATCGGCTCTGTCACTGCAATCGTTCTTGCACCCGTTGGTCAGGCAAGTGCAATGGCATCGACACTTAATGTGGGTCCTATTTCGCAAATCGTTACTGTTGAATCAGATAGTTTTTCACACAACGGTGTTGCAGCTGTTGCAGATGCAGTGGCGCAATTATTAAGTACCAAATCTCCTTCAGCGCTGTTAGTTGCATCCCATGCATTTGGTAAAGAGGTTGCTGCCAGAGTTGCCGTAAAAACTAACTCAGGAATCATCACTGATGCAGTAGATGTTTCAGCAGATATCACTGCCACTCAACTTGTTTTTGGTGGCTCTACAACAGTTCACTCAAAGGTTTCGCACGGAACTCCAATCATCACACTTCGTCCAAACTCAGTAAGTGCCGACTTAACTGCCGCAACTCCAGCGGTTGAAGCTGTTGCGCTTGTGATTGCAGAAGGTGCAAAAAAAGCAACAGTTACTTCTTCAAAACCTCCTGTACAAGGTGGACGTCCAGAACTAACTGAGGCAAATGTTGTTGTCTCTGGTGGTCGTGGAACAAATGGAGATTTCAAACCTGTAGAAGCCTTTGCTGACTCAATGGGCGCAGCAGTTGGTGCATCACGTGCTGCAACTGATGCTGGCTGGTATCCACATTCACATCAAGTTGGACAGACAGGAAAATCTGTTAGCCCTCAACTCTATGTAGCGTGTGGAATCTCTGGAGCAATTCAGCACCGAGCAGGAATGCAAACAAGTAAAACGATTGTGGTTATCAATAAAGATCCTGAAGCCCCGCTCTTTGAAATCGCAGATTTTGGCGTGATCGGTGATTTATTTGCCGTACTGCCTAAGGCAACGGAAGGCGTAAAAGCCCACAAGTCCTAGACTTAGGCCCGTGCCTTCGATCTATGTAGACCATGCTGCAACGACACCAATGTCGCCTGCAGCTTTTAAGGCTATCTCATCGCAGATGCAAGTACTTGGTAATCCATCTAGTTTGCACACACATGGCAGATCAACAAGAAAATCGTTAGAAGATGCCAGAGAAGCTATTGCACGCCAGGTTAATTGCCTACCAAGTGAAGTGATTTTTACTGCATCTGGAACTGAAGCAAATAACATCGCTCTTAAAGGTTTGTTCTGGCAAGGCAAAGCACAAGGAAAAAACATCGTAGTAATTTCAGCAATTGAACATCATGCAATTTTAGATCCGGCTCAATGGCTTGCAGATCATGAAGGTGCACAGCTGATCACAGTTGATGTGACTGCTGATGGTGTTATTGATTTGAACTCTCTTGAAAAAATCATAACTCAGTACCGAAACGAGATTGCAGTCATCTCTGTAATGCATGCCAACAACGAAACCGGAACTCTTCAACCAATCTCAGAAGTTGTTGCCTTAGCAGGGGAGATTCCTGTTCATACAGATGCAGTGCAAAGTTTTAAGAAAACTCCTCTTTCTTTTGCCGACCTTGGTGTCTATGCAATGACGTTGAGTGCTCACAAAATCGGTGGTCCCCTAGGAATCGGTGCACTAATTTTGCGTCGAGCAGTAGAGATTCCTGCATTACTTCATGGCGGGGGACAAGAGCGAGAGATTCGAAGTGGGACTCTTAACGCCCCAAGCATCGTGGCATTTGCAGCAGCGGCTGAAGATAACTATCCACGAGAAAATGTGATTGCTTTAAGAGATCAGTTTATTTCTGAAGTAGAGAAATTGTTTCCTGATGTAATCGTCAATGGGAAAAACGCAGAGCGTTTGCCCGGAATTGTAAACATCACTTTTCCAGGAACACAAAGTGATACTTTGTTATTGCTTTTAGATAGTGCGCAAGTTTCGGCATCAACAGGATCTGCATGCAGCGCCGGCGTGCACGAGGCAAGTCATGTTTTATTGGCAATGGGTCACACCGAAGAAACCGCCCAATCATCATTGAGATTTTCCTTCGGCTCAACAAGCACAAAGGCTGATCTTGATTTCATCGTGTCGGTGCTACCTGATGTAATTATGCGAGGACGGGCGGCTAACTTAAAGTGAAATTAATTGCAGCAATGAGTGGTGGAGTCGACTCAGCAGTAGCTGCTGCCCGCGCTGTTGAAGCCGGTCACGATGTTATTGGCGTGCACCTTGCATTAGCTTCCAATCCGCAAAAATATAGATCAGGTGCCCGCGGCTGTTGCACAATTGAAGACTCACATGATGCTCGAAGAGCTGCAGATGTAATTGGTATTCCTTTCTACATTTGGGACATGGCCGAAGAGTTTCATGACGGCGTTGTGGAGGATTTTCTCTCTGAATATGCAGCAGGAAGAACGCCTAATCCATGTCTTCGTTGCAACGAAAAAATTAAGTTTGCAGCAGTGCTAGATCGTGCCCGTTCAATGGGATTTGATGGTGTTGTAACTGGTCACTATGCAAGAACTCAAATAAGTGAAAGTGGCAAGACTCTTCATCGCGCCGTTGATCATTCAAAAGATCAGTCCTATGTTCTTTCAGTGTTAACAGTTGAGCAGATTGCTGGTGCGATATTTCCACTGGGAGATACGACAAAAGTTGATATTCGCAAAGAAGCAGAAGCTCGCGGTTTAGCAGTTGCACAAAAACCAGATAGCCACGACATTTGCTTTGTTCCTTCAGGAGATAACGCTGGTTGGTTACGCGATCGATTGGGAAGTGAAACTGGTCCAATTGTTGATCAAGACGGCAATAAAATTGGAGAACACAAAGGTGCTTACACATACACAATCGGTCAGCGCAAAGGTTTAGGACTGACAGTCCCAACATCAGATGGATCTCCACGATTTGTTTTGAAAATTGAACCAGTTAGCAACACGGTTGTTGTAGGACCACGCGAAGATTTAGCGATTACAACTATGCGAGGTGAACGTCCGGTTTGGTGTGGACCGCTAGTAAATGGCGAAGCGCAAGAGGGATTTGTTCAAGTAAGGGCTCACGGAGCGGCTTTGCCTTGCACGTATTATTTTGATGGAAAATTACTTGTAGCAGAGTTAAAAGAACCGCTACTTGGTTTAGCAACAGGACAAGCAATGGTTATCTATGATGGAGATCGTGTAGTTGGTTCTGCAACGATTTGTCAGACTGAGTGATTGTTGAAATAGGTCTATGACAAGCAAAGCCCGCCACCAAATCACAGAGTTAATCAACGAAATCCGAGACCACCAATTTAAATACTATGTTTTAGATCAACCAACTATCTCTGATGCCAAGTTTGATGAATTATTAAGGCAGCTTCAAGCACTTGAAGAGAAAAACCCCGAACTACGCCAAGCCGATTCTCCTACACTACATATTGGTGGAGGCTTTTCTACTCAGTTTGAACAGCGCGATCACATTGAAAAGATGATGAGCCTTGATAATGCCTTTGACTTAGAAGAATTATCAGCATGGTTTGATCGGATTGAAAAAGAAGTCCCATCACCAAAATATCTATGTGAAGTAAAAGTCGATGGGTTGGCGATCAATTTAACCTATGAAAATGGCCAACTTGTCAGAGGTTTAACGCGAGGCAATGGAGTTACAGGAGAGGATGTAACTCTCAACGTCAAAACCATTAAGAATCTTCCACATGTACTAGCCGGTGAAAAACTTCCCTCTCTGATTGAAATCCGCGGCGAAGTCTTTTTTCCACTTGCAGCCTTTCACGAACTCAATGAATCTTTAGAAGAGTCAGGCAAATCAGTATTTGCTAATCCACGAAATGGTGCTGCTGGTTCATTGCGCCAAAAAGATCCACGCGTTAGTGCATCTAGGCCTTTGTCGGTAGTTGTCCATGGGGTCGGTGCACGTGAGGGAATTAATTTTGATTCACAAAGTCAGGCATATGAAGTAATCAAAAAACTAGGACTTCCGACAAGTGATCGCTTTTCTGTTGTATCAACTCGAAAAGAAGTAGAAAAGTTTATCGATTACTATTCACAACACCGCCATGATGTCGAACATGAAATTGATGGCGTTGTAATCAAAGTTGATTCGCTGATGGACCAAGAGAAAATTGGATATACATCCAGGGCCCCAAAGTGGGCGATCGCGTTTAAGTATCCGCCAGAAGAGGTAACGACAAAACTGCTGGATATTAAGGTAAGTATTGGTCGAACTGGTCGTGTAACACCATTTGCGTTTATGGAGCCTGTGAAAGTTGCCGGTTCAACAATTACTCATGCAACTCTTCACAATAGTGAGGAGATCATCCGTAAAGGTGTACTCATTGGAGATGTTGTTGTCATTAGAAAAGCTGGAGATGTAATCCCTGAAGTATTAGGACCAGTAATTGATCGACGATCCGGTAAAGAAAAAGCCTTTGTCATGCCTACGCACTGTCCCGAGTGTTCAACCGAATTACGCGCAATGACAGAAGGTGACGTAGATATTCGCTGTCCAAATATCCAAAGTTGCCCAGCACAACTGCGAGAAAGAATCTATTACATTGGTTCACGCGCAGCGCTAAACATTGATGTCTTGGGTTATGAAGCAGCTAGCGCACTTCTTGATGCAAAGATCATTAAAGATGAATCAGATCTCTTTGATCTAACCCATGAAAAGCTGATGGGTTGCGAGTTTTTCACAAAGAAAAATGGTTCACCGGCTGCAAATATCGACAAGCTTTTAGCGGCATTGGATGAGGCGAAGAAATTACCTCTTTGGCGAACACTTGTCGCACTTTCTATTCGCCATGTTGGACCAACGGCGGCCCAAGCGTTAGCTAGCTCTTTGGGATCGATGGAGAAGATTTCTAAAGCATCAACAGTTGAACTTGCCCAAATAGATGGCGTTGGAACAACGATCGCGGAATCTATTGTGGAATGGTTTTCAATTGACTGGCACAAAGTAATTATCAGCAAGTGGAGTGCAGCAGGCGTTGCTATGGTTGATGCTCCAACAAAGAAACTACCTCAAACTTTAGCTGGCCTAACTTTTGTTGTAACAGGTGGCCTTAATAGTTTCACGAGAGATGGCATTGCTCAAACAATTGCCGATCATGGAGGCAAAGCTTCATCATCTGTTTCTAAGAAAACTGATTATGTTTTAGTGGGCACCGATCCAGGATCCAAGTTAGCTAAGGCACAGGAACTTGGCGTAGCGATTATTGATGAAGACCAATTCAAGGCTTTGCTTGCTAAAAATCTACCCTCTAAGTAGTGCGACAGTAATGTGTAGAACGGGCGCAAGTACTTCAGGTGGATCTGCCGGTGGCAAGTAGTAGTATGTACGCATGATAAATCTTGCTAGCGAAATCACACGAGAACTTCCTGCTTCACCTTTAACTTTTGGACTTATTACATTTGCTATTTTTTCAGCACTTCTTTATTTAGTCCTTCGCTTAGACAGATAACACTTTGGCCCGAATAGGTATCTACGGGGGAACGTTTGACCCAATTCATGCGGGTCACTTACATGTTGTCACTCAAGTAATAAAAAACAATTTAGTTGACCAACTCCTGATTGTTCCGGCAGGACAACCACTCTTGCGCAAGGATGCACCAGTTGCATCACCTGCTGATAGAAGGCATATGTGTCAGCTAGCGTTAAAAGATTTACAACCAGAGATTGCTGCAAAGGTAAGCGTTAATCCAATAGAAATTCTTCGAACTGGTCCAAGTTATGCAATAGATACTGTTGAAGCGATTAAGCAAACCTTTCCAGAAGATGACATTATTTTGATAATTGGACAAGATGCAGCAGAAAAACTGGATCAATGGCATCGAATCGATGATCTCAAGGCGTTAGTAGAGTTCTTAGTGATTCAAAGGCCCGGTTTTTCTGGCAATGGCACTGATATTGGTGCCATTGATGTTGCTGCCACCTCTATTCGTCAAGGTAGCAGCGCAGATGTTTCGTCATCGGTCGCTGCATTTATACGAGAGAATAACCTCTATGACAATAAGCAATAGAACTTTCGAAATCACTCAGGTCGCTGCTCAAGCTGCAATCGATAAAATCGCAGATGATGTAATTGCCTTAGACCTATCTGATCAGTTAGTACTCAGTGAGGTTTTTCTTATTGCAACTGGGAAAAATGAAGCACAAGTTGATGCAATTGCAGATGAAGTCGAACGACAACTGGCGGCAATCGGTGATAAACCATTGCGCCGTGAGCATGGCGCTGAATGGATCCTTTTAGATTATTCAGATTTAGTGGTTCATGTTCAAAGCGCAGAACTACGTAAGTACTACATGCTCGATCGCTTATGGAATGACTGTCCTCGCATTGAACTAGAGGCCGTTAAGAATGCAGTCGCCCATGGCAGGTAATCGCGTAGTTTTATGGCGCCACGGACAAACCGATTGGAACGTTGTTAACCGTTTCCAAGGCCACTCTGATATTGATTTAAATGAAGTTGGAAGATTTCAAGCAAAGCATGCAGCACAGATTTTGGCGGGAATGAATCCAACTGCGATCATTTCAAGTGATCTAGGACGAGCAAGAGATACTGCCCAGGCTCTCGCAAACTTAACTGGATTAAAAGTAGAGATAGACGTTGATCTACGCGAAACAAATGGTGGTAATTGGGAAGGTAAAACTGGCGCAGAAAATCGCGCGGAAGATCTACAGAATTTCATTCGTTGGATTGATGGTGAAGATAATCCTGCCGGAACTACTGGTGAACGAAGAAGTGAAGTTGCAGCACGCGCAATACGTGCGATTACAAAAGCTTTAGCTGATAAAACTGATCAAGTCCTAGTTGTCACAACCCATGGTGGAACAGCTCGATGTATTTTAGGATCCTTACTCCAACTACCGATGTCTCATTGGGGAGTAATCGGTGGACTTTCAAATGCATCGTGGTCAGTTTTAGAACGCAATCCACGTCAATGGCATTTAGTTGAACATAATGCAGGATCTATTCCAGAACCCGTCTTTGGCGAAGAAAGCGGCGCTACTCCTGCATAAATTCGCTCGCGCAGATACGGTAAGGTCAGCACTTGTTAGAAATCTAGAAAACCAACATTCTAGAAATAAGGGGCTATAGCGCAGCTGGTAGCGCACCTGCATGGCATGCAGGGGGTCAGGGGTTCAAATCCCCTTAGCTCCACGTATGAATAACAACGGTAACGAAGAGCGCGAACACGCGGCGTACGACTTTGCCTATGTTCAGGAAAAGTGGCTACCGGTTTGGGACCAACTTCAACCATTTAAATCTGGCGACAAAGATGACAAGCGCGAGAAAAAATATGTTCTGGATATGTTTCCGTATCCATCGGGTGATCTACACATGGGGCACGCAGAGGCATATGCACTTGGCGATGTAATCGCACGCTACTGGGCCCAAAAAGGTTTCAATGTCATGCACCCTATTGGTTGGGATGCTTTTGGTTTACCTGCAGAAAATGCGGCAATAAAAAGAAACTCTGATCCACGCATTTGGACCTATGAAAACATCGCTGTTCAGAAATCTTCAATGCGCCGCTATGCATGTTCTTTTGACTGGGACCGTGTTTTTAACACATGCGATCCGGAATATTACAAATGGAATCAGTGGCTGTTTCTAAAGTTTTATGAGCGAGGTTTGGCATATCGAAAAGATTCAGCTGTTAACTGGTGTCCAGGATGTCAGACGGTTTTGGCTAATGAACAAGTTGTTGCAGGCCTTTGCGAGCGATGTGACACAGCCGTTACAAAGAAGAAATTGAATCAGTGGTATTTCAAGATTACAGATTATGCCGATCGCTTGTTAGATGACATGGCACAACTAGAAGGTAAGTGGCCTGACAAAGTTCTAACAATGCAGCGAAATTGGATTGGCCGATCAACTGGTGCAAATGTTGATTTTGTAATTGAAGGCAGAGAAAAGCCCATCACAATTTACACAACAAGACCAGATACTCTTTTTGGTGCAACATTTATGGTGGTCGCAGTTGACAGTGAGTTAGCAGCTGAGTTAGTCGTTGGTACTGGGGTTGAGACAGAGTTTGCAAAATATCTAGAGACTGTAAAAGCCGCTAGTGATATTGATCGACTTGCGACAGATCGCCCTAAGAGTGGAGTCTTCTTAAATCGATATGCAATCAATCCAGTAAATGGTCAGAAGCTACCTATTTGGGCAAGTGATTACGTTTTGGCTGACTACGGAACTGGCGCCATCATGGCTGTTCCAGCTCATGATCAGCGAGACTTAGATTTTGCACGAGCAATGAAGCTTCCTGTTCAGGTTGTTGTTGAAACCGGTGAAGAAGATCCAAATACTTCAGGTGTTGCAACTACCGGGGATGGTCAGTTGATTAACTCTGATTTCTTAAATGGCCTCACTAAAGCAGATGCGATCGCTGCGATTAACAAAAAATTAGAAGCAGATAAAAAGGGTGCTGCCGCACGTAACTATCGTTTGCGAGATTGGTTAGTTTCTCGCCAGCGTTATTGGGGTACACCTATTCCAATTATTCATTGCCCAACATGTGGTGAAGTTCCTGTGCCGCTAGAACAGTTGCCATTAACTCTGCCCGATGCTCAAGGTTTAGATTTAAAGCCAAAGGGAACATCTCCATTAGGGGCTGCCACCGATTGGGTTAACGTTAAGTGTCCTAAATGTTCTGCCGATGCAAAGCGCGATACCGACACGATGGATACATTTGTTGATTCATCTTGGTACTACTTACGTTATGCAGATCCAACAAATGCGACCGAACCATTTTCTAAAAAATCAGTAGATACATGGCTGCCTGTGGATCAATATGTTGGCGGAGTTACTCACGCAATTTTGCACCTTTTATATAGTCGCTTTTTTACTAAAGTCCTTAACGATATGGGAATGGTTGATTTCAATGAACCATTTACTCGTCTGCTCAATCAGGGAATGGTTGTTATGGACGGTTCGGCAATGTCGAAAAGCCGTGGCAACTTAGTTCGTCTTTCTGATGAGTTAGAAAATCACGGAGTTGATGCGATTCGCTTATCAATGGTTTTTGCTGGCCCTCCAGAAGATGATGTTGATTGGTCTGACGTATCACCGTCAGGTTCGGTTAAATTCCTAACTCGTGCATGGCGCTTATCAGGTGATGTAAAAAGCGCCCCTGGAATCGATTTTAGTAAAGGTGACTTAGGTTTACGCAAGGCAGTTCATAAAGCACTACACGATGCAGCATTTGCTGTTGAATCATTTAGATTTAACGTGGCTGTTGCCCGTGTCATGGAGTTAGTAAATGCAACACGTAAAGCAATTGACTCTGGATGTGGACCAGCAGATCCTGCTGTTCGCGAATCAGTTGAAGCAATTGCAATCATGCTTTCACTTGTTGCACCTTTTACATCAGAAGAGATGTGGGAGCGCCTAGGTCACAAACCGTGCGTAGCCCTTGCAGGTTGGCCAGAAGTTGATCCAGCTTTACTTGTTGCCGATGCGGTAACAGTTGTTGTGCAGATAAATGGAAAAATCATCGACCGTATTGATGTTGCTCCAACAATTACTGATGCAGATCTAGAGGCAGCAGCGTTGGCACTTCCTTCAGTTGTAGCAGCCTTGGCTGGTGTGCAGATCAATAAAATCATCACTCGTGCTCCGAAGCTAGTTAATATAGTTATCAACAGTTAATTTGCCTCAGTAGTTCTTCTTTTCAAATGGCGTTGAAAATGCGCCCATGGAACAAATCAGAAATGCATACGACTCAATCTCAAACTGGTGGTTTGACCTTCACTACTCGTCCAATCAAAAACGTGGCCTACTTGTACTAAGCGCCCTTCTACTCATCATCTCTTTCTTTATTGTGGCAAGAGGTAACGCACAGCCACCAGAAGTTGAGATGAGTTCGCCGGTGATTGTGCAAGAAGTTGAGATATTCGTCGATGTTGCAGGCGCAGTGAATAATCCTGGCGTTTACTCACTCTCTGCTAAATCCCGAGTAATTGATGCGATTAAAGCCGCCGGAGATAGTGCTCCAGGTGCCGAGTTGAGCACAATAAATTTGGCAAGAATTGTGAGTGATGGAGAACAAATCTATGTCGACTCGGCATCGACAAGTAAATCTTATGGAACCGGAAATAAGAATGTTCGAGTTGGTCCAGTTAATCTCAATCGTGCAACGAAATCACAGTTAGATTCCTTGGATGGAATTGGTCCTGTAATTGCCCAGCGAATAATCGATTATCGAAAAGTAAATGGTCCATTCCTAACAATTGATGACATTCAAAAAGTCAGCGGCATCGGTACTGCAAAATTCGCACAGATCAAAAGCAAAATTCAGGTCTAGTTGATTACAGGGCTATTGCCCTGGGTGGTGCAATCTGGTGCGGTGCACTTTTTCAGAGTGCTGCTTCCCCCTGGAGAGTTTCACTTGCAGCAGTACTGCTCTGTGCCTTATCTATCTTTAGCAAAAAGACTCGATTTGTAGTCCTTGTCTTTGCACTTCTTGTTGGATCAACTGCGATGTCTTTGAGGCAGGTGTCAATTGAAAACTCTGCAATTCGAGAGTTTGTTGATTCATCTGTGGATTTTCAAGCACAAGTCATTACAGATCCAAGCTTTACATCCTCAGGTAATTACTCTTTTTTAGCACGCTTACTTAGTTTTAAGGATGATCACAATCGGTTTTATCTGCGCATCCCCGTTCGAATCATTGCACGAGCGAAAATAGAACTTCTGCCCGGTCAATTAATCACTGCAACTGCCCGTGTAATCAATAGCAAAGAAAGACGAGTTGCCGCTTTATTCATCGTAAATGATGAGATAACAGCAGTTACGCCTGCCTCAAGGTGGGCATCATCACTTGGCTCAATAAGAAATGGACTTCGAGATCATTCAGGGGATGGAGATGCAGGCTCTTTGATTCCGGGAATGGTTTTGGGGGATACATCCAAACAAACTCCCGAATTTAAAGAGCAGATGAAGAGATCTGGATTAACTCATTTAGTCGCAGTAAGTGGTGCTAACTTTGCAATAGTTTCCTCATTTGTTTTGTGGTTAATGCAGTTTCCAATCAGAAACAAGAGATTTCGCCTACTGGCAACTGCTATTGCACTGATCTGCTTTATTGCACTTGTACGGCCTTCACCATCTGTACTTCGCGCCGCGGCAATGGCTGCTGTTTTAATCTTTGCGCAGGCCAGCAATCGCGCTTCTGACTCTTTGCCCGCCCTTGGTTTTGCCATGGCAGCGGTTGTAATTGGTGATCCTTGGCAAGCACGAGATGCAGGTTTTGCTCTGTCAGTTTTAGCAACTGCTGGGTTACTTTTGTTTGCACCAATCATCAGTGAGCGGTTTCCTGTTCATCGAAAATTTGCAGGTGCTCTTGCGCCTCCCATAGCGGCGATGATTTTTTGTTCTCCTATTGTTGTAGCACTATCGGGATATCTATCGCCAATGAGCATCATTGCAAATTTGTTGGCAGCACCTGTAGTAGCTCCCATAACTATCCTTGGATTTATTGCGGCTTTGATCTCTCCGCTTGCACCGATTGTTTCAACTTTGCTGATTTGGTTTATTCGATTTCCGGCCGGCTTTATTGTGAGTGTGGCTACTTTTATCTCCGATTTTCCCGTACTTACTATTCACAATGGTGTAATTGGATTTTCAATAGTTGTGGCAATTGTTGCTTTACTGTGGCTTTTTAAGAAATCGTGGAAAAAAAGCAGCGCAGTAATTCTGGTGCTTATTTTCTCTCTTACCTGGATACAACGTTGGCCAGCTGGTGATTGGCAGATAGCAAACTGCGATGTTGGCCAAGGTGATTCAATGGTTATTAACCTCGGCAAGGGCAGGGCTATTGTCATTGATGTGGGTCCAGATGAGCAGGCACAGGACAAATGTTTAAAAAATCTGGGCATCACAGAAGTCCCGCTTCTAGTTTTGTCTCATTTCCACGCAGATCATGTTGGTGGATTATCTGGTCTGATTTCATCTCGCAAAGTTGGACAGGTATGGATAAGTAATAATGCAGAACCAGTTGCACAAAGCCGCGATGTACTTTCTCTTTTGAAGAAATCGGAGATTGTGGTCGCGCAAAAAGGGATGATGGCAGAGATCGGCCGAATTACTCTTGAAGTGTTGTGGCCTGAAGTAAACATTGCACAGTTTGAAACATTGCCAGGAGATGGCTCCCAGATAAATAACTCCAGCATTGCCATGATTGTCTCCACCATTGATTGGAGCATCTTTACTGCCGGAGATCTTGAACCTCCCGCCCAACATCGGCTATTGGGTGCGCTAAGAAAAGTTGATATCTACAAAGTTAGCCACCATGGTTCTAAATATCAGGATGGCGAACTTATGAGTGAACTTTCGCCCCAATTTGCGATCATTAGCGTTGGTGCCGATAACCCTTATGGCCATCCAGCGGCTGAAACCATTGCCTCTTTGACTAGACTGGGAACACAAGTTGTTCGGACCGATCAAGATGGCGCAATTGCAATTACCGCGCAATCACACCACTTGCGAGTTCGGAAAAGTAAGTCAGCAATTGGATTGTTTTATTGGAGCTAAGAGAGGTTAGGTTTATGGATTCCATCTACTTAATCCTTGGTCCGGAATCGGCGCTGGCCGAACGCGCACTCACCAAACTTCAAGCAGAGTTAAAAGAAGAAAAATGCGAAGTTACAACGTTGTTTGCAGGCGACACAATTGTCGGTGATATTGCAGATGCTCTAGCGCCTTCACTTTTCTCAGAGCGTAGAGCTCTCATTATTCGCGATCTGCAAGATTTACCAGAAGAGAACCGTCCGGAAATTACACGTTATATAGAAGCTCCTGATCAATTAACAACTCTCATTTTTGTTCATAAAGGTGGCGTTAAAGGCAAAGCTCTTATTGATGCGATCAAAAAAGTAAAGCCACAAATAATTGCATGCGAAGCGTTGAAAAAAGAGGCAGAAAAATCTGATTTTGTTAAATCACTTTTCCTTGATTTAGGCAGGAAAGCATCACCGGCTGCAGTTGCTGCACTAGTGGGTGCTCTTGGAAATGATTTAAGGGAATTGGCAGGTGCCGTCACGCAGATCTCAGCCGATGCTCCTGTAGGAGTTATAGATGAGATGATGGTGGATAAATTTCACCAAGGTCGAATTGAAACAACCGGATTTGATGTTGCAGATGCAACGTTGGATGGAAATTTACCTGCTGCTCTGATTGCACTGCGCAGCGCACTTGAAACAGGAACAGATCCCGTCATGATTACGAGTGCTATTGCATCCTCGCTTCGATCACTTGCAAAGGTTGCCGGAGCAAATCGCAATCAAAAATCTTTCGAATTAGCTGGCGTATTAGGAATGGCTCCATGGCAGATAGATAAAGCACGCAGGCAGTTGGGACGCTGGAACCCCGGCCAAATCGCTGATGCAGTTGGGGCTATCGCTACGGCAGATGCCGAAGTCAAAGGCGCCGCAAGTGACCCTATTTATGCGCTCGAAAAGGCCGTAACAAAGATAGCTTCATCGCAATTTGACCGCTAGATACGCGCTTGCGTACGCTTACCCTCTGCCCAACAGCCCATCGGTCCCAATGACTGATCGGGTGGGGCTAAAAATGAAGTGGAGTAACACGTGTACGCAATCGTAAAAGCTGGCGGACGCCAGGAGAAGGTCGCAGTTGGCGACACAGTAATCGTTGATCGCATCGACGCTGCTGCTGGTGCAACTGTTTCATTTCCTGCCGTACTACTAGTAGATGGTGCCGCTGTTACAACAGATGCAAAAACACTTGCAGGTGTAAAGGTCACGGGCGAAGTTATTGAAGAGCTCAAGGGACCAAAGATTGATATTTTGCGTTACAAGAACAAGACAGGTCATCGTCGTCGCCAAGGTTTTCGCGCGCAATTGACTCGTGTAAAAATTACCGCCATCAACGGCGCGAAATAAGGGGGCTGAGATAAATGGCAAGTAAAAAGGGTGTCTCCTCGACACGAAACGGTCGCGATTCCAATCCACAGTACCTTGGCATCAAGCGCTTCGGTGGACAAGAAGTAAACGCAGGCGAGATTCTTGTTCGCCAGCGCGGAACACATTTTCACCCAGGCAAGAACGTAGGTCGCGGTAAGGATGACACTTTGTTTGCATTAGCTGCAGGCGTAGTTGAATTCGGTCGCGCTCGCGGTCGCCGTGTAGTGAATGTGGCACCGGCAGCTTAATTTAGGGTTTCTCAAAGAGAGCGAGCCGTATATATGCGGCTCGCTTTTTTATTGCAGTTGCACTTCAAAGTTAGATTTTAAAAGAAAGTAGGGAGTAATTACATGACAACATTTGTCGATCGTGTAACTCTCTATGCAATTGCTGGCAAAGGTGGAGATGGTTGCGTTTCGGTTAAACGAGAAAAATTCAAACCACTCGGTGGACCAGATGGTGGAAATGGTGGTCGCGGCGGCGATGTCATATTAGTTGTTGACTCAAGTGTGACTACTCTTCTTGATTTTCATCACTCTCCACATCGCAAAGCTACATCAGGTCATCAAGGATATGGAGATCGCAAAGACGGTCATCAAGGTGAAGATTTAATCCTTGGAGTTCCAAATGGAACTGTTGTTTACGATCACAACGGTGAGCAGATTGCTGACTTAGTTGGAAATGGAACAACTTTTCTTGCAGCACAAGGTGGCTTTGGCGGACTCGGAAACCTTGGCCTTTCATCATCAAAAAGACGTGCACCAGGTTTTGCACTACTCGGTGAACCCGGACAGGAACGAACTCTCACACTTGAATTAAAATCTGTCGCAGATATTGCACTGGTGGGTTTTCCAAGTGCAGGTAAATCATCATTAGTTGCGGCCATTTCAGCAGCCCGTCCAAAGATTGCTGATTATCCATTTACGACACTTGTGCCAAATCTTGGTGTTGTTCAAGCAGGAGAAACACGCTTTACCGTTGCCGATGTTCCAGGGTTGATTCCAGGTGCATCTGTTGGAAAAGGATTAGGGCTTGAATTTTTGCGTCACGTAGAAAGATGCGTGGCATTAGTCCATGTTCTAGATTGCGGAACACTTGAAACTGATCGTAATCCAGTTGCAGATCTAGAAGCTATCGAAAATGAACTAGCACTCTACGGTGGTTTAGAAGATCGAGTTCGAATTGTTGCTCTTAATAAAATTGATTTACCTGATGGAAAAGCCATGGCAGATATGGTGGAAGAAGAGTTAAAAGCGATGGGCTATGAGGTCTATCAAATCTCTGCTGCATCACGTGAAGGTTTGCAAAACCTAACCTATGCAATGGGCCGTTTGGTGCAGAAAAATCGCGCTCTTGCAGGACAAGAAGAGCGAACACGAATCATTTTAAGACCAGTACCAGTTGATGATTCAGGTTTTGTTGTTAAAGCAAATGCAGATGGCTCATTCACAATCCGTGGTCAAAAAGTTGAACGTTGGGTTCGTCAAACTAACTTCAAAAATGCAGAAGCAATCGGATACCTTGCAGATCGCCTTGCCCAACTAGGAGTTGAAAAAGAGTTGTTTAAGAAAGGTGCGGTCGCTGGAAGTGAAGTTCGAATTGGAGATGGTGCAACAGAAGTAATCTTTGATTGGGAGCCAACAATCGAGGCTGGCGCAGAGCAACTTGCGGGCCACCTTTTCCGTCGCGGAGAAGATTCACGTCTTGAATCAACCTGGGCGATGACAGAAAAACCGGTAGATGAATTGAGCGAAGATGAAATCGCCAAGCAATGGGAATACAACGTTGAAGACCCACGCACGCCTAGACTTTCACCACCGATAGTCAAGCAAGATTCAGTACAGAACAAAGAGGATGGAGATGACAAGTGAGCCGAGAGCAGATTACTGCTGCAAAGCGAATCGTCATCAAGATTGGGTCATCTTCCTTAACAGGTAAAGCTGGATCAGCACTAGATGCAATGGCTGTCAACAAACTCGTTGATGTTGTTGCTGCTTGTAAAAAACGTGGAGCAGAAGTAGTAGTTGTTTCATCAGGTGCCATTGCAGCAGGATTAGCACCATTGGGATTAACTACCCGTCCAAAGGATCTAGCAACACAACAAGCTGCCGCATCTGTTGGTCAAGGTTTGCTAGTTGCTCAATACACGCAAAGTTTTGCTCGTCATTCGATCACTGCATCTCAAGTTTTGCTTACAACTGAAGATGTCGTTCGTCGTTCACATTATCAAAATGCTCAACGCACCTTGTACAAACTACTTCAACTAGGTGTAGTGCCAATCATTAACGAAAATGACACAGTTGGAACTCAAGAGATTCGCTTTGGCGATAATGATCGTCTTGCCGCATTAGTTGCTTTGCTCATTGGAGCAGATTTGCTGGTGTTGGTCTCAGATATCGATGCACTCTATGACGCTCCTCCAACTCAGCCAGGAGCACAAAGAATTCAAGAAGTTTCATCAGTTGCAGATATTGAAGGTGTAACACTCGGTGGAGCGGGATCTTCAGGAGTTGGTAGTGGGGGAATGGTTACCAAGGTTGATGCTGCTCGCATTGCTACATCTGCCGGAATTCCAATGTTGCTGACATCTTTAGAAGATTCAGACAAGTCTTTGTCTGGCCAGGATTTTGGCACGCATTTTCATGCACAGGCTAGCAAAACAACATCACGTCTTTTGTGGTTAGCCCATGCAACAAAGTCACATGGAAAACTAGTTCTTGATGCTGGCGCTGTAACGGCAATTTTAGAAAGAGGCGTTTCATTATTGCCTGCAGGAGTAACTGCCGTTGAAGGAGATTTCATTGCAGGCGATGCAGTTGAATTAGTTGGTCCTGATGGCGCTGTTATTGCGCGCGGTTTGGTTGCATTTGATTCAGAGGATTTACCAAAGATGTTGGGACGTTCAACAAAAGAGCTAGCTGCATCATTTGGTGCAGAGTATGAGCGCGAATTAGTTCACAGAGATGACTTGGTGTTGATTTAAATGAATCCACAAGAGTTAATTAACGCATTAGCTGATAAAGCACGCGCAGCGGGCAAAACTTTAAGTGTCTCCTCTGGACCCGAACGTAAAGAAGCGTTAGAGGTTATTGCAGATGCAATTGAGTCACGCAGTGCAGAAATCGTCGCAGCTAATGAAAAAGACATGGAAGCAGGGCGTGCTTCTGGATTGAATTCATCGTTACTTGATCGACTTTTGCTAACCCCCGAACGCATTAAAGGCATAGCAGGGGGAGCACGGCAAGTTAGCCAGCTTCCAGATCCACTTGGAATTACTTTACGAAAATCAACTTTGCCTAACGGACTTGAGTTAGAACAGATTTCAGTGCCATTCGGAGTAATTGGAATGGTTTATGAAGCTCGCCCCAACGTAACAGTAGATGCTGCAGTAATTTTGTTAATGTCAGGAAATTCGGCGTTATTGCGCGGCTCTTCTAGCGCTGCGCACAGTAATGAAGTTTTAGTTCGCATTATGCGAGAGGCTTTGTCAGATACAAAGATTTCCCCAGATGTAATTCAGTTAGTGCCATCAGATGATCGCGAAACTGTTAAAGCTTTACTTCACGCCCGCGGAAAAGTTGATTTGGTCATTCCACGAGGAAGTGCTGCACTGATTCGAATGGTTGTAGATGATTCAACTGTTCCAACAATAGAAACAGGGGCAGGGGTATGTCATGTCTATATTGATGAGTTTGCAGATTTGGCAAAAGCTGTACCAATCATTATCAATTCAAAAGTACAAAGGCCCAGCGTATGTAACGCAGCAGAAACGCTTTTAATTCATTCAAAAATAGCCGAGGACTTTGCCCCAATTGCACTAAAAGCTCTCCAGGATGCAGGAGTGATCATGCATGTTGATAGCACTATTGAAAAGATTGCAAAAGGCGCAGGTATTGAAGTTAAGGCAGCTCATGTGGAAAATTGGAGTACCGAATACGGTGATTTAGAGATTAACGTTGCAGTTGTTAATTCCGTTGATGATGCAAATGAGCACATTGCTAAACATGGAACACAACATACAGAAGCAATCGTTACCGAAAATAATGAAGTAGCCAAGCGCTTTATCGCATTAAGTGATTGCGCAGCTGTGATGGTGAATACTTCAACTAGATTCACAGATGGTGAACAAATGGGTTTTGGTGCTGAGATTGGGATCTCTAATCAAAAACTTCATGCCCGTGGTCCTATGGGCCTAGAGGCAATGACCACCACGACTTGGATTGTTACTGGAAATGGCCAAATTCGCAGTTAGTCTGGAAATAAATTAGACTCCGTAACTATGAGCAGCCTTTCCCGCGATGAAGTCGCAAAGCTAGCAGGCCTTGCTCGCATTGAAATGAGCGAAGATGAGCTAGTTAGCTTGTCTAAAGAGTTCACAGTTATTTTAGATGCCGTCGCGCGCGTTCAAGAAGTGGCCTCAGCCGATGTCGCACCAACATCACATCCACTATCACTTCGCAATGTATTTCGCCCGGACGTAGTAGTTCCAAGTCTTTCTCCAGAAGATGCTTTATCAGGTGCACCTGCACAAGAAGATCAAAGATTTCGTGTCCCTCAGATTTTAGGTGAAGAGTGATTCGTAACAGCGCGTCCCAGATGGCGGCAAAACTTGCAAGTGGTGAAACTACTTCTGTTGCATTGACGCAAGCGCATTTAGATCAAATCAAAGCAGTTGATGACAAAGTTCATGCATTTTTATTTGTTGATGAAAAAGGTGCACTTGAACAAGCCGCACAGGTTGATGCCAAGCGAGCCAAAGGTGAGAAGTTGTCACCATTGGCTGGTGTTCCGCTAGCGCTAAAAGATGTTTTGGCGCAAAAAAATAAGCCAACTACCTGTGGCTCAAAGATTCTAGAAGGCTGGCTGCCACCTTATGACTCAACAGTTGTCACGAATTTAAAAAACAACGACATTATTATTTTAGGTAAGACAAATATGGATGAGTTTGCAATGGGCTCATCAACTGAAAACTCTGCCTACGGGCCAACTCATAATCCATGGGATTTATCTAGAATTCCTGGCGGCTCAGGTGGTGGATCTTCGGCAGCACTTGCATCATTTGAAGCACCTCTTGCAATTGGAACAGATACTGGCGGTTCTATTCGTCAACCCGCAGCTGTTACAGGAACAGTGGGAGTAAAACCAACATACGGCGGAGTTTCGCGATTCGGATTAGTTGCTTTTTCTTCATCACTTGATCAAGCAGGTCCATGTGCACGGACAGTTTTAGACACAGCGCTATTGCATGAAGCAATCGCAGGTTATGACCCAAAGGATGCAACATCGATTAACGCGCCTGTTCCTCAAGTAGTTAAAGCTGCAAAAGAAGCGAACGTTAAAGGAATGAAAATCGGTGTTGTAAAAGAGTTAAATGGTGATGGTTATCAACCAGGTGTACGAGCTCGCTTTGAAGAAGCGCTAGAGCTTTTAGCAAAAGCAGGAGCAGAGATAGTAGAAGTCTCGGCACCAAATTTTGAATACGCACTTGCTGCTTATTATTTAATCGCACCCTCTGAAGCATCATCAAATCTTGCTCGATTTGATGCCATGCGTTATGGCTTGCGAGTTGGAGATGTTGATGGCGCCTCTGCTGAATCAGTAATGAACTTAACTCGCGAAGTTGGTTTTGGTAAAGAAGTAAAGCGCAGAATTATTCTTGGAACCTACGCACTTTCTTCTGGTTATTACGATGCTTACTACGGGAGTGCTCAGAAAGTTCGCACCCTCATCACTCAAGATTTCACTCAAGCATTTACTAAAGCCGATGTTCTAGTTTCGCCAACTTGTCCAACAACAGCATTTAAAATAGGCGAAAAAGCCAATGATCCGTTGGCCATGTATTTAAATGACATTGCAACTATTCCAGTGAACATGGCCGGTATTGGTGGAATGTCATTACCTGCAGGATTAGCTGATGAAGATGGACTACCTGTCGGTTTTCAGATCATGTCACCTGTGATGAAAGATGATCGCATGTACTCAGTTGGCGGAGCACTTGAAGCGGCACTACTTTCTAAATGGGGTGCTCCACTTTTGGATCGCGCTCCGAAGTTGGAGGCTAGCAAATGAGCCTTACCTATGATGATGTAGTTGCAAAGTATGAGCCCGTATTAGGACTTGAAGTTCACGTTGAGCTAAATACAGAGTCAAAAATGTTTTGTGGATGCGCAACTGTTTTTGGAGCAGAACCAAATACACAGACTTGTCCTGTCTGCCTTGCGTTGCCAGGAGCACTTCCAGTTGTAAATGAGAAAGCTATTGAGTCAACGATAAAAATTGGTTTAGCGTTGAACTGTTCTATCGCACCATTTTCACGCTTTGCTCGCAAGAACTACTTCTATCCAGACATGCCAAAGAATTTCCAGATTTCTCAGTATGACGAGCCAATCTGTATTGATGGTTATGTAGATGTAGAGATCGAAACAGATGAAGGCCCAAAAAAGTTTCGCATTGAAGTAGAGCGTGTACATATGGAGGAAGACACAGGAAAATCTCTCCACGTTGGTGGTGCAACAGGACGTATTCATGGCGCCGAGTACTCACTGCTTGATTACAACCGAGCAGGAATTCCTTTAGTTGAGATCGTCACAAAGATTGTGCCGGGAACAGGGAAATATGCTCCAGAGGTTGCAAAGGCATATGTTGCCGAGCTTCGAGATATTTTGCGATCACTTGGCGTCAGCGATGTGAAGATGGAACAAGGTTCATTGCGCTGTGATGCAAATGTTTCATTACGTTTGATTGGCGAAGAAAAACTTGGCACAAGAAGTGAGACAAAGAACGTGAACTCACTTCGATCTGTAGAGCGAGCTGTTCGCGGTGAGATGATTCGTCATGCAGAGCTGTTAAATGCAGGAGGACGCGTAGTTCAAGAGACTCGACATTTTCAAGAAGACACAGGTCTGACTCGCTCTGGTCGCTCTAAGGAACAGGCAGAGGATTACCGTTATTTCCCAGAGCCAGATCTTGTACCAGTAGAACCTGATGCGGCATGGATTGAAAAGCTACGTGCAGGATTACCAGAGCGTCCATCTATTCGTCGCAAGCGTTTGCAAGAGGCATGGGCTGTTCCTGAAAAAGAGATGGCGGCAATGATTAACGCCGATGTTCTAGACATCGTAGAAGAAACAGTTTTACTTGGCGCAGATCCAACAAAGGCACGCAGTTGGTGGCTTGGAGAGATTTCACGAATTGCAAATGACAAAGATGTTGCAATTGCAGATCTGGCAATAACTCCAAGTGATGTTGCAGAAATTGTTGCTTTAGTTAATGCCGGTGAACTTACCGACAAGCTTGCTCGTCAAGTTGTCGAAGGTGTTATTTCCGGAGAAGGCAAGCCTTCTGAGGTTGTTGCAAAGCGTGGGATTAAAGTTGTAAATGACGATGGCGCACTTATGGCAGCAATTGAAAAAGTGTGCGCCGAACAAGCAGAGACTGCAGAGAAAGTTCGTGCTGGTCATATTCCTGCTGCAGGTGCGCTAATCGGTGCGGTCATGAAAGAGACAAAGGGCCAAGCAGATGCTGCTCGAGTTCGAGAGCTCCTACTTGGCCACCTTGGACAACCAACTAACTAGTTACTAATTAACGCTTCTTGCAAATTAGTGAAGGCCTGCACCTTCAGTTTCAACAAGTGAATCTTTACCAATATTGATAAAGAAGAAGAGCACAATTGCACCGACAAACAAAAGCGCTGCGCTGAACTTGAAGGCAACCGTAAAGCCATGAGTCATCGCAAACGGCATCACCTTCTCTCCTAATTGAGTATTTGCTGCGGCATACGTAGTCGTCGCAGTTGCTGCAACAGTGTTCAAAAGCGCAGTACCTAGTGATCCACCTACTTGCTGACTTGTATTGAGCATGGCACTTGCCACTCCTGTGTCATGGGATGAAACAGCATGTAAGGAAGTTGAAGTTAAAGGAATAAATACAAGCGCCATTCCGCTAGACATGATCAACAAAGATGGAAGCACATAGCCTGTGTAAGAAGTTTCAGGTGTAATTCTGGCCAACATGAGAAGACCAATACTTGCTGCAACTAACCCAGGAACCATAAGTGGTTTTGGACCAAACTTTGGCAGCAACTGGGAAGCAATTCCTGCAAAGACAATAATTCCTGCAGTAAATGGTAAGAATGCAAAGCCTGATCGCAATGGCGTATAACCAAGAATTACCTGAAGGTAAAGACCTAGAAATAGGAACATTGAGAATAGTCCGGCGCCTACAACTAAAGATCCAAGATATGAACCAGCGCGGTTACGTTCGGTAACTACTCGAAGTGGCATCAATGGATTCTTTACGCGCATTTCGATCATTACAAACATCACTAAAAGCACAACTGCTGCTACAAAGAAACCAATTGTGACAGTACTTGACCAACCCTTAAGAGCTGCTTCATTAAATCCATAGGTCAGTGAGAAGAGTCCCGCCGTTGCTGTAACGACTCCTGGGATGTCGTAAGAGTTATCTCCTTGAGCCTTTGATTCACGAACAAACTTAATAGCAAGAAGTGCGGCAATCACTGCGATTGGAACATTTACACCCAAGCACCAGCGCCATGAAAAGTACTCAGTAAGTGTTCCGCCAAGAATTAAGCCAATTGCAGCACCACCACCTGAGATAGCACCGATCACACCGAAAGCTTTTGCTCGCTCAGCAGGTACTGTAAAAGTAACTGAAATAATCGCGAGTGCGGCAGGTGCAAGGAGAGCGGCAAAAACACCTTGAAGAGCACGAGATGCATACAACATACCTTCATTAGATGCCACGCCACCAAGAGCTGAAGCTGCAGCAAAACCAACTAGTCCAATAAGAAAGATCTTTTTTCGGCCCATATAGTCACCGATTCGTCCACCCAAAAGAAGCAGAGAACCAAAGGCTAATGTGTAAGCAGTGATGATCCATTGCTGATTGGCATCTGAGATTCCTAGTTCAATTTTGGCACTCGGGATCGCGATGTTCATGATGGAGCTATCGAGAACGATCATCAACTGTGCAATTGCGACCACAAATAAGGTTCGCCACCTTGTGGGATCCAGGGTTTCTACAGAATTAGTTTTTGACACGTAAAGGCTCCAATTTTGATTGAGTGATTTCTTTTCAAGAGGGTAGAATCATCTCATGTCTACGATGAAACCACGCTCTGGTGTTGTAACCGACGGTATGGAAAGAGCTCCTCAGCGAGGAATGCTTCGCGCAGTGGGTATGGGTGATGAAGATTGGGTTAAACCTCAGATTGGAATTGCATCTTCATGGAATGAAATCACCCCATGCAATATGTCACTTGATCGTTTAGCCAAAGCATCCAAAGAAGGAGTATTTGCTGCAGGTGGTTTCCCTATGCAGTTTGGGACAATCTCAGTCTCTGATGGAATTTCAATGGGACATGAAGGTATGCACTTCTCATTGGTCTCTCGCGAAATTATCGCCGACTCCGTAGAGACTGTTATGAATGCAGAGCGATTTGATGGAATGGTTACTTTTGCTGGATGCGATAAATCACTTCCTGGAATGATGATGGCAGCAGCACGTTTAGATGTTGCAAGTGTTTTTGTTTATGCAGGTTCAACATTGCCAGGTCAGGTTGATGGCAATGATGTAACAATTATTGATGCATTTGAAGCAGTGGGTGCATGTGCGCGTGGACTTATTACTAAGGAACGCGTTGATCAAATAGAACGTGCAATCTGTCCTGGTGAAGGTGCATGCGGTGGAATGTATACAGCTAATACGATGGCAGCGATTGGTGAAGCCCTCGGTCTTTCATTGCCAGGATCTGCCGCTCCTCCCGCCGTGGATCGCAGACGCGATACTTATGCAATCAAATCTGGCGAAGCAGTTGTTAATTTGATCCGTCTTGGAATAACAACACGCATGATTTTGACGAAGAAAGCATTTGAAAATGCGATAACTATTTTGATGGCACTTGGCGGTTCAACCAATGCAGTGCTGCACTTGCTGGCAATTGCCCATGAAGCCGAAGTTGATTTAACACTAGAAGACTTCAACCGAATTGGTGCCAAAGTTCCATTACTTGGTGATCTAAAACCTTTCGGTAAGTTTGTTATGACAGATCTTGATCGCGTAGGTGGAATTCCCGTAGTGCTAAAGATTTTGCTTGATGCTGGATATTTGCACGGTGACACATTGACCGTAACTGGAAAAACAATGGCTGAAAACTTAGCTGATATTAATCCGCCATTTCCAGATGGAGTCGTTCTTCATTCTGCAGATAAGCCTTTATCAAAAGATGTTGGAATCACAATTCTGGGTGGAACGTTGGCACCAGAGGGTGCAGTTTGCAAAACTGCTGGAATTGGAATTGATAAATTTGAAGGTCCGGCTCGCGTTTTTGATCGTGAACAGTTGGCAATGGACGCAGTTGAAAACGGAACCATTCAAGCTGGCGATGTTGTTGTCATTCGATACGAAGGTCCAAAAGGTGGCCCAGGTATGCGCGAAATGTTAATGGTAACTGGCGCGATTAAAGGTGCTGGTCTTGGTAAATCAACATTACTACTTACTGATGGTCGCTTTTCTGGTGGTTCAACCGGACTATGTGTTGGACATATTTCACCTGAAGCTGTCGATGGTGGACCGATTGCATTCATTAAAGATGGAGATATTGTCCGCATTGATACCGTTAAGCGAACTCTTGATTTACTCGTTGATGCGCAAGAGTTGGAAAAACGAAAAGTTGGCTGGAAGCCACTCACTCACAAATACACACGAGGTGTATTGGCTAAGTTCACAAAGCTAGTCGGATCAGCCTCTAAGGGCGCGGTCTGCGAATAACTATCGGCCAATCACTGGCTGTCCTGGCTTCTTGGTCCGAATTATGAGATGTCCATCTCATCTCTTGACCAAACCCCTGCCTTTATTGGAGAATAAGCACATGAGCACAACATTTGTGGTGGTGATTTAATAGCGCGTGATCTTTCGTTGATCTCGCGCCGCCCTCAGTTACCTGAGGGTTTTTTCATTTCACTATAAGAGTTGCAGAAGAGTTACAGGAAAGGAGTTGGTTATGAGCAAGAAGATGAGTGGCGCAAGTTCACTCGTTAAATCACTTGAGTCTGCCGGCGTCGATGTGATGTTTGGAATTCCAGGTGGTGCAATTCTTCCTGCTTACGATCCAATTTTTGATAGCTCTATTCGCCACATTTTAGTTCGCCATGAACAAGGTGCAGGTCATGCTGCAACTGGATATGCCCAAGTAACAGGTCGCGTTGGTGTTTGTATTGCAACTTCTGGACCAGGTGCAACCAACCTTGTAACTCCACTTGCAGATGCAGCCATGGACTCTGTTCCTATGGTTGCAATTACTGGACAAGTTCCATCGAATGCAATTGGTACTGACGCGTTTCAAGAAGCAGATATCCGCGGAATCACAATGCCATTTACAAAGCACAATTATTTAGTTACAGACCCCGAGCAGATTCCACGCGCAATCGCTGAGGCGTTTTATATCGCAAGCTCAGGTCGTCCTGGTCCAGTTTTGGTCGATATTGCAAAAGATGCATTACAAAAAGAGACTAACTTTGTTTGGCCAAAGGAATTATCTTTGCCTGGATATCGTCCGCAGTTAGAACCAGTTAATCAATCGATTCTTGATGCTGCAGCTTTAATTGCACAGTCATCAAAACCTGTTCTCTATGTTGGTGGCGGAGCGATCAAAGCAAATGCAAGCAAAGAGCTTTTACAACTTGCCGAATTATTAGGTGTCCCAGTTGTAACAACGTTAATGGCTCGTGGTGCATTTCCCGATAGCCATCCTTTGCACTACGGAATGCCTGGCATGCACGGAACAGTTGGCGCTGTAACTGCTCTTCAAAAGTCAGATCTACTTATTACTTTAGGTGCACGCTTTGATGATCGTGTTACCGGAAAGCTTTCAACATTTGCCGTCAACGCAAAGGTCATTCATGCAGACATTGATCCAGCTGAAATTGGTAAGAATCGTTTTGCAGATGTACCTGTTGTCGGCGACTTGAAGCGAACAATTGCTGCGCTAATTCCTGCGGTAAAGGCTGAGTTTGCAAAGAAAGCTCCAGATTATTCTGCATGGAATGCATCTATGAACAAACTACGTGCCACGTATCCATTGGGCTATGACTTACCAAAAGATGGTTCTCTTTCACCGCAATATGTAATTGAAAGACTCAGCGCGCTTACTGGACCTGAAGCAATTTATGTTGCCGGTGTTGGACAACATCAAATGTGGGCATCACAGTTTGTTAAGTACGAAAATCCACGTACATGGCTTAACTCCGGTGGGCTTGGAACAATGGGTTATGCAGTACCTGCAGCGATGGGCGCAAAAGTTGGTGCACCAGATACGCCAGTTTGGGCAATCGATGGCGATGGTTGTTTCCAGATGACTAATCAAGAGTTAGTTACCTGCGCACTTAACAACATTCCAATCAAAGTTGCGATCATTAACAATGAATCTCTTGGCATGGTTCGCCAATGGCAAACATTGTTCTACGAAGGCAGATACTCAAATACCAATCTTGAATCTAAGAGAGTTCCAGACTTTGTTAAATTGGCAGATGCAATGGGTTGCATAGGCTTAACCTGTGATCGTCCAGAAGATGTTGATTCCATAATTAAGAAAGCTAATTCAATTAACGATCAACCAGTAGTTGTTGACTTTAGAGTGTTTAAAGATGCAATGGTCTGGCCGATGGTTGCTGCAGGAACATCAAATGATGACATCATGATCGCCCGTGAAATGGCGCCTGACTGGGATTCACAGGAACTCTAATGAGCAAACACACCCTTGCCGTATTGGTTGAAAACTCACCTGGAGTACTTGCCCGTGTTGCTGGGCTTTTTTCTCGTCGTGCATACAACATTGATTCTTTAGCTGTTGGTCCAACTGAAAATCCAGCTATCTCTCGAATGACAATTGTCATCAACGTTGAAAGCCACTCTTTGGAGCAAGTGATTCGCCAACTAGATAAATTAGTAAACGTCATTCACATTGCGGAGTTAAAGCCATCAGAATCTGTTCAGGCAGAATTAATCTTGGTAAAAATCTCTGCCACAGCCAAAAACCGATTTGATGTTGATGCCGTTTTGGAAACTTATGACGCTGTTATCGTCGATGAGTCTGCAGAGACCCTAACGATCGAGGCAACTGGTGATGCTGCCAAAATCAGTGATCTACTTAACGCCCTTGAGCGTTTTGGGATCCGTGAACTTGCTCAATCTGGCCTTGTTGGCATTGAGCGTGGCAGCCGTTCGCTGGCAGAGCGTACGCTTAGCGTCCAAAGTATTCCTACCGCAAAGAGCGGACAGGCTGACTATCAGAACTAAGAAAAAAAACTAACAATCCAATCGAACAAGTTAACAAGTACAGACAAAACATCAACGAGAAGGAGAAATACCGTGGCAGCAACGATGTATCACGAAGAGGATGCTGATTTAGCGATCATCCAGGGGCGCAAAGTTGCGATCATTGGTTACGGATCACAAGGACATGCGCACGCACTTAATTTGCGCGATAGTGGTGTTGATGTACGAGTTGGATTAAAAGATGGTTCTTCATCACGTGCTAAGGCAGAGGCCGAGGGTCTTCGCGTTGTCTCAGTTGCAGAGGCAGTAAAAGAAGCAACTGTCATTATGATTTTGGCACCAGATCACGTACAGCGTCATATCTACACAGAATCAATTTTGCCAAACCTAAAAGATGGCGATGCGCTGTTCTTTGGACATGGATTTAACATTCGTTTCGGTTACATCAAGCCAACAGCATCTGTAGATGTTTGCATGGTTGCACCAAAGGGTCCAGGACACTTAGTGCGTCGTGAATATGCTGCAGGTCGTGGAGTTCCAGTAATTGTTGCTGTTGAACAAGATTCAACAGGAAATGCCTGGCCATTAACACTTTCATATGCAAAAGCTATTGGTGGTCTTCGTGCCGGTGGAATTTTGACAACATTTACCGAAGAGACTGAAACAGATCTATTTGGTGAACAATCAGTACTTTGTGGTGGCGCATCTCAATTAGTTATGTACGGATTTGAAACGTTAACAGAGGCTGGATACCAGCCTGAGGTTGCATACTTTGAATGCTTGCACGAACTTAAATTAATTGTTGATTTAATGTACGAAGGTGGAATTGCAAAGCAGCGCTGGTCAGTTTCAGATACTGCTGAATTCGGTGACTATGTTTCAGGTCCTCGTGTTATCGATCCACACGTTAAGGAAAACATGAAGGCTGTACTTGCTGACATCCAAAGCGGAGCATTTGCTAAGCGCTTTATTGATGATCAAGAAGCAGGTGCCCCTGAATTTAAGTCTCTTCGAGCAAAGGGTGAAGTTCATCCGATCGAAGCTGTTGGTCGTGAACTTCGCAAGATGTTCTCTTGGATGAAGCAGTTAAAGGGCGACGATTACAAAGAAGGTAGTGCAGCGCGTGGCTAAACCGATTGTTTTAATTGCAGAAGAGCTCAGCCCGGCAACTTTAGAAGCGCTGGGTCCTGACTTTGAAGTTGTTAACTGCGATGGTGCAAACCGCGCAGAACTTCTTGCAGCTCTTGCAAAGGGTGTTGACGCCGTGCTGATTCGCTCTGCAACCAAGATGGATGCAGAAGCAATAGCCGCAGCAAAAGGTTTAAAGGTAATTGCACGTGCCGGTGTTGGATTAGATAACGTTGATATTCCTGCTGCAACTGCAGCCGGAGTAATGGTTGTTAACGCCCCAACTTCAAACATTGTTTCTGCAGCAGAGTTAGCTATCTCGCTATTGATGGCTTCTGCACGTTTTATCTCTCCAGCTCATGCTGCTCTTCGAAATGGTAAGTGGGCTCGCTCTAAATACACTGGAGCTGAGCTATTTGAAAAAACTCTTGGAATTGTTGGCTTTGGTCGTATTGGTCAGTTGGTTGCACACCGCATGCAGGCCTTTGGGATGGATGTTGTTGCATACGATCCATACCTGCAACCTGCACGTGCAGCGCAGCTTGGTGTTCGTTTAGTCGAACTAGATGAACTTCTAAAAGTTTCTGACTTCATAACCATCCACTTGCCAAAGACAAAAGAGACAGCAAATTTGATTGGTGTAGATGCTCTTAAAAAAGTTAAACCATCGGTTCGAATCATTAATGCTGCCCGCGGTGGAGTATTAGATGAGACTGCTCTATTTGATGCAATCACTCAAGGACGTGTGGCTGGTGCAGGAATAGATGTGTACTCAACAGAACCATGTACCGATTCACCACTATTTACTTTGGATCAAGTAGTTGCAACTCCACACTTAGGTGCATCCACAGATGAAGCACAAGAGCGAGCAGGAATTGCTGTTGCAGTTTCAGTCCGTAAAGCATTGGCAGGGGAGTTAGTTCCAGATGCGGTCAATGTAAAGGGTGGAGCAATTCACGAAGAGATTCGCCCAAGTTTGCCGTTGGTTGAAAAAATGGCACAGATTGCAACTGCATTTGCAGGGGAAGCACCAGTAAGTATGGACATTTCGGTAAGAGGAGAAATTTCAGAGCTTGACTCTTCGATACTTGCAACCAGCGCCCTCAAGGGAGCACTCCTTGGATGTGGAGTAACTGACGTAACGTATGTAAATGCTCCTGCACTTGCTACTGAGCGTGGTTTAACTTCTGCGGTAACAACGGATCCAGAAAGTCCTGAGTACCGCAACATGATCTCTCTTCGTGCAGCACTTTCCGATGGAAAAATTGTGACCGTAGATGGGACTCTTGTTGGTATTCGTAAAGATGAAAAGATTATTGCTATCGATTCTTTTGATTTAGATCTTGCGCCAACTGAAAACCTTCTATTCCTTCGTTATGTGGATAAGCCAGGTGTTGTGGGTGCAGTTGGAAATGCTTTAGGAAAAGCGGGAATTAATATTGCTGGAATGCAAGTTGCACGAAGTTCAGCCGGCGGAAGCGCGTTGATGGCTATCACTGTGGACTCTCAAATCAGCGATGAACTACTTTCTACTGTTAAGAAAGAAACTGGAGCCGAACTCGTTCGCTCTGTGACTTTGGTGGGCTAATGAAAACGATAAATCTAGCTGTCATCGCAGGCGATGGTATTGGTCCTGAAGTTGTCAATGAAGGCTTAAAAGTTCTAGATGTTGTCGCAAAAAAGTATGGAGTTGAGTTTAAAAAGACTTCTTACGATCTTGGAGCAGCATTTTGGCATCGCACTGGTGAGGTATTGCCAGATTCAACTTTGGCAGAGCTTGCAAAAGCCGATGTGATTTTACTTGGTGCGGTTGGCGATCCAACAGTTCCTAGCGGAGTACTAGAGCGTGGACTTTTGCTAAAGATTCGTTTTGCCTTTGATCACTACATTAACTTGCGCCCAGCAAAATTGATGCCTGGTGTAACAGGTCCATTAGCAACCAAAGCTCCCATTGATTTCGTCGTAGTACGCGAAGGAACAGAAGGTCCCTACGTTGGCGCAGGTGGAGTTTTGGCTCACGGCACAGAAAACGAAATTGCAACTGAGGAAAGCCTAAATACTCGCAGGGGCGCAGAGCGAGTTATTCGTGATGCTTTCGAAAGAGCTTCAAAGCGTGATCGCAAGAAGTTAACTTTGGTTCACAAAAACAACGTACTAACTCGTGCAGGTGGATTATGGACACGTACATTCGAAGATGTTGCAAAGGAGTATCCAAAGATCTCTACCGAGTATCTACATGTAGATGCTGCTTCAATGTTCTTTGTTACTAATCCAGAGCGCTTTGATGTTGTTGTTACAGACAACTTATTTGGAGACATCTTGACTGATATTGCTGCTGCAATCTGTGGCGGAATTGGCCTTGCAGCATCTGGCAACATCAACCCGACAGGTGCATTTCCTTCAATGTTTGAGCCAGTGCATGGTTCGGCGCCAGATATCGCAGGTAAGAATTTAGCTGATCCAACGGCGACGGTTATGTCTGTTGCAATGATGTTGGATCATCTTGGATTTTCAGATGCAGCCCGAGATGTAGAACGAGTTGTTGCCGCTGATCTTGCTACACGTGGTGATGCAAAGAGAAGTACAACTCAAGTGGGAGATGCGCTAGCTAGCGCTTTGTAATCATGAAGATAACTCTTAACCCGCATGCCAAAGATGATGCAACACGCAACGCACTCGTTGCTGAAGGTGGATTTGGCAAGTACTACACAGACCACATGGTCAGGTGCGAGTGGAGTGAAAAAGATGGATGGGCAGAGCCTGAGTTAATTCCATACGGTCCAATAACTCTTGATCCTGCAACTGCAGTTTTTCACTACGGACAAGAGATTTTTGAAGGCATGAAGGCTTATCGCCAACCTGATGGATCAATTGAACTATTTCGCCCACGTGAGAATGCAAAGCGTTTTGCAAACTCTGCAAAAAGATTAGCGCTACCTGAAATGCCAGTTGATCTTTTTATGGAAACAGTTGAAACCCTCGTAAAGCAAGACAACGGGTGGGTTCCTAACAAAGTGGGAGAGTCGCTGTATATCCGTCCATTTATGATTGCAACGGAAGTTGGACTTGGCGTTCGTCCGACAAATAAAGCCACATATCTTTTGATTGCAACACCTGCTGGTGCCTACTTTGATCCATCAAAGGCTGTTTCAGTGTGGATTTCAACTGAATATGTACGTGCTGCTCAAGGTGGAACTGGTGAAGCAAAGTGTGGTGGAAACTACGCAGCCTCACTCGTTGCACAAAAAGCAGCAGCCAAAGAAGGTTGCGATCAAGTTGTTTGGATTGATGCAAAAGAGCGAAAGTGGATTGAAGAGATGGGCGGCATGAACCTTTACTTTGTAAAAGGTAAAGGCACCGATGCAACAGTAATTACTCCAAAGCTAACTGGAACGTTATTGCCTGGAATTACTCGCGATTCGATACTTTCAGTAGCTGTTGATCTTGGTTATAAAGTTGAAGAGGTTATGCTCTCAATCGATAATTGGCGAGATGGCGTAACAAGTGGAGAGATAACTGAAATTTTCGCCTGCGGAACTGCTGCCGTTGTATCACCAGTTGGTCAGGCTAAATCGGCTATGGGCACTTGGGTAACAGGTGATGGACAACCCGGACCAATCACGATGCAAATTAGAAACCACTTACTTGGAATTCAACACGGCACGGTTGAGGACAAGCACAACTGGATGAGTGCGATCAAGTAATGCCTATCAACGACAGTTTTCATATCTACGACACCACTTTGCGTGATGGCGCACAGCAAGAGGGGTTAAACCTTTCTGTCCATGACAAACTTAATATTGCGCGCCATTTAGATGAACTTGGCGTTGGTTTTATTGAAGGTGGATGGCCCGGTGCAAATCCAAAAGATACAGAGTTCTTTGCATTGGCAAAGAAGGAGTTAAAGTTAAAGAATGCAACCTTTGTTGCATTTGGTGCAACTCGCCGGCCACATGCAAAGGCAGCAGATGATGTGCTTCTTGGCGCACTAAGAGATAGTGGTGCTCCTGCAGTTACATTGGTTGCTAAAGCTTTTGATCGCCACGTTGATTTAGCACTTAAAACAACACTTGATGAAAATCTTGCAATGATTCGCGACTCTGTAACTCACCTTCGCGAAGAGGGTCAGCGAGTATTCTTGGATGCAGAACACTTCTTTGATGGCTACCGGCACAACCGCGCATATGCTCTAGAAGTTGTTCGCGTTGCGGCAGAGGCAGGCGCCGATGTAATCGCACTGTGCGATACCAATGGTGGAATGTTGCCTGATGAACTTTCCCAAGTTGTACACGATGTTTTAACTGCAAGTTCTGCTCGTCTTGGAATTCATTGTCACAATGACACAGGTTGCGCCGTTGCAAACTCAATGGCAGCAATCGCAGCTGGTGCAACACATGTTCAGGGAACACTTAACGGATATGGTGAGCGCACCGGAAATGCAGACCTTGTAACAATTATTGCCAACCTAGAGCTGAAGAAAAAACAGCTAGTACTTCCTCCTAATGCATTACAAGAAGCCTTTAGAATTTCGCACGCAGTTGCAGAGGTAACCAATGTTGCACCAAGTGCTCGCCAGCCATATGTTGGTATTTCTGCATTTGCTCACAAAGCAGGACTACACGCCAGTGCAATAAAAGTAGATCCATCGCTATACCAACATGAGGATCCATCATCTGTTGGAAATGACATGCGTATGTTGGTCTCTGACATGGCAGGACGTGCATCAATTGAATTAAAGTCTCAAGAACTAGGTGTTGATCTAGGTGGAGATAAAGAACTGATCGGTCGAATTGTGGACCGAGTTAAAGAGATGGAATCTCGAGGGTTCACATTTGAAGCAGCAGATGCATCATTTGAACTCTTGGTTCATGAAGAGATTTCCGGCAAACGACCATCGTTTTTCACAATTAATCATTGGGTAACATCTGTTGAGCGTGCAGCTGATCAATCAATCGTCACCAAGGCAGAGGTAACAGTTACCGCTATGGGACAAGAGATCACTTGTAATGGTTTGGGTAACGGCCCAGTAAATGCATTTGATAACGCATTGCGAACAGGATTGTTAAAGCTTTATCCAGAGTTAGAAGTTTTAGAGTTGACCGATTACAAGGTTCGAATTCTTGAAGGACGCTTAGGAACTGGCGCAGTCACTCGTGTTCTTGTAGAGACAAGTGATGGCAAAGGTGAGTGGAATACCGTAGGAGTGCATGAAAACGTGATTGCTGCATCTGCGATGGCCCTTGAAGACGCGCTTACCTTCGGATTGATGCGACAAGGCAGAAAGCCCGCGTAAACTTAAACATTGTGAGCGATAACTTTCAAGAAATTCTGAAAGCCTTTAATCGCCATTTAACATCTGAGCGAGATTTATCTTCCAACACAGTTCGTGCATACATTGGCGATTTAGAGTCTTTACTGGCCCATCTTGAAACACTAAAGGTGGAAGAGATTGCTCAGTTAGAGTTAAATCATATTCGATCTTGGCTTGCAAACCAACAGATAAAAGGTGGGGCCAGAACATCACTGTCTAGACGAATAACCTCTATCCGACTGTTTACAAAGTGGGCGGTTAAAAATAATTACTTGGCCAAAGATGTGGGTACAACCCTTGCAACGCCAAAGGGGCACCGAATTTTGCCCGACGTTCTAGAAATTGATGAGGCAAAAACTGCTATGGATTCACTTGCAACAAGAGCAAGCGAAGAACAGACTCCTCTGTCTTTGCGCGATGTTGCAATAGTTGAAATGCTCTATGCAACAGGTGCCAGAGTTAGCGAACTATGTGGATTAGATTTCAATGACATTGATTACGATCGTCAAACTATTAGGGTATTAGGTAAAGGCAATAAAGAGCGCACTATTCCATTTGGCAATCCAGCACTTCGCGCGCTTGATCTTTGGTTAAA
Organism: Actinomycetota bacterium; assembly: GCA_041175545.1. Lineage (GTDB taxonomy): Bacteria > Actinomycetota > Actinomycetes > Nanopelagicales > Nanopelagicaceae > Planktophila. The sequence continues at coordinate 36,917 of JBEDES010000008.1, forward strand.
GCAGGGTAGAGATAAGATTGCACAATCACACTCTGGCGACGCAGTCTTCATTGGAGCTAGAGGCAAGCGAATTGATCAGCGAACAGTGCGGACAGTTGTCTATGAAGCGTTATCTGCAATTGAGGGTATAGAGCGCATGGGTCCACATGCGCTGCGTCATTCTGCTGCAACTCACTTACTTGAAGGTGGAGCAGATCTTCGAACTGTGCAAGAAATTTTGGGTCACGCATCCCTTGCGACAACACAGATCTATACACATGTCTCTACCGAACGCCTGCAAAAAGCGTTTAAACAGGCACACCCCAGAGCATGAGATCTTCTTTAGTTGTTATTCCAACCTACAACGAAGCAAAAAGTATCGGTCAACTACTAGATGCCCTAAAGGGTTTAGATGCCGATGTTTTAGTCATCGATGATGGCTCTCCGGATGCAACAGCCGATGTGGTTAGAGCACACAATGTTGAAGTAGTTGAGCGTGAATCAAAGTTAGGTTTAGGTAATGCCTATCGCACTGGGTTTTCTATCGGAATTGCACGCGGGTATACATACATTATTCAAATGGATGCAGATGGTTCACATCAGGTAAGTGATCTTAGAAACATGATGGAGTGGATCGGCAGTAGTGATGTACTTATTGGTTCTCGCTGGATTCAAGATGGATCAATCACCAATTGGAACAAGGCTCGTGAGTACCTGTCTCGAAGTGCAAATCGTTATGCCAAGGCAATGCTTGGACTTAAAGTAAAAGATGTCACGTCTGGATTTCGCATATATGAAACCGTGCTTTTGAAAAAGATGAATCTTTCTACAGTAAAAAGTGAGGGTTATTGTTTTCAAATAGAGATGGTTAGACGCGCAGTGGCCAGCGGAGGGTCAGTAGCTGAGATTCCAATTAATTTTGTTGAGCGCACCCATGGAGAGAGCAAGATGTCTGTTGCGATTGCGGCAGAGGCTGTTTTTCGGATCACTTGGTGGGCGCTTTTACGCATGATCGGGCGGTAATTTCACGCTCAGAGCTCAGGTAGGATTTGCCCTGCACTAGTTGATTATGAACTTGTAAAAGGGTTCGAATCGGTGGTGACATCTCAGCACTGCCTAACCTTTTGGTTGGTGAATCATCTCGGTCCGTTAAATCGGTAGATGAATTTCAGTGCGACGGGCTAAGCAAATTGTTTAGCCAAAACCGAGCGGGTTTCATTGCGCTATTAATGCGTGAGGAACCTATGAAGGAGTATGCCTGCCATGGCAGTTGTAACAATGCGAGAGCTCCTCGACAGTGGTGTTCACTTTGGACACCAAACTCGTCGATGGAACCCAAAGATGAAGCGTTTTATTTTTACAGAGCGCAACGGCATCTACATTATCGACATCCAGCAATCACTTGCACTTATTGATTCAGCATATGAATTCATTAAGGACACTGTTGCAAAGGGTGGCCACGTTCTATTCGTAGGTACAAAGAAGCAGGCACATATGCCAATTCTTGAGCATGCAGCACGCGTAGGAATGCCAACAGTGACTGAGCGCTGGTTAGGTGGAATGCTCACCAACTTCCCAACTGTGTACAAGCGAATCCAGCGTTTGAAAGAACTTGAATCAATGGAAGAGAAGAATGATCTACTTCTAACCAAGAAAGAACTTCTTGTTCTTCGCCGTGAACGCGAAAAACTATTTAAGAACCTAGATGGAATTCGCAACATGACCAAGCTACCTTCAGCAATTTGGGTAGTAGATACAAAGAAAGAGCATCTTGCAGTGCAAGAGGCGAAAAAGCTTGGTATCCCAGTCGTTGCAATCTTGGATACAAATTGCGATCCAGATGAAGTTGATTACAAGATCCCAGGTAACGATGACGCAATCCGATCAATCGATGTTTTAACTCGCGTAATCACCGATGCAATTGCAGCAGGCCTTAAGGCACGTTCTGCAAATGTTAAAGAAGAGGCCAAGAGTGAACAACCTGCCGCAGTAGCCGCTGGGGAACCATTGGCTGATTGGGAGAAAGAAATCTTGGACGGCGCGTCAGCACCAGCAGGCGATGCAACAACTGCAACAACACCGGAGGCATAAATTGGCAGCCTATACAGCTGAAGATGTAAAGAAGCTTCGCGAAGCAACTGCAGCAGGAATGCTCGATTGCAAGAAAGCTTTAGATGAGGCCGAAGGTGATTACAACAAGGCACTCGACATTATTCGAGTTAAGGGACTCAAAGGTGTTACAAAGCGCGAAGGTCGTTTAACTTCAAATGGTGCGGTTGTTGCAAAAGTTGAAGGAAACCTTGGCGTAATGCTGGAGCTCAACTGCGAAACAGATTTCGTGGCAAAAGGTGAGCGCTTTATCGCATTAGCCGATGAACTACTAGCGCATTTACAGAATGCACAGTCAGATTCAACGGAAGCTTTCCTTGCCTCAACAATGGCTAACGGTAAAACTGTTCAATCAGTTGTCGATGAAGCAAATGCAACATTGGGAGAGAAGATTGAAGTTCGTCGCATTGCAGTAATAAAAGATTCTCCAGTTGGAATCTATTTGCACCGCACTAGCCCAGATCTTCCACCACAGGTTGGTGTTTTGGTCGAGTTAGTAAAAGATGCAGCTGAAGTTGGAAAAGACATCGCACAACACATCGCAGCCTTCGCTCCGCAGTTTGTTAACCGCGAGCAAGTACCAGCCGATTTGATCGAAAACGAGCGTCGTATCGCAGAAGAGACTGCACGCGAAGAGGGCAAGCCTGAAGCAGCTCTGTCCAAGATAATTGAAGGTCGTGTCGCAGGTTTTGTTAAGGATGTCTCCTTAATTGAACAATCTTTCGCAAAGGATGCAAAGAAGACTGTTAAGCAAATCCTCGATGAGGCCGGAACTGCCGTTAAGGCCTTCCATCGCTTCCGCGTGGGTCAATAAGGTTTGGGCCTAATCACTTAGACTTACAACCACAGCCAGTAATTAAAAGTTAAGGAGCACTCATGCCCGGTACACGAGGAACGTATCGCAGAGTGCTCCTTAAACTTTCTGGAGAAGTTTTTGGTGGAGAAAAAGGCATTGGTGTTGATCCCGATATTGTTCAAGATATTGCAAAACAAATCGCAGAAGTAGCGCGTACAGGTGTGCAAGTTGCCATCGTTGTTGGTGGCGGAAACTACTTCCGAGGAGCAGAACTATCTCAGCGCGGTATGGATCGCTCACGAGCTGACTACATGGGAATGCTCGGAACAGTTATGAACTGTCTTGCCTTACAAGATTTCTTAGAAAAAGAGGGTGTTGCAACTCGCGTTCAAACGGCAATCACAATGGGACAAGTCGCAGAACCATACATTCCACTGCGAGCAATCAGACATTTAGAAAAAGGTCGCGTTGTAATTTTTGGCGCAGGTGCAGGAATGCCGTTCTTTACAACAGATACGGTTTCAGCTCAGCGAGCATTGGAAATTGGCGCAGAAGCTCTATTACTTGCAAAAAGTGGAGTCGATGGTGTTTACAGCGCAGATCCGAAAAAGGATCCAAAGGCTACAAAATTTGAATCGATTTCATACGATGAAGTTTTGTCTAAATCTTTAGCCGTTGCTGATGCCGCTGCCTTTGCGCTATGTCGAGAGAACAAACTACCTATAGTCGTCTTTGATTTGATGAAAAATGGAAATATCGGCCGTGCGGTACGCGGTGAAACAATAGGTACTCTGGTCGCATAAGCGGTTCAGAATTAGAGGAGCAAAGACCATGGCAGATGTAGCAAGCACGCTGGCAGATGCACAGACAAAAATGAACAAAGCAGTTGAAGTTGCAAAAGATGATTTCGCAACTATCCGAACTGGTCGTGCACATCCATCGCTGTTTAATAAAGTAATGGTCGACTACTACGGCACTTACACTGCTTTGTCACAACTTGCATCGATTCAAGTACCAGAAGCGCGCATGGCAATAATTGCACCGTTTGATAAAGGGGCCATGGCTGCAATTGAAAATGCTATTCGTGGATCTGATCTGGGCGTTAATCCAGGCAACGATGGCGTAGTTATCCGAGTTAATTTCCCTCAGCTGACAGAAGAGCGCCGTAAGGAGTTCATCAAAGTTGTTAAAACGAAGGCAGAAGATGCCAAGATTTCAATGCGAAACATTCGCCGTACTGCCAAAGAGGCTATGGAGAAGTTAGAAAAAGATGGTGACATTGGTAAAGATGATTTAGCACGTGGTGAAAAAGAGTTAGAAAAAGTCACAGCTGATCATGTTGCAAAAATTGATGAAATGCTCAAGCACAAGGAGGTTGAACTCCTCGAAGTTTAAGGAGTTTGCTCCTATGTCAGATCTTCATGCAATAAACGAGGCAATCAACAAAAAGGCTGGGCGAAAGCTACTGCCCTCAATTGTTGTTGGCCTTTCACTTATTGCTTTGGTCTGGTTTGCACTTTCATATGAGAGAGTAATTTTCGCTGGGGTAGTAGCTGTTGCAATAATTTTAGGTGCACGAGAAATTACACGAGCATTTGCAGCTCGTGCAATCGTTGTTTCATTTAATGGATTAGTTCTAGCCTCAATTGCATTGTCATATGCTGCTTGGAATGGTGGATCAGGTGGACTTGCAGTAGCAACTGCAGTTGCAATGCCATTGCTTCTAATCCGCGCATTACTTCAAGGACCAGATGGATTTGTGGCAAAAGCAACTGCCACAGTTTTCTCCCTTCTCTATCTACCTTTTTTAGCTGGTTTCTTAATCTTGCTTGGTCGACCAGATAATGGTTTTCAGCAGGTAATGACATTTATGGTTCTAGTTGGTTGCAACGATACTTTTGGCTACATTGTTGGTGTTCTTTTTGGTAAACACCCACTTGTTCCAAAAATTTCACCAAAGAAAACGTGGGAAGGATTAGCAGGGTCATTGATATTCACTGTTGCCGGCGGTTCATTAGCTTTTTACTACATAATGGACATGCAATGGTGGTTAGGAATAATCGTTGGTTTAATGATTGTTTTCACGGCAACGTGCGGTGACTTGATTGAGAGTGCAATGAAGCGCGACCTAAGCCTTAAAGATATGGGGACCTTGCTACCAGGTCACGGGGGAATGCTAGATCGACTTGATTCAGTGGTTTTATCGGCCCCTGCTATGTGGCTGGCACTTGAGCTAGTCAGAGATTTTCTATGAGTAATAAAGTTCCAGAGATTAATCTAGTTTTTGATGAGCCAATTCAACGCAAAAAAGCTCCAAAACATTTAGCTGACTTTGCACCTAGTGAGCGAAAAGCATTTGCAGAAGAACTAGGTTTTCCGGGCTATCGTGCCAGCCAAGTCGCCACACATTATTTTTCACATCTATCTAATGACCCACAGCAGTGGAGTGATATTCCTGCCGATTCACGTCAAAGTATCGCCGAAGCATTAACTCCGAAACTAATTGAGCTTGTAACATCACGGACAACTGATAGTGGAATGACTCGAAAAGATCTATGGAAACTTCACGATGGGGTTTTAGTAGAGAGTGTTTTAATGCGCTATAGCGATCGTGTCACTGTCTGCATTTCATCTCAGGCAGGTTGTGGAATGAACTGTCCATTTTGTGCAACGGGCCAAGCTGGGTTAACTCGCAATTTATCTGCAGGTGAGATCACAGAACAGATAGTTGCAGCAGCACGAGCTTGTGCAAACGGTGAACTTCCTGGCGGACCAACCAGATTGTCCAATATTGTCTTTATGGGCATGGGCGAACCACTGGCAAATTACAACTCGGTAATACGAACTGTACGAAATATTACCGACCCTAATCCTGATGGTTTAGGAATTAGCGCACGTTCTGTCACTGTCTCAACTGTTGGCCTCGTAAATGGAATTGAAAAACTGACCGAAGAAGGAGTTTCAGTCACATTAGCTGTCTCATTGCACACACCCGATGATGAACTTCGTGACACTTTGGTGCCAATTAACAATCGATTTAACATTCGCGAAGTTCTGGCTGCCGCCGATCAATATGAAAAGAAAACAGGTCGCCGGTACTCCATTGAATATGCCTTGATACGAGATATCAATGACCAATCCTGGCGGGCAGATCTTTTAGGTCGTCTGCTTAAAAACAGAAATTCGCACGTTAACTTAATTCCTCTTAATCCCACTCCAGGTTCTAAGTGGACAGCCTCTCGCCGTGAAGATGAGGCCGAGTTTGTTCGCATTCTTGAAAGCTACGGTGTACCTGTAACAGTTAGAGATACCAGAGGCCGCGAAATTGATGGCGCCTGTGGCCAGTTAGCCGCTGCCGAAAAGGGCTCCTCAACTAATTAATTCTGCAGATTTATTTCTCAGCATCTTTTTTCTATTGGCCCCAAAAGCAAAGTTAGCTGAGCATCCCTAGTGAGATAGGGCCCGAATTGCTAGGCTCGCCCCATGAAAAAGCTCAGTAATTTCATTAATGGTAAATCTGTAGAGTCACAATCTGGAGAGTCGACAACTCTGATTAATCCTGCAACAGGTGCAGCTTTTGCGACAGCACCTAAGTCAAATGCAGCTGATGTAGATGCGGCATACAAAGCAGCAGATGCGGCATTTACTGTATGGCGTGATTCCACACCTTCTACTCGACAACGTGCATTACTAAAGATTGCAGATGCAATTGAAAATCGCGCAGAAGAGATCATCGCAATTGAAGTTGAAAACACTGGTAAACCAATTTCTCTGACAACATCTGAAGAAGTTCCACCGATGGTCGATCAGATCCGCTTTTTTGCTGGGGCGGCAAGAAATCTTGAAGGCAAATCAGCAGGTGAATACATGTCAGGTATGACTTCGATGATTCGCCGTGAACCAGTTGGTGTTATTGGCCAGGTCACCCCATGGAACTATCCAATGATGATGGCAGTTTGGAAGTGGGCACCGGCTATTGCTGCTGGAAACACAGTTGTGTTAAAGCCAAGTGATACAACACCTGCATCTACTGTATGGATGGCTAATTTGATGGCAGAGTTTTTACCAGCAGGAGTATTTAATGTTATTTGCGGAGAGCGTGAGACAGGTGCAGCACTTGTTAATCACAAGCGACCTGACATGGTTTCAATTACTGGATCTGTTGGTGCAGGAATTCAAGTTGCAGAATCTGCAGCAAAACAGGTCAAGCGCGTACACCTTGAATTAGGCGGAAAAGCTCCAGTAGTTGTCTTTGCAGATGCTGATTTAAATGCTGCAGCGGAGGCAATTGCAATTGCAGGCTATTTCAACTCAGGTCAGGACTGCACTGCAGCAACTCGTGTGATTGTTCAAGAATCTGTCTATGACGAGTTTGTTCATTTACTTACTGAACAGGCTAAAGCAGTGGTACTAGGGGCTCCATCTGATGCCGATGTTTTTCTTGGACCAGTAAACAACGCCAATCAATTAGCAAGAGTCAGCGATCTTGTATCTAGGACCCCATCACATGCAAAGATCATGACAGGGGGCTCGGCAATTGATCGCCCAGGTTACTTCTTCCCAGCAACTGTAATTGCCGACCTTCGCCAAGATGACGAACTTATTCAGAAGGAGATTTTTGGTCCTGTCATAACGGTTCAGAAATTTACCGATGAGGCCCAGGCAGTTTCGATGGCCAATGGCGTGGATTACGGCCTAGCTTCTAGTGTTTGGACAACCAATCACGGTGTTGCCATGAGAATGGCTAAGGCCTTTGACTTTGGATGCGTCTGGGTCAATACCCACATTCCTCTTGTTGCCGAGATGCCACATGGAGGATTCAAACGCTCGGGCTATGGGAAGGATCTCTCAGCCTATGGATTTGAAGATTACACGCGAATTAAGCATGTAATGAGTAATCTTGGGGCGTAGTATTTGCCCCTGTTCATCTATCACCAACCACCACTACCCACAGAAAGTTCGAGGCTTGATAACTCGACCACTTGCTTGTGCTTAACCCTTAAGGAGTAAATCAGTATGTCAAAAGAAAGTTCACTCTCACCAGAAGCTAAATCAGTTTTAGGTGCAATGGTTTCTCGCCGTACAGTATTAGCCGGCGCAGGAGGATTAGGTGCAGCAGGACTTCTTGCTGCATGTGGAGGCGGATCTGATTCTGCCGATAGCGCGAACTCTGTTCGCTGGGGTAACTGGCCTTTGTATTTAGATTATGACGAAGAGACTCAGAAGTATCCAACGTTAGATAAGTTCACTGCAGCCACAGGCATTGCAGCTAAGTACTTTGAGGATTACAACGATAATGATGAGTTTTATGGAAAAGTTCAGGCACAACTTAAATTAGGTGAAGATATTGGATATGACGTTGTAACACCTACTGACTGGATGGCTGCTCGTTGGATCCGTCTTGGCTACACACAAAAATTTGACACAGCAAAAGTTCCTAACAAAGTAAACATTCTTGATTCTCTTGCTTCTCCATCATTTGATCCAAAACGTGAACAATCTCTAACGTGGCAAGGCATCATGGCAGGATTTGGATGGAACGTTGAGAAGAATCCAAAGGGAATCCGCACAATTGATGATCTCTTTGCACCACAGAACAAAGGAAAGATCGTAGTTCTTTCAGAAATGCGCGACACGATCGGAATTATTCTGCGCTCGCAAGGTGTAGATCTTCAAACAGTAACTGAAGATCAGTTTATGAACGCTGTTGATTTCTTGGCCAAGAAGGTCAGTGATGGATGGATTCGCGGAGTTAAGGGTAATGAATATGCAGTTGACCTAACATCAGGTGATGCAACAGCAGTAATTGGCTGGTCTGGCGACATGTTTATTCTTGCAGCAGAAAATGAAGGAAAGTTTGATTTTGCTATTCCTGATTCTGGCGGAACCATCTCAGGTGATAACTTGATGATTCCATCGACTGCATCAGCAGAGGGCAAGGCAAACGCTGAGAAGTTGATCAACTTCTATTACGACCCTGTAATCGCGGCCGAAGTAGCTGCATACGTAAACTACGTATGCCCAGTTAAGGGTGCACAGGAGGAGATGGAAAAGATTGCTCCAGAGTTGGCAAGCAGTCCATACATTTTCCCTGATGCTGCAACTTCAAAGAAGCTCAGCGTATTCCGTTCACTCACTCCTGCCGAAGAAACAACTTGGAGCGAAGCATTCCAGAAGGTTGCCGGCAACTAGTGGTTGATGTTTCCTCTGCAACGCGTGGAGATTTGCGTCTTACGCGAATCACTAAGACCTATGGTGATTTCACTGCAGTTGATGATCTTTCATTAACGATCCCTGAAGGTTCATTTTTTGCATTACTTGGACCTTCAGGGTGCGGTAAAACCACCACACTTCGAATGATTGCTGGGTTAGAAGAGCCAACTGTCGGCAGTATTCATTTGGGTGCAACTGATATCACGACCAAGCGTCCTTATCAGCGCCCAATCAATACTGTTTTTCAAAACTACGCACTCTTTCCACATTTAACAATCTTTGAAAATATTGCATTTGGTCTTCGCCGTAGAGGAATTAAAAATGTTGATGCAGATGTCAACAAAGTTCTAGATCTTGTTGAGCTTCCTCATCTTGCACAACGCAAACCAACTCAACTTTCAGGTGGGCAGCAACAGCGAATAGCATTGGCCAGAGCCATTGTTAATCGTCCTGCTCTGCTGCTACTTGATGAGCCATTAGGCGCACTTGATCTTAAATTGCGTCGTCAGATGCAGATTGAACTCAAATGGATTCAGCGTGAAGTTGGTTTAACTTTTGTTCACGTTACACACGATCAAGAAGAGGCGATGACAATGGCCGACACGATCGCGGTAATGAATGAAGGTGGAATCGAGCAGATGGGTTCACCAGCTGATTTATACGACAACCCAAAAACCGCGTTCGTTGCTAACTTTTTAGGACAATCAAACCTAATTAAAGGTCGGATCGAAGGCACAGATGGAGACAACTTAGTCGTGGATCTTTACGGACAAAAGATTTCTATGCCTAAGAGTCGAAGTCATGCAGTTGATAATTCGATTTTTGCAGGAATCCGTCCAGAGAAATTCCGTATTTCATTAGTTGGAACCCCAACTCGTGGCAATGTTTTAACAGGTGGACATATTGAAGAGGTCTCTTACATAGGAGTATCAACCCAATACCAAGTTGCAATGCCATGGGGTCAAGAGTTGATGGTCTTTGAGCAAAATGATGATGGTGTTCCTCCTTTTGATAAGGGTGATCAGGTAGTTATTTCTTGGGAGCCAAACTTCACATTTGCACTTCGCGGCGATGAAGATGCAGAAGCAGGCACCGAAGTTGCACCTGATGATCTTGATGAGGATGAGTAGAGCTTTGTCTAAGGTAAAGCTGCCTTATCTGCTTTTATTGCCAGGTTTTCTGTTTCTTTTTACTTTTTTTATCTTGCCAATTATTAACCTGGCACAAACTTCTACGCAGACACCAATTGCCGGGGGAGATACAGGAGAATATGAGCAAACTTTTCGCTTTGCTAACTATATTGACGCGTTCATAGAAAATAGAGAGCAGTTTGCTCGCTCATTCATTTTCGCAATTTGTGCCACTTTATTAGCGCTGGCAATTGCTTATCCTCTGGCCTATGCAATTGCATTTAAAGCAGGCAAGTTTAAAAATATTCTTTTGGTACTTATCATTGCGCCATTTTTTACATCATTTTTGTTGCGCACAGTTGCATGGAAGCAGATTCTTGGTGAAGAAGGTTTTGTAGTACCTCCTCTTCGAACGTTAGGAATTATTGGTGAAAGCACAACACTGACTTCAACGTCTTTTGCTGTTGTTATAGGTATGACATACAACTTTTTACCATTTATGACTTTGCCGCTTTACGCTTCTCTTGAACGCATAGATCCACGAACAATGGAGGCATCGGGAGACCTCTACGCAAATGGAATCACTACCTTTAGAAGAGTGACGTTGCCTCTGTCTATGCCGGGAGTTGTTGCTGGAACTTTATTAACATTTATTCCTGCAGCAGGAGATTACGTCAACGCTGCAATTCTGGGTAATCCAAATTCAAAAATGCTTGGAAATGTCATTGAATCTCGATTTTTTAAGATCGTTGATTATCCGACTGCGGCGGCGTTGTCCTTTACTTTGATGGCAGCGATTTTAATTCTAGTTACTTTGTATATTCGCAAAGCTGGAACGGAAGAACTTGTATGACTAAAATTAAAGATGCAACGATTCCTACGATCCCGGTACAGGCCCGCCTATCTCGCTGGTTTGGTCGAAACCTAATACGAATTTATGCATTTTTTGGGTTTACATATCTGTTCATTCCAGTTGCCTACACTTTCGCATTTTCATTCAATGACTCGGGCAAGAGTAATTTAATTTGGAAAGGTTTTACTTTAGATAATTGGCAGAACCCTTGTGGTGCCCCCGAAATCTGTACCGCACTTGGTAACTCAATCAAGATTGGCCTTTTGGCGACAATTTTTTCTACAATCCTAGGCACGATGATTGCCTTTGCCATAGGTCGGTATGCATTTAAAGGAAGATCAACCTCTAACCTTCTTATCTTTTTACCGATGGCAACACCTGAAATTGTCTTAGGTGCATCACTTCTCTCACTCTTTTTGGTCTTTCAAATTAACCCAGGATTTTGGCCTACTGTCATAGCCCACGTCGTCTTTTGCGTCTCATTTGTAGTCGTTACAGTTAAAGCAAGAATTGCATCTCTTGATCCACGGTTAGAACAAGCGGCTATGGATTTATATGCAAATGAGTTTCAGACTTTTCGTCGTGTGACGCTTCCACTTGTTGCACCTGGTATCGCTGCAGCTGCACTCCTTGCCTTTAGTTTGTCTTTTGATGACTTTATTATCACCAACTTTAACTCTGGAACTTTGACCACGTTTCCTAAATTTGTGTATGTATCAGCTGCACGTGGTATTCCTGCACAGGCAAATGTCATTGGCTCAGCGATGTTTTTCTTGGCACTTGCCATCGTGATCGCGGGTCAACTGATAAGTAAAAAGACAAAAGTCAGCAAATGACCAATCACGGAAATATGTATGGCCCCAGTTTTACTTTTTTAGGCATTCCATCATGTGACCTAGATGATCCAAAAACATATGCAGGCGCAGATGTAATTATCCTTGGTGCGCCTATTGATAGCGGAACATCTCATCGATCCGGCGCAAAGTTTGGACCACAGGCAATTCGCGGGGGAGATTATCTACCTCATGATGGATCACGTCCTCATCTTGCCCTTCGAACTGACGGCCTTAAAGATTTAAAGGTTTTTGATGCAGGTGATTTGATGATGCCAGGTTCGGATTTAACTGGGTCCTTAGCTATTTTGGCAGCAGCAACAGAAAAGATTTCACGTGCTGGAATTATCCCTGTTGTTCTTGGTGGAGATCATTCGATCGCATCTGCCGATGTTGCCGGTATTGCTGCGCACAGAGGATTGGGCAAAATCTCAATGATTCATTTTGATGCTCACGCCGATACAGGTGAGGATCAATTCGGAGCTCTCGTTGGTCACGGAACACCGATGCGAAATTTGATTAATAATGGATATGTTCGAGGAGATAGATTTTTACAGCTGGGTCTTCGTGGATATTGGCCAGAAGATGCAACTCTTAATTGGATGCGCGATCAAGGAATGCGCTCATATGAGATGACTGAAATTGCACACCGTGGGTTAAATACCGTCTTAGATGAATCTTTTGCAACACTTGTCGATGGCTGTGACGGTGTGTTTTTGTCGGTAGATATTGATGTAGTTGATCCCGGTATGGCTCCAGGAACAGGCACACCAGAACCTGGTGGAATGACTAGTCGTGAATTGCTTGAGGCAGTGCGCAGAATCTGTCTTGAACTTCCGATAGTTGGAATAGATGTCGTAGAAGTTTGTCCGCCATTTGATAACGCAGACATTACAGCTATTTTGGCAAATCGCGTGGTTTTAGAGGCCTTGAGTGCAATTGCAAAACGAAGCAAGGGTGGTACTTATTCGCCCACTCAGAATCTCCTCGACCGATAAACTGAACTAATTAAGGTGTCAGGGGTATGGTCCATTATCCTAGGCAACTACTCACGTTAGGTTAACAATGCAATTTCTTGGAATTATCGCTTTTATAGTTGCGCTTTTAGTTTCAGTAATGATTCACGAATTTGGTCACTACATAACTGCAAAACGTTTTGGAATGCGGATTTCTGAGTTTTTTGTAGGTTTTGGAAAAAGAATCTGGTCAACACAGCGAGGTGAAACAGAGTTTGGAATAAAGGTCATTCCAGCTGGTGGTTACTGCAAAATTGAAGGAATGGCACCGAATGACCAGATGTTGCCGGGTGAAGAAGATCGAGCATTTTATAAGGCAACTTCTGGTCGCAAACTAATTGTTCTAGGTGCTGGATCTTTTCTCCATTTCGTTCTTGGATTCTTACTTTTGTTTACACTTTTTGCAGGCGTTGGTACAAATCAAGTTCTTCCAGTTATCGGTGAAGTAGTTGAGGGCTCCGTTGCTGCCACATCAGGTATTCAAGTTGGAGACGAAGTTATTTCAATTAATGGAGTAAGAGTCACTGAGTGGTACAAGGATGTTGAAGTTATTCGAAATTCAGAAGGCAAAGAGGTCGTTCTTACGATAGATCGAGATGGTCAAGAAATCACGGTTCGAGCAGCACCTCGGTTAACTGAAATTGATGGTGAAAAAAGATATCTCTTAGGAATAGTTAATGAAGTTGGAGTAAAGCGATATGGATTTTTATCCTCCATTAGCAACTCTGCAACCGTAACAAAGAGTTTTCTCTCTGAGAGTGTTAAATCGTTGCTCAGCCTGCCATCAAAAATACCTGCTCTATGGGGACAAACTGTTCGAGGTGAAGAGCGCGATGCCAATGGTTTAGTGGGAGTGGTCGGAGTTGCTCGAGTATCTGGAGAAGCAGTCGGAAGTGATCAACTCACTATTCAGGAGCGACTAGCAACCTTCTTGTTGATAATTGCAAGTTTAAATATATTTATTGGAATCTTTAATCTGCTTCCTATTCTTCCTTTAGATGGCGGACATATGGCAGTTGCTATTGCCGATGAAATACGTGCTCTATTTGCGCGAATGCGTGGTCGCCCTCGACCAGCGGCAATTGATGTGACAGTTTTAACCCCTATTACGATGGTGGTTTTTGTCATACTTGCCTCATTAACCTTGCTACTACTTGTGGCAGATGTGATTAATCCTGTGGTTCTTAACCTTTAATGTGAGCGAATTTTCTCAAGTTAGTGCAGAATAAAGGCATGGTTGATCTCGGAATTCCTAGTGCGCCACCGGCAACTCTGCACCCTCGCCGAAAAACAAAGCAGCTCAAAGTTGGCTCTGTTGGAGTGGGAAGTGATTCTCCGGTTTCTGTTCAATCTATGTGCACAACGTTGACCTCAGATGTAAACGCTACTTTGCAACAAATTGCCGAACTCACAGCCTCTGGTTGCCAGATTGTTCGTGTTGCTGTCCCAAGTCAAGATGACGCAGATGCGCTAGCTCAAATCGCAAAGAAGTCTCAAATACCGGTAATTGCTGATATTCATTTTCAACCAAAGTACATTTTTGCAGCAATCGATGCAGGCTGTGCAGCAGTTCGCGTTAATCCTGGAAACATTAAACAGTTCGATGACAAAGTAAAAGAGGTTGCCAAGGCAGCAGGTGATGCTGGAATTCCAATTCGAATTGGAGTTAATGCCGGATCCCTTGATCCTCGATTGCTTGCTAAGTATGGAAAAGCAACTCCAGAAGCACTCGTGGAATCGGCTCTCTGGGAAGCTTCTTTATTTGAGGAGCATGGCTTTTCAGATATAAAGATTTCAGTCAAACACCATGATCCAGTAACAATGGTGAGTGCCTACCGTTTACTTGCAGCCCAGTGTGATTATCCATTGCACTTAGGCGTTACTGAAGCTGGTCCTATATTTCAGGGCACGATTAAATCAGCAACAGCTTTTTCAATCTTATTAGCTGAGGGTATCGGTGACACAATTCGTGTTTCACTTTCTGCTCCTCCGGTTGAAGAGATCAAAGTTGGAATGTCCATTCTTGAATCTTTGAATCTTCGCCAACGTAAACTGGAAATTGTCTCCTGTCCATCATGCGGTCGTGCACAAGTTGATGTGTATACATTGGCTGAAAAAGTTCAGGCAGGATTACAGGGGATGACAGTCCCATTGCGAGTTGCAGTTATGGGCTGTGTTGTTAATGGGCCAGGAGAAGCTCGTGAGGCAGATCTTGGTGTTGCATCTGGAAACGGTAAAGGTCAGATATTTGTCAAAGGTGTTGTTATTAAAACGGTACCTGAAGCGCAAATAGTCGAGGTTCTTATCGAAGAAGCAATGCGATTAGCAGAAGAAATGGAAGCCGCAGGGGTAGCTTCAGGGCAACCTTCAGTTGATGTTCGATAGAGTTCTCACATGTTGAAAATGTCTACGCTTTTTTTGCGTACGCTTCGCGATGATCCAGCAGATGCAGAGGTAGCAAGTCATAAACTCTTAATTCGCGCTGGCTATGTTCGACGAATTGCCGCTGGAATTTACTCTTGGCTACCTTTGGGAGTTATCACTCTTCGTAACATAGAGCGAGTAATCCGAGAAGAGATGGACGAGGCTGGATTCCAAGAAGTGCATTTTCCTTCTTTATTGCCTCGCGATGCATATGAGACTACAAATCGTTGGGATGAGTACGGGCCAGCACTTTTTAGATTGCAGGATCGTAAAGGTGGAGATTATTTACTAGGACCGACGCATGAAGAGATGTTTACACTCATGGTCAAAGGCGAGTACTCCTCCTATAAGGATTTACCACTAAGCATTTACCAGATTCAGACTAAATTCCGAGATGAAGCAAGACCGCGTAGTGGAATTATCAGAGGCCGAGAATTTGTCATGAAAGATTCATACTCCTTTGATATCGATGATGAGGGATTAGAGATCTCCTACCAAAATCATCGCAAGGCGTATGTAAAGACTTTCGATCGTCTTGGAATGAAATACAACATTGTTAAAGCTGTTTCAGGTGCGATGGGCGGATCAAAATCTGAGGAATTTTTGGCACCGTGTCCAACCGGTGAAGACACTTACGTTCTTTGTCCATCGTGTGGTTTTGCTGCAAATGTTGAAGCAATGATCACGAAAGTTCCAGTGCAAGACTCTTCAAAAACGCCTTCAATAGAGGAATTAGATACACCCAACACCCCAACGATTGACTCACTCGTGGCAGTACTCAATGAAAAATTCGGAGGCGGCTTTACTGGGGCCGATACTTTAAAAAATGTCATGATGATGGCAGATGGTAAAGCAATCTCAGTTTTGGTCCCTGGAGATCGAGAAGTCGATGTTAAACGTTTGCAAGAAAACTTAAGCGGAGTTCACGAACTTCGTGTCTTTGAAGATGCAGACTTTGCTAAGTTCCCTTCTTTGGTTAAGGGATACATCGGGCCACAGGATGCTAAAAAATCAGGTATTACAGTTTATGCCGATCCTCGAATTGCCCCAGGAAGTGCTTGGGTAACAGGTGCAAACAAGAAGGATCGTCATGCACGAAACGTTGTCAATGGAAGAGATTTCACTCCTGATCATTATGTTGAAGCAGCCGAAGTTCGTGCAGGGGATTCATGTCCAGAGTGTTCAACTGCTGTAGTAATTGATCGCGCCATTGAAATCGGACACATCTTCCAACTTGGAAGAAAGTATGCACAAGCACTTGATCTAAGAGTTTTGGATAGCAATGGAAAATCTCAGGTTGTGACTATGGGCTCTTATGGGATTGGAGTATCACGTGCCGTTGCGGCAATTGCTGAGCAAACTCACGATGAGATAGGGCTTAACTGGCCTGTTGAGCTGGCACCCGCAAAAGTACATATTGTTGCCGCAGGTAAAGATGATCTTTTATTTGATACAGCCATTGAATTAGCCACACAACTTGAGACTAAATCTATAACCACGATGGTCGATGATCGAAGAGATGCATCGCCTGGAGTTAAGTTCAAAGACGCCGAACTTATTGGAAATCCGATAATTGTAGTCGTGGGTAAAGCATTAGCAGAGGGAAATGTAGAGATTAGAGTTCGCAAAACTGGTGACAAAAAGGAAGTTCCTCTGACATCAGCGGTCTCTGAAATCACAGAACTACTCAAGTAAAAGTGTTTGCAGAGTTATCACTTGCAACCGGATTGTTTCTGCTTTCTGCATCATTCCTAGCAGGATTTGTTGATTCAATTGCCGGTGGTGGAGGGATAGTCCAATTACCGGCATTATTAATTGGTTTACCAAACTCTCCAACAGCGCAGGTGCTTGGTACAAATAAACTATCTGCAGTTTTCGGCACAACAACAGCTGCTGCCCTTTATCGCAAGCAAATTAAGCCTGATCCCAAAGTTTTAGCGGGAATGGCAATACCTGCATTCTTTGGTTCTGCCGCAGGGGCAGTTTTAGCGTCAAGAATTCCAACAAGCAGTATGCGGCCGATGATTCTAGTTTTGCTTATTGCCGTTGCCATCTACACGTGGCTCAAACCTGATCTTGGTAAGTTAGAAAATCTGCGTCATGTACCCAAGCAACGAATCCAAATAGGAGCGATCGCAGGTACTGTGATTGGTTTTTATGATGGAATTTTTGGACCGGGTACAGGATCATTCTTAATGCTGATACTTGTGGCGACTTTGGGATATGCATTTATTACTGCATCTGCCATTGCCAAAGTTGTAAACGTAGCAACAAATATTGGAGCCTTAATTGTTTTTGGAATAAACGGCGCTGTAATTTGGCAGATTGGCATCATTATGGGCTTTGCCAATATAACGGGAGCGATTATTGGCTCGCGGCTTGCCATTCGGGGAGGCTCCACTTTGGTTCGTAAAGTCTTTTTACTAGTGACAGTCGTATTAATAATTAGGGTCGGAATTGCCACCTTTTAAGTGATCACGTTACAATTGCGCTACAACTTAATAGAAAGAAGAAATCGATGGCACTCAAAGACTCAATAGCCGATTTAATTCGACCAACTGTAGAAAATGCAGGATTCTTTCTAGAAGACATATTTACCAGCAATCCAGGCAACCATCGCATCGTTACATGCATGATCGACAGTATGTCTCCAATGAACCTAGATGACATAACTGCTATCAGCCGTGAAATTTCGGCGCTTTTAGATGACGCACCATTATTTGATGAAGGTTTT
>JBEDES010000009.1:0-45478 GCA_041175545.1 Actinomycetota bacterium
AGGCAACCATCGCATCGTTACATGCATGATCGACAGTATGTCTCCAATGAACCTAGATGACATAACTGCTATCAGCCGTGAAATTTCGGCGCTTTTAGATGACGCACCATTATTTGATGAAGGTTTTACTCTTGAAGTGAGTTCACCGGGAATTGAAAGACCACTTACATTGCCCCGGCACTGGACGAAGAATTTAACAAGGATTATCAAAGTAGTCCTAGAGGATGGATCAGAAGTTTCAGGTCGCTTAACTGAGTTTGATGATGATCAAGCAATCTTGATCGAAAACATCAAAGGTCGAATGAAGACTCATGAAGTGAAGTTTTCTACTATTAAAAAAGCCAATGTTGAAGTTGAATTTAACCGCAAGGACGAGATCTAATGCATGTAGAAATGGGAGCTCTCGTCACGCTGACAACAGAGAAAGACATTAATTTAGAAAATCTCATCTACGCAATTGAAGTTGCAGTCCTGGGCGCTTACAACCAGAGTGAGAGCGCAAAACGACATGCGCGCGCGCACTTGGATCGCGAAACAGGTGAGATTTCAATTTTGATTCCAGTTTTTGCCGAAGACGGTACCCGCATTAGTGAAGAAGTCGATAACCCTGATGGATTTTCAAGAGTTGCCACTTCAACTGCCCGTCAAATAATAAAGTTAAAGATGCGTGAAACTAATGATGCTGAAATAGTCGGTGAATTTACTGCAAATGTTGGTGATGTGATTTCTGGTGTTGTTCAACAGGGCAGAGATCCAAAAATGATTAACGTGAACTTGGGACGCGTTGAGGGCCGAATTCCTCCTCAAGAACAAGTTCCTGGAGAAATTTACAATCATGGTGATCGAATTAAATGTTTTGTTGTCGAGGTAAAGCAAGGCATGAAAGGACCGGAGATTATGCTCTCTCGTTCTCACCCAGCTTTAGTTAAGCAGCTTTTTGCATTTGAAGTTCCAGAGATCGGCGATCGTATTGTCGAAATCATGGCCGTAGCACGCGAAGCAGGACACAGAACAAAACTTGCAGTTAAAACACATCGCGCAGGAGTAAGTGCAAAAGGTTCCTTGATTGGTCCGCTTGGTTCTCGTGCACGGGCCGTCATGGATGAACTCCATGGTGAAAAAATAGATATTGTTGAATGGTCAGAAGACCCGGCAGAGTTTGTCGCCGCAGCATTGGCTCCTGCCAAGGTCTCTCATGTTGAAGTTACCGATTTGGTAACAAGAAGTGCCAAAGTGATTGTTCCTGACTATCAACTCTCATTAGCAATTGGAAAAGACGGACAGAATGCGAGATTGGCAGCACGATTAACAGGTTGGCGGATCGATATTCATCCAGATACCGAAACAGCTCAAGGGTAGGAGTGAACAGGAAAGGCCATATTTACCCCTGTTTTATGATCGGCGCGCCACGTTTAAGGTAGCGCTAAATACCATCGCATTATGAGAAGGAGTCATGAGTTGGATACCATAGGGCCGTTGGATCCCAACTTTCCTGTCCGTAGCTGCATAAGTTGCCGCAAGAGAGCGAATCCTTCAGCAATGATTCGAGTGGTTTTAATCGATGGAGTTGTAACTCCTGACGTTAAAAAAGGTGCTCCTGGAAGGGGTGCTTGGCTACATAAGAATTGTGCAGAAGTTGCGATAAGTCGAGATGCTTTTCGTTTTGCTTTCAAGCAAGATGTTTCAGTCGATGTATCGAAACTGCTGGATTTTCTTAAGAATGATCTGCAGTAATCACACAAGAAGAATGGAAACGAAAGATATGAAACTCAAATGAGCTCGTTAGAACTATGAGGTCGTTCAACTAAGGCTTGCATTTGAGAAAATGCGGGCCAAGACAGGAGAAATGTGTCAAAGGTCCGCGTACATGAGTTGGCAAAACAACTCGGCATGGAGAGCAAGGTTGTTCTTGCAAAACTCCAAGAAATGGGCGAGTTTGTTCGCTCGGCATCATCAACAGTAGAAGCACCTGTGGTGCGCAAGATGATCGAAATGTATCCCGATGCAAAACCAGTCGAGGAAAAAAAGCCTGTCAAAAAAGCTGCAGCAAAGAAAGCCGCGGCAAAGCCAAAGGGTGAAGTATCCCCAGAGCAAGCCGCCGAATTAGCAGCAGAACTTGGCGTAGATATAGAAGCACTAAAACTTGAGCAAGCTAAAGCAGTTGCAAATAGAGAAGAAGCTGCAAAATTTGAGGCACAAGATCGAGCAAATGAAGCCAACGACGCAGGATCAGCTCCTACTGCGACAACACCATCATCGCCTGCAGTTCCAGCAAAACCTGCACCACGTCCAGGTAACAATCCATTTTCAACAGGTGGCGCTGTTCCACGTCCACCACGTCCAGGTAACAATCCATTTTCAACAGGTGGCGCTGTTCCACGTCCACCACAAAGACCACAAGGTTCTCCAACAGGACAACCACGTTCTGGAATGGCTGGATCACGACCTGGTTCTGTGCGACCAGGATTTGCTGCACGTCCCGGTGCACCGCGCACTGGAGCACCAGGTGGTGCTGGAGGTTTTGCACCGCGCACAGGAGCACCAAGTAATTCACCATATAAATCAAATACTCCAGGAACCGGTGCACCAACAACTGGTGGACCACAACGTCCGGGTGGTGGACGCCCGCCGCAACGCGGTGGTGCAGGTGGAGCATTTGGAAAAAATGCAAGCAAGAAATCTGGTCGTAAACAAAAATCTCGCAAAGCATTGCGCGATGAATTCGACAACATGCAGGCACCACAACTTGGTGGCGCTGTTATCCCCCACGGTGATGGAAAGACTCCAATTCGCATGCGCCGTGGTGCATCGTTGGCTGATTTTGCAGACAAAATCGGTGCAGATCCAGCCGCATTAGTTGCTGCTCTATTCCACTTAGGTGAAATGGTTACAGCAACGCAGTCAGTAGATGCAGATACATTTGAAATTCTTGGAGTTCAACTGGGATATAACATTGAAATTGTTAGCCCAGAAGATGAAGATCGTGAACTTCTACAAGATTTTGATATCGACCTTGCAGGAGAAATATCAGATCTAGACCCAGAATCCTTAGTTGCCAGACCACCGGTAGTCACTGTCATGGGTCACGTTGACCACGGTAAGACTTCACTTTTGGATGCAATTCGTAAGTCAGAAGTTATGAAGGGTGAAGCTGGCGGAATTACTCAGCACATTGGTGCCTACCAAATTCATCATGACCATGATGGCACTAATAGAGCAATCACATTCATTGATACACCTGGTCACGAAGCATTTACTGCAATGCGTGCTCGTGGTGCAAAGGTGACTGATATTGCAGTCCTTGTTGTTGCAGCAGATGATGGAATCATGCCTCAGACAATTGAGGCTCTCAATCACGCTCAGGCAGCCGATGTTCCAATTGTGGTTGCAGTTAATAAGATTGATAAAGAGGGTGCAAATCCTGACAAAGTGCGTCAGCAATTAACTGAGTACAACTTAATTGCCGAAGAGTATGGTGGCGAAACAATTTTCGTAAATGTTTCTGCTAAATCTGGCATGGGAATTGATCAGCTTATTGACTCAATTCTTTTGACAGCAGATGCAGCAATTGACCTGCGCGCAATTGCAGATGATTCAGCTCGAGGCGTAGCAATTGAAGCTCACTTAGATCGCGGACGTGGTCCAGTAGCAACATTCCTTGTTCAACGTGGAACACTAAAAATTGGTGATGCCATTGTTGCTGGAAGTGCTTTTGGTCGAGTCCGTGCAATGTTAGATGAAGATGGAAATGCTGTTGATGAAGCTGGCCCATCACGACCTGTACAGGTACTTGGATTTACATCAGTACCAAGTGCAGGAGATACATTCTTAGTTGCAGATGAAGATCGAACTGCACGTCAGATCGCTGAAAAGCGTCAGGCTGCAGAGCGAAATGCGCAGCTAGCGAAAGCTCGTAAGAAGGTTTCACTTGAAGACTTCATGGAGCAATCTAAGGTTTCAACGCTCAACCTTATTCTCAAGGGAGACGTTAGTGGTTCTGTTGAAGCGCTAGAAGATGCCTTGATGCAACTTGATGTTGGCGCAGAAGTTGATCTTCGCGTTATTCACCGCGGTGTTGGTGCAATTACTAAGAGTGATATTACTTTGGCTTCGGCATCAACTGCTGTTGTAATTGGCTTTAACGTTAAGCCAGAAGTTCAGACAGCTATCTATGCCGATCAAGAAGGCGTAGAGGTTCGCTTCTACTCTGTTATTTACAATGCAATCGAAGAGATCGAACTTTCTCTGAAGGGATTGTTAAAGCCAGAGTACGAAGAAGTGATCATTGGAAGTGCCGAAGTCCGCGAGATCTTCAAATCTTCAAAGGCTGGAAATATTGCTGGATCCATCGTCAAGGATGGAGTTATCCGCCGAAATGCGAAAGCTAGAATTTTGCGCAACGGTGAAACTCTTGTCGATAATCTCACAATTGATTCACTCAAACGATTTAAGGATGATGCAAACGAAGTCCGTGAAGGCTTCGAATGCGGAATTGGTCTTGGTAACATGAAAGAGATCACTATTGGCGATCTCGTACAGTGTTTTGAGATGCGCGAGAAAAAGAGAGTATAAAGATGGGCCAATCACATCGAACATTAAAGGTTGCTGATCGAATTAAAGTTATTGTCGCTCAACTTCTTGAAACAAAGATCAAGGATCCACGCCTTGGCTTTGTGACTGTAACTGATGCAAGAGTGACTGGTGATCTGCAACAGGCATCGGTTTTTTACACAGTTCTAGGTGACCTTGAAGAACGAGCTGCAACTGCTGCTGCATTAGAAAGTGCAAAGGGCGCAATTCGTTCAGCCCTTGGTCGCGAACTCTCTCTAAGGATTACTCCCAGCATTGAATTCTTTGAAGACGGTCTACCCGAGAGCGCTCTTGCACTTGATTCCTTACTTGCAAAAGTTCATGAGCAAGATGCGCAGGTGGCAGAGCTTAGAAAAAATGCAGAGTATGCCGGTGGTGAGGATCCATATAAGGCACCACGCGTCATTGATGAGAAAAGCTAATGCCAACAAACGCAAAAAGAGAAGTGAAATAAGAATGCAGCATGGTTTTCTGGTGGTTGATAAAGAGCCAGGAATGACCAGTCATGATGTTGTCTCTGTTGCAAGGCGCGTTCTTGGAACTCGCAAAGTCGGCCATGCAGGAACCTTGGATCCAATGGCAACAGGAATTCTTGTGTTGGGTTTTAACAACGGCACGCGACTACTTCAATACATTACAGATGGCGACAAGGATTATTCTGCAACTATTGTTCTTGGTGCAGCTACTGTTACTGATGATTCACAAGGTGAAGTTATAAGCAGTGCTGATGCTTCTGCAATCACCGATGAGCAAATTAAAGATGAATTGGCAAAAATGAAGGGCGTTATTTCACAGCGACCAAGTTCGGTTTCGGCGGTAAAAATCGATGGAGAACGAGCATATAACAGAGTTCGTTCAGGTGAAGATGTAGTACTTCCTTCACGGGAGGTAACAATTACATCACTTGATATTATTCAGATTCGTAGAATGGATCTGCGAGTTGAGATAGATATAGAAGTGACTTGTTCAGCTGGAACATTTATCAGAGCTATCGCTAGAGATTGCGGAGATGGCCTTGGGGTTGGTGGGCATTTAAATTCACTTCGACGCACACGAATTGCAGGTTTTGGTTTAGATCGAGCAGTAACGTTAGAACGGCTAAAGAGTAAGAATTTTGAATCTTTAGATATTGCAGATGTCGCAAGGGCAACTTTTGCAGTCAGGGAAGTCGCGCTGGATGAAAAAATCGAACTCTCATTCGGCAGAGCACTGGAAGCGAATCCAGATACAAAAATCTATGCTGGCATTGATAGTTCAAACCAACTGATCGCACTTCTTCAAAATGTTGATGGTAAAGCCAAGCCCTTGGCTGTATTCGCTCCAGCTAACTAACTCATGGATAATGTAGCCATGAGCGTTGTAGTCATTGGAAATTTCGACGGTGTCCATAAGGGCCATCAAGAGATTCTCAACCGAGCAAAACAAATAGCCGGGGAAGAGAAAATTATTGCTCTGACCTTTGATCCACATCCAACTTCGATATTTGCACCTGAGAGAGCCCCAACAGCTCTGACAGTTTTAACTGATCGTATTGAGTTGTTAAAGATTCACAATGCTGACCAGGTTGCCGTAATCAAATTTACAAAAGAGTTTGCTGCAATGTCACCTGAAGATTTTGTTAGTAAAGTACTCATTGAACAACTCAAGGCTTCAAAGGTAGTTGTTGGAAAGAACTTCACCTATGGCCATAAAGCGGCGGGCACAGTCGACAGCTTAAAGATGCACAGAGAGTTTGAAACGGTTGTTTTGGATTTAGAAAATGATGATAAGGAGTCGATCTCATCGACCAGAATTAGAAAAGCAGTGATTGACGGTGACGTTGAAAATGCCCGTGCAATGCTCACGCGCCCACATCGTTTAGATGGAATTGTTGTGCATGGAGAAAAACGTGGACGAGAAATTGGATACCCAACTGCTAATTTAGGTAATTTGGAAAATCAAACCATTCCAGCAGATGGTGTGTATGCAGGATGGCTTGCTGTTGGAATTGATCGATGGCCTGCTGCAATTTCAATCGGTACAAATCCAACTTTCGAAGGCGTTCGTGGTCGGCAGGTTGAGGCCTATGCTTTGGATCAAACCGATTTAGATCTCTATACAAAACGTGCGACCATTGAATTTGGTTGGAGACTTCGAGACACGTTGAAATTTGATGGGCTAGAACCATTGCTAGAACAAATGGCTAAGGACTGCGCTAGGGCCCGAACTCTCACAGAGATGTAGGCGGGGATTTTCTCCGGATTTCACCGTTTGGAAGGCTCGCTGGTAATCTAGGCCTTCAATCGAGATAGCGAGTTTTTCGTGAATCAGACCGAAAAGCATTCGTGCTCAGTAAACAAGGAGAATCACAATGGCACTAACACCAGAAGTTAAAAAAGAGATCATCGCTCAATATGGTTCTTCACCTACTGACACGGGATCACCTGAAGCACAGGTCGCACTTCTCTCAAAGAGAATTGATCAGATTACCGAGCACTTGAAAGTTAACCCACATGATCACCACAACCGTCGTGGTCTTTTGTTGTTAGTTGGACAGCGCCGTCGAATCCTTCAGTATCTAGCAAAGACAGACATCAATCGTTATCGTGCGATTATCGAGAAACTCGGTATTCGTCGCTAACTAAGTACAACAACCTGCCGTAGTGCAATGGTCCTCGGTAGTGGTTTCCGCACTTAATTTAAATTGCGTGAACTTCGATCGGAGATACATTCTCTCGGCAGTCAACGAAGCAGACAATTCTGTCGTGCTTCATTAGACGAGCATTCATTATTGAATGAAATTAACAAAGGAGGACCCATGGAGGGTCAAGAGGTTCAGTCAGCCGTTGCAGTTATCGATAACGGAAAATTTGGAAAACGAGAGATTCGTTTTGAAACAGGACGCTTAGCGCGTCAAGCAGCAGGAGCTGCAGCAGTTTATTTAGATGATCAGACAATGATTTTCTCAGCAACAACTGCATCAAAAACACCTAAAGATCAATTTGATTTCTTCCCATTAACGGTTGATGTTGAAGAGAAGATGTATGCAGTTGGTCGAATTCCAGGATCATTTTTTAGACGTGAAGGTCGCCCTTCGGAGGATGCAATTCTTACGTGTCGTTTGATCGACCGTCCATTGCGACCATCCTTTGTTAAAGGTCTTCGTAATGAAGTTCAAATTGTTGTGACAGTAATGGCACTTGATCCTGATCACATGTATGACGTGATCGCAATTAACGCCGCATCGATGTCAACACAACTTGCAGGTCTTCCATTTTCTGGTCCCATTGGTGGCGTGCGTGTTGCGTTAATCGAAGGACAGTGGGTTGCTTTCCCTAATCACTCACAGGTTGCAAACGCAGTCTTTGACATGGTTGTTGCAGGTCGCGTCAATGATGGCGATGTTGCAATCATGATGGTGGAAGCTGAAGCAACAGAGCGAACAATTGAATTAATTAAGGGCGGAGCGCCAACTCCAACTGAAGAAATAGTTGCGCAAGGTCTTGATGCGGCAAAGCCATTTATCAAGATTCTCTGTGACGCACAGGCAAAACTTGCCAAAGTTGCAGCTAAGCCAACAGCAGAGTTCCCAGTTTTCTTGGATTACCAAGATGATGTCTTTGCAGCAGTTGAAAAAGCGGCAAGTGCTGACCTTGCAAAAGCTTTAACAATTGCAGGAAAGCAAGAGCGCGAAACAAAGATTGATGAAATTAGCGCATCAACAAAAGAGTCTGTAGGGGCAGCTTTTGAAGGTCGCGAAAAAGAAGTTTCCGCAGCTTTCCGATCACTGACCAAAAAGCTTGTACGCCTTCGCGTTCTTAAGGACAAAATCCGCATCGATGGTCGCGGTCTCCGCGACATTCGTGCATTGTCTGCAGAGGTTGAAGTAATTCCTCGTGTTCACGGATCTGCGATTTTCGAACGTGGAGAAACTCAGATTCTCGGAATCACAACGTTGAATATGCTCAAGATGGAACAACAGTTAGATACGTTGAATCCTGAAAATCACAAGCGTTATATGCACAACTACAACTTCCCTCCATATTCAACGGGTGAGACTGGTCGAGTTGGCACACCAAAGCGTCGCGAAATTGGTCACGGTGCCTTGGCAGAGCGCGCATTGATTCCAGTACTACCAACACGTGAAGAGTTCCCTTATGCAATTCGTCAGGTCTCTGAAGCGCTAGGTTCAAATGGTTCAACTTCTATGGGTTCTGTTTGTGCTTCAACTCTGGCTCTCTACAACGCTGGCGTTCCACTACGCGCTCCAGTTGCAGGAATTGCAATGGGTCTGATTTCAGATTCCGTTGATGGAAAAGTTGAATATGTTGCTTTAACTGACATTCTTGGCGCAGAAGATGCGTTCGGTGATATGGACTTTAAAGTAGCAGGAACAAAAGATTTTGTTACAGCCTTGCAGCTCGATACTAAACTCGATGGAATCCCTGCATCAGTTCTTGCAGGAGCACTCCTTCAAGCTAAAGAGGCTCGTCTTGCAATCCTAGATGTAATGAATGAAGCGATTGATGGACCTGATGAGATGAGCCCATTTGCTCCTCGCATTATCTCTGTCAAGATTCCAGTTGATCAGATTGGCGCAGTCATTGGGCCTAAGGGAAAGATCATTAACCAGATTCAAGAAGAAACTGGCGCAGATATTTCAATTGAAGATGATGGAACAATTTACATTGGTGCTACCGATGGACCATCAGCTGAAGCAGCTCGCGCTCAAATCAATGCAATTGCAAACCCACAGATGCCTGAAGTTGGCGAACGCTACCTTGGTACCGTCGTCAAGCTTGCAGCATTTGGTGCCTTCATCTCATTGATGCCAGGTAAAGATGGCTTGCTCCACATATCTCAGATTCGCAAGATGCATGGTGGAAAGCGCATCGAAAACCTTGAAGAAGTTATGAAGGTTGGCGACAAGATTCAAGTAGAGATCGGCGAGATTGATCCCAAGGGCAAGCTTTCACTGGTACCCGTTCTTGAAGATGGAACAACTGGTTCAGCTGAATAAATGAGCGTTCGTCGTTCAGTTTTACCTAGCGGTCTGCGTATCGTTACTGAAGAAGTTCCTTCGGTACGCAGCGCCGCGATCGGTATTTGGGTCAATGTTGGATCACGTGATGAAACCCCGGCTGTTGCTGGGGCTTCTCACTTTCTAGAGCATTTACTTTTTAAAGGCACCAACCGCCGTAATGCACTTGAAATCTCTTCAGCTATCGAATCTGTCGGTGGCGAGATGAATGCATTTACGAGCAAGGAGTACTCCTGCTATTACGCACGTGTTATCGACACAGATTTACCAATGGCAATCGATGTCATCTCCGATTTGATTACCTCTTCGATTGTTACAGCCCTTGATGTCGATGCTGAGCGCAAAGTAGTTTTAGAAGAGATTGCAATGCGCGATGATGATCCAAGTGATCTAGTCCATGATCTTTATGCTGAAACCTATTATGGGGATACACCCCTTGGGCGACCAATACTTGGCACTAATGAATCAATAAAAGCCATGTCTCGAAATTCTGTTTTTAACTACTACAAAAAGCGCTATTTGCCACAAGATTTAGTCGTTGCCGTTGCAGGAAATATCAAGCATAAAAAAGTAGTTGCGATGGTGGAGCAAGCTTTATCTCAAGATGGATTCTTAGATTGTGTAGGCGCTCCAGTTATTCGCCCTAACAATGCGGTACGAAAGAGTGTTCAAAAATCTGTTGGGATTATTACAAGACCAACAGAACAGGCGCACATGTTCTATGGCATGGAAGGTGTAGCGCGCCATGACGATCGTCGCTTTGCTATGGGAGTTTTAGCATCGGCGCTTGGTGGCGGAATGTCATCACGGTTGTTTCAAGAGATTCGTGAAAAGCGTGGCTTGGCATATTCTGTCTATGCCTATGCTCAACAGTTTGCCGGTAGCGGACAGATTGGATTCTATGCCGGCTGTAATCCAAGTAAAGCTATTGAAGTTGTAGAGATCATCCGCGAAGTACTCACCGATGTTGCAGATAATGGAATGTCACATGAAGAAATTGAACGAGCAAAGGGCGCTGTCCGAGGCTCGTTGGTTTTAAGTCAAGAAGATTCCGGTTCTCGCATGAGCAGAATTGGAAAGAATGAAATTGTCTACGGCCATGTCATGGGATTTGATGAGATTTTAAAGGCTGTTTCAGCGGTTAACACCCACGAAATCAAGCAAATTGCTAGCGAGTTTCTGACAAAAACGCCTACCCTTGCACTAGTGGGACCATTTAAAAGTGAATCTAAATTTGAGAAGGTGCTAGCGCGATGATTAAAGTCGGAGTTCTTGGGGCTAACGGCCGCATGGGCAGTGAAGTAGTTAAGGCTGTTTCATCGGCACAAGGTTTGGATTTAGTTGCAACATTAGATGTCGGTGACTCACTTGAAAAATTTGTCACATCCGGTGCTGAAGTTGTCGTTGATTTCACGACACCAGATGCAGTTATGGCAAATCTAGATTTTCTTGTCAAGGCAGGTATTAATGTCGTTGTCGGAACAACAGGATTTGATGAAAAAAGAATTGAAAAAATTCAATCACTACTCAAAGATCATCCAGCAGTTGGAGTTTTGATTGCACCCAACTTTGCAATTGGCGCAGTGCTAATGATGGAGTTTGCCGAGAAAGCCGCACGCTATTTTGAGTCTGCTGAAATTATTGAACTACATCATCCGGATAAAGTTGATGCGCCATCTGGTACTGCCGCTAGAACAGCCCATTTAATGAGCCAAGCTCGTAAAAGCGCAGGCCTTTCAAAGATGCCGGATGCAACGACAACTTCTATCGATGGAGCCCGTGGAGCAATCGTTGGCGATATCCCAGTTCACTCGGTTCGAGCACGCGGCTTAGTTGCACATCAAGAAGTTATATTCGGCGGCCTTGGCGAGACCTTAACAATTAGACATGATTCACTAGATCGCGCCGGTTTTATGCCGGGAGTAATTCTTGGGATTCGAAAGATCATTGAAAACCCAGGCCTGATTCATGGCCTTGAAAAATTCATGTAATTAAGGAGTGTAAATAATGTCCAAGGATCAAATAGTTTTTTACGGTGCGGATTGGTGCGGAGATTGTCGTCGATCCAAAAGACTTCTAGATGAGTTAAATGTTGAATACACGTTAATTGATACTGAAAAGACTGAGGGTGCTGCTCAGAAAGTAATGGAGATAAATGGGGGAGCCCAATCTATTCCTGTCATTGTCTTTTCTGATTCGACTCATTTAACAGAGCCATCAGATAACGATCTCAAAGCGAAACTTGCCTCACTTAAATTGATCTAGTCTCTAACATCTAAATGGGCTAAAAACCCGTGGCTAAAAAATATTATAAAAAATGGCCGAAGAAACTGCCGCAGATATAACCACAACTGGAAATGGAGCCTTCAGAAGCAGTGCGGTTATGGCAACAGTCAAACCAACTACGCGCTGGTCAATCATCAACTGTGACTTTTCGGAGAAAGATTGAACGGCAACTAGTGCGCTCAGCAATGCAATTGGAATCAGAGCGTTAACTCTTTGTATCTTCGGATGAGATAACCAACGCTCAGGTACTGAGTGCCCGGAGTACTTAAGGACAAAGGCAACTGCGCTTGTTCCTAACGTTGCTATCCAAAAAGCATTCATCGTCGAAGTCCAATGGCAATTGCAATGAATGCTGTGGCAATAATCGGCAGTCCTGCCGGAAGTATTGGTGTCATAACCACTGCAAAAACTGCGCAGGTGATTGCTAAGAATTTTTCACTTCTAGATGTGAGTCGAGGCCAGAGCAAACCTAAAAATGCTGCGGGTACAGCAGAATCAAGACCAAATGCGCGGATATCGCCCATTGCCTGTGCGCCCAATGCACCAGCTATCGTAAACAAATTCCAGAAGACAAAAACACCAATGCCGGTATACCAAAAACCTTTTTGTACAGCAGCATCTCCCCGTTGTTCCTGGCCAAGTGCAACCCCAGTGGATTCATCGATTGTTATTTGCGCGGCAAGAACTCGCTTTAATCCTTTAACGCGCAATCGTGGCGCCATAATTACCCCATAAAGAGCATTACGTGTTCCAAGCAATGAAGCGGTTGCAATGGCACTCATTGAACTTCCGCCAGCCCCAATCACTCCGACAACAGCAAACTGCGAAGCGCCAGAAAATGTGAGCAAAGACAAAAGGCAAGCCTGCAATACAGAAAAACCATTTGCAACGGCTGCTGCGCCAAATGCCACTCCGTATGCCCCAACTGTGATGGAAACACTCATCGAATCGCGAAAAGTGGGGGAGAAACGTGTGGACACGCGGACATTCTGCCGTATAAATGCAGGAGCCGATAGGGGCAAATAGATAGGGTTAAATAATGAGTGAAAATACTGCGATGAACGAGATTATTTACCGTGACGATGTAACAGTGGAACTAGTTAAGGCCAGTGCAAGCGATGCAGATGTCATTTGGGCGGCTAGAGTTTCAACTGCCGGCGAACAGTCCCTTGATGAGATCGGGGAAGATCCAGCTCGTTCTGCAGGGCTTATTAACTATCTAGCCCGCGAACGACATGGTTCTCCTTTCGAACATACTTCTATGACTTTTTTTGTGTCAGCACCAATTTTTGTTTTTCGTGAATTTATGCGACACCGTATTGCCTCTTACAATGAAGAAAGTGGTCGCTACCGCGAATTGAATCCAGTTTTCTATATTCCATCTAAAGAGAGAAAACTTGTTCAGGTCGGAAAGACTGGTTCGTATACATTTGAAGATGGAACAAAAGAGCAGCATGAGATTTCGGTCAAAGCGATGAAAGATGCATATGTAATAGCTTACGAGAGTTATAAAAAAATGCTTGACGCAGGAGTAGCTCGCGAAGTTGCCCGTGTAGTTTTACCGGTTTCAACATATTCATCAATGTATGTTTCGATGAATGCTCGTGCACTCATGAACTTTTTGTCACTTCGTACTGCCCGTGAGGGGTCACATTTTCCAAGCTACCCGCAACGTGAAATTGAGATGGTGGCAGAGTTAATGGAAGCCGAGTTTGCGAAATTGATGCCACTTACATACGCAGCCTTTGAAAAGTCTGGACGAATCGCCCCATAGAACGGGTAGAGTTCGCCCTATGACAACGAACGCTCCATTTGGTCGACTTTTGACCGCAATGGTTACCCCATTTAAAAATGATGGAGCAATCGATTGGGCGGGCATAGAAAAACTTGCTGACCACTTAGTTCAAAGTGGTCATGATGGAATTGTTGTTAACGGTACAACTGGAGAAGCTCCAACTACAAAGTCATCAGAAAAAGAAGAGATTATTAAAGTAGTTCGCAAAACTGTTGGCGCAAAAGTCAAAGTTTTGTCTGGGGCTGGAGATAATGAAACTGAATACTCCATTAACCAGGCTAAGCGCACAGAACAAGCAGGTGCCGATGGACTACTTGTTGTAACTCCTTATTACAACAAACCGCCTCAAGCTGGGATCGAGGCGCACTTTCGCGCAGTAGCCGATGCAACTGATCTTCCCATGATGATCTATGACATTCCTGGAAGAACTGGAGTACCGATTGAACCTGACACAATTGTTCGATTGTCAGAGCATCCTCGAATCGTCGCACTAAAAGATGCCAAGGGGGATGTTGCATCAACTTCTTGGGTGATCAAACGATGCGGAATTCCTGTTTATTCAGGAGATGACATTCTCAATCTCCCACTACTGTCAGTTGGAGCGGTTGGCTTTGTTTCAGTGTGCGGTCATACCGTAGGAAAAGATTTGCGCGAAATGCTTGATTCCTGGTTTGCCGGCAACTCGAATAGAGCGTTGGAGATTCATCAAAAACTTTTGCCTGTATATACAGGAACGTTCCGTACACAAGGTGCAATCCTTACTAAAGCTGCACTTAACTTAATGGGCTTGCCAGGTGGCCACA
Organism: Actinomycetota bacterium; assembly: GCA_041175545.1. Classification (GTDB taxonomy): domain Bacteria; phylum Actinomycetota; class Actinomycetes; order Nanopelagicales; family Nanopelagicaceae; genus Planktophila. The sequence goes on from JBEDES010000009.1 coordinate 14,495, forward strand.
CGCGACTACCACTCGTCGATGCAACAGAAGCGCAGATTGCGCAGTTGCGTGATGATCTTCGCGCTGGTGGCGTTGTCCTGAAATAATGAATCATCCTCATCCAAACTTAAGCACTCCACCAAAATTAGTTGATGGAGGGTTGCGAATTGTCGCATTAGGTGGACTTACTGAAATCGGTCGAAACATGACCGTTTTTGAGTACAAGTCAAAGATTCTTATTGTCGATTGTGGTGTTTTATTTCCGGAAGATAATCAACCCGGCATCGATTTAATTTTGCCAGATTTTTCATACATTAGAGATCGCCTAGATGATGTTGTGGGCATATTCCTAACTCATGGACACGAAGACCATATTGGGGCAGTTCCTTACTTGCTTCGAGAGCGTGGAGATATTGCAATTTATGGTTCAGCTTTAACTCTTGCATTAATCACAGCAAAGTTAAAGGAACATCGAATCTCACCCTTAACGCGCGTGGTTAAGGAAGGTGAAACAGAAGATATTGGTCCATTTACCTTAGAGTTTGTAGCAGTAAATCACTCCATTCCAGATGCGTTGGCAGTTGTCATTAACACAAGTGCGGGGCGTGTTTTAGCTACAGGTGATTTCAAAATGGATCAGCTTCCACTTGATGGCCGAATCACTGATTTACGAACCTTTGCTCGTCTTGGTGATGAGGGTGTTGATTTGTTCATGGTTGATTCAACAAATGCTGATATTCCAGGTTTTACGCCATCAGAGCGTGAAATCATGCCAGCACTCAACCGTGTGATTTCATCAACAAGACGCCGAGTAATTGTTGCATCCTTCTCTTCACATGTGCACCGAGTGCAACAGGTTATAGATATAGCAGCACAGCACGGTCGTAAAGTTGTCTTTATAGGTCGTTCCATGGTTCGTAACATGAAAATTGCCGAAGATATGGGTTATTTAAAAGTGCCTGCAGATCTTGTAATTGATGCAAAAGAACTTGACCAGTTTGATGACAACGTAGTTTTAATATGCACAGGTTCACAAGGAGAACCCATGGCGGCTCTTTCAAGAATGGCTAATGGTGATCACCAGATACGAGTTGGAGAGGGAGATACTGTTATTTTGGCATCCTCCTTAATTCCAGGAAATGAAAATTCGGTATTTCGAATTATCAATGAACTCACTAGATTCGGCGCAAAAGTAGTACACAAAGCAAATGCACTGGTTCATGTTTCGGGCCATGCTGCGGCAGGTGAACTTCTCTATTGCTATAACATAGTCAAACCTAAATATGTGATGCCAATACATGGAGAGTGGCGCCACTTGAAAGCAAATGCAGAATTGGCGATTGAATCAGGTGTAGCCCGCGGTAACACATTTATCGTTGACAATGGAGTTGTACTGGACATGTTTAATCACGAAATCGAAGTTGTTGGGGCGGTGCCTTGTGGCTTTGTTTTTGTTGATGGTCAAAGCATTGGGGACATTACTGAAAGCTCTCTCAAGGATCGTCGAATTCTTGGCGAAGAAGGTTTTATTTCCTGCGTAGTTGTGGTTGATTCACAGAGTGGAAAAATTGTCGCAGGGCCAGATATTCATGCTCGTGGATTCAATGAAGATGAGGCGATGTTTGATGAAGTAAAACTAAGAATTGAAAAAGCACTTGAAGGGGCTGTTACTGATGGAATAAATGGAACTCATCAACTTTCCCAAATAGTTAGAAAAACCATTGGGGGATGGGTTGGAGGCGAACATCGGCGCAAGCCAATGATCGTTCCCGTAGTTATCGAGGTTTAAGCTGGCTCAAAAAGTGCGGCGAGCCTAGTAGGTTTGATTTTATTCGACCTTTAAGATCACGAGTGTGGCAAAAAGAAAAAAATCTAGAAGCACATCTAAGTCGGTTGGTAACACCTTCGCCCGATTAATCGCTTCTATGTGGCGGTTTATCGCAAAAGGTTTAGGTAATAGTGTTCGATTTTTGGCACGTGGAGCAAAAGATTTAGATCCGGTCCATCAACGTGACGGGATCGCTTTTTTAATTTTGATTCTGGCATTAATTGCAACCGCAGGCACCTGGTTTAGTGCAGATAACTTAGTTGGGCGAAATGTTTATTCGATTGTTTATGGTGGATTTGGTCGACTAGGAGTTTTAACCCCACTTCTACTTATTTACTTTGCAATCAGGCTTTTTCGTGTTCCTGATGACTCCCAAGCAACAGGTCGGATAATTGTTGGAACATTCGCTCTACTACTTTCGACCACAGGCTTGGCTCATCTGATCAATGGATCTGTCGGAACAGGCGCCACTGCGATGCGCGAAGGTGGTGGTTGGCTGGGATATGCAGTTTCGACACCACTTGTGTCATTGATGACTTCAGTTTTGGTCTATCCAATTTTGATAATTATTCTTATATTTGCACTTCTAGTTATTACAGCAACTCCTGTTTCACAACTCTTTTCACGCTTTACCGGTACAAGTAAGTGGCTGTGGAGTAAAAGACCAGAGCGCAAAGAGCGTATAGAAACTGACTTTGAAATTACCGATACTCCACCCTTTGAGTCACCAATTGTTGCTGCTTGGAATGAACAAGATTTAGATGGTGACGAAGATCCAATTGATGACCTTGATGAGGAAACTTTTGATGAAGAGTTTACAGTTGAAGTGCCGGTCAGTTCGGTACCGACAAAGCCTGAAGGAACATCTAGTAACAGAAGGCCTGAACAGTTACTTTTAACAGCTGATAGTAACTATGAACTACCAGGTCCAGATCTTTTGCGTTCTGGACCTGCATCTAAAGCAAAAAGTAAAGCGAACGATGCAGTAGTTGCAGCTCTTACTGAAGTTTTTTTACAGTTTGATATAGATGCACAGGTCACAGGATTTATGCGAGGACCTACTGTCACACGCTATGAAGTTGAACTCGGAAATGCAGTAAAGGTTGAACGCATTACAGCTCTTGCCAAAAACATCTCTTATGCAGTTGCAAGCAGTGATGTTCGAATCCTCTCACCAATACCTGGCAAGTCAGCTGTTGGAATTGAGATTCCAAATGCAGATCGAGAGATTGTTGCGTTGGGCGATGTTTTGCGCTCGACTGTAGCCGGACAAGATTTGCATCCTATGTTGGTTGCTCTCGGTAAGGATGTTGAGGGGAATTTCATTTGTGCAAACCTTGCAAAGATGCCTCATTTACTTGTGGCAGGTGCAACAGGTGCTGGAAAATCTTCAATGATAAATGCAATGATTACATCAATTTTGATGCGATCTACTCCAGATGATGTGCGATTGGTTTTAATCGATCCAAAACGTGTTGAGCTGACTGCTTATGAAGGAATTCCACATTTAATCACTCCAATTATCACTAATCCAAAGAAAGCTGCAGATGCCCTCACCTGGGTGGTGCGTGAGATGGATCTTCGATATGAAGATCTCTCCACTTTTGGATTTAGACATATAGATGATTTCAATAAGGCTGTTCGAGCGGGCAAAGTTGTAGTTCCAGAAGGAAGTGATCGAACAGTTGAGCCGTATCCATATTTGTTGGTAATTATTGATGAACTTGCAGACTTAATGATGGTTGCAGCCAAAGAGGTTGAAGAATCCGTGGTGCGCATTACTCAGCTTGCGCGCTCTGCAGGAATTCATCTCGTCCTTGCAACGCAACGTCCATCGGTAGATGTTGTAACTGGTTTAATTAAAGCAAACGTTCCTTCTCGACTCTCATTTGCAACTAGTTCATTGGCAGACAGTCGGGTAATTCTTGATACGCCAGGTGCTGAGAAACTCGTTGGCCAAGGCGATGGTCTATTTATTCCAATGGGAGCAAGCAGAGCAATTAGAATTCAAGGAGCTTATGTTTCCGAACGTGAAATCGAAGCCGTTACTACTCACGTTAAAAAACAGCTAAAGCCTAGATATAGAGAAGATGTAACGGCGCCACAGACCCATCCAAAGCTAGTCGATAAAGAGATCGGTGATGATTTAGATATTTTGTGCCAAGCTGTTGAGTTAGTTGTTGGAACCCAGTTTGGTTCCACATCCATGTTGCAAAGAAAACTTAGAGTTGGATTTGCAAAGGCTGGTCGACTTATGGATTTAATGGAGTCACGTGGAATCGTAGGACCATCGGAGGGTTCAAAAGCTAGAACGGTTTTGATCAAAGCAGACGAGCTAGATTCAGTCTTAGCCACATTGCGCGATTACTAACCTAGAAATTTACGCCTGATCGGCATGAGGTAGTTCGCCCTTAGACTAAATAGGGGACTACTCACCCCATTTATTCACACCATTTTCGTTGTGGCTGACAGGCCTTGGCACTTACAATTTGATGTCCACCAGATTCAATTTTTGATTTAAAAGGATTGCTATGTCGCTAGGTTCAATGCTTACTAAGGCACGCAAAGATGCGGGCTTTAGTATTGACGACCTTTCAGATGCGACAAATATCCGTGGCGCTTTATTGCGCGAAATGGAAGCAGATGAATTCACTAATTGCGGCGGCGAAACTTATGCCCGCGGACACTTAAGAAATATTGCAAAGAAACTAAATATCGACGCACAGCCTTTTTTGGAAGTTTACGAAAGTGAACAGCAACAATCAGTTCGATCCATACAAGATCTTTGGGTAGAAAACTCTTTGATGGAAGAACCAGGAGAGCCACGGAAAGTTTCATGGAAAGTTCTTGCCGGGATTTCAATAGCTTCATTGCTAGTCATTGGATTGGCACAGGTTTTTTTCTCTAGTGGTTCTGAATCACCAATTCCAACACCGATTACAACGCCGCTTGAAATGTCGACGTCAACATCGCCTGCACCAGAAGAACAATCGGAGATAGTTTCGGATGGAACTAAGGTTGATCTAGCGATCACTGCATCTAGAGGACGAAGTTACTTACGGGTCAGCGATGAACAAGGACAAGTTCTCTTTGATGGACAAATTTCACAGGGTGAAGAAAAGATTTATTCATCAACATCAAGATTGACCCTCAAGGTTGGCAATGCCGGGGCGCTTGATCTAAAAGTAAATGGAAAAACTGTCCCACCTATTGGTACATCAGGGCAGGTTGTGACCGTAACGTACGGATTAGATTCCTAAATCCCTTAAACACGGTAAGATCGCGCAAATGAAGCGCACTGTTGCAGTTGTAACAATGGGTTGTGCGCGCAATGAAGTTGATTCAGAAGAGTTGGCAGGACGACTTGAAGCCGATGGTTGGACACTCGTCGAAGATGTTGAATCGGCAGAAGTTGCACTAGTTAACACATGCGGGTTTATAGAGTCAGCAAAAAAAGATTCTGTCGATGCACTTCTCGAAGCAAATTCCCTCAAAGGTCATGGAGTAACTCGAGCTGTTGTAGCAGTTGGTTGCATGGCAGAGCGCTATGGAAATGAGTTAGCCCAGGCCCTACCGGAGGCCGATGCAATTTTGGGCTTTGATGATTACAAAGATATTTCAGCACGTCTTCAAGCGATCGTAGGTGGACAATCACATACTCCACATGTTCCACGTGATCGTAGAGCGCTCCTTCCAATTGCGCCAGCAGAGCGTGCAACATCTAAAGAAGTGGAAGAGTTCTCAAGAAAAAGACTTGGTACTGCGCCGTGGGCACCTCTAAAAATCGCCTCAGGTTGTGACCGTAGATGTTCATTCTGCGCTATTCCTTACTTTAGAGGTTCATTCATTTCTAGAAGACCAACAGAGATAATTAAGGAAGCGCAGTGGTTAGCCGATAATGGAGTCACGGAGCTTTTCTTAGTCAGTGAAAACACAACTTCTTACGGAAAAGATTTAAGCGATCTACAGCTAATGGAGAAAATTCTTCCTGAGATAGCATCGCTATCAGGGGTAGAGAGAGTGCGACTTTCTTACCTTCAGCCAGCAGAGATGCGCCCGACTCTGCTTCAAGCAATGATTGCAACTGAGAAAGTTGCACCTTATTTTGACTTGTCTTTTCAACACACTAGCCCATCCGTATTGCGACGAATGCGACGATTTGGGGATGCAGATAAGTTTTTGCATTTAATCAATCAAATTAGAGCACTTTCACCCGAAGCCGGTATCCGTTCTAACTTTATTGTTGGTTTTCCAGGAGAAACTCAAGAAGATTTTGACGACCTAGCTAAATTTATTGCTGGAGCAAAACTTGATGCCGTCGGAATCTTTGGATACTCAGACGAGGACAATACAGAGGCGCTTAATCACATAGACAAGATTGACTCTGATTTAATTGCCCAACGAGTTGAAACTTTGTCATCACTTGCCGATGAGATGGTTTCACTACGCGCGCAGGCCAGAATCGGTGAAACAATTAGAGTTTTGATTGAAGATCAAGAGTTGCAAGAAGGCAGAGCTGCTCATCAAGGCCCTGAAGTAGATGGAACTACTACATTTATCGGAACCGATTTTCAGGTTGGTCAGTATGTCGATGCAATTGTTATTGACTCTATGGGAGCAGACTTGGTGGCCCAGACGTTATGACCATTCCAAAATTCATTACTCCAAACCTCATTACGGTTTTAAGGGTGGTATTTGTACCAGTCGGAGCTTTTACATTATTTAAAAATGGTGGCGACGATCCCATGTGGCAGTTCATTTCGTGGACGATTTTTTTTATTTTGGGTCTTTCCGACATTCTAGATGGCAAGTTAGCTCGAAGCCGTGGGACCGTCACTGAGCTTGGAAAGTTTTTGGACCCAGTTGCAGATAAATTCATGCTCGGAACTGCCATGGTCTCTCTGTCTATTTTGGGACGCATGCCATGGTGGATTACAGCCGTGATACTAACTAGAGAGATTGGTATAACTCTCTTGCGTTTAGCCGTTCTTAAGCGCGGAGTTATTCCAGCAAACAAAGGCGGAAAGATAAAGGCCATGATGCAATCCTTTGGAGTTGGATTTTATGTACTTCCGCTGAGCCCATCTTTATTCTGGTTTCGAGATGGATTCATGTACATCGCAATAATTCTTACGATCCTTACCGGTCTGTATTATCTAAAATCTGCATTTTCACCAAACCCACCTCACGCTCCAAATTCTTCTAACACTGCAGAACCCCGCTAAACTTACTTAAGAAGCAAGAACAGAAAAGAGAAGACCTTGTTGCGATCCGATGAAAAAGATGGCCTAGTAGCCCAGATCATCGATGCATTGCGAAAAAATGGAGAAACTTTAAGTACTGCTGAATCGATTACGGGTGGATCTATTGGTTCTGCAGTTGTTGGCGTTCCTGGAGCATCCGATGTTTTCAAAGGCGGAATCACCGCATATGTCGACGAGGTTAAAGTGGCTCAATTAAAAGTTGATCCAAAACTCATAGATAAATACTCTGCAATCAGTGAACAGGTTGCAGATGCAATGGCACAAGGTGCTCTAGAAACTTTTGGGACAACATGGGCAATCGCAACTACTGGAGTGGCAGGTCCAGGTCCAGTCGGCATTCATGAAGCCGGGACTGTCTGGCTATCTATTCGGGGGCCAATAAACCAAACAACGGCATTAGCTCTATCTGGCGAGCGTGAAACCGTGCGAAACGCTGCTACATCAAGCGCGATCGCTGCCTTTGCGCGTATCCTTAACTCTCGAGTTTAGATTCTGGACTGTATCTGGAATCTCGGCTTATTTTTAAAGCGCTCAAGTGTTTGTTAGAAAGGAATGACGATGGTTCTAGTACGCGATGCTGTTGGTCAAATCCTTCGTTCTGCACGCACTGCGCAAGGTCGAACATTAAGAGATGTTGCACGTGATGCACGCGTTTCACTCGGTTACTTATCGGAAGTAGAGCGTGGGCAAAAAGAAGCATCGTCTGAACTTCTGAGTGCAATTTGTTCTGCCCTAGGCCTGACATTGTCGGGAGTCTTTAGCGAAGTTTCAGAAGAGCTTAAGAGCCGAGAGGGTCTCACTCTCACTGTTGTCGATGCCGCTTAATAAGTACGCGCCTCAAGTAGCAAATCATCGCCGCACACAAGTGGCAATCCTTGAAGGTGCAAAATCATTAATTGCAACAGTTGGTTTAAAAAAAATGTCCATGATCGAAATTGCAGATATTTCCCAAGTTTCGCGTGCAACTTTATATAACCATTACCGTGATAAAGACAGCGTTCTTCGTGCACTATGCGAATCTGAGGCAGAGAGATTTGTAAATCTAGCGCGTAACAGTACTAGTGCAATTGAAGCTTTAGAAAAACTCTCAGTAGAGATTAGCCAGGATAAAGCGCTAGAGAACATGCGTAAATCTGATCCAGAAAGTTTGACATTGTTTCTTTCTTCTCAAGAAGATCGACTTTGGAAGGCTGTATCGGCTGCAATATCTTTAGTTGTGATTGATCCCGTAGTGAGTGAATTAACAGTTCGCTGGTTAATCGGACAGGCTTTACATCCATTAACTCTAAGTCAATCGCGTCAACAGGCAGAGGTGATTATCAAAAGTGCGAATCTCTGATTTACGTGAGCGCATCACACTTTCTTTTGGCGAATCATGGGCGCCATCTTTTTCCTCAGATATTGCTATCTCTGAATTAGGAAGTAAATCAGTTAATGAAGCTTTGACTGCTGGATTTGAACCAGATGTGATTTGGAAAGCTGTATGCAAAGCTCACCCAATTCAGACTGAGAAATATAGGTATTAATAGTGCCAATTGAAGCAAAAGTATTTACAGAAAATGAAAAACTTCCCGCACTTGTTCTAGTACATGGTTTAGGTTCTGCAGGAAGTATTTGGAAATCTCTTCTGCCTCAACTTAAGAAGTACTTCACTGTTTATGCCCTTGATCTTCCGGGGCATGGTGAGGCAGATTTGGGTCCAAATGAGCAATTAGACCCACAGTCATTGGCTCGTTCAATTATTTCCACTATGCAGACACAGCACAACGTCTCGCAGATGCATGTTGCTGGAAACTCGCTGGGTGGATGGATAGCTTTAGAGATGGGTGCGGTAGCTCCTAAAAACGTTTCAAGCGTGACGGCTTTAGCTCCTGCCGGACTGTGGCATCAAGTACCTACTTCAAAATTTCCACCAAGTTTATTTGCGCGAATACTTGCCAAAATTTCTCAATATTTTATGCGAGTTGCATACCGGATACCTGCCTTAAAAGCATTGGGTTATAAGAAAATTACTCATTTATGGCGAGAGCTTAGTTTTGAATCCTGCCGTGACTCCGTCATTGCGATGGCAAATTCCAAGGGGTATATGCCAACATGGAGGGGTCTGCTCGGTAAAAAATTTGACTCCAAAATAGATAATTCTGTAGATGTTTCAATCGTCTTTGGAGACTACGACTTAACGTTGCCAGAAAATATTGCTCAGAAGCGGGATGTTGCACCAGAACATGCAGAGTGGATAGTGGTTGAGAACTGCGCCCACGTAATCATGTGGAACTACCCTGAGTTAACTGTTGACCTAATAAAGCGCACTGCCCGTATCGCTTAAATCACCTTGAATTAGACCCTATCTATTTCAACTAGATGTGATTAGACGTAGACCTCCAGTACCCAAGGATTGGCTTCATCACCTTTTAATAAGGTACACGCAAAGCTCTGCTTAAGGATTTGTGCCAATTGCGCAGGTTCTTTTGGTGCGGTCTTTGATATCAAAATCGCTCGGACAACTTCGCCCCGTGTCTTTTTGGACATATGTGTAATCGTTTTTTTCACTCCACCAACTTTTGTAAAGACCTTAATTTCAATGGTTTTTTCTACAGGCGAGCGCCACACGTTTTGATAAGTAGAAGATCGGCAGTCAATAATCAGGTCGGATTTGTTTTTATCTAGCACCGCGCCCACTAACGGTCGCATTGCGTTGTTATCAATTTTTTCTTTATAGGCCTTAATCACGGTTGTGGGGGAGATTGCGCCATATTTGGCCGAGATAATGGTGATCGCCTTAGCTCCCCGGTTTTGCGCCGCTTTAGGAAGAGTGGACCAGTCCAGCCCCTGATAGAGGACCCCCGTATAGACGGTGATTGCGGGACCCTCGACCGTTGATTTCTTCTCACTAGGGGGCAAAAGGATCAACACGGGGTAAGTATGGCCGTTGAGTGCCGCCGCGACACGGCCAGAATTGTCAGTGGCTCCTGTTACCTTTCGAACAGATGTTCGGATAGAATTGACTCCGTTGCAAGGGATTGCAGCATTCAGCCAGAGCGGTTCCAACTTCCGCCCGTTTCTCCACACTCGTTCTCGAGTTGAAGCGGTCCGTCGTTGGGTCTCCGTACCTTCTGGGCCGACACCAAACGATCTGCACACAGCAGAGAGTTCTATCGAAAGGAATGTAAGTGGCTACTGAAAAAAGCAACAAAGCAAACGAAGGTGCACAAGATAAAGCCAACAATGAACGCCAAAAAGCGTTGGACACAGCCCTAGCCCAGATCGAACGTCAATTTGGTAAAGGCTCAGTTATGAAGATGTCTGATCGGCAGAACGCAGTTATTGAAGTTATTCCAACAGGTTCAATTGCATTAGATATTGCACTTGGTATTGGTGGACTTCCACGTGGTCGAATCGTAGAGATCTATGGACCAGAGTCTTCAGGTAAAACAACATTGACGTTACATGCGATTGCAAATGCTCAAAAAGCTGGGGGTATCTGTGCGTTTATCGATGCAGAGCATGCATTCGATGCAGAGTATGCCAAGAAGCTTGGTGTAGATATCGATGCGCTTCTAGTTTCACAACCAGATACAGGTGAGCAAGCACTCGAAATCATGGACATGTTAATTCGTTCAGGTGCACTAGATCTAGTTGTGGTTGACTCTGTAGCAGCTCTCGTTCCTCGCGCAGAAATTGAAGGCGAGATGGGTGATTCCCATATGGGTCTGCAAGCTCGTTTGATGTCACAAGCACTTCGTAAAGTAACTGGTGCCCTACATCAATCCAAGACAACAGCAATCTTTATCAACCAGTTGCGTGAAAAAATTGGCGTGTTCTTTGGATCTCCAGAGACTACAACGGGCGGTAAAGCACTTAAGTTTTATGCCTCAGTTCGCTTAGATATTCGCAGAATTGAAACACTTAAGGATGGAACGGAATCAGTTGGTAACCGTACTCGCGTAAAGGTTGTTAAAAATAAAATGGCCCCACCATTTAAGCAAGCAGAGTTTGACATCATTTACGGAACAGGTATTTCACGCGAAGGTTCACTTATCGATATGGGTGTCGAGATCGGTGTCGTTAAAAAGGCCGGTGCTTGGTACACATATGAAGCCGATCAGTTGGGTCAAGGCAAGGAAAATGCCCGTGCATTCCTTCTAGACAACCCAGATCTAGCTAATGAGATTGAAGGAAAAATTCGAGGCCACTTTGTTGCTGTAGAGGTGGATCCAGAGTTGGTAGCTGCAATCGATGAAGCTACTTCCGAGGTTGATTTCTAATCAATCATGCTTGATTACGTAAAGGTTGATCAGGATTCTGACCCTTACTCAATTGCGCACACTATTGCATTAAATGCATTAGTGGCTCGCGCAAAAAGTAAGGGTGAGATTCTGGCCCACTTAAAAAAGCGTGGCATCGATCAAGAAGTCGCACAAGCAACCGTTTTCCGACTTCAAGAAGCTGGCTTAATTAACGACGCTGAGTTTGCAAAGGCATGGACCCAGTCCCGCCATAACGCAAAGAAGATCTCTAAGCGCATTATTGCTAGCGAACTTCGAACTCGCGGAGTTGATCAAAACAGCATCGATGAAGCCTTAGATGAGATCGATGATGAGTCTGAATATCGAACTGCCTTTGCACTCGGCATGCGCAAGTACTCAACTGTAAGTCGTCTGGACAATGAAGTTCAGATTCGCAGAATTCAATCTCTTCTTCAGCGAAAGGGATTTTCCTTTTCGGTGATTTCTAGAGTTATTCGCGAGCTAGGTGTTCGCTCAGACGAGCCGCAGTAGCAACAACAGCAGCAGCGTGAATGCGGCCTGGTTGACGTCCTAGACGTTCGATTGGGCCGCTTATGCTTACCGCGGCAATAACTTTTCCATTAGGTCCACGTACGGGCGCGGAAACAGAGGCTACGCCTGCTTCGCGCTCTCCAACAGATTGAGCCCATCCACGGCGACGATCTGCAGATAGTTGAGTTGCAGTAAAGCGAGCATTAGTTAAACCTCGATGAATTTTCTCTGAGTCTTCCCAAGCAAGAAGAATTTGCGCCGCAGAGCCTGCCTGCATTGTTAATGCTGCGCCAACTGGAACTGAATCACGAAGTCCAGATAGTCGCTCTGCAACTGCCACGCAGATTCGTATATCTCCTTGGCGACGGTACAACTGCGCACTTTCACCTGTTGCATCGCGAAGTGCCGACAATGCTGGTGAGGCCGCAGCAAGCAAACGATCTTCACCGGCTGCTGCACCTAATTCACCCGAGCGTGGACCCACAATAAAGCGGCCTGTTAAATCCCTGGCAACCATTCGATGAAATTCAAGAGCAACGGCAAGTCTGTGGGCAGTCGGTCTAGCAATTCCAGTGGCTGCAACCAACTCTGCCAAAGAGTGAGGACCTGACTCCAACGTGCTTAAAATAGCTACGGCTTTGTCTAAAACGCCAACTCCGCTATTCTTCTTGTTCACAGAGTGATATTAGCATCCCACTATTTGATACAGCAAGTGGGGTAGATAAAGGAGCAATTCGGCCGTGGGTAAAACGTTAGCGGAGAAGATTTGGGCAGAGCATGTTGTTCGCCAAATAGATGGTGAACCCGATCTACTGTATATCGATCTTCATTTAATTCATGAAGTCACTAGCCCGCAAGCATTTGATGGACTTCGTCTTTCTAATCGCAAAGTTCGCCGAGCCGACTTAACTATTGCAACAGAAGACCACAACGTTCCAACTCTTAATATTGATAAACCAATTGCAGATCCCGTTTCAAAACTGCAAGTTGATACTTTGCGCGCAAACTGCAAAGAGTTTGGTATTCGAATTCATTCACTTGGGGACAAAGATCAGGGTGTGGTTCACGTTGTTGGACCTCAACTTGGTATTACCCAGCCAGGAATGACCATTGTTTGTGGAGATTCACACACATCTACTCATGGCGCTTTTGGTGCACTAGCTTTTGGTATTGGAACATCTGAAGTTGAACACGTCTTGGCAACTCAAACTTTGCCTTTGCAACGCCCAAAGACAATGGCAATCAATATAGAAGGAACACTCAAGCCCGGAGTAACTTCAAAAGACATAATTCTTGCAGTCATTGCAAAAATCGGAACAGGTGGCGGACAAGGTTATGTGATTGAGTACCGCGGAAGTGCAATCCGTGCGCTATCTATGGAATCACGTATGACGGTATGTAATATGTCGATTGAAGCTGGTGCTCGCGCAGGACTAATAGCACCTGATCAAACAACATTTGATTACATTAAAGGTAAGCCTCACGCACCGGAAGATTTCGATGCTGCTGTTGCATACTGGTCAACTCTGTACACCGACAAGGATGCACAATTTGATGTTGAGGTAAGCCTTGATGCAAATGAACTAGAACCATTTGTTACATGGGGTACAAATCCTGGACAGGGCTTGCCGCTAAGTGGAAAAGTTCCAAATCCTGCAGAAATCACTGATACCGAAGCACGTACGGCTGCTGAACGTGCACTTGTTTATATGGGTCTAGAAGCTGGAACGCCACTAAAATCAATCGCAATCGATACAGTCTTTTTGGGCTCTTGTACTAACGGACGCATTGAAGATCTTCGCGCTGCAGCCGAAATTTTGAAGGGCAAAAAAATCGCGTCAACTCTGCGGATGTTGGTTGTTCCTGGTTCAGCTCGTGTGCGCCTTGAGGCCGAAGCAGAAGGTCTAGACAAAACATTTTTAGAGGCCGGTGCAGAGTGGAGAAATGCTGGTTGTTCAATGTGTTTAGGAATGAATCCAGATCAGCTTGCAGTTGGAGAGCGTTCTGCATCTACTTCCAATCGAAATTTTGAAGGACGTCAAGGCAAGGGTGGACGAACTCACTTGGTCAGTCCATTAGTTGCTGCCGCAACTGCGTTGCGTGGAACACTTTCATCACCAGCGGATCTGTAAGGAGAGCGCACTATGGAGAAATTTATTCAGCACGTTGGTACTGGAGTGCCACTACGCCGCAGCAATGTTGACACCGATCAGATCATCCCTGCCGTTTATTTGAAGCGCGTTACGCGTAGTGGATTTGAAGACGGGTTGTTTGCTGCCTGGCGCAATGATCCAGAGTTTGTTTTAAATCAGGAGGCATTCAAGAAGGGAACAATCCTGGTTGCAGGTGCAGATTTTGGAACTGGCTCATCTCGAGAACATGCTGTCTGGGCGCTGCAAAACTATGGATTTAAAGTAATTATCTCTAGTCGATTCGCAGATATTTTTCGAGGCAACTCACTCAAGGGCGGCTTGCTGACTGTAATTCTAGATATTGCTGAGGTGGAAGCACTTTGGTTAGCGATCGAATCAGATCCAACTACCGTGATTACCGTTGATCTTGAAAGCCGCACTGTTAAGTACTCAGGTAAGTCACTGCCTTTTGTAATCGATGACTACACTCGTTGGCGCTTAATGGAGGGCTTAGACGACATTGGTTTAACTATGAAGCAAACTGATTCCATTGATACTTTTGAGAAGAATCGTTCTACGTTTAAACCAAAAACCCTTCCAATTAAGTCATAAAAACAGTAAAAACAAGCGTAAATCCAATGCTTTTTGCATGGGTGAGAATTGTGTTTTTGTACTCTCAATCTCTTCTTTAGAGTTTTCTACGCATAAAAAACGCAGTTTTTGCCGAAATTGGTGGAAATAAATAAATGCGACACGCCCTAAACAAAGAGCATATCACCCCATAAGTGCGCGTAAGTTTTGACCACACGTTAAGCAATTGCTTAACTATTTACGCGTAATAAGGGGATTTCTATGAACAAGGCCCAATTCATTGCGGCGCTAGCTCCACATTTCAATGACAGCAAGAAAGAAGCAGCACATGCTGTAGATATTGTTTTTGACACAATCGTTCGCAGCCTTTCAAAGGGCGAAGATGTGATGATTAACGATTTTGGTAAATTTAAGAAAGTAGATCGCAAAGCACGTATGGGACGTAATCCATTTACTGGTGAAACGATTAAAATTAAGGCTTCAAAGAAGGCTCGCTTCCTTCCTGCAAAGGGACTTAAGGATGTAATCTCAGGTGAGCGCAAGCTAGGTCCTGCTCCAAAGCCAGAACCAAAGGTTGAAAAGGCAGCTGCAAAGAAAGCAGCTCCAAAGAAGGCCGCTAAGAAGTCAGTTAAGAAGAGCGCTAAGAAGAGCGCGAAGAAGGCTGTTAAAAAAGCAAAGCCAGCCGCTCGTAAAACAGTAAAGAAAGCAAAGAAGGCTAAGAAGAAGTAAATCTGTAAAGATTTATAGGCGGGGCTAGCAGATGCTAGCCCCGTTTTTTCTGTAATTGACTACTATTGAGGTTGTGGCTGACTACAAGGTTTCTTATGCGCCGCCTGTCGGCAAGCCGTTAGGTTCAAATAAGACAATCAGGTTTATTAGCTCTGTACTTATTCCGCTTATGACCTTAATTTCAAAAAAGAATTGGCGCGGTAGCGAGAACATTCCGCGTTCTGGAAAGATAATTATTGCTAGCAACCATGTTTCTTACATGGACGTACTTTTCTTTGGACACTTTCTCTACGGAAATGGCCGTGCCCCTCGTTTTATTGGAAAAGAGGGCGTATTTAAAATTCCAGTAGTCGGCAAACTTCTTTTAGCCGCAGGGCAAGTTCCCGTGGTTCGTGAAAGTAAGGATGCATCAAAGGCAGTCCAACATGCCGTTAAGTTATTAGAAGCCGGCCACTGTCTTGGCGTTTACCCTGAAGGTACTCTGACACGCGATCCAGATGGTTGGCCGATGGTGGCAAAAACCGGATTGGCACGGCTTGCGATCATTACCCAAACCCCGGTTATTCCGGTGGCCCAATGGGGTTCACAGATCGTTATGCCAACCTATGAGAAGAAAATTAAGCTCTTTCCCCGAACACCAATTAAGATCTTGGCAGGCAAACCGCTAGATTTTTCACCATGGTATGGAAAAGAAAATGATCCAGCAGCACTTGTGGAGGCAACTGCCTTTGCAATGCGAGCGATCACCGAGCTATTAGAGCAGCTTCGGGGACAGAAAAGACCAGTGGAGATTTTTGATCCTCACAACTCTGATCTACCCCGGACAGGTAACTTTAAGAAGGCAAGGAAGAAATGAGCAAAGTAACAGTTTTGGGCGCCGGACAATGGGGCTCAACTTTGGCACAGGTGCTAAGTGATGCCGGCAATCATGTATTGATCTGGGGCCGTGATCAAAAAGTTGTTAATGAAATAAATAGTTCTCATACAAACTCTAAATATTTAGGTGAAAATATCTTGCCAGTTGGATTGAAGGCAACAACAGATCTTAAAGAAGCCTTGGAGTATTCCAACATCTATGTCGTGGCGATTCCAGCTCAGGTATTGCGAGAAAATCTCATTGCTTGGAAACCGCTAGTTCAAACTAATGCAACCTATATAAGCACACTCAAAGGAATCGAAGAAAGCACCCTGTCTCGAATGACAGAGATCATCGAAGAAGTTTTAGAGACAAAAAACGTAGCAATTATTACGGGTCCAAATCTTGCCAATGAACTTATTTTGCGCCAGCCAGCAGGTGCAATCGCAGCAGCGCCAACAATGGCTTTGGCAGAAAAAGTTCAGAATTTGTTTTCAACTCCGTACTATCGAGTGTATCCATCTGTGGATGTCTTGGGATGCGAACTTGCAGGTGCTATCAAATCCGTAATCGCTTTAGCAGTTGGAATGTCTATCGGTATGAATTTAGGTGAGAACACTCAAGCAATGTTAATTACCCGAGGCTTAAACGAAGTGGCGAGGTTGTGTGCCGCACACAAAGCAGACCCCCTTAGTGCTGCAGGGCTTGCTGGAATGGGTGATCTCGTTGCTAGTTGTGGTTCTCCTTTATCTCGTAACAGAACATTTGGTGAAGTTCTCGGACGAAGTGGTTCAATGGAGATCGCTAAAAGAGATGTTGCTAAAACTGTAGAAGGTGTTGCATCATCTAGCGCCGTTCTTGAGATTGCCCACCGCGTGGGTGTTGAAGTACCCGTAATTGAAGCAGTGGCAGATGTAGTTTCTGAAACAATTACTCCTTCTCAGGCCTTAGATCGCCTTATGGAAATTAGCATCAAATCTGAGAACTTCATCCAATGATAAAAAAGAAGATCGCCATCATTTGCGGCGGTCCCAGCAGTGAGCATGAAGTTTCAGCTCTTTCAGGTGCAGGTGTTTTATCAGGTATAGATAAAGAATTATTTGAGCCGATACTGATCGGAATTACTAAATCTGGGAAGTGGGTTTTACTTCCTGCAGACTATCCATTGTCAATTATCAACGGAAAAATGCCGACAATTGAATTAAACAACAATCAGATAGAGCTCACTAAAAATGGTTTTGAATTTGATGGCAAGAACATTCCAATTGACTGTGTTTTCTCAGTTTTACATGGAGAGTTTGGTGAGGATGGTCAGATCCAGCAATTGTTAGAAGAGTGCGGGATTGCCTATGTAGGAAGCGGAGTGGAAGCATCGGCGCATGCAATGGATAAGTCGATTGCAAAAGCAATATTTGCTCAATCTGGACTTATGATTGCTGAAGGCGTCGAAGTGACGGCATCTAATTGGCAGAAATTAACTGGGGATTTGATCTACCCAGTATTTGTTAAGCCTGCCAGTGGTGGATCTAGTAGAGGCACTCACAAAGTAAAAAACTTTGATTCTTTAGATGAGGCAATCTCTGATGCACTCACATATGATGACAAAATATTAGTTGAACGAGCGATTGATGGTCGTGAAATTGAGTGTGCGGTAATCGAACGCGAAGGAGTACTTCAGGCTTCAGTGCTAGGAGAGATAATTGTTAACCCTGCTTTTGAGTTTTATGACTTTCATGCCAAATATCTCGATAGCGCAACAACTGTGCAGATTCCAGCCGAAATAAACCAATCGGATGCTCAGAAGATTGCCGATCAAGCAAAGATAGCTTTCCAGGCGTTAGGTTGCAGAGGTCTTGCGCGATGTGATTTCTTTTACACACACAGCGGTGAAATTGTAATAAATGAAATTAACACGATGCCTGGATTTACAGGAACATCTGTGTATCCAAAGCTATGGGCAGCAAGCGGTGTTACATATAGTGAATTGATATCTACCTTGATTGAATCCGCACTAAAAGCGGATAAGCACTAGGACGCTTTAGCTCAGATGAGTTACTGGGCAAGTAAGAGTTCTAGTAATTCCAGGCACTCCTTGAACTTTAGCTAAAACAAGTCGACCAAATTCCTCCATGCTTGCAGCCTCTGCACGCATAATGACATCGTAAGGTCCAGTCACACCTTCAGAAAGTGTTACACCAGGGATTTTCGCTGCTGCATTAGCAACTCCTGCAGCTTTTCCAACTTCAGTTTGGATCAAGATGAACGCCTGTACTGACATGTGTGAACCTTTCCGTGTTAATCAATCTGAACTCACGTAAATTCCAAGGAATTTCTTGATTTCTAATTGTATGGCCGTATGCAAACGCTACCGCAGAACTTCCTATTCTCACTAGTCGATTAGGCTAGGGGTATGAACTTCGATGAGGCGAGCGTCATCCAACTGCTCAGTGGCATTTTTGGGGGCAAACAACGCGGGGTCGAGATTGGAATTGGCGATGATGGCGCTGTGGTCAAAACCAACGATACGACTGTTATTACAAATGATGTTGCAGTTGAAGGAACTCATTTTCAAACCGAATGGAGTAGTGCCTTTGAGATAGGCCGAAAAATCACAGCCGCAAATCTTGCAGATGTTTATGCAATGGGCGGTCAACCACAGTATTTGGTAGTAGCACTGACTTTAACTGGTGATGAATCTTTAGAATGGATCGAGGAGTTAGCGCAGGGAATTGCCCACGAAAGCAACAGTTGCGGTGCAACAGTTGTAGGAGGTGATCTAGCAAAAGGCAAAAACAAAAGTATTTCAATAACGGCTGTAGGTAATGTTCAGACTCCGATTAAGCGTTCAGGTGCGCAGGTAGGCGATGGAATTTATCTCTCCTCACTACCTGGATGGTCAGCTGCAGGTCTAGCAATACTTCAAAATTCAATGACCCCTGATTCAGAGTTAATTGGTGAAAGTGATTTCGCCAACCATGCTGTCAGTGAATTCTCTGCACCCACAGTCGATTACATAGAGGCCGTAGCCTTCGCGTCATCGGGCGCCCATAGCTTGACCGACATTAGTGATGCATTTGTAATTCAAGCCAAACAGATGGCAGATGCATCCAAAGTTACCTTTGAAATTGATCAAGAACTCATCACAAAAAATATTGAGTTCGAGAGTCTCAAAGAGCTAGCAGATTTGCTTGAAACAGATGTATGGCAGTGGATCTTTGCTGGAGGTGAAGACCATGTTTTCTTAGCAACAGGTAAGAATCTCAATGGGTTTAGGGTTGGCTCAGTAATTGAAGTTATTGATGGGCAAAGTCTTACTGGTGTAGAAATGAAAAAAGCGCCAGATACCTGGCGCCATTTTCAATAAAACTAAAAGTATTTAGCGAACGACTTTTCCAGCCTTAAGGCATGAAGTACAGACGTTTTGACGCTTAGTGCTTCCACCGACAAGAGTGCGAACGCGTTGAATATTTGGATTCCAACGACGACGCGTCTTCACCTGTGAGTGTGAGACGTTATTACCAAAGCTGGGGCCTTTGCCACAGATATCGCATGTTGCTGCCATGGCAGAACTCCTTTAAATGTTTGACATGAATCATGTTCTCTAGCGGTGCTTTTCGAACAGGGCGTAAGGGTATCGCGTAGGCAGGGGCAGATGCCAATTCCTCTTCAGCCGAAGGCACAGACGCTCGCCCAAGCATGGTTTTTGCTCAAAATTTGAGGAGCCAATTCCTAAGAATTTCACAATCTAAAACCTCATAAAGGGGAGAATGAACCCGTGGCTAATCTAGAGAACAAGGTCTCATCAGTAATTGGTGACAGAACAGCAAAGGTTTTAGAGGCCACTTTCGGTATAAAAAACATCGGGGATTTGATGAGGCATTACCCGCGACGCTATATGGTCCGCGGAGAGCTCTCAGATATCTCGATGTTAAAGGAGGGTGACGAGACAACAATTCTCGCGCAGATTTATTCTGCGACAAATAGACCAATGCGAGGACGCAAAGGAAGCATGCTGGAAGTTATCGTTACTGACGGCACCGACAAACTTTCTCTTACGTTCTTTAATCAAGCATGGCGCGAAAAAGACCTCAAAGTCGGACGGCAAGGATTGTTTGCAGGCAAGATTGGTGTCTTTAATAACAAGAAACAGCTCACACATCCAGACTATGAACTGATTCCAGATGGTTCTGATGTTGATACGGCGGTTGAGGGTTTTGCAGGCAAGTATTTACCTGTCTATCCAGCTTCCTCCAAACTGCCTTCATGGAAAATTTCTCAGTGCATGCAACTGGCAATCGGCTCACTTGAAGAGATTGAAGATTTTCTCCCTGAAACAATTAGACAAAAGCATGGCTATCCAACGATGCACCAGGCTTTGGTTCAATTACATCAACCTGCCGATCTAGATCATGCCGAGTTAGCACGAGAGCGTTTAACTTTTGATGAAGCATTTCTGCTTCAATCGCTATTGGTATTGCGTCGAAATGAACTCAAGAAGCTCAACTCAAATCCAATTAAGAAAATATCGTCAGGGTTGCTTGAGTCATTTGATGCTTCACTGCCATTTGAACTCACTGCTGGCCAGAAGGAAGTAAGTAAAGAGATCGAATCTGATTTAGCACAGTCCCATCCCATGCATAGATTGCTTCAAGGCGAAGTGGGTTCAGGAAAAACTATCGTGGCCTTGAGAGCGATGCTTGCAGTTGTAGATAGTGGAGGACAGGCTGCATTGCTTGCGCCTACGGAAGTTTTGGCAGGTCAACATCTTCGAACAATTACAAAACTATTGGGCGATCTATCAAACGGTGGAATGTTGGGTGGAAATGAAAATGCAACTCGAGTGGTTCTTTTAACAGGTTCTCAAAACGCAGCCGCTCGGAAAGAATCCCTAGCAATGACCGCTGATGGCTCAGCCGGAATTGTGATTGGAACACATGCACTTCTGAGTGAAAAAGTTGAATTTAAGAATCTTGGGTTAATAGTTGTTGATGAACAACATCGTTTCGGTGTGGAACAACGAGATGCACTTAAAGAAAAAGCAATCCTGCCTCCGCATTTATTGGTGATGACTGCAACACCAATTCCACGTACTGTGGCAATGACTGTTTTTGGCGATTTAGATGTTTCAACTCTTCGAGAGCTACCTTTAGGTCGTCAACCAATAACTACCCATGTTGTTCCAGTAAAGGAAAAACCTCATTACTTGGAGAGAACCTGGCAGCGCATTAAGGAAGAGGTTGCGCAAGGTCATCAGGCCTACATAGTGGCTCCAAGAATATCTGCCAGCGAAGGAAATAATGAAGATGCAGATATGGACTTTCTTTTCGGGCAAGAATCAGATGAGATAGCGTCAGTTGAAGAATTAGCTCCGTCACTTCATTCTGGAGCACTTACCGGATTGCGCATTGCAGTTTTGCACGGCCGACTTTCTTCTGAAGAAAAAGACACAACTATGCAAGCATTTTCTAGAGGCGAAATTGATGTTTTAGTTTCTACCACGGTAATTGAAGTGGGCGTAGACGTGGCCAATGCAACGATTATGGTGATTATGGATGCTGATCGATTTGGAGTTTCGCAGCTGCACCAACTGCGTGGTCGAGTGGGTCGTGGAACTTCACCAGGTCTTTGTCTACTTGTTACTTCGAGTGAAGATTCCTCTCCTGCCCGACAACGATTAGATGCTGTTGCCAAAACACAAGATGGGTTCGAGCTCTCCCGAATAGATCTAGAGCAACGACGTGAAGGTGATGTTCTAGGAGCATCACAGTCAGGAACGAGATCGCATTTGAGATTACTCCGTGTGCTTCGAGACGAAGGGTTGATTGAACTAGCAAGGCAAGATGCGCAGGATCTAATCTCAATAGATAAAGAGTTAACTAGTTATCCTGCCCTCAAGTTAGAGTTGGCAAGGCTGCAACGCGATCAAGCAGTTGATTATCTAGATAAGGGGTGAACTGTTGCGAATAATTGCTGGCGTAGCCAAAGGCAGAAATCTAGGAAGTGTGGCAGATGCAACTAGGCCCACTTCTGATCGTGCTCGCGAGGGTCTGTTTTCATCCCTTACATCCGAGTTTGGAACTTTCGAAGGACTTCGCGTGCTAGATCTTTTTGCAGGATCAGGAGCAATAGGTCTGGAATCACTTTCTCGAGGCGCCTCACTTGTTCATGTTGTTGAAAAAGATGAACAGGCAATTAAGACTATAGAGGCCAATTATGAATTAGTGAAAAAATCTAACCCACTTGGCAACCTCCAAATATTTGGAATGAGTGTTGAACGCTTTCTCAATGATCAACCTAAGGAGAAATATCATCTGATTTATATAGATCCTCCATATGATTTTTCTAACCAAGAAGTTGAAGATACTCTCAGTAAATTACATGATCATGAATTCTTAAACAGTGATGCATTTATTGCAGTAGAGCGCAACACAAGGATGGATCAATTCATTTGGCCTGATGCCTTTATGCCAGCTCGTGAGCGAAACTATGGTCAAGCCACCATCTATTACGCCAATTTTCAGCCGTAAGAATGGATTACTCGCCCGTCTATTGCTAGCGTTTGACCTATGAAGCGCGCTGTATGCCCTGGATCCTTTGATCCAATCACTTATGGGCACTTAGATATTATCGAACGCGCCGCCCAGCAATTTGATCATGTAGTTGTAGCTGTTCTAGAAAATCGAACCAAGGCTTCGTTGTTCACTGTCCAGGAACGCATAAAAATGATTAGAGATGTGACAAGTAAATTTCCCAATGTTTCTGTTGATTCATGGAGCGGATTGTTGGTTGATTATTGTAAGAGTAATTCAATCCAAGCAATTGTAAAGGGCTTGCGCGCTGTAACTGATTTTGATTATGAACTGCAAATGGCTCAAGTTAATTTACAGGGTTCAGGCGTTGAAACAATGTTTATGGCTACTTCTCCAACTCATTCATTCTTGTCATCATCTTTGGTCAAAGAACTTGCGCACTATTCTGGTGATGTCTCATCTATGGTGCCACCAACAATCAATGAAGCTCTCAAGCTTCGCATAGCAGGGGAGTAGATCATGGAATCGATTGAGAAGTTAACGTCAGCGATCACGATGATAGAAGAGGCACGAGGAGTCCCTCTTTCTGCTAGTTGTGTAGTTCATCGCGCCGAGATTCTTTCAATTTTAGATGCTGCAAGAGACGGACTACCGTCTGATTTTGCATCTGCGAATTCAATAATTGAAACTCGAAATGCAATAATTGAAGAAGCGCGATTGAGTGCTGAACAGATGATTGCAATTGCTCGAGAAGAAGTTGCACAATTGGTCGAGAAAACTTCTGTTGTTCAAATTGCCCGCGAGGAAGCAAGTCAGATTTTGCAAGAAGCAAGAGAAAATGCAGAACATGAAAAACAAGAGATTGAAGAATACATAGATGGCCGATTAGCCACTCTTGAAGTTATCTTGAATAAAACTTTAGATGCAATAAGTCGTGGTCGTGATCGCCTTGCTGGTGCCAATGACAAAGATGTTTTATCGCAATTAGCTGAAAAGGATTAGTGGGTTTAGCCCCAGAAATTTGAAATCATGACTTCTTCACAGAAATCTTTCCAGTTAA
The DNA here is from genome assembly GCA_041175545.1 of Actinomycetota bacterium. GTDB lineage: Bacteria > Actinomycetota > Actinomycetes > Nanopelagicales > Nanopelagicaceae > Planktophila. The sequence continues at coordinate 38,242 of JBEDES010000009.1, forward strand.
ACACCTTTGAACTTCCAAGGCGTGCAGGTGAGATGAAGGAGTACTCCTTAGATATTCAAGTTAATGAAAACTTTGGTGTCAATTTAATTTCTGTGCCTGCAGGTCAAACTATTGAAGTAGATGCCCGACTCGAATCTGTTACGGAAGGTATTCTTTTAAGCGCCGATGTTTATGCCGTAGCTAAGGGAGAATGCATTCGCTGCCTTGATCCAGTTGAAATCATTGTCGAACGAAAAATTCAGGAGTTGTACAACTACGAACCCACGAATGAACGTGGCAAAAAAAAGAAGCATGATCCTGAAATTGACGAACTAGACATTGAAGATGAACTCATGATGCAAGGTCAGATTATGGATCTTGAAACTCCAATCAGAGATGCGATAGTTCTTTCGCTGCCAATCAATCCATTGTGTAAGCAAGATTGCTTAGGCCTGTGCCCTGAATGTGGGGAAAAATGGGCCGGGCTTGCGCAAGATCATGCCCATGAATCCATAGATGCGCGCTGGGCAGGCTTAAAACCTTTGGGCACTGATAATCCCGATTTCAAGATTTAGTGGTTTTGAGGGATACTTACGCTCTTAGGTTAGGACGGCGATAGAGCCCGGAGAGCCTATATTTTTATATGACTCGAATACTCGAGGAAACCGAAAGAAGAGGTTAGAAAAGTGCCAGTACCAAAGCGAAAAATGTCGCGTTCAAAGACGCGCTCTCGTCGTAGTCAGTGGAAAACAACTGCAGCGGCACTTTCTACATGCGGACAATGTCAGCAACCAAAGCTTCAACACACTGCTTGCCCAACATGCGGTACTTATAACCGTCGTCAGGTATTAGAGGTCTAATCTGAGTTCTTCGCTCGCTGAGCAGCTGGGAGTTGTTCTCGATCCAGCTTTGCTTGAATTGGCATTTACTCATCGATCTTTTGCATACGAATCGGGAAGTAAAGAAACAAATGAGCGTCTGGAATTTCTTGGAGATTCCGTTCTTGGTTTAATTGTTACAGAAGCACTTTATAAACGTTACCCAGATTTTGATGAAAGTCGTCTATCGCCGCTTAGATCAGGCGTTGTAAACATGCGCGCGCTGGCTGAAATCGCGCGAGGGCTAGAACTTGGCCAATACATTCGCCTTGGCAAGGGTGAAGAAGTTACTGGAGGAAGAGACAAACACTCCCTTCTTGCAGATGCATTTGAAGCATTGATCGGTGCTATTTATTTACAATTTGGCTTTTCCAGATGTTCAGAAATTGTAGAAAAGTTGATCACTCCAACGATGGATTCAGCTGTTGCCCGAGGTGCGGGTCTAGACGGAAAAACTGCATTACAAGAGTTGGCCGCCTCTCTTGGTAAGGGCGCACCGGAGTATGTCGTTAGCGAAGAGGGACCAGATCACGATAAAAATTTCACTGCAGTTGCAATGGTGGCAGGGCAAGTTCTAAGTCAAGGGGTTGGAAAGAGCAAGCGCGAGGCTGAACAAGTGGCCGCACGTGGTGCATACGAAGCATTAAAAACCGCCTTTCCACAGCCTTAAATCTACGAAAATCATGCGCTCGAAGCGATAGGTTTGCCGCGTGTATTTGAAAAGTATGACGCTCAAGGGCTTTAAGTCCTTTGCTTCGGCGACCACTCTTCGACTCGAACCAGGAATAACGTGCGTAGTCGGTCCAAACGGTTCTGGAAAATCAAACGTTGTTGATGCGCTCACCTGGGTTATGGGTGAGCAAGGTGCCAAATCTCTGCGCGGCGCCAAAATGGAAGATGTCATTTTCGCAGGAACAAGCGGTCGTGCACCTCTTGGTCGCGCTGAAGTTTCCTTAACAATTGATAACTCTGATGGCGCTCTACCAATTGAATATGCAGAAGTCACGATCTCTAGAATTTTGTTTAGAAATGGTCAAAGTGAGTATCAGATAAATGGTGAAGCTTCTCGTTTGTTAGATATTCAAGAACTCCTGAGCGATTCAGGAATTGGTCGCGAAATGCACGTCATTGTTGGTCAAGGTCAACTCGATGCAATCTTGATGGCAACCCCAGAAGAGCGACGTGGATTTATCGAAGAAGCAGCAGGCGTTCTTAAGCATAGAAAGCGCAAAGAAAAGGCGTTGCGCAAACTCGACTCGATGCAGGCAAACCTTGCACGCGTTCAAGATTTGACGGTAGAACTTCGAAGACAACTTCGACCGCTTGGAAAGCAAGCTGAAGTTGCAAAGAAGGCCGCAACAATTCAAGCAGATCTAAGAGATGCAAAACTTCGCCTTTTTGCAGATGATTACATCTCCATGTCAAAAACATTGGAACTAGAAGTTGCCGATGAGAGCGCACTTCGCGAACAGCGAGCAGTTGTTGAACAAGAGCTTGAAACTATTCGCCGTCGAGAGGAATCGCTGGACGCCCAAGCTGCCATAGAAGGTCCTGAGCTAGTTGCAGCACAAGAACTTTATTACAACTTAAATTCTTTACGTGAAAAATTTCGAGGCACACAAAGCTTGGCTCAAGAACGATCACGTTTTCTCAATGAGGAGGCAGAAGAAGCGCGTTCAGCTGGGCGCGATCCTCAAACATTAGATCTTGAAGCCCAAGCGTTACGCGAAGAAGAGCGAGAACTTCGGACAAATGTTGATGTAGCCAAGAACGCTTTAGCACAAGCGACATCTGAACTAGTTTCAGCCGAAGCTCTTCTAAAAAGTGATGAAGACACTATTGCGGCGGCAATGCGTGCTATTGCAGATGCGCGAGAAGGCACAGCTCGACAAGAAGGTCACATCAAATCTTTGAATGCGCGTCTTGAAGCAATTGCGGAAGAGATTGCTCGATTAACGAAATCTCGTAATGAAGCACAAGCGCGAGTAGATCAAGCGCAACGTGAGTACTCGACATACGAGTTGGAGATAGCAAGTGCCGATTCTGGAGAACTGGGGCTGGATTCCCTTTTTGAATCTGCAAAGTCTTCACTGGAGTCTTCCAAGCAAAAACTCACACATTTAATTGAAGCAGAGCGTGCTGCAGATCGTGAACGAAATGCGGTTGAATCTAAATTAGATGCAATAAAGCTCACATCGGAGAATAGAGATGGTGCCTCAGCGCTTTTGAAAGATTCCCGTGGTGTTTCAATTATGGGCAGTGTTGCTGGACTAATAGAGATAGATAAAGGTTGGGAAGCAGCCGCTGCAGCGGCACTAGGAAATTTTGCAGATGCAGTTGTAGTTAAAGATCTACCTTCGGCGGTCACCGCATTGACAACGCTACGTCGAGAAAATCTAGGTCAAGCAGATGTTTTGGTTTACGAACCAACGCTGAGCTCAAAAACTCCCATTCCTTCAGGATTAACTTCGATCTCATCCTATGTTCGTTCTAGTTCTATTGGTGAACTTCTTACATCTCTATTGTCAGGCATTGTTGTTGCAGAAGATGCAAATGCGGCAGAAGCAATTATTAGATCTCACTCGGATGTCATTGTTGTAACTCGAGATGGTGATGTTGTTTCAAGAGGTCGCGCAACAGGCGGATCAAAATCTTCTGCCTCACTAATTGAAATCACAGCTTTAATTAGTGACTTAGAAACTAAACTGCAAGAAGTTACACATGATTGCGATCGACTCAAATTTGAAATCGCAGCTATAAATGCTGAGGTAGCTTCAAAACAGAGCGAGTTTGATTCAGCGCTATCAAAGCTCAATGAGTCCGATGCTCGAATAGCGGCATTAACAGAACAATTGGCGGTTTCGGGTCAGAATATGAAATCTTCGCTTGCAGAAGTTGAAAGACTAGATAGATCTATTGATGAGGCCAATGCAACTAAATCTCGCGATGAAGGCGAGATTGTTATTGCACAAAATCAGTTGCAACAGCGAGGCGATGTAGCAGAGCCTGATCATTCACGAACAGAACTCTTGAGAAGTCAGGTCTCGACGGCAAGAACAGCCGAGGTTGAAGCAAGACTTGCAGTAAGAACAATTGAAGAAAGAGTTGATTCTGTCGCTGCTCGCGCACTCGGTTTAGAAAGATCTGCACAAGCAGAGCGCGATGCTTCTGAGCGGGCAGTTCGTCGCCGTAGTAATCGTGCACGTGCGGCTGTTATTTCTCAAGCGGTTGCCGAAGCCGCTTACGAAGTTTTGATTCACTTAGAACGCTCTATCTCAAAGGCTGCGATCGAGCGTTCTCGACTTGATGAATCACGCGTTAGCCGTGAGGGTGAAACTTTGAGTGTACGTTCAAGAGGACGCGAACTAACTATTCAACTGGAATCTCTAACTTCAAGTGTCCATAAAGATGAAATTGCTCGCGCTGAACAAAGATTGCGAATAGAAACCCTTGAAAGTAAAACTCTTGAAGAGTTCGGTGTTGATGCCCAAACCCTCATGAATGAATATGGTCCAGATAAAGATGTGCCAACTTTTCACGAAACTGATGAGGGAGAAATTATCTCAACTGAGATGATTCCTTATCGACGAGATCAGCAACAAAAGAGATTGGCCTCTGCTGAAAGATCACTTAACTTATTAGGAAAGATCAACCCACTTGCACTTGAGGAATACACATCTTTGGAAGAAAGATTAAAATTCTTGGCGGAACAGTTGGAAGATCTTAAGAACACAAAGAAAGATCTTCTAGACATCATTAAAGAGGTAGATGATCGTGTTCAAACGATTTTTATGGAGGCCTACCAAGAGACTGCAAAGCATTTTGAAGATATCTTCGCGCGTCTATTTCCGGGAGGAGATGGGCGTTTGATTCTGACTGATCCAGATAACCCACTTACAAGTGGCGTGGATGTTGAGGCAAGACCACCAGGAAAACGAGTGAAGCGTCTCTCACTTTTATCTGGTGGTGAAAAATCTTTGACTGCCGTAGCAATGCTAGTAGCGATCTTTAAAGCTCGACCAAGTCCGTTCTATGTTCTTGATGAGGTTGAAGCCGCACTTGATGATGTGAACTTGGGAAGATTGCTAGGAGTATTAGAAGAGTTACGTGAGAGTTCCCAATTAATTATTATCACTCACCAGAAACGAACTATGGAAATTGCAGATGCTTTGTATGGTGTGACTATGCGCGGAGATGGTGTAACTGAGGTAATTTCTCAGCGCCTTCGCGAATCTGATGCAAGCTAGGAATTTTCAATGGCGATTTTCAGCAAATTAATTGCGCGAATAAAAAGCAGTAAAGAATCGCTTTCTTCGGACTGGTCTGATTTAGAGAAAGAGCTTCTACAGGCAGATTTTGGTCCGACCTTAGCTTCCGAGTGTATTGATCAGGCAAAAAAAATTGTTGGACCATCTCCACAGGATTCCTTGTTTCATTTTTTATTCAGCAAACTATCTAGTAAATCACATGAAATGAATCTGTTTAATTCTAACTCCACATCAACGATATTAGTTGTAGGTGTAAATGGAACGGGCAAGACAACATCTGTTGCAAAACTTGCAAAGTTTTATAAGAGTTCGGGAAACAAAGTAATGATGGCTGCTGGTGACACCTTTAGGGCCGCTGCCGTAGATCAGTTAAAAACTTGGGGTATGCATATAGATGTACCGGTTATATCTGGACAAGAAAATGGTGATCCAGCTTCAGTTGCATTTGATGCAGCAAAGCAGGCCCAGGCAGACAAGGTTGAAGTTTTAATAATCGACACTGCTGGACGCTTACACAATAAAACCGATCTCATGCTAGAGCTAGAAAAAATAAAACGAGTAGTTGAAAAGACATCCGAAATAAATGAAGTGCTTCTAGTTATTGATGCGACAACTGGTCAAAATGGTTTAGCGCAAGCAAGAATTTTTTCTGAAAGTGTTGATGTAACAGGCGTGATTCTTACGAAGATGGATGGTTCGGCAAAAGGTGGCGTAGCCCTTGCGATTGAGGCCGAACTTGGGATACCAATTAAATGGATTGGTACGGGGGAGTCGGAAGGGGATTTCTCCCCGTTTAACCCAGAGGCTTACCTCAAATCCTTGCTTTCGTAACCCATTTGTAACACTTCAACTTAATTTGTCACACATACGAAACCCACAAAAGCATCGTCTGTAACCCATAAGTTAGAAGGTTAGGCCTAACAGAAGCCTCTCAATGTTGAGATTTCACTTTGAAAAAATTGGCGGTAAAAAATATGGAGGAAGTTGTAATCAACTCTGGAGATACAGCCTGGATGTTAATGAGTGCTGGGCTCGTTACTCTCATGATTCCTGGCCTAGTTCTCTTCTACGGCGGTATGGTCCGCGTAAAAAGCGTTCTAAATATGATGATGATGTCATTTGGGGCGTTAGCTCTTATTTTTGTCATTTGGATTGCTTTTGGATTTTCACTTGTTTTCGGAGATTCCGTTAATGGCTCTGGACTTATCGGTGACATTACACAATTTGCATTTCTAAACGGTCTTGATAATTCAGAAGCAGTTATTGGAACAATTCCCGCCGCAGTGTTTGTCGGTTTTCAAGGAATGTTTGCAGCAATTACAGTTGCACTCATCTCAGGTGCAATTGCTGATCGTGCCAAATTTGGTGCATGGATGCTATTTGCAGGCATATGGGCAACACTTGTTTACTTTCCAGTAGCTCACTGGGTTTTTGCATTTGATGATTTTGTTGCGAAAACTGGTGGTTGGATTGCAAATGATTTAGGAGCTTTAGACTTTGCAGGCGGTACAGCAGTACATATCAATGCAGGAGCTGCCGGCTTAGCTTTGGCGATTGTGCTTGGCAAGCGCGTTGGATTTGGAAAAATGCCTATGCGACCACACAACCTTCCACTTGTAATGCTTGGTGCAGGTCTGCTGTGGTTTGGATGGTTCGGATTTAATGCTGGCTCAGCCATTGCTTCAAATGGAACAGCAGGATTAGCTCTACTTAATACAATCGGGGCAACTGCGGCTGCAGTATTGGCATGGTTACTTGTAGAAAAATTGCGAGATGGACATGCAACAAGCCTTGGTGCCGCGTCGGGTGTTGTAGCAGGACTTGTTGCCATCACTCCTGCGTGTGCAGCTGTTAATGCCTCCGGAGCCCTGATCATTGGCGCTATTTCTGGGGCTCTTTGTGCACTGTCAGTAGGGCTTAAATTCAAATTCGGTTTTGATGATTCATTAGATGTGGTTGCAGTTCACCTTGTTGGTGGAATTGTGGGAACACTTCTCATTGGTTTTGTTGGAGCTGACGTTGGATTGTTCAATGGCGGAGGAACTGATCAGCTTGTTAAACAGGCAATTGGTGCAGGAGCGGTTCTTGCCTATTCCTTCATCCTTTCTTATG
>JBEDES010000010.1:0-39903 GCA_041175545.1 Actinomycetota bacterium
TCGCAAGAAGGCAGCAGCTAAGAAGGCAGCTCCAAAGCGTCGCAAGAAGGCAGCAGCTAAGAAGGCAGCTCCAAAGCGTCGCAAGAAGGCAGCAGCTAAGAAGGCAGCTCCAAAGCGTCGCAAGAAGAAGGCAGCAGCTAAGAAGGCAGCTCCAAAGCGTCGCAAGAAGGCAGCAGCTAAGAAGGCAGCTCCAAAGCGTCGTAAGAAGGCAGCAGCTAAGAAGGCAGCTCCAAAGCGTCGCAAGAAGAAGGCAGCTGCTACAGCAGCAGCTCCAAAGAAGCGCCGCCGCAAGAAGGCAGCAGCTAAGTAAGCATCGCTTATTAAAAAACCCGCCACTTTATGTGGCGGGTTTTTTTAATTCCTTTATTAACACTGTTGAATCTTCTTATTTACTTTCCAGATTCTTCTTCGACTCTTTACTCGTTCTCAACTTCTTTCCGAAGTGGAATTTCAATCCGCTCAAAAATCTGCGTGATCGCTTCTTGATCTGCCTTAGTGAGATGGTCAATAAATCTAGCCCGCACGCTTTCAACATGATCAGGGGCTGCAGCAACAATTGCCTTCCAACCCTTAGGGGTCATGACTGCAAAATAGCCTCGCTTATCGACTGGGCATGGTTCACGTTTTAGCCATCCGGCTTTCTCCATGACCTTCATTCTGTGAGAAAGTCTGGATCTAGAAAGCAAAGCGATTTTGGCCAACTCGCTCATTCGCATTTGACGATCTGGTGCATCACTTAGAAGTGCCAAGATTTCGTAATCCGGAAGCGTTAGATCATGTTCTTTAAGGTCTGCATCAAGGGCTGCCAAAAGCTGTCGGCTGGCGATTATGTACTTGCGCCAAGCAACCATTTCATTGGGGGTTAACCACTTGGGTGCTGTAGCGTTTTCACGTGACATGCGCGTATTCTACGCGAAATGTTGAAGGTTCAACTATTTTCTTAAGGGGTTCATTTCGTGAGTTTAGAAAAGGCAGGATTAGATCTAAGCCACCAAGACCAAGGGATTCGCCCTCAAGATGATATGTACCGATACTTCAACGGTACGTGGCTAAAAAATGCCGTTATCGCATCGGATCGAGCATCAGATGGGGCTTTCACAGCGCTTCATGTTGAGGCTGAGGCGCGAGTACGAGAGATCATTGAAACCGCCTCTGGAAGTGATGAGGCTAAAAAGCTTGGCGATATTTACGCATCGTTTATGGATGCCACGGCGGTTCAGGCAAAAGCGGCCCAACCCATACAAGAAAATTTGGCTGCAGTAGATACGATCGAAAACCTTAATGATTTCGTCACAGTCCTTGCCAAGTTAGAGGCGTTAGGCGTTTCGGGAGTCTTCGGAACATTCATCTATGCAGATATGAAGGATGCTTCAACAAATATTCTGTACATGCAGCAAGGTGGAATCTCACTTCCTGATGAGGCCTACTACCGTGAAGAGGAATACCAGGAAATTCGCACGGCCTATGTTGACCATGTGGCAAAGATGTTTGAACTGGCCAAGGTCGCACCCGCAAAGGAATTGGCAGAAAAAGTTTTATCTTTGGAAACTAGTATTGCAAGCCATCACTGGGATCAAGTCAAAGATCGGGATGCAACACTTACCTATAACAAGCTAACTCGTAGTCAAGTAAAGGCACTTATGCCGTCATTTGATTGGGATTTATATCTATTGCAAGGACAGATTCCATCGGTCGTTTTGGATTCGGTGATTGTTCAACAACCTTCATTTTTCGAAGGGCTCGATTCGATTCTTAAGAACTTTGATGCCAGCAGTTGGAAGGCATGGCTAAAGTGGCAAATCATCAGTGGAGCAGCTCCTTATCTTTCATCAGAGTTTGTTGATCAAAACTTTGCATTTTATGGAAGGACACTTAGCGGTACTCCAGAACTTCGCGAGCGTTGGAAGAGGGCCGTCTCATTAATTGAGGGCTCGCTCGGTGAAGCAGTTGGCAAGGTCTATGTTGAAAAGTATTTTCCTGCAGAGGCAAAGAAACGGATGGAAGAGCTTGTTGCAAATTTGATCCAAGCCTATGAAGTCAGCATTAAACAATTGCCATGGATGGGTCCTGAAACAAAAGTTAAGGCGTTGGAAAAACTGGGTAAGTTCCGGACAAAAATTGGCTACCCCGATAAGTGGCGTGATTACAGTGAACTCAAAACAACTCCAGATGATCTCTATGGAAACGTTGGTCGCATAATTAAATTCCAGCGAGACTTTGAACTAGCAAAAATTGGAAAGCCAGTAGATCGTGAAGAGTGGCACATGGCTCCACAAACAGTTAACGCTTACTACAACCCGGTCATGAATGAGATTGTCTTTCCGGCAGCGATTTTGCAGCCACCTTTCTTTGGATTGACCCATGATGACGCCGTTAACTACGGCGCAATAGGTGCGGTAATCGGCCACGAAATTGGTCATGGATTTGATGACCAGGGCTCCAAATATGATGGAGATGGCGCCCTTACAGATTGGTGGAACGAAGAGGATCGCGCAGCATTTGAAGAGCGAACTAAGGCGCTGATTTCTCAATACGATGCATTAGCTCCTGAAGAGGCACCTGATGTAACCGTTAATGGCGCACTCACAATTGGTGAAAACATTGGTGACTTAGGTGGCATAACCATTGGATATATGGCCTACCAAATCTCACTTGCAGGTAAGCAAGCACCAGTAATTGATGGGCTAACTGGTCAGCAGCGATTTTTCATGTCATGGGCCCAAGTTTGGCGCACCAAGGTTCGTCCAGAAGAGATGCGCCGCCGGATCGCAACAGATCCGCACTCTCCTGCCGAGTTTAGATGTAATCAAATTTTGAAAAACTTCACGCCTTTCTACGAAGCATTTAATGTCGGGCCAACAGATGGTTTATGGCTAGATCAAAAAGCACGAGTTGAGATTTGGTAAATCTTTGAGTTTTTCATTTGAAATCAAACACAGTGCATCCGATTCTTTGGCGCGAGTTGGAACAATCTCCACACCACATGGTGACATTCAAACTCCTGCCTTCATACCGGTCGGAACAAAGGCAACGGTTAAATCTGTCTTGCCAGAGGCAATGGCAGATTTGGGCGCACAGGCGTTGCTTGCAAATGCTTACCATCTCTATTTGCAGCCCGGTTCGGATGTTTTAGATGAGGCAGGCGGTCTTGGCCAATTTATGAATTGGCCCGGGCCCACATTTACAGACTCCGGGGGCTTCCAAGTTTTGTCGTTGGGAGTTGGTTTTAAAAAGGTACTGGCGATGGATGCTCAAACTTTCAGGCGAGATGATGTGATTGCAGGCAACAAAGAAAGACTTGCACATGTCGATGATGAAGGCGTAACTTTTAAGTCGCATCTAGATGGATCGATGCACCGCTTTACTCCTGAGGTTTCAATGCAGGTTCAACATCAAATTGGTGCTGACATTATGTTTGCATTTGATGAGTGCACCACGTTGCACAACACTCGTCCTTATCAAGAGTTAGCAATGGATAGAACATATGCATGGGCCATTCGTTGTCTTGATGAACATAAGCGACTTACTAATGAGCGAATCGATAAGCCCTACCAAGCACTCTTTGGAGTAATACAAGGGGCCCAATATGAAGATCTGCGCAGAAAAGCAGCCTTAGACCTTGGTGGGATGAACAGTGACGGTCAAAGCTTTGATGGCTTTGGAATCGGAGGTGCGCTAGATAAAGAGCAGCTTGGAACCATTGTTAGTTGGGTGAATCAAAGCTTGCCCGAAGACAAGCCCAAGCATCTGCTTGGAATTGGGGCACCTGAAGATTTATTTGTTGGCGTAGAAAACGGATGCGACACATTTGATTGCGTTTTAGCTAGTCGAATTGCGCGTACCAGTGCTGTTTACACAATGGAAGGGCGTTTTAACCTATCTAACAGCCGTTTTAAGCGCGATTTCACGCCAATCGATGATGAATGTGACTGCTACACCTGTACGCACTACACACGGGCTTATGTGCACCATTTATTTCGTGGAAAAGAGATCCTGTCTGCAACTCTTGCGACAATCCATAACGAAAGATTTATTGTGCGGCTAGTAGATCAAATGCGACAGGCGCTAGTTGATGGCAATTTTGCAGATATGAAGTCAGATTTCCTTGGACGCTATAAGCACCGAAGTGGTCAAGCTCGAGATTAAATAATAAGTGATTCTTCTAATCCTTAGAAAGCTTGGGCAAGTGCCAGTTATATTTAATCGAGATTTCCCGAACTAAAACCACAATAAGGCCTGCAACAGAGACTGATATCGCTGTATCAAACTCCATCGCATCAAGAGACAAATAAACAAGTGCGCCCGATAGACAGGCTGTCCCGATAGTTTCACGGTGCAAAAGCACTGGTTCGGTTTGGCACATAATGTCTCGAAACAAACCACCAGCAACAGCGCCGGTGAGGCTTAAAACTGCAGCAGCTGCAAATGGAGCGTTATTAGTTAATGCAAACTGCGCACTCGAAACAGTAGCAACAGCCAACCCTAAAGTGTCCAAAGATAATGCGAAGCGGCCGACGTTTTGGGTTTTTCCAAGTGCGATTGTAATGATGAACGCCCCAAGGACAGGAGCGAATAACCAAGGTGAAAGAATCCATGGTGGCTGTTCACCCATAAAGACATTTCGAAACGTCCCCCCCGTTAGTGAAGCTACAGCGGCGATAAGGAGAATGCCTCCAAAATCTAAACCCTTACTTGCTGCAACTCGTGCGCCCACTAATGCAAAAGCAAAGGTTGAAATTAGATCTAGGGCAAAGACTAAAATATCTAAATCCATGTCCTGACTCTAGCCGAGTATTTAAATCAAGAGTAGTTTTTTTGCCTGATCGACAGCGCTGTGTCTGCCATCTACATCAAGTTTGCGGTAAAGATTTCTTAGATGTGTCTTCATTGTATTTTGAGATATGTGCAGCTTCTTTGAGATAGCGCTAATTGGAACCCCGGTGGAGAGATGCTTTAAAATTTCAACTTCTCGCTTTGTGAGTTTTTCAGCCAAAGAGCCCTGTTCTTCAACTTTTGCACTTATTCGTTGGCCCATGACCTTGGCTAGATTTTCCCTAAATGCTGTGGGTTTTGCCACTGCGGCCTTAACAAGAATTGGATAAAGCTTCTTTTGGCGAACGAAAAAATTATTGAATCCAACTTCTGATCCGATGTTTAGTGCATCGGCAAGTTTTTGAAGAGCCAATGTTTCCTTATCGCTATTTAGAATTGCTTGAAATACATATTTTTCAACTCGCTCGCGCGACGTTTTTTCAGGCAAATCCTCCACTGAGATTTTTCTGTCCTTTACGTCATAAAGACCATCAAATGAAATTTCTATTTCTCTCGTTAAGTCAATTTTCGGTGCACGTAGCAATAAATCTTTTAGGCGGGGAATATCGTTTATTGCAGAGCGTAGAAGTATTTCACTTGAATCAATCATCCACTCCATTTCATGTGTAAATGAGAGTGAGGTTTGTTTAACCTGTAAATCTTTAATTGCATCTACCGCTTGATGTATCAATCCACTTGAAATCTCTAAACGAAGTGAATTATCTGAGGCCTGAAAATACCAAGGCCATACCTGAACAGTTTGAGAAATATCTCGAAGTTGTTTAAGTGTTTTTGCTGCTAAATCACTCTGCAACATTTCAACCTGGCATCTAGCTAGAACTAAAAATGCATCAAAGGGTGCGCTAATCGATGAGAACCCAAATGTATTCGCTTGATTGATCGCGATATTTGCTTGTTCGGCAGCTTCAAAAATTCGACCCTCTGACCACAAAGCCATAGAGTTCATGCAGGCTAAATGATAGGGAATATTGATTGTGATCTCTGATGGTTCAAGGAGTTTGGCTTGATTAAAAGCTTGGATTACTTCGTCATGCTGATCGTGTAGGAAATGAATAGAGGCCTTAACCCTAAGCAGTGCAACTTTATCTGTAACTTCTATCGTTTCAATTGGATTCTCAAAATTTAACGCCTCATCAATTTTTGTGAGTGAGCGTTTAAATTGTCCACGGGTGAAATAGACATGGGCCAAAATCATTGCTGAAAGCTGGTGTAAAAACTCTAGAGCCTTATCCTGCTGTCCGATGTAATCAAGTTCTGTAGCCATCGCTTCAGCCACATCAAACTCAGAATTAACTAAGTGACCGATTATTTTTATCGTTTTTCTCATTACCCCAAGGTGGCCCGTTGGATCGGTAATATAATCAGACCACTTAATAAGCAAATCTCCACGACCGGCAATCGCCATTTCTCGAATGCTGGTTCTTAGAACATCTTGTAGCTTTTCAATGTTTTTGGACAGATACAGGTGCTCAATAGCAACGCTTGGCTGAGATTTTTCTAGAAAATATGACGCTAGGCGAGAATGAATTGCCTCGAAATCTAAATTTTTTGAGTAATTCATTTCAGAAATCACTTGGCGAGTGAGCTTGTTTAGCTTGAAGATTCGATTACTACCAGTAGCAACAGATACAAAAATTCCATCTGAGGCAAGTTTGTTCAAATCTGCTTCAGAAAAGTCATTTTCAAGAATTATTGAGGCGGTTTCTAGATCAAAACTTTGAACCAGGCTCAATCTAGTTAAAATCGATTGCTCATCTTGATTGAGGGAATTGAAAACTTCTTGAGTTAGTGCGATCAGTGGATCGCCCATATCCATCTGTTCAAACTTTGAAACCTGCGATCTAGAAATTGATCTAGTTAAAAGCTGAATTGCTGCTGGCCACCCATCACACTTATCAATGAGTACACGGTTTTTGGGATCTTCAAGATCCACTTCATTAATTTTTGCAATCGCTGCAACTTCCTTCTCTGAAAACTTAAGATCTTCGACAGAGATAAGACTGTAATTTCCTAAACTTACATAACGGGTAAGTGAATACTCTGGTGTTTGCCTGCGAATCAGAATTAAATGAGAATTTTCTGGGAGATTATCTATTAGTACTTGGCCAAATTTAGAAACGGCTGGATTATCAATTGTTCCTTTGTCGATCACAAAATTGATTTCTTGCTTTACTGATCGTGCAGCATCGATTAGTTCCCGCATATGAAGCTGTGGGTCTTTTGAAATGAGAGAATCTGGATCAAATTGGAAATCTGGAACTGCTTGGTGAATTGAAAATGCTATCTGTTCAAAAAAACTTTGAATTGAGTCTCTTGGATCCATTGAGAGCCAAATAGTTGGACGATCAATGCTTTCGGCCCATTCTGAAACTAAAGATGTCTTCCCGTATCCGGCTGGAGCTACAACGACAGTTACACCCGGAACATTTTTTTCAAAAAGATTAAATAAGTGAGGCCTTGAAATAAAGTTAGCTGGAAGGCTTGGCTTTAAGCTTCTTGCGACACTTGGTTCGGATGGTGCCGACTCCAGGTTCTTCATGGGGTTATTTTCCGTCGAAAAAGAACCAGAATTCAGCTAATCCTCACCCCTAAAGGGGTGACAAGACGGGCTATTTAATTGAGTCGGTTGTGCGGATGACCCAACTAATTAGAGCCCGAATTAAGCGAATTTACCGGTGACTAAGAAGTAAACGCGACGTGAGACCGACACGGCGTGGTCGGCGTAGCGCTCGTAGTAGCGGCCTAGCAGCGTTAAATCTACGGCTGTTTCAACGCCATGCTTCCAGTTTGGTGCAACCAGTGCTGTGATTAACTGGCGATGTAGGTCGTCGATTTCGTCATCATCTTTTTCAATTTCAAGTGCCATTTCAGTGTTTCGAGTATTAATCACAACAGCTGCTTTTCTAGCAATCTTTTCTGCGGCTTTCCCCAAGGATTCAAACATCTGACGGAATTCAGCCGGAATTGCAGACTCTGGGTGGCGAAGTCTGGTGATTTTTGCGACGTGGTGCGCCAGATCGCCCATACGCTCTAGGTCAGCGCTCATACGCAGGGCTGTAGCGAGCGCACGTAAATCTGAGGCCACTGGTTGCTGACGGGCGATGATGTCGATGATTCGGGCATCTAAATCATGCTGGAAGTCATCGATTGTCAGATCTGATGCAATGATCTCCTCAGCCAATTTCAAGTCGGAAGTCAACATACATTGGGTGGCTTTTTGAATTGTGCCTGCAACTTTCTCGCACAGATCAACGAGTGATTGCGAGACGCTGTCCAGTTCATCTTGGAAGACTGATCTAATAAGTGCCATGGGCTAAAGGTACGCGAAGGCAATGAAAAAATGCGGTTGATTAGGTGAACAAATGGCAAACTACTTAATGTCGTCAAGAGGGGGCTATAAGATCCTTACATGAGGCTTTTCCGGCAGGAATCACCCGATTTAGAGCCCAACGCCCTGCCACCGGTCCTACTTGAGGCCCTGGGACAGCTGGACCAAAATGCACTAGTGCTAGCACCGGGTGAGGTAATTGTCTTTGCTAGCGAAAACATTGATCACATTGGAATTTTGCGAGATGGACTCATTCAGAGTCAAGAATTGCTGGCAATCATTAGAGTGGTCAGAAGAACAAACATAAAGCAAACAGGCACCATTGACGTTCCTCGTGGCCCCATTGGAGAAGGCCGACATGAGTTAACGGTAAATGTCATCCCACTGATTAAGGAACAGCTTGTTCTTGTTTTGCTGTCAGATGAAAGTCAAGCACAGAGAATTCAAGATGTGCGAAGAGATTTTGTGGCAAATGTTTCCCATGAGTTGAAGACACCTATTGGAGCGCTGTTACTACTCAGTGAAGCAGTTCTAGGTGCAAAAGAAGATCCTGCTGCGGTGGAGAAGTTTGCAACAAGAATGCAGATTGAATCAAAGCGATTAACAGATTTGGTTCAAGAAATTATCAATCTGTCACGTTTACAGGATTCGGATCCACTTTCTGTTCCTTCAGAACTAAACGTGCAAGACCTTGTTAATGAAGCTATAGATCAAAGCCAAGTCGGGGCCGATAGCCGTAAAATTAAAATATCTACTGGCGATATTGCAAATGGTGTTGTACTTGGTGATCGAGACCAACTGATTATGGCTATACAAAATCTAGTTGAAAATGCAGTCAATTACTCACCTGAAGGAACGCAGGTTACAGTTTCATCGTTTGTAAAAGATGGAATTATCACGATTTCAATTACTGACCAAGGTATTGGCATTCCAGAAAATGAAAAAGAGAGAATTTTTGAGCGCTTCTACAGAGTAGATCCAGCCCGTTCTAGAGAAAGTGGAGGAACCGGGCTTGGATTGTCTATTGTTAAACATGTTGCCACCAAGCATGGTGGTGAAGTAAGTGTCTGGAGTGTTGAAAACGTTGGAAGTACGTTTTCTTTGAAACTGCCAATTTTTTCTAAATCTGAGGAGGTAATGTAGTGACAAAGATTTTGATCGTTGAAGATGAATCATCATTTTCTGAAGCGTTGTCATTTCTCTTAGGTAAAGAAGGATATGAAGTCGCTGTTGCTGCTACAGGTACAGATGCAATTAAGCAGTTTGATGAAAATGGCGCAGATTTGATCTTGCTTGATTTGATGATTCCAGAGATTTCAGGCGTTGAAGTATGCAAAACCATTAGAACTACTTCACAAGTTCCCATCATCATGCTGACTGCAAAGGACTCTGAAATCGACAAGGTGGTTGGCTTAGAGTTAGGCGCTGACGATTATGTAACTAAGCCTTACTCCTCACGCGAATTAATTGCTCGAATTAAAGCGGTTTTAAGGCGTGGATCTGGTGAGGATGTCGCAACAGAACAAGGAATTCACAGCGTTGCAGGAATTCGCTTGGACGTTGGTAAGCACCAAGTAACCGTAAACGGAAATCTGATCACACTGCCTCTTAAAGAGTTTGAACTACTAGAATTTTTGATGCGAAACTCAGGACGCGTTTTAACTCGTTCTCAGTTGATTGACCGTATTTGGGGTGGGGATTACTACGGAGATACAAAAACTCTAGACGTTCACATCAAGCGTCTGCGATCAAAGATAGAGGCAGACCCTGCCAATCCAGTTTTGATTCAAACTATTCGTGGCCTTGGCTACAAATTAGAAAATAATTAACTTAAACGTTTAATACGTGCTTTTGCAGCAGCCATTGCAGGTGGTTCAGTGCCCAGTATTGCTAGGAAGATATCTAATCCAACCCGAGAAATCTTTAACCAGATTTTTGATTTTCTCTTTAAACCTAAAAGTGTGAGCTCTCTTGGGTCCAAGGTTGCTATTGCGGCATTTGCTATCAACTTATAAAAATATTTGCCGGCGCCATCAAAAGGTGGATTTAAAATAAAATTGACTACATCTTGGGTTCGCGCACTATGTCGTAAGTCATTTTCTCTGAAGTCATTTAACGTTTCTTCTAATTCGGCAACAGTTTGTGGCGCGGACACTAGACCCAAAGGGACTGCGCTTTTACTCCATTCACTCACATATGCATCGGCGCCCTTATCAATGGGATAACCAAGTGCCAGATGTGCCTTTAAAAATGAATCAGTAAAAGCACAGTGAACCCATAACAAGAATCGAGGATCTTTTGCTTGATAGCTTTGTACTTGGTTTTTCTTGTCTTCAAACTCTCCTTTAACGCGCTCATGCATTGCATTGACTCGCCTTGCTTCTTTTTCAATTACTTCAGTCGATGCAAAAGTAGTCACAGTCAACCATCTAGTAGTTCCTGCAAGTCTGCCTAAGGGATCACTCTCGTATCTAGAATGCTCAGCTACTCCAGATAATGGCGCAGGGTGAGCTGCCTGTAGCAATAATGCACGCACTCCCCCAACTAATGTTGCGATGCTCCCGTGAACCTGCCACACAGCACTATCTGGACCAAACAATCCAATGTCGTTTCCAGTTTCAATTGTGGCAACCCAATCAGGCCGACCATCTTTAGAACCTGAAACATTTTCACGGAACTTGTCGGCAAGTGGTTTTGTTAAACGAGAATTAAGAATTAATCACTCCTGTTGATAGGAGTATTAGTAAGGTCGAACCAAGTGCGATGCGATAGATAATAAAAGGCATAAAGCTTTTTGTCATCACAAATCTAATGAGCCATGCAATTACAAGATATGCAACGACAAATGCAATTGCAGTAGCTGCAAAGGTTTGTGAAAGCGAGAAGACGTTTGTGCTGACATCCTCGGTTAGACCTTGGCTTAATTGATAAAAGCCACTTCCAAAGACTGCTGGTATTGCCAGCAAAAATGAGTAACGCAAAGCAGCCTCACGTGAATATCCAAGCGCTCGACCCATTGCAATTGTTGCACCTGATCGCGAAACACCAGGAATTAAAGCCATGGCCTGTGCAACTCCGTAATACAAACCATGCTTGTTCGAGAGCGCTTCCAATGTTCTTTGTGAGCTACCGAACTTGTCGGCTATTCCCAGAATTACTCCAAAAACAATCAAGACAGTTGCAATAAGCCAAAGAGAACGCAAATCATTTTCAATGACATGTCGGCCAAAATATCCCAATACAACAATTGGAATTGAGCCGATGATAATCAACCATCCCATTCGAGATGCTTGTTTTTCTTCTGGCAGCAGTTGGTTAGATTTTTTCAGGGATCTAAACCAAGCACGAGCAATTGAGGAAATGTCTTTGCGGAAAAAAATAAGCACAGCAAGCTCGGTACCAATTTGAGTAATTGCGGTAAAGCGAGCGCCAGGATCTTGAGCTTTATCCATGAACTCACCAGCTATGCGAATATGCGCACTTGATGAAATAGGCAAAAACTCCGTCAGTCCTTGAATGATGCCTAGAAAAATTGCTTCAAACAAAACTTTCTCCTGACGAAGTCGTTACCTCTAATTGTAATGACTAAATGTCGAAGCGATCTGCGTTCATGATTTTTGTCCATGCCGCGGCAAAATCATCAACAAATCTCTGTTTGCTGTCATCTTGTGCATACAGTTCGGTATATGCCCGAAGGACTGAATTTGAACCAAATACTAGGTCCACACGAGTTGCAGTGAAGGCGACGTCACCAGTTTGGCGATTTCGTATGTTGTACAAATTCTCCCCAGCTGGCTCCCATGTGTATTTCATATCGGTTAGGTTGACGAAAAAGTCTGTCGTCAATGCGCCAACACGATCAGTGAGCACACCGTGTTTTGTTCCCGCGTAGTTAGTACCCATTACGCGCATACCACCCACAAGAGCAGTCATTTCATGTGCAGTAAGCCCCATTAGTTGAGTGCGATCTAGCATCATCTCTTCTGGTGTAACGATGTAATCATCTTTTTGCCAGTTACGGTATCCATCATGGAGTGGCTCTAGCGGTTCAAATGATTCTGAGTCAGTTTGTTCTTCAGTTGCATCGCCACGTCCAGGTTTGAAATCTAGACGAAGAGTTGCACCTGCTGCCTTTGCAGCTTGTTCGACTCCAACATTTCCCGCCAAAACTATGACATCTGCAAGTGATGCGCCGGCGGCAGATGCAATTGGCTTGAGAACATCTAGTACTTTTTGAAGTCTGGCTGGTTCATTTCCTTGCCAATCTTTTTGTGGAGCAAGTGCAATGCGTGCACCATTTGCCCCACCTCGAAGGTCAGAGCCACGGAATGTTCGTGCACTATCCCAAGCGGTTGCAACTAGTTCTGAAACTGATAATCCAGATGCAGCAATTTTTGCCTTTACAGATTCAACATCAAACTTTGAATTTCCAGGCTTAACTGGATCTTGCCAAATTAAGTCCTCGTTAGGAACATCAGGTCCGATGTATCGAACTCTTGGACCCATGTCGCGGTGCGTTAACTTAAACCAAGCTCTTGCAAACACTTCATCAAAGTAAGCAGGATTTTTGTAGAACTTTTCAGAGATTTCTCGATAGACAGTATCTACTTTCATTGCCATGTCTGCATCAGTCATCATTGGCATTAAGCGAATTGATGGATCTTCAACATCGACTGGCTTATCTTCTTCTTTAATGTTTATTGGTTCCCACTGTGTTGCACCAGCTGGTGACTTCGTTAACTGCCACTCATAGTTAAGCAAGAGATGGAAATAACCGTTGTCCCATTTAGTTGGGTGCGTAGTCCAGGCTCCTTCGATTCCACTTGAAACCGTGTCACGACCAATACTGCGAGTGGTGTGGTTCATCCACCCTAAACCTTGTTCGCTGATGTCGGCGCCCTCTGGAGCTGGTCCAAGTAGAGCTGGCTTTCCATTTCCGTGAGATTTACCGACGGTGTGGCCGCCTGCTGTTAATGCAACTGTTTCTTCATCATTCATCGCCATGCGAGCAAAAGTTTCGCGCACATGTGCGGCAGTCTTTGCGGGATCTGATTTTCCATTGACGCCTTCTGGGTTTACATAGATCAAACCCATCTGAACAGCTGCTAGTGGGTTTTCCATTGTGCTGGCATCACTTAAGTCGCCATAACGTGAATCACTTGGTGCCAAGAACTCTGCTTCTGAACCCCAGTACACATCTTTTTCTGGATGCCAAATATCTTCGCGCCCAAATCCAAAACCAAAAGTTTTTAAGCCCATTGATTCGTAAGCGATTGTTCCGGCAAGAACAATCAAGTCTGCCCAACTGACAGAGTTGCCATACTTTTTCTTGATTGGCCACAGCAAGCGTCGTGCTTTATCTAAGTTGACGTTATCTGGCCAAGAATTAAGTGGAGCGAATCTAATGTTGCCGCTGCCGCTGCCGCCACGACCATCGGCTGTTCTATATGTTCCGGCTGAGTGCCATGAAAGACGGATCATTAAACCACCGTAATGTCCCCAGTCTGCAGGCCACCAACTTTGGCTGTCGGTCATTAATGCATGCATATCTTTTTTCAATGCGGGAATATCTAAACTCTTTAGTGCTTCGCGATAATTAAAGTCTGAACCGAGAGGATTTGTCTTTGTATCTTGTTGATGCAAAATATCTAGATTGAGCGTCTTTGGCCACCAGCTAACGTTTGAGTACTCATTAACTGTTAACGCACCGTGTGCTACTGGACACTTTCCTGAATCTGACATTTTTATCCCCTATATATCGACGAATTCGATGGTAAGCCTATCTTCTTGCACGTTGCTGGTTCAATCATCATTAAGGGTGAGAGACATCCCTCAAATCCATGGGTGTAATTACTTCAAAAGCCCCTGAAGCTGTTCAAGATGTGAACCTATGTGTCCCCCGCAGGATTTAACCCACGAAGTTAGATAGACGGTGCCTTTCTCAGGATGCACAGAAGTTCTATTCCAATCATCTGCAGATGCGTTTTTCAATATTTCAAAATTCATATTGTGCGTAGCTTCAAAAGATGCGATTGAGAGTGCAACGCTTCTTTTGTGATAGTGCAATCCATCAGGAAACTTCTCTTCATCAAAGAGCACAATGTTTGGATTATCTTCCGATAAAGTTTTTGCAAAACGTGCTCCAAACTGGATCTCAGAATCTGCCATGTGGTGAATCACAAATGCAGGCGACCATTGCCCATCTGATGGCGAGTGATTGAGTTTTTCTAGTGGAGTCGCATTGGCAGCCTTGATAAAGGCTTGTGCATTCTGAGAGTAAGTTTCAAGAAGTTCCTGTGGGTTCATGAGGCAATCCTACATTCCTAATTAAGGAAGAGAAATAGTAGAAAAGTAAGAGATAATAGGCTCCAGGTAAGTCGCTACGCTAGAAAAGGAACCCACCATGTCCCAAACACCCGTAGAGCAATTAGGAATTAAGGGATCAGATTTCGTAATGTTTAGTACCAACTGGTGTGGTTACTGCAAACGACTTAAAAGTCAGTTAAATGAGTCTGGTGTGGAGTTTCGCGAAGTAAACGTAGAAGAAGAGATTGAATTCGCTCCATTTGTAGAGTTAGTTAACGGTGGCAATCGTGTTGTCCCAACGTTGCTATTTTCAGATGGTTCTTCACTAACTAATCCATCAGTGATTGCAGTTAAAGAAAAGATTGCATCGCTTTCA
This sequence comes from Actinomycetota bacterium, assembly GCA_041175545.1. Taxonomy (GTDB): domain Bacteria; phylum Actinomycetota; class Actinomycetes; order Nanopelagicales; family Nanopelagicaceae; genus Planktophila. Next base: position 14,844 of record JBEDES010000010.1, read on the forward strand.
TAACAGGAAGTTGAATAGTACTTTTGACCAAAATATATTAGATAAAATCTTCTTAGGTAAAAATCTTTAGCAGCGAACTAATTGGCTTTCCAATCTCTGCTGGATGTCGAAACTTTAATCGTGGGTTTATTGAATAGCTATTACGTCGTCCTATCTTTGAGATATTTACATATCCAGACTCTTCAAGGTCGGCCAAAATTGCTTGTGCACTTCGTTCAGTGATTCCCACAGAGCTAGCAATATCTCGAATACGCGCATCAGGATCACGACTTAAGTGAATTAGGACATGCCCATGATTGGACAGAAACGTCCACTCTCGTGACTGCTCTGAAGCTCTTGCCATGCGCACATAATACACGTATTTTGACACATGAATTGAATTTCAGGTATCTTTAAGGCACGAGAAGGGGGCACCATGCAAAGCTCATTTGAGTTGGCTGTTAATAATCTGACCTCTGTAGCCGTTTTATTGTTTGCCCTTGGATTCTTTGCTTCTCGGATAAATAGTGACGTACGTATGCCAGAGTCTGTCTACCAGTTCATTTCGGTTTTCTTATTGTTTGGAATCGGACTTAAGGGTGGTAATGCTCTTAAAGATGTGACAGTGAAAGAGTTTTTTGCTCCTTCAATAGCAACATTCGTCCTTGGTTCAACTATTCCATTCTTGGCCTTTTATATTTTGGCATTTGTTAGAAAATTAAATGAATCTGACAGGGGCGCTATTGCCGCTCATTATGGATCCACTTCATTGGTTACATTCACCGCAGTACTATTTTTCTTAGAAGGATCTGGAATAAAAGTTGAGGGCTACGCCACCGCGCTTCTTACCATTATGGAGATTCCAGGAATCATTATGGGAATCTATTTAGGAACACGACATCGCGATACTAAGGTTGCATGGAATGTAACGATGCGAGAGGTGCTTGCAGGTAAAACTGTGGTTCTTCTTGTTGGTGGGCTGATGATCGGTGCGGTTACAACTAATTCTGGATATGAGACAGTAACTCCATTTTTTATTGATCTTCAGAGTGGATTTCTTGCTCTTTTCTTATTACACCTTGGTTATTTGGCGGGTACTAATTGGAATGAGATCAAGCACGTTGGATTTCAAATGAGTGTTTTTGCAATCGTATTCCCGATCCTTATGGCGGTGTTGGGCATGTTTGTTGCCAACTTAGTGGGCCTATCTTTAGGTGGAACCGTGATGTTGGGAGTTCTGTGTGCAAGCGCTTCCTATATCGCAGCTCCCGCAGCAGTTGCTGTGGCATTACCCGAGGCGAAAGCATCATTGGCCTTGGTCTCTAGTATTGGAGTTACATTCCCATTTAATTTAGTTATAGGTATTCCCTTGTACCTGCAAATTGCCCGAATGATTCAGGGCTAAGTACAAAAAATATTGTTCTTACACTTGTGGCATCGGCATAACGCTGCCAAGAGTTCCATATTTACCCGCACCAAGTCTAAGTAGTGGGTCAACTTTTTCAGGGTCTATCACTATTCGATCTTTCTCATCTTTACTTACAGCTTCATCTGCAACCCAAATTTTTGAGATCTTTGCAAAAATTAAGATTTGGCTACTTTCCTCAATTTTTATTTCTTTTGAAAGCGTGCAAGCAAAATTAATTCTGCATCCATCAATTAATGGAGTGGGCCATTGCCAGGATGTTACTGAGATGCCAAATTGTGTAGTTTCACTAACCCCATGATCTAAAGAAATTGCACTTTGCTGAACTTGCTTGACTTGATGTTGGTTTGCAATACCAATTGTGAAAGATGAGTTTTTGCGGATATTTACCAAAGTATCTTTTGCTTTGCCAGACACATCCCAGCTTCCTACAGAAAACATAACCATTGGTGGATCTGAAGCAATTCCATTAAAAAATGAGAATGGGGCCAAATTCCATCGAGCATCATCTGGCAAAGAGTTATCGGTCAATACCCAAGCAATCGGACGCGGAATTATCGTCTGAGTCAGAAGTGCATATCTCTGACTCTCACTTAGAGGCCCAAGTTCAATTTCCATGCATTAATTCAAGCACACGATCTGCAGTAATGGGTTGCGATGTCATGGACAATCTAATTGCAGATTCTTTTGCTATTGCTGACTGTCGCGATAGAAGTTAAACTTGAAGAAAATTAGGAGCCAAAACTGATGTCTAAGGTACTAACCCCCATTGAAATTGGCGGGGTAAGAATCAAAAACCGTGTCTTTCTTCCGGGACACACAACAAATTTTGGCATCAATAATTTACCCACAGATAGAAACGCTGCATATCTTTCTGCTCGAGCAGCAGGTGGCACAGGATTAATTATCACCGAAGCAATTCGTGTGCACCCAACAAGTGCCGGTAGAAGTTCAACACTTGGTTCTTCAGATGACTCATGCATTCCAAGTTTTCGAAAACTCACCGATGCCGTTCATGAAAATGGTGCGGCAATCTTTGCCCAGATCATGCATGCAGGACGCCAAGCAAATGGAGATGCCACACATACAGCTGCCTGGTCTGCATCAGCAATTTCCTGGACAAAGGGTGGCCAAACACCTCACGTTATGAGTCAGGCAGATATTGCCACCATGGTTAAGGCATTTGGTAATTCTGCCGTTCGGATGAAATCTGCAGGCTTTGACGGACTAGAAGTTCATTTGGGTCACGGACACTTAATCCAACAATTTCTCTCTCCAGTAAGTAATTCAAGGCAGGATAAATACGGTGGATCTCTAGAAAACAGAATGCGCTTTGCAGTTGAAGTTCTCAGTGAAATCTTTACGAGAGTTCCTGGCATGGCAGTTGGGGTGCGCTTTAGTGCAGATGAATTTATGCCAGATGGATTAGATCCACAACAGATGCTTGAGATAATTGAAAAACTCAATGGGTTATTTGACCTAAGTTTTATACATGTAAGTCATTCGGCCTATCACGGCTCATTTACTATCGCTACGCAAATAGCTGACATGAGTTTTCCTCATGCACCATATCGAAGCCATGCAAAGCTTTTTAAAGATGCCTTTCCCAACATTCCACTTTTGGCAGTCTGTCGATTAGACACAATTTCCCAGGCCAGTGAATTAATTGATTCTGGAGAGGCTGACATGGTTGGTCTTGCACGACCACAAATTGCTGATCCAGAGATTGTGAATAAGTTTGCAAGTGATAGAAACAGTGAAGTTAGATCTTGTATTGCCTGTAACCAAGAATGTATTGGTCGCGTAGAAAAGAATTTACCTATTTCATGTGTTGTAAATCCTGAAGTGGGAGCCGAAAAGAAATGGATAGAGATTAGAAAAGGCAAGCAGGCCAAAAAATCGGTATTAGTTGTGGGTGGCGGCCCAGCTGGAATGAGTGCCGCACTTTCTAGCCATGAAGCCGGCCATTCTGTTACGTTGGTTGAAGCTGGTGCCAAATTAGGTGGACAAGCATTGTTGGCTAGTACTTTGGCAAAAAGAGATCGCTTTGGACTTTTAGTATCTGAGCTCTCAGAGAAAGTTTCACAGTCAGGAATAACGCTAAAGCTCAATACGAAAATCTCTGATTCATCCGAATTTCTCAATGACTACGACGAAGTAATTGTTGCGACAGGTGCAAACTTTGAAACTAGAAACTTTGGTAGTGGTGTTGCAGTTATTGCGGCAGATGCAGCAATCAAAGAATTAGCCAACAAAAAGTCTGAAACATATGAAGAGATTGTTATTGTTGATGAACAAGGAACCTGGATTGCCGCTTCAATTGCAGAGCAATTAGCAAATAATGGTTTTAAAATTCACGTCGTCTCACCGACTGCGTCATTGTTTAGTCAGATCACTACATATTCAAAGTTGGCATTAATTCCAAGGCTTAAATCTCTGGGTGTTTCAATGTATCTAGTTAGTGAAATTACTATAAAAGGTAAGAGCTGCGTCATTACAAATACATTAAATGGCGAGCAATCTGAGGTTGCAAAAGTATTGACAATCATCGATTGTGGACCACGCCTTGCAAATGATGACCTCTACCAACAAGCCCCAATGGCTGAATCTGGTCGGATTCACGTGATTGGGGATGCGCTTTCACCAAGAACTGTTGCCGAAGCCACATTTGAGGGCCATGCCATAGGGGCGTTTTTAGATTTAGATTTGGCAGTGAGTACTCTAGGCGGTGATTGATAGAGCTAGTTTTATAGGTGTTTAGCATGAAGCAAATGAGCGTTAGAAAAGTAATTAGGCAGCACAAGAGCGAAATAAGGGGATGACATGGATGCAGCAGCATTAGTCGATAAGTTTCTTCAATTTGGGGAAGATCGAAATATTGAGCAGATGCAAGCCATGATGGCGCCAAATAGCAAAATTGAATTCCCTGGAGGAAAGCTTTTTAGTTCGCAATCCGAAATGGTCGCAAATGCCAAAGGTCGATACTTATGGATCAAAAAGCACAGAGATCGCTACTTTGTAGGTGTAAACGGAGATCAAACCACAGTGACATCTATTGGAACTTTGTACGGTGAGAATTTAGCAGGGGTTCCCTTTGAAGGAATTAGATATGTCGATGTGTTTGTCATTGAAAATGGTTTAATCACAGAACAAATGGTTTGGAATGACTTATGTGAGTCCGGAGTATTAGAAGTTGCTTAATCTCAATCAAACAGGGAGTAATTAATTCATGGTTCAAGCACTTCAAGACATCAAAGTTATTGACATTGCCACACTTTTTGCAGGACCAATGGCTGCAACAATGCTGGCCGATTTCGGTGCAGAGGTAATTAAAATTGAGCACCCAAAAAATGGTGATCCTGTTCGTACTCACGGTTCGAGCAAAAATGGTGTTGGACTATGGTGGAAGATGCTTGCTCGAAACAAGAAATCTCTAACTCTTTATCTTGGTTCACCAGAAGGTCAAGAAATTTTTAAAACGCTCATTAAAGATGCAGATGTTGTCATTGAAAACTTTCGACCAGGTACTTTAGAAAAGTGGGGACTTGGATACGACGAACTAGTAAAAATCAATCCTCGGTTAGTGCTTGCACGAGTAACAGGTTTTGGTCAGATCGGACCATATTCAAAGCGACCTGGATTTGGAACATTAGCTGAAGCGATGAGTGGATTTGCTTCGATCACAGGTACACCGGATGGTCCGCCGACATTGCCACCGTTTGGATTAGCAGATGGAATCTCTGCACTTACTGCAGCCTTTGCAATCATGACTGCACTTCACGCGCGTGATATCACGGGCAAGGGTCAAGTCATCGATTTAGCAATCATCGAACCAATTCTCACAGTTCTTGGGCCACAAGTAATTGCATACGATCAACTAGGTGAGATTCAACAACGCCGAGGAAATAGGTCTAGCAACAATGCTCCTCGTAATACATATGTGACCTCTGATGGAAAATGGGTAGCTATATCAACAAGTGCTCAAGCCATCGCCGAGCGCGTAATGCATCTTGTTGGACGTCCTGAGTTAGTAAATGAACCTTGGTTTGCAAGTGGAGCAGAACGTGCAAAACATGCAGATGAATTAGATGATGCCGTTGGTGGATGGATTAAGCAACGCACTCGTGATGAAGTGATCAGAGAGTTTGAATTAGCAGAGGCAGCTGTTGCTCCGATTTATGACATCACCGACATCTTTAAAGATGAACAGTTTGCAGCCCTTGAAACTATAAAGACAATTGAGGATGAAGAGCTGGGTCCAATAAAGATTCAAAATGTTCTTTTCCGATTGTCTGATACCCCTGGAGAGATTAAAACTTCAGGACCAAAACTTGGAAAACACACGGTAGAGATTCTCAAAAAGAGCGGTCTAAGTGATGACCAGATCGCAAACTTAAAAGCCAAGGGTATTATTTAGCATGGCCGAAACGCAGTTCTTCAGAAGTTACCTCTACGCCCCTGCAAGTAAGCCCGAGTTAGTAGAAAAGGCATTTAACTCTCAAGCAGATTGCGTAGTTATAGATCTTGAAGATGCTGTCCATCATGACAAAAAAGATGAAGCCCGCAAATTTGTAGTCGATTTCTTATCAAGACCAGCTCCGAAACCTTTTTTGGTTCGCATTAATGATTTAAATGGGCCATGGGGTGTGGCCGACCTAGAAAGTATTAGTAGTCCTAATTTGTTCGGAATAAGAATTCCAAAGGCTTCTTCTATAGAAACGGTAAAGAAAGCATCAAAGATTCTGGATTCAAACAAGTCCAATGCACAAATTCACCTTTTGATTGAATCAGCTTTGGGAGTTGTCAAAGCATTTGAATTATCATCCTGTGATCCAAAGGTTGCTGCAATTTCACTGGGTGAAGCCGACTTGCTGTCGGATCTGCGGGCAACAAACGATGAAGCGCTAGCCTTTTCTCGACTTTCAATTTTAGTTGCATCAAGAGCTGCTGGATTAAAGCAACCATCACAATCTGTCTATGCCAATACCAAAGATTTAAAAGGCCTAGAGGAATCAACTTTCCATGCTAAAGCCACGGGATTTTTTGGACGTTCAGTTATTCACCCAAGCCACATTGAAATTGTAAATACAATTTATACGCCAACGAAAGATGAGGCAGATAAGGCCAAAGAATTCCTTGACCTCTATGACCAGATGCAGGCCACTGGAAATAGTGTGATGGCATTGCCAAATGGTGAAATGATTGACCCTGCAAATATTCATTACGCTAAATTTCAATTAAACCTCTATAAATCTCTCAACAAATAGGAGCACACATGACAAGTCCACTTATTCAGGCGATATCTGAGGCTGTAGAGGTTATTGATCTATCACAACCCCTTTACGCAGGAATGCCCGTCTCTCCTAATCACCCAGAGTTTCGACTTGTTTATATTCGTAGACATGGAGATTCTGTTAGAGCAGACGGTGGATCTGCAGCAAACGAAATGATTGTTACTGGTGGTCACGTAGGTACTCACGTTGATGCATTAGCCCACGTTTCTCAAGATGGTCTTATGCATGGAAATGTTCCAATCTCGGATTGTTTTCAAGGTGGAAAATTCATTTCACACGGAATCGATCAAATGCATCCAGTCGTAACTCGTGGTTTGATGCTTAACATCGCGGCCCTCAAGGGAGTCGACATTCTTCCGGGTGGCTATGCAATTACAGCTGATGATCTTGAAGCAGAGTGTGCACGCATTGGAAAGACACCAAATCCAGGAGATGCAGTTTTGATTCGCACTGGTTGGGGAAAACACTTCAGCGGAGATGCAAAAACTTATATTGGCCACGATTCTGGAGTTCCAGGAGTAGATGCAAGTGCTGGGCAATGGTTAGCTAATAAGAAAATTGTTGTGACTGGCTGTGACACAACTGCATACGAACATATTGCACCTGGGAAGGGTCATGCTGTACTTCCTGTTCACCGCATACTTCTTGTTGATGCCGGAATTAACATTATTGAGCACATGAACTTGGAAGTTGCCAATGAGAAGAACATCAGCGAATTCATGTTTATTCTTGCGCCTCTAAAAATTGTTGGCGGAACAGGATCTCCAGTTCGCCCATTGGCAGTTATTTAATGGAAACAATTGCTCAACAGCTTGGAAGAGTTGCCTTTCAAATAACCCAAGACGGGCTTTCTCAAGAGCTTCGTCGTGAAGCTTCTCGTCGTATTCTGGATGTTATTGGAAACTCGATTGCAGCAACTAATCAACCCGCGACACAGGTAGTCAATAACATTGTTAAGTCCTGGGCTGGTCCAGCAGATTCCTTTGCAATTGGTGCATCTAAATTACCTGCCTCTGCAGCGGCTTTGTTAAATGGCACTCTTGCTCATGCAATGGATTTTGATGACACACACTTACCTTCAGTTTTACATCCCAGCGCCTCGGTTGTGCCCGCTGCCCTTGCTGTTGGGTCAAAACTTGGTTCAAAACCAACAGAGGTTCTTGATGCAATTACTTTTGGTATTGAAGTTACGTGCAGATTAGGCATGGCAGGTTTTGATAGAAAACTTGGCAACTCTGTATTTTTTGAACGTGGGTTTCATGCAACTTCAATTTGCGGAACATTAGGTTCGGCAGTTGCTGCAGCAATGTTGATGAAATTAAGCGCCGATGAAATTACTTCTGCTATTGGAATTTCAGCAAGCATGGGTGCTGGCTTACTTGAAGCCAATCGCACAGGCGGAACAGTTAAGAGAATGCACTGTGGTTGGGCTGCGCATGGTGGCGTTGTCGCTGCCGAACTTGCAAAGGGTGGACTAACTGGGCCTCCGACTGTAATTGAAGGTCGCTTTGGATTCATGCAAGCTTATTGCGGTGACCAGGTTTACCTTGATGAGATTACAAATGAATTAGGAACATCTTGGGTTCTTCCAGATCTTTTCTTTAAGCCATATCCATGTAATCACTTCACACACACAGGAATTGACGCCGCCAGGGCACTAAAGGCGAAAGGTGTTACTCCAGATCAAATCGAAAGTATTGATCTTGGTGTTCCTTCTCCTGTTCTGCGAACAATTGCCGAACCAAGAGGGTCAAAAATTAAACCTGAGTCTGGATATCACGCTGCATTTAGTGGACCTTTTACTGTTGCTGCAGCTTTTTATCGTGATAATGGTTTGGGATTATTTCATGAAGACTTTGAAGATGAATCCGCACATGATCCTCAGATTCTTGCACTTGCAGCAAAAGTGAATGTAAATGCAAGTGATGAATGCGATGCAATATTTCCATTTCAATTTCCAGCTGTATTGACTGCGCACCTAAAAGATGGATCAAGCATGACGGAAAAAGTTCTAGTAAATCGTGGAGGTCCTCAAAATCCTCTGACAGATGATGAGCTGGCTTTGAAGTTTGAATCGAATGTAAGAGCCAGCCTTAATCAAGAAAAAGCACGTGAGGTTGCACACACAATTTTTGATTTTGCTACAAACAAAACCTCTTTGGATGATTTGGCTTTGCTACTCGATCGGGTTTAAAAAGTCACCAAAAAGTTATAAATCTGAACAGGTCTGTGATTGATTCTGAGCCAGTTGCCTCTTGTAACCCATGTAGCCATGTCTTAAACTTTCGCACCTATCCACTTCACGAAAAATCAAGGGAGATTCGGCAATGGCTTCATACGATCTTATTATTAAGAACTCTTTAGTTGTCACGCACGATCAAGAGAAGCCCTTGGCCGTTGATATCGCAATCAAAGATGGAAAGATCGCGAAGTTAGAAGCCAATATTGATTCATCACAGGCAAGTGAAACTGTCGATGCAGGTGGAAAGCTTGCATTTCCTGGAGTAGTAGATGCTCACCAACACTGGGGTATCTACAACCCATTAGATGTTGACACTGCATCTGAGAGTAAAGCGTGTGCTCAAGGCGGAGTCACAACAGCCATTTCATATATGCGAACCGGTCAATATTATTTAAATAAGGGTGGAGCATATAAAGATTTCTATCCAGAGGTTTTGGAAAAAGCATCAGGTAAGGCATATGTAGATTACGCATTCCATCTTGCACCACTTACGTCAGAACACATTGGTGAGATTCCAGAGTTAATTAGTAAATTCGGAGTTAACTCTTTCAAGATTTTCATGTTCTACGGCAGCTATGGCCTGCATGGTCGTTCAACTTCACAGAATGAATTTTTAATGATCCCTGAGGGCGAGCGATACGATGTTGCGCACTTTGAATTTGTAATGCGTGCGATTCAAAAGGCACGAAAAGAGATGCCAAAGGTTGCAGATAGCATCTCACTTTCACTGCACTGTGAAACAGCAGAAATCATGACTGCATACACAAAGATGGTTGAAGAGTCAGGTCGACCTAAAGATCTTGAGGCTTACCATCTTTCTCGCCCCCCACACTCTGAGGGACTTGCAATCACCATTGCCTCATACTTGGCGCACGAGACTGAGTTGCCAAATATCAACTTGCTCCACTTAACATCATTTAAGGCTATTGATGCTGCAATGAAGATGACCTTGGCCTTCCCTCATGTTAACTTCCGCCGCGAAGTTACGATCGGCCACTTACTTGCTGACATAAAGAACTCAAAGGGAATAGGTGGAAAAGTAAATCCTCCGCTTCGTCCACGAGAAGATGTTGAAGCATTGTGGGAGCACCTACTTGCTGGCAACATCGACTGGGTTGCAAGTGACCATGCTTGCTGCCGAGAAGAGACAAAGTTTGGTACTCCAAAGGAAGATGTTTTCGTTGCCAAATCCGGCTTCGGTGGCGCTGAGTACTTGTTAGCAGGTCTTGTAAGCGAAACTAAGGTAAGAAAACTGAGTTACCAAAAGATTGCGCAGTTAACTGCCTGGAACTCTGCTCAGCGCTTTGGCTTAAACAATAAAGGTGCAATTGCAGTTGGTTACGATGCAGATATTGCATTAGTTGATCCAAATGCTTCATACGTTGTTAAGGCAGATGAATCACTGTCTGAGCAGGAATACACCCCGTTTGAAGGTTTCACCATCAATGCAAAAGTCACTGATACTTGGCTACGCGGTAAGAAGATTTTCGCTGATGGCAACGTGATTGGCGCACCAATGGGTCAATATCAATCACGACCAACTTCTAGATAAGAACTGTTAGAGGAAAAGTAGAAGGCGATATAGGAGGTTCAAATGCGTGACATAGAAGAAATGTTGACTCTAGATGAACGTTCCAGTGCAGATTTTATTCTCTCTCTGCGCAAAAGATGGGCCGATACTGTCTATCCAGCATTTGTAGAAGAGTTCAACAACTCTGGCAAAAAGATCAAAACCCCTCAAGAAGGTGAGATCACGCTAAAGACTATGAGTCTTTATCCCTGGTTTAGTCACCTAGAGCGCATCGGCCAAAAAATGATGTGGAGATTGGGAAGTGACGTTGTCTTTAGATGCAGTGATGAACTGCTGGAGCAGCTGAACTCTGCCCCACAAAAAGCCGCTGCGCAGCTAGAACTTGATCCAACGCTGGAACTTCCTGAGTACTACACAGAGACTGATATTCACATGCAGCCAGGAAGTTTTTACTCAAATGATCTCTCTGGCTATGTGTACCAGTTTGGTGCGCGCATAGTTATGTTGCGAGATAACGATGGGTACAAATTCCATAAGTTGTTTGCACAGACCGCACTTCCTGACTTGCCTGCAAAACCACGAGTAGTAGATATCGCATGCGGCTTTGGCAAGAGCACGCGACCATTAGTTTCTCGCTATCCCGATGCAGAAGTAATTGGAGTTGATCTGGCTGCCCCTGGACTTAAATTGGCACATGCAGAGGCTGCAGCCGAGGGCATCAATATTCAGTTTAAACAACAAGATGGTCGAAAAGTTGGATTACCTGATGCATCTGTAGATTTAGTTACAGGCACAATGATTTTGCACGAGATGCCATCAGAGGCAATTGTCGAAACAGTTAAAGAGGCAACAAGATTGCTAAAGCCTGGTGGAGTTATTCGTTTCTTGGAGTTTCAGCCAACAGGTGATCCAGTTCGCGATGCAACAGTTTATGAACATGCAGAACGAAACAACGAACCATATTTTCGAGCCCTGTTTGCAACCGATTTAATTGAGGTGTGTGAAAAGCTGGGCCTTAAAGATGCCAAGTGGGTTGCATTTGATGAGCGCGCAGAGGGACTTCGCCCCCAAGGTTGGCCAGCACGATCAGATTGGCATTTCCCATGGTGTGTATTGCAAGCAACGAAGGTGGCCTAATGAGTGCAGAGTTTGATTTCTTTGGCAACCAGCAAGTTTCAAAGTTATTTGATCTTGTTCTAGAACTTGGCATGGATCTTCACGTTACAACTACTCGCCTTAGAGCTTTAGAGATGATGTTGGTTCGAAAAGGCGAATTAACAGCTGATCAACTCGATGGTTTTATTCCAAATGAGGCTGAAAAGCAGATCTTGGATTCAAAGCGAGATGAGTTCATGGCTAGATTAATGCGCATCATTACCGAATCTGGTCCATCTGAGCACCCACTTCGCGAGCAATGGGATGCTGCTATCGCACAACGCAACTTAGACAAGTAAGTTAGAAGTTTTCACCAGACAATTAAGTGCATTAAAGAAGTTAGATTAGATTAAAAGCCAAAAGGGCCGGACTATTGAGTCCGGCCCTTTTGGTTATTTCTATTGGTCTTTGATTACTTAATTAGAGCAATCTGAGCCTTTGCCTTTGTGTACAAAGGACCTGTGATCTTTGAGAAACCAGTCTGAGGGAATTTAACTGGGCACTGCTCAAGAAGATATGTAAACCATGCCGCAACATCTGCTTGCTTTTCAGCATTCTTCTTTGAAGCTGCTGGATAGGCCAGGCCATAAGAAGCTGTTCCAAGTGAGTATGCACCTGGAATCTTCTTTGTGAAATCTACTGAGAGTGTGCCGTTGGCATTGATTTTTCCGCCACCGAGGAATGCTGATGTTCCTGCAGCTGTTGGATCAACAAACTCACCGGCAGTGTTTTGAACAAATGCTGAAGGAAGCTTGTTTGCTAGAGCGAAGTTAAGTTCGCCGTAACCAATTGAACCATCTCTTCCTGCAACACCAGCTGCTACTGCTGCTGACCCTGATTGACCCTGGAAGTTAAATTGACCAGCAATTGACTTAGGTGTCGATGCAGTAAATGTTGGAGCACCTGGCTTTGTCCAGATTGTTGGGGCTGTTCCATGTAGGAACTTTCCAAAGTTTTCGGTTGTTCCAGAACCATCTGTGCGATACCAGACCGTGATTGCTGTCTGAGGTAGTGCATAGTCGATTACCTTGGTTGTGTACTTCAGAACTTTTGGATTTCCTTTTGCATCTAGGACTGGAACCGTGTTTGTAACTGTCTTTCCCTTAACTTTTGTTGTGACTTTCTTAGTTGCATAAACAGGAGTCTTTACTGTGCGTGTGTTGTCTTTATCGATTGCTGGGTCATTCCAAACAGTGATCTCACCACTGAAGATTCCTGCAATAGTCTTTGGTGAAAGATATAGGCCTTCTTTAATTCCCTTTACGTTATACATAAGTGAAATTGGAGCGGCAAAAATAGGAGCATAGATAATGTTTGCTGGCTCTCCAGAAGAATATGGAGCATCTGATCCAGCAAAATCTACGAGGTTACCGGCTGCAAAGTCAGTACGACCTTTGCTTGAGCCTCCACCTGGGTAGTTAACAACATTCTGTGTTGCTGCGGTGAAGTCACCTTTGCACGCATCGATGAGTGGAGCTGCAAATGTTGCACCACTTCCATTAATTGTTCCAGCAGCAGAGGCTGGTGATGTTCCTGCAATGAGTGCAGAAACAGTGAGCAATGAAACTGCAATACTCAAACGTGATTTCATTTTTCCCCCATTTAGATAGCGTCTTACTTAGGCGCTTGAGGGAAATCTATGGTTCTAGCCCTAACAAGGGCCAAACTAAAAACTAACGATGTCCAACAACAAAGCAAACTTTAGGTGAACAGATTTAACCAAAACGCCCTGTTACGTAATCTTCAGTTCGCTTGTCTTTTGGGTTGCTAAAGATCTGTGAGGTTGGAGCCGATTCAATCAGCTGACCTGGACCGCCATCTGAGAGGAAAAATCCTGTGTAATCAGATACACGGGCCGCTTGTTGCATATTGTGAGTCACGATCACGATCGTCATAGTCTCTGAGAGTTCGCGAATTGTCTCTTCAATTCGAAGAGTAGATCCTGGATCTAGAGCAGAACATGGTTCATCCATCAGCAATACCTGCGGCTTAACAGCAAGTGAGCGAGCAATACACAGACGCTGTTGCTGGCCCCCAGATAGCGTGCCGCCATATTGATCTAGGCGGTCCTTCACTTCACTCCACAATCCGGCACGCACAAGGCAATCTTCCAATAACTCATCTGAGTTGTTGATTTTGATCTGAGCTAACTTCAGACCTGATAAAACATTCTCTTTGATGGTCATAGATGGGAATGGATTTGGCTTCTGGAAAACCATTCCAATTCCTAGGCGAATCTTTGTGACATCGACCCCCGAACGATAGATGTCTTTCCCATCTAAGAGTACTTCCCCGGCCATCGCAGCTGTAGGGATAAATTCATGCATTCGGTTAAGAATTCGAATGAACGTAGATTTACCGCAACCAGAAGGCCCAATCAACGCCGTTACTGTGCCTGAATAAAAATCTAGTGAGATGTCAGAGAGAACGTGCTTCTGCCCGAACCACGCATGAATACTGCGTGCCTCTAAGCCAACACCTTGTGACGATGTTTCAGAAGATCTCGCTGAAGCAACCGATGCTAACGAGTTCACTTTGATCTGAGACATTACTTTTCCCCTTTGTTTTTCATTATTAGCCGATTAACCCTAATTACCTTTTTTTATTTCCAAGTATGCGTGTCAATGTAAAGAAGATCATTACAACGACCATGAGTACAAAAATTCCAGTCCAAGCACGGGCAATTGCTGTTTCTGTTCCTAGGCCGAAATTCTTCCAAATATAGAAAGGAAGTGCCGAGTTGTTACCGCTAAATGGATTCCAGTTCATCGCATCATTGCCACCAATAGTCAGGAGCAAGGGCGCAGTCTCTCCAGCAACTCGAGCAACTCCCAAAATGACTGCGGTGATGAGGCCGCTTCTTGCTGCAGGGATTACCACAAGTGCAACTGTTTTCCACTGTGTTGCACCAAGAGCTAATCCGGCTTCACGTAAATCTGTTGGAATCAGTTTTAAAACCTCTTCGGCGGTACGGGCCACTGTTGGAATCATCAAAATCGCTAGTGCCATTGAACCAGCAGCTGTTGTGTAAGTCCCACCAAAAGAAATCATCCACACGGCGTATATGAAAAGCCCTGCGACAATTGATGGCACACCGCTCATTGCTTGGACAAAGAAGCGAACGACTCCTGCAGCTTTACCGTTAACTTCTGTGAGATACAAAGCAGTTAAGAGTCCAATTGGAATGCTGACGACTGTTGCAAGTGCAACTACATAGAGTGAACCAACGAGAGCGTGCAAAAGTCCGCCCTCATTAAGCGGTGCATCAGATGATGTGACAGACATGTCACTAAAAAAGATTCCAAGAGAAAGCCCTGGAGCGCCCTTTCGAATGATTTCGAAAATTATGGATACAACAGGAAGTAGAACAAAAGCTGCAAGAAAATAAATGACGATTGTCGAGACAGAGTTGGCTGCAGCTTTGCGGTCTTGGCGAATCCAACTAATTGTTGATGCAACAACAATTGAAACAGAAAAGAAAGTAGCTATTAAACCTAAACCTCCAGCTAGTGGGGTAATTGCAACCACAATCAAGCTAGCCACTACTGCAGTAATTGCTCCGAGTAGATCTGGCAACAATTGCTTGGGGGTTGGCTTCCAAGGCTTAATTGGCTTTGGAATAGTTGATCCATCCGCCATTGGTTGTTGCGGCATATCGCCGATCAAAGTACTCATCCCTTACGTACCGTTCTATTGATAATCACATTTGCAATGAGATTAACAAATAGCGTTACAACGAATAGGACAAAACCAGCAGCCATTAGGGCCTTTAACTCTGGAGCATTTGCTTCACCAAATTTATTTACGATTAGCGATGCAACAGAACCGCCGGCGCTAAGAAGAATCTCTGGGCGAATGTCATAAACCAAGTTAAGAACGGTATAAACAGCAACCGTTTCACCCAATGCGCGACCAAGGCCCAACATCGCACCACCAATTACTCCACCTTTTCCATAAGGAATAACTACGGCGCGAATCATTGACCATCTGGTTGCACCCAATGCATATGCAGCTTGAATTCTATCCAGTGGGGTCTGAGCAAAAACTTCACGAGAAATTGATGTAATGATCGGAATAATCATGATTGCAAGAACCAGGCCTGCAATAAATGGTGATCTAGTGAAAAAGTCACCAGGCATAGAAAAAATAGGAATAAATCCAAGGTACTTATTAATCAGCCTTGCCCATTCTTCGGCATGAGGCATCAAAATAAAATATCCCCAAACACCAAAAACGATCGATGGAATAGCAGCCATAATGTCCACGACCAAAACCATCGGCTTTTTAATCCACTCGGGGGCGTAGTAAGAAAGAAACAATGCCGTTCCAAAAGCTAATGGAAACCCAAAAAATAGACCAATAAAACTAATTACGAGTGTTCCGTAAAGCATCGCACCAATTCCATAGGATGCTTGCGTTGCATTTTCAATACTTTCTGGAACCCAATCAAAGGAAGTTACAAAACTTAATCCTTCGGATCTAAATACGCCAAAACCGTTGTACAAAAGAAAAAGAGAAATTAAACCAAGAACAACAAGTGAGATGAATCCACCCGTACTAACTACTCCCCTAAAAACTCGATCTGAAAATCGAGGTTCGGTTGTAATCTCACGTGGTTTAGGCACCTGTGTGGGGGCCGGATTTTCAGCGATGCTCACGGGATGATCATGCCCGTTCGCCAGCAATGTGAAGCAGAGGAAAAGTGAACAGAAGGTTAACGAAGCATGAAGAAAGCCAGAATCAGGCTCAGGTCAAGCGTTGATGGGCCTGTTCTATTGGGTGACCAGTCCGCCTTTAGTAGCGGCGATTTCATCCATAATCTCCATGACGCGAATTGTTTCTTTCATGGGCAGAATCCAACTTGGCTCACCCAGTATTCGTGATCCAAAGTTTTCAACCATCAGCTGATACGGATCTACTGGGGCAAATTTTTCTATTGAATCTCCAACTTTAAGAATGCTTGGATTTCTAAGTGAAGTAAATGCATCATTGCCGACATTTTCAATTGTTGCTAATGAACCAGTTACCAATAGTTTCTGTTCCTCTTCGCGTTCAAAGGATGTGAGGGCATGAACTGCAATTGAATTGTTAATTGTTGCATCAATTTGGGTCGTCATGTCAACACCCGTAACTGAAGTATTTCTCTCAACAGAGTTGATAACCATCGTGAGGTCACCGTTAGTAAGTGCAGAAAATGCATGCAATGGATATGGCCCAACATCAAACAAACTTCCACCACCCATCTCTGGAATTAAACGATAATTTCCTTCGAGTGAACCTGGAAATGTAAAAGATGAGTCAATTGATTGAATCTCACCGATTGCGCCGTTTCGCACCAACTCAACCATGCGAATAAAACGTGGATGCCAACGTGTCCAAACTGCCTCAACCAGTAAACGATCATTTGCTTGTGCCGCATCTGCCATTGATCGTGCTTCATTTGCATTCATGGCTATGGGTTTTTCACAGAGCACATGTTTTCCGGCATTTAGAGCCTTGATGCTCCAGTTACAGTGTTGATTATTTGCCAGCGAGATATAGACAGCATCTACATCTGGATCACTGAGAAGATTCTCATAATTTGTGTGTACTTTTGTAGGCTCTAAAGATTGCGAACGAGCAACATCTCTACTTGCAACTGCATACAAGGTTGCGTTCTTTGCACCAAATACAGCTGGCCTTAAGGCTTTTGTTGCAATAGACCCCGCCCCGAGAAAGCCCCAACGAATACTCATGATCTCAGAAGTTTCGGTACTACAGGCAAGCCATTTACTAAGGCAGATTCCTCTGCGGCCTGCATAATCGCAACAACATCGCGCGATTGTTCAGCTGTGACAGACATTTGCTTGCCTTCATTAATTCGAGCAACTAATGATTCATGGAATGTATATGGCTTTACACTTTTAAGTGGAATAGATTCAACTTTTCCATCCACTTGATGGATAGATATTTTGGCTGGAAGATCGGCTACTGAATCACCTGCACTTGTATCCCAATCTCCAACAATCGATCCCTTTGTACCAAGAATAAAGAATTTAGGTTTGCGAGCTGCGGCAAGGTCTGAGTTGGTAAAGAATGCCTGCACTCCATCAGTAAAGGTAAGTGTTACTTGTGCATGGTCAGCATTTGTTACGTGATCCCACACTCGCTTTTGGTTAAGTCCATTTACATATTGAAGTGGTGAGGAAATTATGGCCAAGATTTGATCAATAAAGTGGCTACCCCAATCAAATATTGCACCGCCTGAGACTGCTACATCTGAGTGCCAATATGAACAAGGCTTGGAATATCCACCGACGAATGCTTCATATGAAAACACATCACCAATTTCGCCAGATTCAATTAATGATTTGATCGTTACAAAGTCTGCATCAAAGCGACGATTTTGATAGACCACCAGCAAAAGATTAGATGCTTTTGCAAGAGCCATTAATTCATCACATTCGTTAGTTGTCAGTGCCATTGGTTTTTCTAACACCACATGTATTCCACGTGTTAAAGCTTCTTTTGCCCAATGAAAATGTGTATTGGGAGGAGTGGATACGACGACTAGATCTATTTCTCCCGAATCAAGCATGGCTTGTGCATCATTAAATGTTTTTGCGTTTGGAGCAAGTTGAAGCGCCGCCTCTAAACGATCGGGGTTTGTATCGCAAACTGCCGAAAGCACCATGCCGGAAGTCGAAAGCAAGGCTTTACTATGTTCATCGCCAATTGCGCCATAAGCCAACAAGCCTGTTTTGATATCTGCTTTAGACAATCAATTACTCCTAATGTTTTTTAACCTGCACAAGGTTACTCGTGCAAAGATAAATGTGCTTGGTGAAGGTGGATTACCTGCCAATAATTTAGTTAAAGATGGGGCCCACTGTCCTAGAACGCTTTAGTTCAAAGAATCCAGGGTAGGCAGCAGCAATGGTGATTCCATCCCAAAGCTTTCCTGCTTCTTCGCCTTTTGGTGCAGGAGAAATGACTGGTCCAAAGAAACCGACTCCATTAACTGCAATTATTGGTGTTCCTACATCATCTCCAACAAGTTTGATTCCTCGCTCATGGCTTTCTATGATCTGTGAATCCCACTCGGAATTTTCCATCTCGGCTAAGTACTTAAGATCTAATCCAACCTCGTTCAAAGAATTACTAAGTAGATCTTTTGAAACTGTCTCTTTCAAAACATGTATGCGAGTACTAATTGCTGAATAAAGAGGCAGAGTTTTTACTTTTCTAAAGTCTTTTTCAACTGACTTAATTACTCGTGCGCACGCCCAGGAATTAGCAAAAATCGCTTTGTACTTCTCTGGCATTTCGCGATCCTTGTTGAGATGCGGCAGACTAAAAATGTTCCAAGACACTTCGATATCTCGTACTTTTTCAACTTCTAGGATCCACCTGGATGTAATGAAGGCCCATGGGCACATCGGATCAAACCAAAATTCAGCTTTAGTAGTCATGGGCAGATTCTACTGCTCATCAATCTGTTTAATCGTTCTTGATGACAAGTGAGAGTCTTGGGTATCCACGAAGTAAGTCCAAAGAGTTGTATTTGGTAACCTTTATCTATGACGCTCTCTATTCGACCTGTAGAACTAAGAGATAAGCAACGATGGCTGCAACTTTGGAAGGGCTATCTCACTTTCTATAAGACAGAATTTTCGGCTGATAAAACAGAGATGACTTGGAATCGTTTACTAGATCCTGAATTTAACCTCTACTGCCTTGTTGCTGAAACAGATAAAGACATCGTCGGTATGACAACATTTAACTTTCAAAACTCTACTTGGTCAGAAAATGGTCAATGTCTATTGGAAGATTTGTTTGTGGATGAGAATCTTCGTGGACAAGGAACCGGTCGAGCGTTAATTGATGCCGTAATTAAAGAGGCAAAAGCGGGGGGTTGTTCTCGTGTTTATTGGAATACGGATGAAACAAATGAAACTGCACGAAAGCTTTATGACACTTATGTTTTAGAATCTGGAAAACGACAGTATCGAATTCCAATAATTTAGAGATTAAGTTAGATATCCCAAGCAAAGTATTTGCCCAATAATCAATTCTACTTTCTGTGAGTGGTGGCACCTTTGGCAAACTCATGAGAGGTGGCACCAAGTATCCGCTAACTGATCACAGACAGTAAATGTCATCATGGCAAATGTATCAATCGATACTGACTCACAATTATTAAGGAAGAATCATGAAGCTTAAATCGACGTCTTTTCTAGCAATTGTTGCAATAGCAATTCTCGGATCAGGACTCCCAGCACATTCGGCTGTGCCTTATACATCTCCAGAACTTCAGTCCAAACTAAAATACATGGTGGAAGAGGAAAAGCTGGCTCGTGATGTTTACACAGTATTTGCTAAAACTGCTGCATATCCAAAGTTTAGAAACATTGCTAATGCAGAACAATTCCATCTAGATCAAATGTCTATTGTTTTAGAAAATTATGGGCTATGGAACCCAACATTAAATCGCAAACCTGGTGTTTTCTTTAACAAGGAGTTGAGTGCCCTATACAAGACACTAATTACTAAGGGTCAGCTATCTGCTCTTGATGCTATCCAAGTTGGAATCATTATTGAAGAAAAAGATATTGCTGACTTAACAGCGATGGAAGCCCTGATCACACAAGAAGATATTCAATTTGTTGTTAATTACTTAAAGGCGGGTTCGCAGAATCACTTAGCTGCCTTTAAACGCTAAACCTAGCGAGTCTGGGGGTGCATTTGCGCCCCCAGATATCTAGAGCCAGTTGAAGTCTGTAATGTAAAGTTTTCTTATGTCTGCGGCAAGAGTTACAAAAGCAATCCAAAGCTTGGCAAGCCCGACGCAAGCCAGACACTCTCAAAGATTTTTTAAGACTTCAAAAGGTGAATATGGCCATGGCGATGTCTTCCTAGGAGTGCCGGTCCCTCAATTAAGAAAGATTGCTGGCGAGCACAAAGATCTCAATCTGCAGCAAATTGAGAAATTAGTTGCCTCCAAGTTTCACGAGGTGCGTTTTTGTGGGTTAGTAATTCTGACTATGCAGTTCAAATCAGCAAATAATGCAGCAGAGCACAAAAACTTGTTTGATTTCTATATGAAGCAGTTAAAGGCTGAGCGAGTAAACAACTGGGACTTAATCGATGTAACAGCGCCAACTATCGGGCAATATTTGATTGGTTCACGATCTAGTAACCAATTACTTTTAAGCCTTGCAAAGAGTAGTTCTTTGTGGCAAAGGCGAGCAGCGATAGTTTTTACATTTGCCTTTATCCGTGAAGGAATCCCTCAACCGACTCTTGGTGTTGCTAAGCAATTACTCCATGATGATCAAGATTTAATTCATAAGGCAACAGGTTGGATGCTCCGTGAAATGGGTAAGCGAAATCCTATTGAACTTCGAAAGTTTTTAGAAGAGAACGTTTCTGAAATGCCAAGAACCATGCTTCGCTATTCAATCGAGAAGTTCTCTGCAACTGAGAGAAAGAAATGGCTGGCGAAATAATCGTTTTATCAGATATCCCGTTCTCTCCACGCCATAACCATTGATGGCAATGCTGCAATAGCAAAGAGAGCAGCAATAAAGACAAAGCTTCCATCATTTCCCTCTGGTTGAAACATTAGTAGTTCCGGCCCGAAAAACATCAACACCATCAAGCCCATAAGTACATATCCCAAAATGAAGTATGCATATCGGAAGGAAGTATTGCGTACCGCAATCTGCCGCTCATCTAGCAACTCATCAGGGGCATCGGCAATTGATCTAACAGCTATACGCAAAAATGAATAGCAGCCAAGGGTTGCAAAGATTACGAAGATAGCCGTAACGGAATAAACGATTATTCCAACTTCAGAACTTAGGTTTAGATTAGTTTTTAAGGTTGGCCAATAGCTACCCATCGAAGTAAGAATTAGACCAAGTGCCATAAGTAGAACTAAAACTCTTCGGTTTCGTTGAGGTCGTAGCCATCTGAATTTAGAGTTTTCATCATTTAACAGGGCCTTAACTCCCTTTTCGGTAACGCCCTCAAACCAATAAATCTTGTTCTTCTTTGACATCCTTACTTTCCTTTCTTAAATGGGGTTTGTGAAAATAGCTCTGATACTTCTTGATTAAGGGCTTTTGCTATACGCAGAGCCAATACCAAAGAAGGGCTGTACTCCTCACGCTCTAAATAGCCGATTGTTTGGTAGTGAACTCCCACCTTGTCGGCTAAATCTTGGCGTGTAAGCCCTTGGGCAGATCGGGCCTCTTCAATGCGGTTATAGACAGGCTCTTCGGGGTTGCGACTCATGGAAATAGCATATATGCTATGTAGCATATATGCAACATAACGGATATGTAGATTAGGACTTAATGAAAAAGAAATCTCCTGTCATTCTTCATCAGCTTTCTAATTTTTCCTCCGGTCTAGGCAATTCGATTGTCATGATCACAATTCCCTGGTTAATTCTTGAAGAGACAGGATCACCAGCCTTTGCTGGATTAGTCGCAGCAATTTCTGCACTGCCTGGTTTGTTGATCTCCCCTATCGGAGGATGGCTCGTAGACCACATTGGTCGTCGTACAGTGAGCATCGGGGCTGACTTACTCTCAGCTGTTGCGGTGATTGCATTTCCAATCGTTGCTTTAACTTCAGATCTTTCTGGCTCTACAATTTTAGTTATCGCTGTAATAGGTGCAATCTTTGATCCCGCAGGTTACACGGCACGTAAAACCCTTTTGGCTGATGTTGCAAAGGCATCAGATATAAAGCTAGATCGACTCAATGGAGTTCACGAAGGATTTATGGGAGTTGCGTGGATTTTTGGTCCTGCTGTTGGTGCTGGCTTAATTTCAACCGTCGGTTCCGTCAATTCATTCTGGGTCGCGGGCGGCCTATTCGTTTTTGCCGCACTGGCTATCGTTTTCTTAAGGGTTGGCAATCTCGGCAAAGACGCACGTGATTTGGCTGAAGAAATGGGAGAAGAAACAAATCGAAGTATTCGCGTGGGCTTCCAAGCTCTTTGGCATGACAGACTGCTTCGTACTTTAACTCTTTCTATTCTCATCATCGCAGCCGTTTATCTGCCGACCGAAACAGTTGTCTTATCGACCTACTTTGAAGATTTAGGTCAGCCTGCCAGTCTTGGAATTGTTATCTCAGCCCTAGCTGCAGGATATGCAGTTGGATCATTTGGTTACGGATGGATAAGCGCTCGTCTAAAACGTAAGAACCTTGTGCGCACAACTTTTATGGGAGTCGCTGTAAGCATTATTCCGATGGCGTTTTTACCACCATTGCCGATCCTGGCCGTGGCTGGATTTTTTCTAGGTTTTTTCTGGGGACCATTTAATCCACTCATGAGCTCACTCATTCAGCAGAGAATTCCGGCTGATCAACAAGGAAGAGTTTTTGGAGTACAGACTGCAGTTTTTTATGCTGCCCCGCCATTAGGAATGGTCTTAACAGGGCTTTCAGTTGAGAGTTATGGAGTTGGTGCTACTTACATAGTTTTGGCCGCAATACTTTCAGTGACGTCAATCATTGCACTTCTAACAAAGTCACTGCGTTCAGACTTCTAGGTGTCAATCAGGCGGAAAACTTTGTTTTCTTATAGAGCTTTCCTTTTGCATCATAGGTAATCCAGGTACCAGTCTGTTGTCCATTTTTGAAACTTCCAGATCGCATGATGACTCCGGTTTTACGAAACCATTGCCAGTTGCCATGAAGTTTGCCGGCCTTATATTTTCCTTTGGCCTTTAAAACACCATTTGGATAGAACTCAAGGAATTCGCCTGATTTCTTTGGATATGTGTCATTGATTTGTCGAATCTTTTCATCAAGAATCTTATTTACTAGCGGTTTAGGGATTACCTTTCCTAACCCAAAATGAATCGAACTTTTAGTTTGCTCATACTTTTCGAGCTCTTTTTTGAGCCTTGAATTAAAAGAACCGCTGTAGGGGAAAATACTGTTGTGATTTTTAAAGCCATCAAAACCAATGACTGGAACCCCTTCAATCAAAAAAGTCGGTATTCCATATTTAATAACTTCTTCGGCTGTAGGAAGTTTGGCAGCTACATGCTCACGAAGCTGACTCAAAGTCTGTTTCTGTTCAGGGCCGAACTTCTTTAAATGTGAAGTCACTTGTGCGCGAGTCATGACTCAATAATACAAGGTAAAAAAGCCGCTTTATGAGCCGTCCTTCTTACGAAAGACAGCAACAATTGCATTTGCATGGCCATGTCCCATTTCAAACTTATCTTTGAGGTGGGCCACCTGTTCCATGTGAGCAAGCTTTGAAACCTTCTTTAGTTCCTTCATGCACTGTTCTATCGGCTTGCCATACTTCTTTTCAATTGAAGGAAAGTACGAAGCAGGTCCCATCACTTTTTTCTCAGCCATACATTAATTTTAAATTATCTAGAGGATTGGATCAAGGTTCGGCCCCCACCTATGCAATAAATGTGTGGCCTGAACTCTCACTATTAGATTAAATGTCGGATTAACCGACAAAAATCATTACGTACAGGTGTAAAATCTCCGCATGACTTTTACAGAACTCAACTTACTCGGTGTATTTATTGCTTTCTTCGTTTCATTCATAAGCGGAGCCATTTGGTTTGGCCCAAAGACCTTTTATCCCGTCTGGATGAAAGCGAAAGGCAACGCCTCTGGACAGCTAACAGGTGAGCAGAACAAGCCAGCTCTACTTTTCGGAGGAACAATTGTTGGCATTCTTGTTCAGACTCTCACATTAGGTTTGGTTATTAATTCACTACAAGCCAACAATCCAGATTTTTCTGTTGCCAATGGCGCACTAGTTGGTCTTGCACTTGGCGTCGGCATAGGAATGTTTGCCTCCTTAAGCCATCGTGTATTTGGTGGTGAGTCTTTAAAGGTTTGGATTATTGAAACTACAAATGATGCTATCAACCTCACTATTGCCGGCGCGATAATCACTTACTTCAACTAAAAGAAGAGTTGCCCTTTAAACCGGATGCGCCAGGCCCCTGATCAAAAACTTAAATAGTCGTTAATCTGCCCCTTAATTTTTTTCAAAGGCTGACTTGAGCGGTGTATTTTTAGCCGCTGACAAGAGTGCGCAGCTGCGCAATATTGCTTGGACTCACACCACAACAGCCACCAATGAGTACTGCCCCTAATGATTTCCACGCCTGAATATCGGCAACCTCAAAGCTTGAGTGGATTGGGCCGAGCCAAACTTAATTAAGTAGAAGAGTCGCCCTATAAGCCGGAGAGACTTAAAGGTTCTTATCAGCCCAAATACACACAGCGTCGTAGTGATATTTACCTAGACCTTGGGCAACTTCTTCATAACTGTCCCTGTAAGGAGATGGCAAGATATATGTCATCGCTAGGGATTTGTAGGCTTCCTTATTCGGAGTCCAAAACTGAAGGATAAAGTCGTAATGTTTTTTCACGAGTTCTTGAACAGACTCATC
>JBEDES010000011.1:0-36157 GCA_041175545.1 Actinomycetota bacterium
AAGAGAAATTTGGACTTGAAGGTGTGCAGGGGTGCGATAGTTTTCTCCCATGACTAATACACCACAGTTTCAACGTCCCAACTTCCAATTTAAAGGTCGCAAGAGTCCACTTGCATTGACCTTTGGGATCCTTGTAGTCCTTGGAATTCTATTTACTGCGTTGAGTGGATTTTATGCCGATTGGTTGTGGTTTAAGTCAGTAGATTTCACAAGCACATGGTCAACGATTCTGGGTACAAAGGCTTTTCTTTTCATCCTTGGTGGTTTGTTAACTTCGCTAATTGTGATGGCAAATGTGTTTATTGCCTACAAGCGTCGACCACTTTATGTAACGATGATGGTCGAATCAGATAATCTTGAAAGATACCGTTCGCAAGTAGAGCCAATCCGTAAGGGCTTGTTTATTGGATTGAGCTTTGCACTGTTTTACTTTGCTGGTTCTGCGTCATCACAATTGTGGAGTACGTGGCTACAGTTCAAAAATTCAACTAGTTTTGGTGTAACCGATCCTCAGTTCAATATGGACATCTCTTTCTTTGCATTCCGTTTACCATTTTGGCAGTCATTAATTTCTTGGGCGATTACAACAACAGTTCTTGCGATTATTGCTGCTGCGATTGTTCATTATCTGTACGGTGGTATTCGACTTCAGGTACAGCAAGATCGCACCACTGTTGCCGCACGTGTACAGCTTTCAGTCTTACTTGGGGTAGTCGTATTACTTAAGGCAGTTGCTTATTGGTTTGATAGATACGCGCTTGCTCTTAAGGAAGGCAGATTAATCACAGGATTAACGTACACAGATGTAAATGCCGTATTGCCCGCGAAAGCGATTTTGACTGGTATCGCATTAGTTTGTGCAGTTCTATTCTTTGCAACAATCATTCGTAAATCTTGGTTGCTACCTGCAGCTGGTACAGCTCTACTTGTTGTCTCTTCAGTTTTATTCGCCGGTCTCTATCCAGGAGCGATTCAACAGTTCCAAGTCAAGCCAAGTGAGTCTTCTAAGGAAGCACCATTTATTCAAAGAAACATTGATGCAACTCGCGCCGCATACGGTATTTCAGATGTAACCGTGACTGATTACCAGGCCACTGCTTCAACTAACTCTGGTCAACTAGCAAATGATGCAGCGACAATTGCAAATATTCGTTTGATGGATCCAAATGTTCTTTCCTCGACTTTCCGTCAACTTCAACAGATTCGTCCTTATTACAGTTTTCCTCAGACATTAGATATTGATCGTTACACAGTAAACGGAGTAAAGCGCGATGTTGTGGTTGCAGCTCGTGAACTAAACATTGCTGGTAATCCTTCACGTAACTGGATCAATGATCACCTTGTATATACGCACGGCTTTGGTTTTGTTGCAGCTTTTGGTAATGAGCGCGATGCAGATGGAAAACCAGCCTTTACGGTTGGTGACCTTCCTCCAAAGGGCTCATTGGGTGAATTTCAACCACGTATTTATTTCGGTGAAAATGTTCCTGATTATTCAATTATTGGTGGCGTTAAAACAGATACACCAGTGGAGTTTGATTATCCAGATGACTCATCACCAAATGGTCAGAGAAACTACACCTATACAGGCAAAGGTGGAGTTCCAGTTGGTTCGCTAGTAAACAAAGCAGTATTTGCACTTAAATATCAAGAGCAAAGAATTTTGCTATCTAACTTGATCAACAAAGACTCAAAGATTCTTTTTGAAAGAAACCCTCGAGATCGCGTTGCAAAAGTTGCTCCATGGCTAACTCTAGATGGAGATCCGTATCCTGCACTAGTTGATGGAAGAGTTTTATGGATCATTGATGGATATACAACAAGTGCGGGCTATCCATACTCTCGCCGAACAGTGCTTTCAGATGCCATCAACGACACTGTAACTACTAACTCCGGTGCCTCTGCATTACTTCGAAATCAAAGCATCAACTACATTCGAAACTCTGTAAAGGCAACTGTGGATGCATACGACGGAACAGTTTCACTGTACACATGGGATGACCAAGATCCAGTGCTCAAAACATGGACAAAAGCGTTTCCAAATACAGTCCTGCCAAAGAGTGCAATTTCTAAACAGTTAATGGAGCATGTTCGCTATCCAGAAGATCTATTTAGAGTTCAACGAGAAATTCTAAGTTCGTACCATGTTAGAAGTGCAGAAGCATTCTATGGTGGACAAGATTTCTGGCGTATTCCTCGAGATCCATCAACATTTGGAGCTAACGCTGGGGCGCAACCACCGTATTACTTAACACTTCAAATGCCAGGAACAAAAGCACCGGTCTTCTCGTTAACAACTCCATTTGTACCTCGCGGAGGAAGAGAGAACTTGTCTGCATTTGCAGTTGTGAACTCTGATGCAGGTCCTGATTATGGAAAGATGTCAGTATTGCAACTACCGAGAAATACAAACATTGCCGGACCATCACAAGTAGCGTCTAACTTTGAAGCTAAGCCAGAAGTTGCAAACTCATTGTCACTTCTTCGCCGAGGTGGATCTGATGTTGTTCTAGGTAACTTGTTAACACTGCCTGTTGGTGGCGGCTTGCTCTACGTTCAACCTGTTTACGTACAAGCAACAGCAAATACATCAGCGTATCCACTTTTGCAGAAAGTATTAGTTTCATTCGGTGATCAAATTGGTTTTGATGACACGTTAAAGGGTGCACTTGATCAAGTGTTCTCTGGAAACTCTGGCACTTCGGCAGGTGGTACAACATCCGGTGGTAGTACCGGAAGTTCAAGTAACTCATCTGTTGCTAACGCTTTAGCAAGTGCAAAGGCTGCATACCAAGATGGTTTGACTGCTCTAGCTAATGGAGACTTTGCTGCTTATGACAGAGCACAAAAGCGATTGAAATCTGCAATCGATGCAGCGATCAACGCACAATCCAAATAAGGAACACGTTCAGTAATCACAATTTCATCTTTGTGCATGGATTTGGCCTTTAACTGTGTGTTCCAATAGGATTGCTCTACCGACGCGGGGTGGAGCAGCTCGGTAGCTCGCTGGGCTCATAACCCAGAGGTCGTAGGTTCAAATCCTGCCCCCGCTACTAGTACAAGAACTAAAAAAAGACCCGCAAGGGTCCTTTTTTATGTGCAGATCTCTTAAAGATTTATTTAATGCGAAGCGAATTTGTTACAACTAGAACACTACTTGCAGCCATGGCTGCTGCTGCATACAAAGGTGTGAGTAATCCTGCAGCTGCTATGGGTAGCCCAATTACGTTATAAATCAAAGCCCAGCCCATATTGAGACGAATAATTTTGATTGTCTTTGTTGAAAGTTTCAAAGCCTCGACGACATTGTTTAGTCCTGTCTGCATCAGCGTAATGTCGGCACTATTAATTGCTGTATCAGTTCCTGTACCCATTGCCATTGATAAATCAGCAGCTGTTAGAGCGGCAGCATCATTGATTCCATCACCAATCATTAAAACTATATGTCCTTCGGACTTTAGCCTTTGCACAATCTCTAACTTGGTTTCAGGAGAGGCATGGGAGATTACATGAGCAGAATCAATACCAACAGCTGATGCCACATTTGCCGCAACTTGAGAGCTATCTCCAGTTATAAGCCAAGGTGTTATGTCGCGCGCGCGAAGAGATGAAACAGTTTGAGCAGCATTGCTTTTGAGTTGATCTCCGACTGCAAAGACTGCAAGTGCAACTCCATCCCATGCTAATACAGCAACAGTAAATCCCTCTGTCTCGCCTTGTTCAATTGCAGATTTAATTTCCGGATGAAAAGCTGTTGCACTGTGGGCCACAGAAGCTGGTGAACCAATTAATACCACTGGAGAGTGTTCTCCAATTCGAACTCGACCTGCAGCCCCGGCACCTGGCGTCACTGAGAAGTCGCTTACTTCAAGTTTTATTGCTCCATTGGATGCGGCGTACTTTGAAACTGATAGAGCTACTGGGTGAGAATCTAGTGACTCAATTGCTAAGGCAGATGAGAGAATATTTGCTTCTGTAAGAATAGAAGCAAATGATGTCCCTAAAGGTTTTCCTGCATCCAGCGTAATTGTGGCTAGCTGAACATTCATTACACCCTCAGTTAGGGTTCCTGTTTTATCGAATAAAACAGTATCTACTTTTCGCGCAATTTCTAATGTCTGAGGTTGGCGAATGACGATTCCACGCAGTGCGCCGCGCCCTGATGCAACAAGGAGTGCAACTGGAGTAGCCAAACCAAGAGCACATGGACATGCAATAACCAGGACAGTAATTGCAATTGAAATTGACTCCGTTAACGATGAACCAGTCAAATACCATCCTGCAAATGTTCCAACTGCCAATAATGTAACTATTGGCACAAAAACAGCACTAATTCGATCTGCAAGTCTTTGAATTGGCGCTTTCGTGCCTTGAGCCGAAATGACCATCGATGTAATGCGAGCTAGTTCAGTATCACTACCTATTCTCGTTGCTCGAACAATTAGTCGACCGTTGTGATTTAGTGATGCACCTATAACAAGTGAGCCTGGACTAATTTCAATTGGCTTTGACTCCCCAGTAATCATCGAATTATCAACAGAGCTTTCTCCGCTAATAACGACACCATCAGTTGCAATGCGATCACCAGGGCGAACTTCAAACTCATCACCAACCTGTAATTGATCGATCGAAACGATGAGTGGAAAGCCCCCTCGAATTATTGTTACTTCTTTACTACCTAGGGCCAGTAATGAAGAGAGAGCATTACTAGCTTTAGCTTTAGCGCGAGTTTCTAGATAGCGACCAAGAATCACAAAGAAAATTACACCTGCGGCAACTTCGGTATAGACGTCGCCAACGCCTGTCGAATTTGCATAAATCGACCATCCGAATGCGGCAAGTGATCCCATCGATATTAAGTTATCCATAGTTGGATGGAAAAGATTACGCAGTGCGGCTTTGTGAATTGGAAATGCAACCAAGATGACTACTGGCGCACTAAGTGCGATAACCGCCCAAGCGGTTGGAGAATAAAGAGGATGTGCAAGTCCAAAATAATCTAGAGCTTCGTGAATCCACATATCAACTTGATGATGCCAACTCATCACCATCGAAAGTACGACTGCGGGAATTGCAAAAATCGAGGCAAAAAATAGCGCACGTGATGATTTTTTACTATGAAGTGTTATGGACTGTGCATCAGTTAGAAGTTTTGCTGAGTATCCGGCCTTTTCTACAATTTTAATAAAATCTTTTGCTTGCATTTCTGCAGGTGCCAAAATATGTGCTGTCTCTGTTGCGAAATTTACTGTTGCACGCACGCCATCTATTGAGTTGAGAGCTTTTTCAACCGTGTTCACACAAGATGAACAGGTCATTCCCTCAATCGAAAGAGTTGTAGGTTCAAGAGGTGCGCTCATGAATTAAGTCCATTGATTACTTCATTATGCAGTAATCCATTTGAAGAGACAGCGTTACTGCCAAAGGGCCCACTGTGACCAGAAAGATCAGTAAAAACTCCACCGGCTTCTCTAACAATTATTTCTAACGCTGCCATATCCCAAAGTGCCAAAGATGGTTCAACGGCAACATCGATCGATCCTTCTGCAACCAACATATGTGACCAAAAATCACCGATCGCACGTGTGCGCCAAGCAGAGTTCAACATTTTTTGGAAAGGTTCTAATCGCGCTCCCCATCCAACAAAATCCGAGTATGAAATTGATGCATCAGAAATTGATGAAACTTTTGAAACGTTTATTCTTTTTTCGTTGAGTTCGCTTGAATCTAAATCCTCATTCATCTCATGGTCTGAATAGAAACGAACATATGCGCCAAGCTCGCGTGCTGCTGACCATCTGCGAGATAGCGCTGGCGCACTAACAACTCCAACAATTACTTCTTCACTTCCTGAAGAATCAATCTCAACGAGTGCAATCAAAGTAGCCCAAATTGGAACTCCGCGCATAAAATTCTTTGTTCCATCAATTGGATCAATCACCCAATAACGAGTACTTGCACCTTTATCGCTTCCAAACTCTTCTCCAACTAAGCCATCTTCGCTTCGATGCGTTGAAATCGCTTCACGAATAGCTGTTTCTACAGCGCGATCTGCATCAGTAACAGGGGTTGAATCTGGTTTTGTTGTGACAATTAAATCCTGCGCCTGATATCTATCTAGTGAAATCGCATCGGCTAAATCTGCAAGCGCATGCGCAAAAGCAAGATCATCCTTTAGGTCTGACGACACGTGCGAGTTACTCATAATGATTAAAGTCTATTCCTCTATAGAAGCAGGCGCGGCATCTTTAACAGCTAATAACGAGCGAAGGCTGGCCAATCGTGCAGCCCTGTGTGGATTCGGAATACCTTCTGGGCTAGCCCATGCATCTAATTTGCAAGTTTCTTCTGAATGAGAGCAATTAGAAAGACAGTTGGCAGCAACTTCTGCTAAATCACTAAATGCATCAACGATTTTTTGATTATCGATATGTGACAGGCCAAATGCACGAATACCCGGTGTATCAATGATCCAGCCATGATTATCAGAAGGTGTGGCACTCATGAGTGGAAGTGCAATCGCACTTGATGACGTGTGGCGACCACGTCCGGTTGCCTCATTAACATCTCCTGTAACTCGATCAGCTTCAGGAACAAGAGCGTTGATTAACGTTGATTTTCCAACACCTGAGTGCCCAACAAGTACAGAGATTTTTCCATCTAAAACCTTATGCAAGCGAGCTAGATCTTTTTCGCGCGAACTTGATTTAATAGCAGTTGGAACTATCTCAACATCAAGCTCTGAGTACTCTTTCAAAAACTCTGGGACTTTATTCAAATCTGTCTTTGTGACTACAACTTTTGGAACAATTCCTTCAGTAAATGCTGAAACAAGAAAGCGGTCAATTAATCCACGACGGGGTTCTGGGTTGGCTGCTGCTACAACTATTATCAATTGATCTATGTTTGAAACAATCGTTCGCTCTACCTGAGCAGAATCATCGACAGTTCGACTAAGAGAATTTCGTCTCTCCTTTACGCTTACTATCCGAGCCAACGAACCTTCATTACCGGAAACATCACCAACTAATGAAACTTGATCTCCGACTACGACAGATTTGGGTCCTAACTCTCGAGCGCGCATGGCTGTAACAATGACGCCGTCCTCAGTTATACAAGTTTGGCGGCCGCGGTCGACAGTTGTCACTAACGCGAAAATTGCATCTGAATGTGAAGGTCTGTCTTTACTTCGTGGACGGGTGCTTCTAGATGGACGCACTCGGGCATCTGATTCATCATATTCGCGTGGCGTCATACTAAAAGTGATCTCCAAAGACCTGGAAAATCAGGCAAAGTTTTGCGAGTTGTTTCAATGTTTTCTACTTCAATATCTTTAACAACTAATCCAAGCACTGCGCCTGCAGTTGCTAATCGATGATCATCATATGTATGAAAAACTCCACCATGAAGTGGCGCTGGATTTATACGTAAAGCAGTTTCCTCTTCTACTACATCTCCCCCGAGTGCATTTATTTCTCTTGTTAATGCAGCTAAACGATCCGTCTCGTGCAATCGAAGATGGCCAATGCCTCTCAAATAAGAAGGTGAGTCGGCAAGGGCAGCAAGGGCAGCAATTGAAGGTGTTAGTTCTCCTACATCATGGAGATCAATATCAATTCCGTGAATCTGACCATTTCCAGTGACGGTTAATCCATTTTTATTATTAGCAACAGTTGCACCCATTGATGTAAGAATCGTTCGAAGTTGATCACCAGGTTGAGTTGTAGTGTGTGGCCAATCAGCAATGGTGACGCTTCCTCCACATACCATTGCGATTGAAAGAAATGGCGCCGCATTTGAAAGATCTGGCTCGATAACTAGATCGCAACCATGTAACTGACTTGGCTTCACGATCCACGTTTGTTGTTTTGAATCGACTTCAACTGTGCCACCAAACTGTCGTACCATCTCAACTGTCATCTCTATGTGTGGCATGGAAGGCAGCATCGAACCTTGATGTTGAACAACTATTCCATCAGTAAATGATGGAGCGACCAGTAGGAGCGCAGACAAGAACTGACTGGATGCACTTGCATCAATAGTTAGTTTTCCACCTTTAATCTGCCCATTGCCTTGTAGAACTAATGGAAGGTTGTATCTATCTTCGTGATCTACAGAAATACCCAGTTCTTCTAAAGCTTTAATCACCGGCCCTAATGGACGTTCATAGGATCGGGGGTCACCATCAAATGAAACTTTACCTTTTGCAAGTGCGGCAAGTGGAGGAAGAAAGCGCATCACAGTTCCTGCGTTTCCGACATCGATTCTGGAGCCACCAACTAGTGGTCCTGGCGTCACTTTCCATTGAAGTTCTTGCTGCCCATTTACTTCAACAACAGATTCTTCAATACCAATTCCAAGGGACTTTATTCCTTCAACCATTAATTGGCTGTCACGGGAAATAAGAGGTCGACGTAAAAGTGAAGGTGATTTCGCTTGTGCAGCTAAAATCAAAGCGCGATTAGTAACAGATTTAGAACCAGGAATCACAACGCTTAACTGCACTGGTGAAGCCCCACGATAAATGGAAGGCCAGTTAGTGTTGTGTGTCATCGGTACATTCTAACCCCTGTCTATGATGCCAAGGATTGGATAATGAAAACGCCTCATGCCTGCGCTACCCTTGAATTATGTGTGGCAGATACGCGCAAACGGCCGATATGCGCGAACTCATGGAGCAATTTGAAGTTTCTGGATCAGCTCCGCAGAAAAGCTTGCCATTGAATTGGAATATTGCTCCTACAAATCCCATTTATATCATTAGAGGAACATCACCCGATCTTGCAACAGTTTCGTGGGGTTTAATTGCACCTTGGTTAAAAACATTAGTTGATGCAAAAAACTCACAATCGCGTGCAATTAATGCGCGCAGTGAATCTATTTTTGAAAAACCAACATTTAAAGATGCTTTCCGGACTACTCGATGCCTTATCCCTGCATCTGGTTACTATGAATGGGCAACAGCCTTAGGTAAATATCCGCCCAAACAACCTTTTTACATCTGTTCTAAAGATGACAAGCAACTTCCAATCGCTGGAATTTGGAGTAGTTGGGTTGGACCCAGCGGAGAAATAATTGAAACAGCTTCCATCATTACTCAGGAAGCTCAGGGCGAACTCGAAGCGATTCATAGTCGAATGCCTGTGTTTATGCCCAAAGATCGATGGGGGCAATGGTTGGATCCGAAAGAAAATAATGTGGATCGTCTGAAATCAATGATGGTTATTGAGCGCCCTGATCTCTTGGTGAAGGCCCGCCCTGTTTCACATGCCGTTAACTCTGTTGCTCATAACGGAAAAGAGTTAACGGTAGAAACACCTCTTGGGGAGCCAGAAACGCTCTTTTAGCGATAGTGTTTTGCGTGATGTCAATGGAACTGGTTAAAGAAAGCTCGGCGGATCGTGCTGTCCGTTTCGAGCGCGATGCTCTTGTCTTTACCAATCAGTTGTATGCAGCCGCCTTGAGATATACAAAGAATCCAGATGACGCAAAAGATTTAGTTCAAGATACATATTTAAAGGCATTTGCATCTTTCCATCAATTTGAAGAAGGAACCAATTTAAAGGCGTGGCTTTATCGAGTTTTAACTACTACTTTCATAAATACATATAGAAAAGATCAGCGTCGTCCTCAACTTTCTGCTGGAGAAATTGAAGATTGGCAATTAGCCGATGCAGCTTCTCATACAAGTGATCTCGGAAAATCAGCAGAGGTAGAAGCTCTAGAAAACTTACCTGATAGTGACATTAAGCGTGCATTACAAGATATTCCTGAAGAGTTTCGAATTGCTGTCTACTTAGCCGATGTTGAGGGTTTTTCCTATAAAGAAGTAGCCGAAATCGTTGGAGTACCAACAGGCACGGTTATGTCACGCCTTCATCGGGGAAGAAAACAGCTGCGGGAACGGTTAACAGAGTATGCAAAGGATCTTGGTTACACCACTGACAAGAAGTCGGGGGCAAAGCCATGAGCGCACACTATGAGCTTGCATGTAATGAAGTCATAAACTCTTTTGTTTTGATTATTGAGGGATATATCGAAGTTCCTCAGTTGGATAAAATCGAAATTCACTTATCGCAGTGCCAGTCTTGTGAATCTGAACTAAATCATGAGCAAAATATGCGGAGACTAATGCAAGAAACGCTGCGCAGAACCTGTAATGAGCAAGCACCTGAAGATCTGCATGATGCAATTTTCCGCCAAATTCATGGCAATGCTGCTGGCACTTTTACAGAAGTAGTAACTCAATACAGTATGACCGAGATATCGATTGAGATTGATGAATTTGGCCAAATAGAACATCGTGAGATTCGAATTGAACATAGTGAAGAAATTGTGGTTGTTAACAATCCTTTGGATTCAGATTCACAAGACGGACAAGGTAAATAGCAATGCAATTTTCGGATGAGGTTTTAGGGGCTGTTGGTCTTACAGAAATGATTGTTAGGCCAGGAGATACTTCTTTAGCCATTGGTATTGGTGACTTACCAATTGCCTCTCCTTCACAATTGATCAACTTAATGGAACATGCCGCAATACTTTCTTTGGATTTATATCTTGAACCAGGGCAGACTACGATTCCAGTTAGTACTGAGTTTTTATCGCTATCCCCGGCAAGTATTGGTGCTGAACTGCGAGCAACTTCACGCGTTATAAACGTTGAGGGAAAAGAGTTAACTTTTGAATGTGAAGTCTATGAACATGATCGCCAAATAGCAGCTGCCTTACTAAAAAGATCAGCGGTGGAGCGAGTATCTTTCCTCGCCCGCACCGCTGCGCTTAATTTGATGAGTGAATCACCAAATAATTAAAATTAAGCTTTCTTTGTAGCCCAGAAAATCTCTGCGATTTCGTCAATCTTTGCAATCAACTTGTCTGCTACTGCAACATCTTGTGTGCCCTTTGTTCCTGCGGCGCCAGCTAACTTGGTTGCATCATTAAAGAGTGTGTGGAGCTGTGGGTAGGCTTCAAAGTGTGGAGCCTTAAAGTAATCAGTCCACAAAACCCATAGATGCTCTTTTACTTGATGTGAACGTTCTTCTTTGATCGCCACAGAACGTGATCGAAAATCAGCGTCGCTATTTGCTGCGTACTTTTCCATGCAAGCTTTCACTGACAGCGCCTCAATTTTTGCCTGCGCTGGGTCATAAACACCACATGGAAGATCGCAGTGTGCGTACACGGTTGTTTTTGGTGCAAACATTTCGGTCTCCTTTAATTGAACTTCAGGTGAGAGACTACCGCCCATGAGCAGATTTGGCACAGTCAAGGTGGCAGGGGCATCGATGGCGCCTACCTATAAGGATGGCGCCTGGTTATTTGTCAGATGGTTCACAAATTCACCTGAGAAATATTTTAACAACAGGCTTATTGGAAAAATTTACGTAATTGAAAAACGAGAACGCCCAGGAATCTTTCTTATAAAAAGACTAAAGGATATTAAGGAGCATTCTTATTGGGTAGAGGGCGATAACGAGAAAAGCACGGATTCTCGCCAGTGGGGTTGGATTAGTAAAGACGAGTTAGTTGGGCAAGTTATTTTTGCTATTAAGAAATAAATTAGCGCGTAAATGCCTCTAGCAGTAATGCTTTTTGTTCATCTTCATGCAGATGCAAGCTTCCTGTTGCTGGAGAAGCAGTAGCTCTGCGAGAAATGCGGCGAAGAGTTCTAGAACCAAATCCACGACCACCATGTGCATCAGATGTTCGAAGAGCAATATGTGACCATGGACCTTGATTTGCAGGTTCATCTTGTACCCACAACAAATTGGCGTTTGGATGCTTGTTTGCTTCAGCAACCATTTCATCAATTGGAAGTGGATAAAGAAGTTCTACACGAACAATTGCTGTTGAGCTTTCTCCCAGTTTTGCGCGCTCTGCCACTAGGTCGTGATAAATCTTTCCAGAACAGAAAATAAGGCGTGATGCGTTATTTACAGTTGGATCGCCAATTACAGGTTGGAAATAACCACTAGTAAAATCAGCAAGAGAAGATGCTGCAGCCTTTAAGCGAAGCATCGACTTAGGTGTAAAGACAATTAACGGACGGCGAGTTGGGTTCTTAGCGTGCCAACGAAGTAAGTGGAAATAATTTGCTGGGCTAGCAGGCTGGGCAACGGTCATGTTTTGTTCTGCGCACAACTGCAAATATCTTTCAATACGAGCAGATGAGTGATCAGGTCCTTGTCCTTCATAACCGTGAGGCAAAAGCAAAACAACAGATGATCTCTCGCCCCATTTTTGTAATGCAGAGGAAATAAACTCATCGATAACTGTTTGTGCACCGTTTGCAAAATCCCCAAACTGGCCTTCCCAGAGAACTAATGCTTCTGGGCGTTCAAGACTGTAACCATATTCAAATCCCATGGCTGCATATTCGCTAAGTAGTGAATCAATAACAAAGAATTGATTTTCATTACTGATCAATGAACGAAGCGGTGTCCATTCATTGCCATTTTCTTTGTCGATGATGACTGCGTGGCGATTTGAGAACGTTCCACGACGAGAATCTTGACCAGCTAGTCGAATTGGATGACCTTCTTTAAGTAGAGATCCGAATGCCAGCATCTCTCCTGTTGACCAATCGATAGTTGCATCATTGAGTGACTCAACACGTTTTGCTAACTGCGGAGTCAGCTTCGGATGAACGTGGAATCCTTCAGGGACTGCTGATTGAGTTGCTGCAATCTCACGTGCAATACTCTCAGAAATTGCTGTCTCGATTGCTGTTGGATCTGGCGGAACAGGTGCTTTGAAGTTGGCATCTGAATCAAAATCAGTGTTAGTCAATGATGCAAAGACTGATTCGAGCTGTACTTGATAATCTCGTGCGATCTCTTCGGCCTCTTCAGGTGTGATGTCCCCACGACCAACTAAGGCCTCTGTGTAAAGCGTGCGAGTTGATCTCTTTGCATCTACCAATTTGTACATCAATGGCTGAGTAAAGCTTGGTTCGTCACCTTCATTGTGACCTCGTCGACGGTAACAAATCATGTCGATGACAACATCTTTGTTAAATTCTTGGCGATATTCAAAAGCCAGTCTTGCTACCTGAACACATGCTTCTGGGTCATCACCATTCACGTGAAATACTGGAGCTTGAATTATCTTTGCAAAATCTGTTGAGTACTGAGAAGTTCGTGAAGATTGTGGTCCAGTTGTAAAACCAACTTGATTGTTTACAACGATATGAACTGTTCCACCTGTGCGGTAGCCACCCAAACCTGACATCTGAAGTACTTCAGCATTTACACCCTGTCCTGCAAAAGATGCGTCTCCATGTAAAAGTACAGGCAGAATAGAAAATGCATTCTTAACGTTTAAGCGATCTTGCTTTGCTCGAACAATTCCTTCAAGCACTGGGTTTACTGCCTCTAAGTGGGAAGGATTTGCAGCCAAATAAACTTTTGTCTGAGCACCTGATTCAGCAGTAAATACACCTGAAGTACCTAAGTGATACTTAACGTCACCAGATCCATGAACTTCATTTTCTGCATAGTGACCTTGGAACTCTTGGAAAATCTGACCTGCTGATTTACCAGCAACGTTTGCTAATACGTTGAGACGTCCACGGTGAGGCATACCAATACAAACTTCATCTAAACTTTTTTCGGCAGCTGCTGAAATTACTGCGTCAAGAAGTGGGATAACTGATTCTCCACCTTCAAGAGAGAAGCGCTTTTGCCCAACAAATTTTGTATGGAGGAACGACTCAAAAGCCTCAGCACTATTTAATTTGCGTAGAACGCGTAACTGTTCTTCGCGTGGAAGTTTGGCATATCCCACTTCAACACGTTCTTGAATCCATTGACGCTCTTGCGGTTGTTGGATGTACATGTATTCGACACCAACTGATCGACAATACGCATCACGAAGAATTCCAAGGATTTTGCGAAGTGGCATGAACTTCTTGCCACCAAACCCACCTGTTGCAAATTCACGGTCAAGATCCCACAGCGTTAATCCGTGATTGACTACATCAAGATCTGGATGTGATCGTTGCATGTAAACCAATGGGTCAACATCTGCAATCAAGTGTCCAAATGTTCGATATGCCTGAATTAACTGCTGAACACGTGCGGTTTTATTGATCTCTTCATCTCTAGTAAATGCAAAATCTGACGACCATCGAATTGGTTCATAAGGAATTCGAAGTGCGGCAAAGATTTCATCATAAAAACCTTCTGCACCAAGTAAATACTCATGCATGCGACGCAAGAAATCACCAGATTGTGCACCTTGAATGATTCTATGGTCGTATGTACTTGTTAGCGTGATGACTTTGCTAACTGCCATATTGGCAAGTGTTTCTTCACTTGCTCCTTGGAATTCTGCTGGGTAGTCCATTGCACCAACGCCCAGGATTAAACCTTGTCCTTGAACAAGTCGTGGAACCGAGTGAACCGTTCCAATAGTTCCTGGATTTGTAATAGACATTGTTGTTCCTGCAAAATCTTCAACAGTTAAAGTGCCAGCACGTGCTTTTTTAATGACAGCTTCGTAGGCACTCCAGAACTGCGCAAAATCCAATTCTTCGCAGCCCTTAACAGATGGCACTAATAACTGACGTGAACCATCTGGCTTTGCAAGATCAATCGCAATTCCCAAGTTCATATGTTCTGGCTTACCAATTGCCGGCTTTCCATCTAGCTCACCAAAAAATGCATTCATCTCTGGCATTGCTCTAACTGCCTTGATCATTGCATAGGCGATGATGTGTGTGAATGAAACTTTGCCACCACGACCTCGTGCTAAATGATTATTGAGAACAATTCGATTATCAATCATCAACTTTGCAGGAACCGCACGTACTGATGTAGCAGTTGGAACTGAAAGCGAACCTTCCATAGATTGCACAACGCGAGCGCTTACTCCACGAATTGGTTCTAATGTTGATGCCGATGGCGTAATCAAAACAGGAACTGGCTTAACAATTGGATCTGCTGGTGTTGCAGGAGTGAGTGCGTTTTCGCGCACAACCGGTTGTGTTGATTGTGTCGTTGCTACCGGTTGGGAAACCTGTACTGCTGGTGCTTGTTGCACGACAACTTGTGGTGTTTCAACTTGTGGAGCACGTTGGGCAGCTTTTGGAATTGGCGGAATGGGTGTTGTGTTCTTTCCTGCTGAAGAATTTAGTCCAGTGGCAGAACCAACGGCTGAAGCTGGCTTATTTGTTTTGAAGTACTCAATCCATGCAGGGTCTACAGAAGAAGGATCCGCCAGATAATGCTCGTACATTTCATCTACGAGCCAATCATTTGCGCCAAAATCCTGTGCCGACACTGGCAAGCTCCTTTTGCATTGACTAGGGCCTAAGCCTATCGGCAGTAGCCAGCATGCATAAACATTTTATTTCGAGGGCCTTTAGGGAGATTGGCCACATCCATTCAGGCGCCATTTACCCCCAAAATACGGCACAGTTTGGCTATGGGATTAGCCGTAGTTACCGGTGCCAGTCGAGGCCTCGGATTTGAAAGCGCTAAGGCGCTAGCAAGCGCAGGCTTTGATCTAGCCATGATCGCAAAAGATCCAACACGGTTAAATCTTGCTCAGCAAAAATTGTCTGAGAGTTTTCCCAATCAGAAGTTCACGACGTATCAGGTTGATCTTGAAGACATGGAAGCAACTCGAACCATTACCGAGAAAATTTCTGCAAACGAAGAGGTTCCTGAGATTTTAATGATTGCCCATGGTGTCATGAGTGAAAAAATGTCAAAAACTTTAAAGACAAATGATCATGAATGGCGCCGAGTGATGTCAATCAACTTGGATTCTGTATTTACTCTGGTGAATGGGTTGTTGCCTGCGATGGTTGATGCCAGAAAGGGTCGAGTCATAATTTATTCAGCATGCTTGGGAAGAATGTCTGGCCCAGGAAATGCTGGCGGACTTGCTCCATATCGAATTAGTAAAGCTGGCGTAAATGCTTTTGTAAGAAACCTGGCACATGAGACTGGCCTTGGGTCACGAGGTATTTTGGTTGATGCGATTTGTCCTAACCATTCAGCAACCGACATGGGAGGCCCTGATGCACCCCGAACTGCTCAACAAGGTGCTGCGACTGCAAACTGGTTAGCTCTTCGCGAGTTTAACTCAGGAGATACAACTGGCGTCCTGTGGGAAGACAATCAAATAGTTCCTTGGTAATTCGTAAGATCTTTTACGGGAAATATCTACTGTTTTAAAGATCTGTTGGAATTGCTCGCAATGTTGCAACTAAAGTTGTGAGAGCAAGTAGTGCTAACGCAGCAGCAACAAACCATAACTGTGCTTGCAACATATAAGTAACAACACCTAGTGCAATTAGATTTGCCAATACCGAAGGTGATCGCCCAAAGTACTTTCCTCTGCGATATCCAATTGCTGAAATAGCTAATCCACTCGAACCGAGAAGTGCAAACAAAAGTACGCCCAACAAAGGTAGGACCTCAAAGGAATCCGCAAAAATAGTTAGACCGACCAGCCACATGGCCAATGCAAAAATTACTCCAGCCTCTAGGAACAGTAGGGATGCCACTAGTGTGCGAGCTTTAGCTGCTTTAACAGAATCTGAGTTCATAAAAAGAGTTTAACTCAAGCAGCACTCTCATCACGTTGCTTAGAGATCAAAGTCAGTTCAATTAATTCGCCTTGAGCATCTCGTGCAGCAACTTCTTTGAGTGATGGGCGACCAGCTTTACGCTTCTTAGCAATGATGCGACCGTCTTCAAATAGTTCACCGCCCCAAACCCCAGCAGGTTCTTGGCGAGATAAAGCGCCTTCTAAACACTGTGCGCGTACGGGGCATCCCCCACATAGTGATTTAGCTTGTGCGACTTCTAACTCGTCCTCAGAAAAGTAGAGTTCAGGATCGCTACTGTGACATGGCAAGTTGAATGAAGAGCCATCGCTGTAGGTGCCAGTTACCGCATCTAAGCCAATCTTTTCATCTGCCCAGCCTGGTACTAATAGTTCGCTGAAGAGAACGCTCATGTTCTCACCTCTTTTTTCTGGGAAACCATGTTTCCCTGTTGGCCGATTGTTATCGGGTACTGCTTCCGGTCTTTCTCTTATGGGTTATTTGTCTTTACTTGTCTTTGTTCTATTTGTTATAGAAAAAGAAAAAGGGCTCCGAATCCATTTGGATTCGAGGCCCTTGGCTTCTAGTTCTATATCGAATTATTCGATTGAACCACCATTGGCCTCTTGTCCGGCATAAAACGCTGCATAAAACGCAGGCTTTGATGTATGCCAAGAAGACTTCTTGGTTGTATGAGAAGCAACGATCGCAGCAGAACGCGGTGCGTTTGCTGTAACGAATAATGCGTTAGACATATTCGTTGATCCCTTCTCTCATATTCACCACCCGCCATGGATAGTGAAGTCACAATGGTAAAGCATGGGCGACCCTTCGTGCAAGGTGATTAATTTGAGCCCATTGAGGCTAAAAGCTAGCTGATCAGCCCTGCTTCAATTAAAAATCGCGAGGGTTTTCCGCGATAACTCAGATGAAGATCTTTCTTAGCCCGCGTGATTCCAACATAGAACAAACGTCTTTCTTCATCGATTGAAGCTTGATCATTTGTAGTGCTGTTATTTTCTAGAGGCAAAATCCCCTCGCTGGCACCCATGAGAATTACACGCTCCCATTCAAGGCCTTTTGCCGCATGCAAAGTTGCAAGAGTAGTAACTGGCATTGTTGGAGGGTTGTTCTGGCTAACTAGATCCTCGACTTCACGCAGATATGTGCGCAAATTCTTAGGCGTAAATGAACTGTCACTATCTAATTCTCGAGCTAAGTGCAGCAGCGCGGCAATTCCATCAATT
Organism: Actinomycetota bacterium; assembly: GCA_041175545.1. Classification (GTDB taxonomy): domain Bacteria; phylum Actinomycetota; class Actinomycetes; order Nanopelagicales; family Nanopelagicaceae; genus Planktophila. The sequence continues at coordinate 17,809 of JBEDES010000011.1, forward strand.
GACCCACCAGTTAAAAATGGTTGTGCAAGAGTGCGTAGTTCATCAAGCCATTGAACTCCTTGAGTTGGAATCACAGATGCATTTCGAACAACACGAAGAAATTCACGCACTTCTTTACGGTCAAAAAAACGTTCTGTATTTCGTACTTGATTTGGTAAGTTCGCAGCGTTCATAGCTTTTTCTAAACCATTAAGTTGGTTATTTGTTCTGGCAAGAACCGCAATTTCTTGAGGCGGAACACCACTTGTTATCAGTTCAGTAATCTCTCGAATAATGCCGGCAATCTCAGCTGACTCATCGCTGTAGGCCGTGATCGTTGGTTTTGAACCATGTGCATTTACCGCCACTAACTCGTTACCCATGGCACCTTTGCGTAAAACGCTATTTGCCGTAAATATGATTTCAGGTGTAGATCGATAACCAGTTGTAAGTCGGATAACTTCAGCATCTGGGAATCTGTTTGTAAATGAATTAAGGAAAACTGGCGTTGCTCCAGCAAAGGAGTAAATTGTTTGGGCAGGATCACCAACAACACAAAGTTCCTGTCGACTTCCAAGCCAAGCATTAAGTAAACGTTGTTGCAGCGGAGAAACATCTTGATATTCATCCACAGTGAAAAAGCGATATTGATCCTGTACTCGCTCTCGAACTTCACGCTCTTGCTCGATCATCGCTGTAGTTAGAAGTAAGACATCTTCAAAATCAATTGCTCTTTCCTGATGTTTAACACTTTCATAGGCGGTGTAGACCTTTGCCAACTGTTCTGGATTAATTCTTGGCTTAACTGTGCGCTTAACAGACTCTGACAAATAGTCCGAGGGTGCAATCTGCGAGACTTTTGCCCATTCAATCTCAGTTGCAATATCACGAAGAAGATCGCGAGATGTTATTGAAAGTTCACTTTGCAGTTGAGCGCGCTTAATTGCCTCGGTTAAAAAGCTTGATTTTGTGGTGATTAGATCAGGTGTGCGACCACCGAAAACCTGAGGCCAAAAGAACGTTAGCTGCTTTAACGCTGCTGCATGGATTGTTCGTGCTGCAACCGATGGGACTCCTAATGAGCGAAGTCGTGCCCGCATTTCCCCAGCAGCACGCGCAGTAAATGTTAGTGCCAGAACCTTATGTGGATCCATTGTTCCAATGGCGGCGGCATATGCGATGCGATGTGTAATGGCGCGAGTTTTTCCGGTTCCTGCACCAGCAATTACGCAAACCGGTCCACGGGAAGCGAGTGCAACTGCACGTTGTTCGTTATCTAGTGCATCAAGAATTTCTTCTGCTCGGATATTGCCTACGGTCTCCACGATTGCTCGCCTTGCAAATCATTCCGTGAATAACCTTCTACGCGGGTATACCAAGATTCAATCATTCTTCTTGCTACTGATATCCCTGGTGGTAATAAAACTGCACCAGATGCAACAGCTTGTTTCATTTCATCTCGGCTGAACCAACGAACTTCAGTTATCTCCTGACCATCTGGGCGTGCATCTTGCGGACGATCTGCGATAGCTTCAAATGCGATCATGATCGAGGCAGGAAATGGCCAAGGTTGAGAAGTTATGTATTTAACTTGCGATGGATACACACCTGCTTCTTCAAATATTTCACGGGAAACACACTCTTCGAATGACTCTCCTGTCTCAACAAAACCTGCAAATGTTGAAAAGCGCTTGTCTGGCCAAATCGGCTGATGACCTAACAAAATACGATCTGCTGCATCTCTTACAAGTACGATCACCGCTGGATCGGTTCGTGGATGGTGTTGTGTTGAATCCTTAATGCAAACACGAACACTTCCTCCGAGATCACTCACTGTTTGTGCCCCACATTTAGCGCAATGTGTGTGGTTTTCATGCCAATTAGCTAAACCAACAGCATGCATTGCAAGTGCTAAATCTTCGGCATCTAAATTTCCGCCGACTTCACGCAAAGTTTTAAATCCTTCATATTTGTCTTTCTCAAAATCACCTGAACCATCATCAATCGGCTGATTGATCCATGTAGTGCGCCAGGCAAAATATGGTTGATCACCATCACGACTAGTTCCTAGAAAAAATCGATCGCCTTCAATAAAGCTCTCTAAAAGTTCGGATGCTGCGGAGGCATCGATAAAAGTTAGTGCGTCATTGGTTGCGCTAAGTCGAGTATCAACTAGCTGAATAATCTGAGCCTTATTCCAGAGTTGCTCCAATTTTGCGGCATCAGTTCGTAAATCGCTGCCACGATCAATTGGTGAAAGGTTGAGTTCACTCATAGGGGTTAACGCTACTAGCCTTAGGCCGTGCTCGTAACCTCGTGGAATCTGCTTCATGCAATGGCCATTCCGCCTACCAATGATGTTTCAGGCGACCAGTTACTGCTCGGGCAGGCGATGCTGAAAATTAATGCAGACGTCTTAGGCGTTCAAGAAGTTGATGAAAAATTAGAACGATCAGGAGAAATCTCGCAGGTTCGCTTACTTGCTGAATCTATGGGAGCAGCCGACTGGGCATTTGCTCCAAGCGTCATTGGAACACCTGGATTTAAATGGCGCGCAGTAAATAAGAGTGATGTAGAAATAGTGACTAACAAGAATTCTCATACTAATGATGGAACAGAGTTAATCGGCGGTTATGGAATTGGAATCGCATCTAAGATTGCCGTCAAGCATTGGGATCGAATTGATTTAGGACGCTCAATAATTGGCATGCCATTGATTATTCCAACAGAAGGAAAAGATGGGAAGCAAAAGGCAAAACCGATTTATGTTTCAGATGAACCACGGGTAGCACTTGCTGCAACACTTGAAAATGGTTGGACTGTGATAAATACTCATTTATCATTTGTCCCGTTTGTAAATCTCTTTCAACTACGAAAGATAAAACAATGGGCCAGACAGTTAAGCAAACAATATGGAACTCAGGTTCTAATCATGGGAGACTTAAATCTTCCAAAGGGTATTCCAGCAATGGGCTCTAGATGGAACTCACTTATCACTCAAAATACTTATCCATCCTGGGGTGCAAAGATTCAGTTTGACTATATTTTAAGTGACACATTAAAAGCTGATCAGTATGAGGTTTTAGATACAGTAGCTACAGGAATTAGCGATCATCTTCCAATTCGCGTCAAGATAAAGTAGTTAACTAAACTATTTATTCTCAATCTTAATATTGGAAATAAGCTGAATTAGATCTTCTTCATTCAATAGATCGACTGGCTGATCAGTTATGCCAGTTGGGACATAGTGAAAAGCTGCACTGATCTTTGAAATGTCACATCCAGATAACTTTGCCCACGCTAATCGATACATTGCTAATTGAACTCGAGCAGATTCTCCTAATTTCTTCGATCCAGTTTTCCAGTCCACAACTTGATAGCCATCCCCATCTGAATAAATAGCATCTATTCGTCCTCGAATTAATACGCCCGCAATTGTGGTTTCAAAAGGAACCTCCACACGTGCAGGAGTTCGTGAAGCAAAACTGCTTTTTAGCCATGCTGCTTTTAGGTTTTCTAATGTTGAGTCGTCTTCTAGCGGATCCAAATAATCTAAATATTCATCGCCAAATAAAGTTGCCGCATCAGAAAACTCTCGTTCAACCCATAAGTGAAATGCAGTTCCTCTTCGAGAGTACTGATCTTGGCTGCGTGGCATGGGCCTGCGAATATTGAGTGCAAGAGCTACTGGATCTTCATGGAGTGCAACCAAAGTAGATGTCGAAAGCCTGGTTGGAAGAGCAACCTCGATTACATCTTTTTTCTGCAGTTGATGTTCTGCAATTAAGGATTTTGCATCTAAAATCCAGGAGTTAACTTCATCATCCTTGCCAGCAATCAGTGAGTGCTCAGATGCATTATTAAAGAGTTCGACTGCGGCATTAAATTGTGATCTCTTCTCCCCCAAGTAATCACGAGGCCACTGTGCACTTTGTGGATTTTCAAGAGTTGGATTTTCACTTCCTTCTTCAGGGGCAGGTACATCTGAAATCAACAAACCACCATTGCTACTTGCCGATGCTGCAATTATGTTGAAAATATCACTAGGCACAACTGATCGAGAACCATCACGCCACCATGAGGCCGTGCACAAAAGATGTGTCCTTGCTCTGGTGATTGCAACATATGCAAGGCGCATTTCTTCGCGCATTTTGATTTGATCTACGCATTGAGTTCCAAAAGCTTTAATTGCTTTTGCTGCTTCGCTGTTCTTTTCAATTCCATCAAATGAAAATGAAGGAAGTTCTAGTGCATCACCTCTGAGTGGAAATGGGACATGCTTTTCATTTTTTAACCAATTATCTGGATCGCTTTTGTTTACTCCAGGAAAAGTACCCTCTGATAATCCCGGAACAGCAACTACATCCCATTCGGCGCCCTTAGCCATGTGAACGGTGAGAATCTGAATCACATCAGTTCGCACTTCGGGTGCACCAGCTTTTAGACCCCCTTCTTCATCAGATGCGACATCTAACCAATCGAGAAACGCCGAAATAGAACCACCAGATCGTTGAAATTTGGCTGCTTCGTCTAAGAATCGATCCAGGTGCCTACGGCCAGTTTGTGAACCCTCGCGTACAACAATTTCTGTTTCCAACGAAAGGTAGTTTTCAATTTCAGTTATCAAATCAATTATCTGACCACCTGAATATGCACGTAATCGTCGAAGATCCTGGGCAAAAACAACTAAACGTTGATATCCAATGTCGCTAAAAGGAAAGTGTTTTGCCAAAGTTATTTCATCAAGTGCATCAATAATCGAGCCACTAAATTGATCATCAGCTTCTAACTGCTCTGGATTTCCTGCAGCAATCTTTTTTATAAAACTCTTTGAATCGGCATGAACAGATTTTGCACGTTCTCGACTAAATGATCCTAAGGCTGCGATATCGCGCGGACCTAGATTAATTCGCGGGCCAGTTAAATGGCGCATTAAAGAGGATCCGGCATCGGGATCTGTAATTATTTTCATTAATGTAACAACATCAGCAACCTCAGGTATTTGTATCAGCCCACCAATTCCAATTACTTCTACCGGTAAACCTTGTTGGCGTAGAGCGCTTTCAATTGCAGGAATCTGACTGCGCTTTCTTACAAGGACCGCGCATGACTTCAACGCAGCTGGATCCCATAATTTTTTAAAGTACTCACCGATTGCTGCAGCTTCACTATCAATCGTTTCATACACTCCATAGGACAACTCACCTGCACCTGCTCCATCGCGTGCTTGAAGTTCTACTACGTTTTGCCCACCACTGCTCTTAATTAGCTGACCTACTGCATTTGCAGCTGCAAGAATTATTGTGTCATTTCGAAATGTTGTTGGAAGCGAGAAACTCTGCGTTCCAGTTTGATTTTCTAGTTTTGGAAAGTACTTTCCAAAAGATGCCATGGTTCCGGCCGATGCACCGCGCCATGTGTAAATAGCTTGAGAGGGATCGCCCACTGCCATAACTGGATGGCCATCTCCGTAAAGTGAAGAGAGCATTCGAACTTGTGATTGCGATGTATCTTGATATTCATCGAGTAATACAACTTTGTATTTTCCACGCTCCAAGGTTGCAACATCTGGAAAGTTCTCTGCAATGTCTGCAGCTAGTGACATTTGATCGTCAAAAGAGAGTTCTCCTGCATCCTTGCGCCGTTGCAAAAAGCTTTCAACCATAGGTAGCAGTGCATTTCGCTGGCGCATTGCACGAACTACTGCTCGAGTCTCTTCATTAGTGCTGCCTGAAAACCTTTGCATCTGTTCCAGAATTTCGTTATCAATTCTTTCGATCTCTGCAGGCTTTACTTGGTGCTCTAACATGAACTTTGAAAGGCCTAATAAATCTTTTATGACTGTGCTTACAGCGCTCTGATTGCGATAAGAATCATCTGCCCAGTTGCGAACTACATCGGATGCTATTTGCCATATTGCCGCCTCACCCAAAGGCTCTGCATCGGCATCAATTCCATAGCGAATGGCATGTTCACTAAGAAGCTTGCCTGCATAAGAATGATAGGTAGTTACATTCGTTCCAGTAGATGAAATGTGTTTGAACTCTGGCAACTGTGCAAGTTGTCGCAAGCGCTTGCGTATTCGAACAGAGAGCTCACCTGCAGCCTTGCGTGTAAATGTAAGTCCCAAGATTTGATCTGGTGTTGCTAAATCATTGGCAACTAAATACAGAACTCGATTACTCATGGTCTCGGTTTTTCCAGAGCCGGCACCAGCGACTACAACTGATGGCTCTAGACCACTTTCAATAATCTGCGCCTGGTGGCTTGTGATTGGCTTGATCTGTGAACCAAATTTAGGATGAGCCTGTAATTTGGCAATAATCTCCTGTGGTGAGTACTTCACTTTGTCATTACTCATTTTTCATTCACCGCACGTCCATCGCTTTGAACAGGGCAGGATTTTCTAACAGAGCAGCCCTTGCAGCGCTTATTAACAGTGGCAAAGAAAGTTGCAGCGGCCATACCTTCGCCAATACTTTCAATCTTCTCTTTTACTTCTTCTAGATTTATAGATCGCTGTTCACGAATAGCAGCACCTGCGCTATCTGTTCCTAAGTAAACAAGTTCTGCTCCCGCACTTTTTACTCCATCACTAAATCCGCCCTCAGCAATTCCTAATTGATAGCTTGCTAATTGAAGGTTCTTCTTAGCTTCTTCCTTAGTAATTGCCGTGTTTCCGGTTTTAAAATCGATAATAAAGAGCGAACCATCTGCTTCAACTTCAAGTCGATCCACTGTTCCGATAATTCGAGCGCGACCTAGTTTTACATCAAAGCGAAGTTCTGCGCCTTTTATTTCTCGTGGTGTTTGTTTGTGGTACTCAACGAATTTTTCTAACATTGTTACTGCGGTTTCTAGATTTGAAGCACTGACCCAACCACTATTGGGATCGATCAATTTCCACGAACTCTCTAAACTTGCAATTAACTCACTCTTAGAGGTGCCCGGTTGTTCGACCATCTTTGCGGCAAAAGCGTGAATTGCAGAACCCAAAATCTGCGCCGAACTGTCTCCGTCCGTTCCACCGTTATTCTGTAAAAACCACTTAACGCCACATTCGACAAAAGACTCTGCCCCGCTTGGGGAGACAATAACTTCCTTATCGCTATCAATTACAGGCAGATCGGTACTTAAAGAAACAGCGCCTATCCAACTATCAGGATGTGCTAAATCAATTCCGTTGCTACTCATTGATTTTAGTAGTTGCGCTGCAGTTTGCGCGTTCTGGCCATGTAGCTGGGCGCGCAGTTCGGCCACCAATGCTGAAGTTGTTATAGGGCGAGGAACCTCAGTAACAACTCTAGATTCTTCATCATCTTCTGTAAGCATTACTTCAATTGCTTCAAAGAACTGAGATGGCTCCTCATCTTCTCGCTGGACCGCGGTTATCAAAAGTGATTGTGTTGCACGCGTTAGTCCAACATGAAATAAACGTTGCTCGTCTTGCATCAGACCATTAGCGGCAAGCACATCTAACTGATCACGTGGAATATCTGGATTGCGATCTCGCTCTACTAATCGTTCTGCACCTAATAATGTAGATCGTTGCTTAAGGTTTGGCCACGTACCTTCTTGCAAACCTGCAATAGCAACTAAATTCCATTCACGACCTTTTGCACTATGAACCGTCAGAATTTCAACAAAATCAGGGCGCACACCCTTTGCTGTAATTACATCGCCAGCAATATCTTCATTGGTGATTTCATTGATAAATGCTGCAGGCCCTGACAATGGAAAACGCTCTGAAAATCGTGCAGCGCTATCAAATAACTGCATGACTGCATCTAAATCTCGATCAGCTGCAGCTGCACGTAACCCAAAACGCAAAGATTGGTTTTGCCATGCGCTAGATAATTTCTGGCCATCACTAGTGACTGCGTTGTCCCAGATAGCCCACAAAAGTTCATCGGCCGTTGCTTTTTTGTTTCGTGCTACCACGCGTGCACTCTTTAATAGTTTATGAACTCTGAGCACGCTTTCGGCGCCTTCGATATTTAAATCTCCATCATCAATTGCATCAATCAGTAATTGTGCGCCCGATCTGTCATCGCCTTCAGGGCGTGCAGTAATAAGTGCTCTGCGAATTCTCCGAAGAGAAATCGAATCTGCCCCTCCAAACTCACTGAGCAATAATCTCTCTGCAGTATCTAAATTAAGAGGTTGTGAATTAATTGCAACGCGAGCTAAAAGTAAAAATGGAGAAATAGCAGGATTTCCAGCTAATGCTTGTAACTCCGATGCAACAGGTATTCCTACTTGCGAAAATGCTCTACGCAGCGCAGATGCGGTAACTCCTGGTGTTCGTAAAATAACGGCCATTTTGCTGTATTGAATACCGTCTCGAAGATGCGCACTACGAAATTGATGGGCAATAAATGCTGCCTCTTCCGCCCCTGATCTAAAGCGATGAACGCCAACATGGCCAGGATCTTTATTGACGCACGTTCTCTTGCGAGTCGGAGAGGAGCCGCGAAAACTTTGCACATAACTACTGCCAACTTCACATATTGCCTGAGAGTTTCGGTACACATTACTTAGTACAAACTCTTGTGAGCGATATGGATCCATTGCGCGGGCTAACCCATCTGGATCTGCACCGCGAAATCTTCCTACGCTGCTATCTGCATCTGCACAGATAACTAGGTCATGACCTGCAAGCAAAGATAAAAGTTCGCGTTGCGCCGGATCGGTTTCTTGAAACTCATCAACCATTATTGTTGTAAATCTTGTTCGAAGCTGTTCTAGCAACTCTGGGTTGTTGCGCAGATGAAGTGAGGCTCGAGAGATGATTTCAGATGGGTCTATTCTTAACTTTGCATCTTGAGCAGAGATCTCTCGCATAACCATTGAATTGATGTATCGCTTCCAAAAAGCAGCTGCGGCAGACCAATATTTTTCTCCCTGACTTTCCCCGAGCTGTGCTAATTGATCCGGACCTATTCCCCGCTCTGATGCTCGCAAAATTAAATCGCGAAGCTCTCGAGCAAAACCATGTGTTGTAAGTGCCAAGTGCAGATCTTGAGGCCATTCTTTAAAGCCATCTTCAATATCGCCTTGAAGAAGTTCTCGGATATAGCTTTCTTGTTCTGGACCGCTGAGCAAAATCGGATCAGGATCACCTTTTGCTTTCATCTTTAAAATTGAAAAAGCAAGTGAATGAAATGTACGAGCTAACGGTTCAAACATTGTTTTTGTTGTTCGCAATGCAATTGCATCACGAAGTTGTGATGCAGATTCACGACCAAAAGTGATCAACAGAATTGAGTCAGGATTTTGTCCAGCATTAATGCGTGAAAGTGCAGCTTCTATAAGCACCGTTGTTTTTCCTGTGCCAGGACCACCTTGAACAACGACAGGTCCACCGCGGTGTGCAACGATTGCAGCCTGTTGGCTATCTAGTGCAACAGGAGCAGCCGAAAGTACCTGTCGTACGAGGGTAAACGGCGCTTTACTCACAGTCGTAATTCAACCGTAATGGACTGACGAATCAGGGATATCACGGCCAGATTCAAATGCTCTCACTGCAGTTTTTGCCAGCAGTTTGCTCAAGTGAATCAACGGTTAGTTAGCGTTGAGGTTGGCCTTCTTCTGACGTGAGGCTGCGCGAGCTCGCTCGTTTTGATCCAGAACAACCTTGCGAATACGAACAACGGCAGGTGTTACCTCCACGCATTCATCTTCGCGGCAAAACTCCAACGCGCCTTCCATGTTTAATTTCTTTGGCGGAATTAAACGCTCTGATTCATCTGTTCCCGAAGCACGCATGTTTGTCAGTTTCTTTTCGCGTACGCAGTTAACATCCATGTCATCACTACGTGAGTTCTCGCCAATAACCATGCCTTCATACACTTCGTCACCAGGTTCAACGAAAATTGTTCCGCGATCCTGTGTTCCATAAAGTGCATACGATGTAACAGTTCCCATTCGATCTGAAACAAGTGATCCTGTTCCGCGAGTACGGATATCTCCATACCAAGGTTCGTATCCATCAAATACATGGTGTAGCAAACCTGTTCCACGAGTTTCAGTTAAAAACTCTGTACGGAAACCAATCAGACCACGTGAAGGAACTTTGTAATCAAGTCGAATCCAACCGGTTCCATGATTAACCATTTGCTCCATGCGACCCTTACGCAAGGCCATCAATTGAGTAAGCACACCGAGGTATTCCTCTGGTGCATCAATTGTTAAGCGCTCCATTGGCTCAGAGAGTTTTCCATCAATAGTCTTTGTAACTACCTGTGGCTTTCCAACAGTAAGTTCAAATCCTTCACGCTTCATGATCTCAACAAGAACAGCAAGCTGAAGTTCTCCTCGGCCTTGAACTTCCCATGTATCAGGACGCTCTGTATTTAAGACGCGGAGTGAAACGTTACCTACTAACTCGGCATCTAAACGTCCCTTAACTTGGCGCGCAGTTAGAAGTTTTCCACTCTTACCTGCAAGTGGAGAAGTGTTAATACCAATTGTCATAGAAATTGATGGTTCATCAACAATGATTGGTGGCAATGCATGTGGGTTTTCTACATCTGCAAGCGTTTCACCTAAAGTAATTGTTTCAATACCAGCAACAGCGATGATGTCGCCAGGGTGTGCCTCTAATGCAGGAACTCGCTCTAACGCTTCAGTGATTAAAAGCTCTGAGACTTTAACTCGTTCCACTGTTCCATCGGTTTTCATCCAAGCAACTTGTTGGCCTTTTTTAATTACACCTTCGCGCACGCGACATAGTGCAAGACGACCTAAGAACGCAGATGAGTCAAGGTTTGTAACGTGTGCTTGCAATGGCGCACCTTCGTGATATTCAGGTGCAGGAATTGCAGAGAAGATCGTGTCAAAGAGAACATCCAAGTTTTCTTCCGCTGGCATTCCACCATCTGCTGGGCGAGTTAAAGATGCACGACCTGCTTTTGCAGATGCATAAACAACTGGAAACTCAATCTGATCTTCAGTTGCATCTAGATCTAAAAATAGTTCGTATGCCTCATCAACTACTTCTGCGATACGTGAATCTGGGCGGTCTACCTTATTAATCAGCAAAATAACCGGCAAGTTCTTTTCTAAAGCTTTACGCAATACGAAACGGGTTTGAGGCAATGGACCCTCTGATGCATCGACAAGCAAAATAACGCCGTCAACCATTTCAAGACCACGTTCAACTTCGCCACCAAAATCAGCGTGACCTGGAGTATCGATGATATTTACAATTGTGTCGCCGCGTTTTACAGCAGTGTTCTTTGCAAGAATCGTAATTCCCTTTTCGCGTTCTAGATCCATTGAATCCATCATGCGATCTTGGCCTTCACCTTGAACTTTGTGAGCAGCAAATGCACCTGACTGCCACAACATCGCATCAACTAGCGTTGTTTTACCGTGGTCAACGTGAGCAATGATCGCAACGTTACGAAGGTTGTCGCGCTTTTTTACTGGCAAACCATCTAGGTGTGGTTGGCGCTTACTTGCAAAGGGTTTATTAGACATTGAATCGAAACTCCACTACATCTCCATCGGCCATTACATATTCCTTGCCTTCCATGCGGACTTTACCCTTGGCTTTCGCTTCGGTCATTGATCCTGCGGCAATTAGATCTTCAAAGCTGACGATTTCAGCTTTGATAAATCCTTTTTGGAAATCTGTATGAATAACACCAGCGGCCATGGGTGCGGTGTCACCTTTGTGAATTGTCCATGCGCGAGCTTCTTTTGGACCAGCAGTTAAATACGTCTGCAGACCCAAAGTATCGAAACCAACACGTGCCAAAGTTGCAAGTCCAGGTTCTTTCAAACCAATTGACTCCAACAATTCTAATGCATCCTCATCGCTGAGTTCTGCTAGTTCTGCTTCTGTTTTAGCATCTAGGAAAATTGCTTCGGCAGGTAAAACAAGTGCCTGTAGTTTTTTGCGTAAATCTTGATCATTTAATTCGGCGGCATCAACATTGAAAACATATAAAAATGGCTTGGCTGTTAGTAGATGTAACTCTTGTAAGAGTTCTAAATCTATGGAGCTTTGCGACAACGGCTTTCCTGATTGCAACCAATCATTTGCAGCTTTGACAGCATCTAAAACTGCAGTTTTTTCCTTTGCAACGCGAGCTTCTTTTTCTAACCGCGGAATAGCTTTTTCAATTGTTTGTAAATCCGCCAATGCCAACTCTGTGTTGATAGTTTCCATATCTGATGCAGGATCAATACGACCATCAACATGGACAACATCACCATCATTGAAAACACGGATTACTTGGCATATTGCATCAGTCTCGCGAATATTTGTAAGAAACTTGTTTCCAAGTCCGGCGCCTTCTGAAGCACCCTTAACAATTCCTGCGATATCTACGAAAGAGACAACAGCTGGGAGAATTTTTTCAGATCCAAAGATCGTTGCTAGCTTGGCTAAACGATCATCTGGCACACCCACCATGCCCACATTGGGTTCAATTGTGGCGAAGGGGTAGTTGGCAGCCAGAACGTTATTTTTGGTCAGAGCGTTAAAAAGGGTGGACTTACCCACATTTGGCAGTCCGACTATTCCAATTGAGAGGCTCACAAGGAGTAGAGCCTACGCTGGATTGTCAGTGCTTCCTGCCACGATAGGCCCATGCCCGCTTACCTAACGCCCTTATTGATAGGTGTATTCGCTGGAATCACTATCGGCTATCTACTTTCGGCTCTCAAATTCAAGAATTCCTCTGGTGATCAAGCTTTGCTCAAAGACTACAAAGCTCAACTTGATGCAGAGCGCGGCAAAACTGAGGGTGCAATTAAGTTAAATGCAGAACTTGTTGCAATGAAAGAGTCGGTCAATAAGTTGGCTCAGCAATCTAATGAAGCAAATCGTATTCGCACTGAAGCTGAGGCAAAGTTAAATACAACGATCAACGAAATGCGCAGAGCTTCAGAGTCTATTTTTGATGAGACCAAAAAAATTGCTGGTGCACTTTCTAATACTCAAACCCGAGGAAAATTTGGTGAGGCACAGTTAGAACTTTTGCTGGAAGGCGCTGGATTAAGACAAGGACACGAGTACACAAGCCAACGCTCAACAACAGATTCTGATTCAACTGGGATTCCAGATATCACAGTAAACATGCCTGGCGGAAGTCTTTTATTTATTGATTCTAAGTTTCCCTTTGATCGTTTTCTCGATGCTTTTGCAACACAGGATCAAAATGAGCGAGACGAATATTTACAACAGCACAGTAAAGACTTGCTCAAGCATGTAGAAGCTTTAGCAAAACGTGGGTATCACAAATCGCAAGGCTCACCTGATTTTGTTGTTCTCTTTGTTCCTTTTGAAACTCTTTTGTCTGAGGCGTTGCGCCTTGATCCGATGCTCTTGGAAAAAGCCTTCAAGGTCGGCGTCACCATTGCTACTCCAACATCGATGATGGCGTTGCTTCGCACAATTGGATATATTTTTACTCGCAATAAGTTGGCAGAAAATGCTGATGAGATTCAAAAGGTTGCAAGTACGTTTTTAAAGAACATCACCTTGCTTCACACAAAAATCGTGGCAGTTGGTAAAGCCATTTCTTCTACATCTAAAGCTTATGAAGATCTTGTTCCAACAGCCGAGAAAACAGTCTTGGCACCTGCCAGAAGAATTCACAACTTGGGTGTTGCTGGAGATAAAGATAAGTTAGCTATTGCATATCCTGAAGCACCTGGTGCAGTCAGAGAGTTAAAGAGTGCGGAGTTAGAAAGCGGAGATGATTACATCGATGCAGAAGAAGTAGACGATGCTGATAAGACAAAAGAGGTAGAACGATGAGTGGATTTCAAAAAGTAGCGATACAGGGCCCAGGGTTAAAAAAAGAGGGTGTTGTAGTTCTACAGACTCTATTTATCGGTTTCTTTGTTCTAGTCGAAATGGTTTTTCGTAGCGGAGTTGGAATCATTACAGGAATTGCAATCTGTGCTGCAATGTATGGCTCACTTCGTTTTGGTCGCCCAGGCACAACATATGTATCTGTTGTGACTCCACCTTTGGCTTTTGCGGCTTCAACCTTATTAATAACGATTGTGCTGGTTGGATTTCGGCCATCAAGGGTTGGCATTGATTTTGTTGCAGCCCTTGCAAGTGAAGCGCCCTTTTTGATCGGCTCTGCTTTGTATGGCTGGTTTATTTACTTTAATCAGAAGGCAAAGAAAAAGCCTTATAGGTCAGAGAGAACTACTGCTTAACTAATTATTCCGGCATACCTAGGATTCCAAACTACCTAACCAATTATGGAAAATTGTGGGCTCACTGAATTCCTGCGGATGATTTACAAGGTGATGCTTAAATGAGAGCACTCATTCCATTGGAGCAAATTCAAGTGGACGTGAAATCAGTTTTTTAGCTTTCGTATTGGAAATCCCCCATACAGAAAGTCCGATTGCAAAAGATAATTCAGCTTCGGCAGGCGAGAGCTCTTCAGTTACAAACACGGATTTCAATAGCCCTGTATAAATGTGAGTCCATAGAAGATACCTCTCTTCAAAATTTTCACGCTCTATCTCTCCACTTTTAGCTAACTCTTTAAATATTTTTTTGCCATCACCTTGATCTACCTGAAGAGCAAAATCAGGCATCTCGTTTAAACAGTTGTGAAGCATTCTTGCAAATAGTGGATGTGTTTTCTTTGCCCAAAAAAGTTTGCGCCCCGAATCCAATACTCTCTCAAGCCTTTCCCCGGGAACCTTCTGCGAGTTGGACCAAATCAGAAAATCTACCCATGCTTCATTTAGAGTGGCTGCAAAGAGTTGTTCCTTGTTTTCAAAATATTTATATATTGTTGTTGGTGATACTTCAAGATAGGTTGCAATCTGTTCGAGTGTGGCCGATGGCCCGATATCAGCCAAAAGTTCTTGTGTGTCTCTAATTAGCCGCGCTCTATTGCGCGCACTATAGGCAGCTTGGCGGCTAGGGGTCTCTTGCACCTTCTGCTTCTTTGTTGCCATAACTCAACTATAGAACGTTGGGCATGACTGGTACAGGGAAAAACATAGGGGTTGTACCTAAGAATGAAATAACATTCCATTTGTGGCATGCTTCTCCAATCTTGGTAACCACTTGAGAGGCAGCCCGATGCTTGAGAAAAAATCTTCGCGTAAGGTGAAAGACTCGAAAACTTCACGCACGGCAGAAGCTATTAAAATTCTCAACGCTAGTATCGAAGACTCATACCCTGAAGAAATGCTCAGAGCTCGAAAAGGAGCTCGACGCAAGAAAGCCTCTCTTACAAAGAGGACTCCACAACGTTAGATCTGTCCAGCAGCTTTCATGTCTTTACGAAGCTCTGGAGGCAATGCAAAAAGCAGAGATTCTTCGGCTGCTGTTACTTCAGCAACATCACTAAATCCCATCTCTGCAAGAGACTTAAGAACATCGGTTACGAGAATTTCCGGAACTGATGCTCCACTTGTTACACCGATCGTCTCCACACCTTCAAACCATTTATCCTGCATTTGCTCTGCATAATCAATTAAATAAGAAGCTTTTGCGCCATATTCAAGTGCAACTTCAACCAAACGAACTGAGTTCGATGAGTTAACCGAACCAACCACAATTACAAGATCAGACTGTGGCGCAATTGCTTTAATTGCCTCTTGTCGGTTTTGAGTTGCATAACAAATGTCATCACTTGGTGGAGCCTGAATATCAGGGAAGCGCTCTTTTAAAATTGCAACCGATTCTAAAGTTTCATCAACAGACAATGTTGTCTGTGAGAGCCAAACAAGATTTTTTCCCGGTGTTGGTTGCACTGTGCGTGCACCTTCTAATCCGTCAACAATTCGAACTTGACCAACAGCTTCACCGGCTGTTCCTTCTACCTCTTCATGGTCATGATGGCCGATAAGCAATATCTCTGAGCCTTCTCCTGCAAATCGACGCACTTCATGATGAACTTTTGTTACAAGTGGACACGTGGCATCGATTGTTTTTAAATTTCGCGCAGCTGCTTGTTCGTGAACCAAAGGTGAGACACCATGAGCAGAGAAAACAACTGTTTTTCCTTCAGGCACTTCATCGGTTTCATCAACAAAGATCGCACCCTTTGCTTCCAGGGATGCAACAACGTGAATGTTGTGAACAATTTGTTTGCGCACATAGACCGGGGCCCCATAAAGAGCTAAGGCTTTTTCCACTGTAATAACTGCGCGATCCACACCTGCGCAATATCCGCGGGGCGCCGCAAGCAGAACTCTCTTAGCCATGGGCTCAGTCTATTAGGCTCTATCCATGTTTGAAACTTCAAGTGAAGCCCCGGCAACGGTTCGGGTAGTTACTGAAGCGATCAAAGAGTACGTAGATCGCTTAGGTCCGATTTGGATCGAGGGCGAGATAAGCGAACTAAATGAGCGCAGTGGCATGATGGCCTTCATCCGCTTGCGTGATCCAAGCGTCGACATGTCAATTTCGGTGATGTGTCACAAATCAGTAATTGCTGCAGCACAGCCACTTCCTGCAAACGCACGAGTTGTTTTGTATGCAAAGCCATCGTGGTACACAAAAAATGGTTCTCTATCTTTTTCTGCTCGTGAAATTCGACAAGTTGGTGTTGGTGAATTACTCGCACGTTTGGAAGCACTGAAAAATACATTGGCGTTAGAAGGATTATTTGATACCGATCGCAAAGTTACCCTTCCGCTATTGCCGCAAAAAATTGGTTTGATCTGTGGTCGAAATACCGATGCGGAAAAGGATGTTGTTGAAAACGCAAAACGTAGGTGGCCAAGTGTTCAATTTGAAATTCGAGAGGTCACCGTTCAAGGAGCTGCTGCTGTAAATGAAGTTTCAGAAGCTCTTCGTGAATTAGAAGCAGACAAAACTGTTGAAGTGATAATCATTACCCGCGGTGGTGGCTCTTTTGAAGATTTACTTCCATTTAGTGATGAAGGTTTGGTTCGTCTGGCCGCATCTTGCACAACTCCAATAGTTAGCGCCATCGGACATGAGAAGGATTCACCACTTTTAGATTTAGTTGCGGACTATCGCGCTTCTACGCCAACTGATGCTGCCAAGAGAGTTGTGCCAGATATTGCAGAAGAGATTGCAATGATTTCGGCCCTTAAAGATCGTGGCCGACGACGTTTAGTGAATTTAATTGATCTTGAGAGCACAAGAATTACAAACTTAATGGCACGTCCCGTGATGAAAGATCCATTCGTATTGATTTCTAGCCGAGCAGAGGTGATTACAGCTTTAAAAGATAGATCTCATCGATCTTTTGCAGCCAGACTGAAGCTAGCCAAAGAAGAGTTGAAGCAGATTATGGCCCGTGTTCGCGCACTGTCTCCACAAGCCACTTTAGATCGTGGATATTCAGTCGTTCAATTAAGTAATGGTGAGATTCTTACTGATCCAAAACGATTGAAGGCTGGCGAGCAACTACGGATGCGCCTAGCAAAAGGAGAGGCAACAGCCACTGCAAATGGGCCCGATAAGTAAGAATTCGCACACGAGTATTTTTAACGTTGATGGCAAAGAGAGAGTAGATTTATCCCATGAGCGAGGCCAAAAAGATTTCATATGAAGCTGCTAGAGATGAACTTGCCGAAGTAGTTGAATCACTCGAAGCGGGCAGTGCAACTTTGGAAGAGTCGCTAAAACTTTGGGAGCGAGGCGAAGAGTTGGCCAAAATCTGCCAAGAGTGGCTGGATGGCGCTAAGAAAAAACTAGATGCGGCTAAGCCATAAATGCCTCAATTTACTTATTCCGATCTTCTTCCTTTAGGTGCAGATACAACTAAGTACCGCCTTGTAAGTAAAGAAGGCGTGAGTGTGATTAAACATGGCGACAAAGAGTTTCTTCAAGTAGAACCATCTGCGCTAGAAAAACTAACGTCCGAAGCAATTCACGATATTTCACACTATCTACGCTCAGATCACCTTGCGCAGTTAGAAAACATTGTCAAAGATCCAGAGAGTTCACCTAATGATCGCTTTGTGGCAATTGATCTTTTGAAAAATGCAAACATCGCAGCTGGTGGAGTTTTACCAATGTGCCAAGACACAGGTACTGCACTTGTCATGGGTAAAAAAGGTCAATATGTATTAACAACAAGCAAAGATGAAGTGGCAATTTCGCAGGGTATCTATGACGCCTACACACAACTAAATCTTAGATATTCTCAGATGGCACCTGTAACAACTTGGGAAGAAAAAAACACTGGCAATAATCTGCCAGCACAGATTGAGATTTATTCAGATAGTGACCATCCAGATGAGTACAACTTGCTTTATATTGCAAAGGGCGGCGGAAGTGCCAATAAGTCTTTCTTGTATCAAGAAACTAAAGCGGTTTTAAACCCAGAATCTTTCATGACATGGCTTGATGAAAAACTCCGTTCAATCGGTACTGCAGCATGTCCGCCGTATCACC
>JBEDES010000012.1:0-26181 GCA_041175545.1 Actinomycetota bacterium
ATTTTCTGCGATTTTTGAAAAATCACGAATTCTGACCTTCAGATTGAGGGTTTGTGCGTAAATTCCCCCCAAATTTCGGATTTTCGGGGAGATTTTTAAGGATTTTGAGGTCCAAATTTCACAATTTTGCCCAAAAAACTGACCAGTAGAGATAGCAATTCGAGTGCAATTAATCTGCGGATTTTTACCAAAAATGGCGTCAAATTTTGTCAAAAAATTTCAAAAAAAATCCAGAAAATTAATTAAAACTTTGGTCGGCGGTAGGAAAAGCACCGCTTCGCACATCATCGGCAAACTCCTTAGTTGCCGACGAAATCTCAGATCTTAAATCCCTATAGGCCTTTGCCAATTTTGGAGCCTTTTTTGTTAATCCCATTAGGTCAGTCCAGACAAGCACCTGGGCATCGCAATTTATTCCGGCCCCTATTCCAATTGTTGGAATCGAAAGTTCTTCGGTGATTCGCTTGGCTAGTTCGGCCGGTACAAGTTCAAGGACTATTGCAAAGGCCCCGGCTTTTTCTAGAGCTTTCGCCGCCTCCACAATCACATCTCCATCGCTTCGACCTTGCACTCTGTACCCACCTAATTGATGCATAGATTGGGGAGTTAGTCCCACGTGGCCCATCACTGGAATTCCACTTGCTACAAGTTTTTTTACACTCTCAATTTGAGCACCTTCTAGCTTCACAGCCATGGCTCCGGCCTCTTTGAAAAAGCGGATTGAAGTGGCAAGGGCTAACTCTGGTGAAGATTCGTATGATCCAAAAGGAAGATCTGCAACTACCAGTGCGCGCTTTGAGCCTCTAACAACTGCGCGGGTTAATGGAATTAACTCATCAACTGTTACGGGAATTGTGTTTTCTTCACCCAGGAAATTATTGCCGGCGCTGTCACCAACTAACAAGACAGGAATGCCAGCTTCATCAAAAATCTCTGCTGTTAATGACTCATAGGCAGTGAGCATCGCCCATTTTTCGCCACGCTTTTTTGCAGCAGCTAAATCAAGGATTGTGATTCGTCGATGGGTTGCGCCACCGTAAAGGCTTTCGCCATTTTTCTCTGACATGTATTCCTCTCCTCGAAGCCGATTTCTCAGTCCCCGGGCCATATGCAACGTGCCGCTATTTTATTAACGGGTTACGCGCCCAAGGGTACCCCCGTTACACTTAATAAATGAAGTTGCGCGTGGCGCTTGCCCAGATCAACCCAACAGTTGGTGATTTTGCGGGCAACGCTGCTTTGATTAATCAAGCGGTTTCACGGGCTGTAAATGACGGCGCCCATATTGTGGTTTTTCCAGAGATGATCGTGACTGGGTATCCAGTTGAAGATTTAGCCCTTCGCCCTTCATTTCAGGCCGCCAGTATTGCCGCTGTAGAAAAAATTGCATCCACTATTACTTCAGACATTGTGGCTGTGGTCGGCTACTTGGATCATGGCCCAAAAAATGCGGTGGCCGTTATTCATCAAGGCCAGATTAAGGCGAGATATTTCAAACAACACCTTCCTAACTATGGGGTTTTCGACGAGTTTAGAAACTTCAAACCAGGGGACAAAAACTTAGTTGTTCGAATCCAAGGTGTAGATGTGGCTATTGCCATCTGTGAAGATATTTGGCATTCAGTTGATGCAATCACCGCCCGTAAACCAGGTCTATTGGTTGTGCCTAATGGCTCTCCCTTTGAACGAAACAAAGATGATGTTCGTCTAGCGCTAGTCCAAAAGCGCGCACAAGAAATCGGGGCACCCATTGCTTACGTCAATATGACCGGCGGCCAAGACGACCTTGTTTTTGATGGTGACACAATTGTTGTCGGATCCGATGGCAGCCTTATTGCCCGCTCGGCGCAGTTTGTAGATCAGGTAGTTATTGTTGACATCGAATGTAGCGAATCTACTTCTACGCCAGATCTAGAAATTTCCTGGACCTCAGATAAATCTGCACAAGCCCATGATGGCAAAGTCGAAGTAAAGCTCTCAGATGAAGAGGCTATGTGGCAGGCCTTAGTTGTTGGGTTGCGTGATTATGTTTCAAAAAATGGATTTAGATCTGTGGTGCTTGGCCTATCTGGTGGAATCGATTCAGCGCTAGTGGCTGCAATTGCAGCCGATGCAATCGGTGCCAAAGCAGTTAACGGTGTTGCCATGCCAAGTAAATATTCTTCAGATCATTCAATTGAAGATGCACAGTTACTTGCCGACAACACCGGAGTTCATTTTCGGATAACACCGATTGCTCCGATGGTCGATGCCTATCTAAAGAATTTAACTTTGAAAGGTGTAGCCGAAGAAAACCTTCAGGCCCGTGTTCGTGGCACAACGTTGATGGGTATTTCTAATCAAGAAGGACATTTGGTTTTGGCAACTGGCAACAAGAGCGAACTAGCAGTGGGCTATTCAACTCTCTATGGTGATGCAGTTGGTGGTTTTGCTCCGATCAAAGATATTTACAAAACCGATGTGTGGGCTTTGGCTCATTGGCGAAATCAAAAGGCGATCAAAGATGGCGCTGTTGCCCCCATTCCAGAACGCTCCATTACTAAGGAGCCAAGCGCCGAACTACGCCCTGGTCAAAAAGACTCTGACTCTTTGCCAGATTACAAACTCCTAGACAAATTATTGATGGCCTATGTAGATCAGGATCATGGATATGAGCAGTTACTCAGTGATGGATTTGATCCGCAGCTAGTGCGCCGAGTCCTTTCATTAGTAGACAAGGCCGAATACAAGCGCCGCCAATATCCACCAGGCACAAAGGTTTCATCCCGTGCATTTGGTAAGGATCGTCGCCTACCTATGACTTCTAGGTGGAGTGAAAACTAAGCCTGCTAATTGCAAATACTTCGCAACTCGCAAAAAACATTTGATTCGGTAGAATTTGGCCATGCAATCAATCATCACTTGGTTTTTTACACGCAACCGTGTTGTTGATTTCTGCGTTGCAACTCCAGGCTGTTGCTGATTCATTTTTCAACCCATAAAACCAGCCGCCAAGCCTTTGCTGCAAGTAAAGGTCAGATTCGAGAAGTGAAATCACCAAAACTCACATAAATCTAAAACATCAGATCAACAAAAAGTAGAGCCCAGCTAGATAACTAGAATTTCAAGAACCAAAGGAGATAACAATGAAGGTTTATAACAACATTACAGAGGTATTTGGAAATACCCCGCTAGTTCGTATCAATAAGATTACTGATGGTGCTGCGGGAAATGTTTTCGCAAAGCTAGAGTTCTATAACCCAAGCTCTTCAATTAAGGACCGTTTGGGAATTGCAATGATCGATGCTGCAGAGGCAAGCGGTGAGTTGAAGCCTGGCGGAACAATCGTTGAGGCAACTTCAGGAAACACAGGTATTGCTGTTGCAATGGTTGCTGCCGCCCGTGGATACAAGTCGGTTATGACTATGCCAGAGTCAGTTTCGAAAGAGCGTCGCAAGTTAATTCGTGCTTATGGAGCAGAATTAGTTTTAACCCCAGCAGCCGAAGGCATGAAGGGCGCAGTCGCAGCAGCAGAAAAACTCGCTGCAGAAGGTGCTGTTCTTGTTCGCCAGTTTGAAAATGCCGCAGGACCTGCAATTCACCGCAAGACAACAGGTGAAGAAATTTGGCGAGACACAGAGGGCAAAGTTGATGTCTTTATCTCTGGAATCGGAACCGGTGGAACGATCACAGGTGCAGGACAACTGCTAAAAGAGAAAAACCCAAATATCAAAGTCATTGGTGTAGAGCCAGCGGCATCACCTTTGTTAAATGGTGGAGCAGCAGGCCCACACCCAATTCAAGGCATTGGCGCAAACTTTATTCCTAATGTTTTAGATCGCAGCGTTTATGACGAAATTTTGGATGCAACTGCAGATGATGCAATCAAATATGCACGCCGTGCAGCTGCCGAAGAGGGAATCCTTGCAGGGATCTCATCAGGTGCAACATTGTGGGCAGCAAGTCAGATTGCAAAGCGACCAGAGTATGCAGGTAAAAACATTGTTGTTATCTGCGCGTCATCTGGTGAGCGCTACCTATCGACGGTTCTTTACGAAGATTTAGTAGACTAACTTCTATGGGCTTTCGATTTAAAGAAGATTTAGATAACGCACTGAGCCACGATCCGGCTGCGCGTAATCGACTAGAGATCGCACTTGCATACCCAGGCGTGCACGCAGTGTGGGGCCATCGCATCTCCCATTTTCTTTGGAACCGTGGCCTTAAGTTGATTGCGCGAATTCATTCAAATGCAGTCCGATCAACAACAGGAATTGAGATTCACCCAGGAGCAAAGATTGGGCGCAGGTTTTTTATTGATCACGGCATGGGTGTAGTCATTGGTGCAACTGCAGTTATTGGTGATGACGTCATGCTCTATCACGACGTGACATTAGGTGCTCGAGGAATTGAGACAGGCAAACGTCACCCAACCATCGGCAACGATGTTGTGATCGGAGCAGGCGCAAGAATTCTTGGTAACGTAAGTGTTGGTGAAGGAAGCCGAATTAGTGCCAACTCCGTCATTACGCGCGATCTACCGGCAAAGAGCATTATCGATAAGGCTGATTTTTTCGTCATTTAGCCGAATTCGTAAGGCAGTTAACACGCTCGTAACCTGAGTTTGTAACAATGTTTCTATGAGTGCAGATAGAAGTAAGCAGCAAGAGTTTGTCCTTCGAACCCTAGAAGAGCGCGATATTCGCTTTGTTCGTTTGTGGTTTACAGATGTTTTGGGCTTTCTTAAATCAGTTGCAATTGCACCAGCTGAGTTAGAAAATGCTTTCGAAGAAGGCATTGGTTTTGATGGTTCTGCAATCGAAGGCTTTGCGCGAATTACTGAATCTGACATGTTGGCAAAACCTGATCCTGCAACGTTTTCAATTCTGCCATGGCGTACTGAGTCACCAGGTGCTGCCAGAATGTTTTGTGACATCGCACTTCCTGATGGAACATCATCACCGTCAGATCCACGTAATGTCTTGCGTCGAATTTTAGAAAAATCTACAAAAATGGGTTATGCCTGTTACACCCATCCTGAAATTGAATTCTTCTTATTTAAGAAAGCTCCAGAAGTCGGAGTTGCTCCAGTTCCTGTTGATCAAGGTGGATATTTTGATCACACGCCAGCAGTAGTTGGCCACGACTTCCGTCGACAAGCAATTACATTACTTG
Source organism: Actinomycetota bacterium (assembly GCA_041175545.1). Lineage (GTDB taxonomy): Bacteria > Actinomycetota > Actinomycetes > Nanopelagicales > Nanopelagicaceae > Planktophila. The sequence continues at coordinate 5,155 of JBEDES010000012.1, forward strand.
AGGCAATGGGAATTAGTGTTGAGTTTTCTCATCACGAAGGTGCACCTGGTCAACAAGAGATTGATTTGCGCTATGCAGATGCACTAACAACTGCAGATAACATCATGACATTTCGCCATGTCATTAAAGAAGTTGCACTAGATCAAGGTTTTCATGCATCGTTTATGCCAAAACCATTTACCGATCATCCAGGTAGTGGAATGCATACCCACGTTTCATTGTTTAAGGGTGAAGAGAATGCATTCTTTGACGCAGATGCAGAGTTCAATCTTTCAAACGTAGGTCGCTCATTTATCGCCGGTCTTATCAAACATGCACCAGAGATCACTGCGATAACTAATCAGTGGGTTAACTCTTACAAGCGTTTACATGGCGGGGGAGAAGCACCTGCATATGCAAACTGGGGACAAAGTGATCGTGGCGCTTTAGTACGAGTTCCTAGGTACAAGCCAAAGAAGGAAAACTCAACTAGAATTGAATTTCGATCACCAGATACTGCATGTAATCCATATTTGGCCTACGCAGTTATGTTGGCAGCTGGCCTCAAGGGCGTAGAAGAAAAGTACGCTTTAACAGATTCTAAGGATCCTGTGGCTTTGCCTTCCAACCTCAATGAAGCGATCATTGCGATGGAAAAGAGCGAATTAGTGCGAGAGACCTTAGGCGAACATGTCTTTGAATTTGTGCTTCGAAACAAACGTGCAGAATGGCTGGAATACAGTCGCCAAGTAAGCGCATTTGAACTCGATCGTTATTTGCCAGTCCTTTAATTCACGCGTTACCCTTACGTCATGAGAAAGCGCAGCCTCCTCCTTAGCTGCCGTGGCGGGGCCAAGTAACCGGTCCCCTCGCTGCGGAGTTTTGTCGTACCGGTTAAAAGACAAAACCCGCCAAATTTAAGGAGCAGTAAATGAATTTCCCACAGCAAATACCTTCAAAGATGCCCGTGCATCGTTATTCGGCATTTCATCCAATCGATTTACCTGATCGCACATGGCCGCATCAAAAGATGACCAAAGCGCCTAAGTGGTCCTCTGTTGATCTTCGAGATGGAAACCAAGCGTTAATCGATCCGATGGATACTCCTCGCAAACTTGCGATGTTCAAGTTGCTTATTGCGATGGGTTACAAAGAGATTGAAGTTGGATTTCCAAGTGCCAGCCAAACGGACTTTGATTTTGTTCGCAAAATTATTGATGAAAACTTAATCCCTGATGATGTAATCATTCAGGTTTTAACTCAGGCCCGTGAACCTCTTATCCGCCGTACTTTTGAAGCAGTTAAGGGATCAAAGCAGGCGATCATCCATTTGTACAACTCAACTTCAGCACTTCAACGTCGCGTAGTTTTTGGGTTAGATAAAGATGGAATTAAAAAGATAGCAACTGATGCCGCGCAGCTTTGTCTTGACCTAGCTGCAACTGTGCCAGAGACCAAGATTTCATTTGAATACTCTCCAGAGTCATACACGGGTACAGAACTAGAGTTTGCTGTAGAGGTTTGTAACGCAGTGAACCGAGTCTGGAAGCCAACTCCACAATGGAAGACAATTATGAATCTTCCTGCAACGGTTGAGTTAACTACTCCAAATGTTTATGCAGATTCAATCGAGTGGATGTGCCGCAATCTAGAAAACCGTGAAAATGTTATTGTCTCTCTTCACCCACACAATGATCGCGGTACTGGTGTTGCAGCCGCCGAACTTGGTTTTCTTGCAGGAGCAGATCGAATTGAAGGAACACTTTTTGGCAATGGAGAGCGAACAGGAAATGTTTGTCTTGTAACTCTGGGAATGAATTTAGTGTCGCATGGAATCGATCCTCATATTGATTTCTCAAACATCGATGAGATTCGCCGAACTGTTGAATATGCAAACCAACTTCGCGTTCCTGAACGCCATCCCTATGGCGGCGACCTAGTCTTTACTGCATTTTCTGGTTCACACCAAGATGCAATTAAAAAAGGCTTTGATCATTTAGAACGCGATGCAAAGGCTGCAGGCAAAGAAGTTCGCGATTTCACTTGGGCTGTCCCGTATCTACCAATTGACCCACTAGATATTGGTCGATCATATGAAGCAGTTATTCGCGTTAACTCTCAATCAGGTAAGGGCGGGGTTGCTTACTTGATGAAGAACGAACATCACTTGGATCTCCCACGTCGTTTGCAGATTGAATTTTCCAAAGTTGTACAGGCAAAAACTGATTCTGAAGGCGGAGAAGTTGATGCAAACGACTTATGGAACATCTTTGAAGATGAGTATCTACCAACAGATTCTGCGCCATGGGGACGTTTTAGACTTAAGGGTTTGTCGCAAACATCTGTACTTGGTGAGGATGTTCACTTAACTGCAACGATCACCGATCGCGGGCAATTGCACGAACTTAAAGGACAAGGCAACGGTCCGATTGCAGCGTTTTGTAATATCTTGCAAAACTATGGAGTAGATGTGCGAGTACTTGATTACTTCGAGCACGCACTTGCAGCAGGCGGAGACGCCTCGGCCGCTGCATACCTAGAGTGTGCAATCGATGGAGATGTTTTCTGGGGAGTTGGAATTGATCCAAACACGACAACAGCCTCACTTAAAGCGGTCGTGTCTGCGATAAATCGCGCAATTCGCTAGCTCCACGCACTACCTTTGCCCGTATGAGTTTGTATCGGGATGAGGCAATCATTTTGCGAACTCAAAAACTGGGTGAAGCTGACCGAATTATCACCATGCTTACACGCGAGCATGGTCGAATTCGCGGCGTAGCAAAGGGAGTTCGCCGCACAAAATCCAAATTTGGTGCACGTCTTGAACCCGGTAGCCATGTGGACATTCAGTTGTACACGGGAAAAACTTTTGACACTGTGACACAAGTTGAAGCAATTATGAATTATGGCGAAGCGTTAACTTTGGATTATCAGCGTTGGACAGTAGCTTCTGCGATATTAGAAGCTGCTGAAAGATTTACGTCTCAAGAAAACGAACCTGCAGTTCAAGAGTTTCAATTGGTTACAGGTGGAATGAAAGCTTTGGCGGAGAATCGTTATGACCCGCTACTTATTCTGGATGCATTTCTACTGCGATCATTAGCTGTTGCTGGGTACGCACCGTCAATGACAATATGTTCGCGGTGTGAAAAAGAAGGACCGCACCGATACTTTTCATTAGTAGGAGGCGGATCAGTCTGCGCAGAATGTAGACCATCTGCCTGTGCGACCCCAGCGCCAGAGACTTTAGATTTAATGGGCGCACTGCTTAGCAGTGATTGGGAAACTGCCTCTTCTAGTGAACCTCGCTATCGGAGAGAAGCTAGTGGATTAATTGCCGCATATCTACAATGGCATCTTGAACGCGGACTGCGTTCACTACCAATGGTGGAGCGCGTATGACAATCAAAATTCCACATCACGTTGCAATCGTTATGGATGGAAACGGTCGCTGGGCCCAGCAAAAAGGTTTACCGCGAACTGCAGGACATGAAGCAGGAGAGGCCGCGTTATTTGATGTTGTTGAAGGCGCAATTGAATTTGGCGTAAGAGAGATTAGTGCCTATGCATTTTCGACAGAGAACTGGCGCAGATCACCAGATGAAGTGAAATTCTTAATGGGATTTAACCGCGATGTCATTCGCAGACGACGTGATCAAATGAACCAGATGGGTGTGCGCATTCGATGGGTAGGTCGTCCAAAGCGTTTATGGAGCAGTGTCATCAGCGAACTAGAAGCTGCAGAAGAGCTGACTAAGAAGAACAAGGTTTTAACTTTGAATATGTGCGTGAACTACGGTGGCCGCGCCGAAATTGTAGATGCGGCTGCGGAGTTAGCTCGTGATGTGAAGCGTGGAAAAATCAAAGCCGATGCGATCACGGAAAAAACCTTTGCTAAGTACTTAGATTCTCCGCAGATGAGCGATGTTGATTTATTCCTGCGATCATCAGGGGAGCAGCGCACCAGCAATTTCTTGCCATGGCAAAGCGCTTATGCCGAGCTTGTCTTTATGGATGTGTTGTGGCCAGATGTAACACGCAAAACATTGTGGAAAGCAATTGAGGAATATTCAGCACGAGATAGACGGTTCGGAAAAGCGTAGCGATTCCCGAACTGAAGAGCTAGCCGGAAAAGCGTAGCGATTTACTTAGCACTTTGAGCAGAGTCCGAATATCTCTGCGGTGTGTGCAACCTCCCGGAAACCAAACTCTTCAGCTTTTGTTTTGGCCCAATTTTCGATTGCACCACCTTCTATTTCAACAGTTTGACCGCAACCCTTACAGACAAGGTGATGGTGGTGACCATCACCGCATAAACGATAGATAGCTTCGCCGTCATCTCTGCGAAGTAAATCAACGATCTTGTCATCGACAAGTGATTGCAGGGCGCGATAGACAGTTGTTAAACCAATGCCATCACCTTCGCGGCGCAAGATTTGATGAAGCTCCTGCGCGCTAGCAAAACCTCCAGTCCGCTCGAGCACGGAGATCAATTTAAGGTCTGATTTGTTCATAACTACTTAGATTGGTCGCCTTCGTGTGAATGTTCATCGGCATGCTCATCACCGTGTTCGTCAGTATGTTCATCGGCATGCTCATCACCATGGACTTCGCCTTCTTGGTGAATTCCAATGTCAGTGCCATGTGCATGAGCATCACCAGAATGTAGGTAACTCGAAACCCCCCACATAATGAGAACTCCTGCAATTGTGGCTGCCATAGTTAATCGTGATGAATGATTAGAGTGAGCTTCAGGAAGAATATGCGATGTCGCAAGGTAGATGATGATTCCAGCAAATGCAGCTAGATACAGCGCAATGAAATCATTGCTTAATGCAAGTGTGCTTCCAAGTGCTGCGCCACTAACACGGGCAACAGTATCTACTCCAATGAGTACAAAACTCTTTTTGCCCCACAATCCTGACTTAATGAGAAATGAAACAGTATTGAGGCCATCGCTAAACGCGTGAGCCAACAAGGCGATAAAGACAACAAAGCCCAAATCCGAACTGACTTTAAAGGCAACTCCCAAGGCAAGGCCATCTAAAAATACGTGGCCACCCATTGCAACAGACCCCAGGACTCCAGAGAAATTATGGGAGTGCTTATGATCGTTGCCGTAGTCAGACTCTGCTGGTTCGTGGCTTCCAAATATCTGCTCATAAAAATGCAGCAACAAAAAACCACCGATAAGTGCAACTGAGACAGCGGGCGCGTGGAATAACTCTTGAGTGCCTAACTCGAAAACTTCAGGTAGTAAGTCAAAAGCTACTAACCCAAGAAGTAATCCGGCCGAGAGCCCGAGAACTAGATGGAGGCGATCCTTTGCTCGAAGGGCTAATGCCCCTCCTGCAAATGTTGAAAGTGCGGTTATGGCTGCGAGGATGATGGCTATGTTCATGGCGAGAATGTATCACAAATGGAAATGATTATCATTTCCATATTCGGAGCGTTAGGCTCAACCCATGCTTGCTATCGCACGATTTACCGTTGCACTGGGGGATGCGGCTCATTTTGAGAGCCAATTAGCCGCCTCACTTGAAGCCTTTTCTGCCTGTGCAGGTTTTGTTGATGGAGAGTTCGGTCAAAATCTAGATGACCTAACAATGTGGTCGTTGGTAACGCGTTGGGAAAATGTGGGCTCATATCGCCGAGCTTTGAGCAATAACAACGTGAAGATGAACGCGATTCCAACTTTGGCGCTCGCAATTGATGAGCCCGGTGCATATGAACGGCCATACTCAGAGTAAAATTCTCCTACGGAAGTAACACTTGTTGCTAACCGCCGACAGCCAGCCGGGCAGTATCTATTTTCCGGCTCTTATATTCGCCGGATAGGAATTACCCATGGCAACCGATCGTTTAGAAAATATTGTTGGGCTTGCAAAGCGTCGTGGATTTGTTTATCCATCCTCTGAAATTTATGGAGGCCTTCGCGCATCATGGGACTACGGCCCACTAGGTGTTGAGCTAAAAAATAATGTTAAGCGCCAGTGGTGGAAGTCCATGGTTATGGGCCGAGAAGATGTTGTCGGTTTGGACTCATGTGTAATTTTGGCAAAAGAAGTATGGGAAGCATCTGGACACGTTGCAACATTTAGTGATCCATTAACAGAGTGCACCGCTTGTAATAAACGCTATCGCGCAGATCATCTTGAAGAAGCTTATGAAGCAAAGCATAAAAAGAAACCAGCATCGTTAGCAGAGGTCAACTGTCCTGCATGCGGAAACAAAGGTCAGTTCACGACTCCCAAGCAATTCAGTGGATTGCTAAAAACTTTTCTTGGACCAGTTGAGGATGAATCAGGCCTTGCTTACTTACGTCCAGAAACAGCGCAGGGAATCTTTATTAACTTTGATCAGGTAATGACAACATCACGCAAGAAGCCACCATTTGGTATCGGCCAAATAGGAAAATCTTTCCGTAATGAAATTACTCCAGGAAACTTTATTTTCCGTACCCGTGAATTTGAACAGATGGAGATGGAGTTTTTCGTAGTCCCAGGAACCGATGAAGAGTGGCATCAATATTGGATTGATACACGCATGGCTTGGTATGTGGATCTAGGAATTAATCCTGAGCGCTTGCGCATTTATGATCATCCAAAAGAGAAGCTGTCGCACTATTCAAAGCGCACAGCAGACATTGAGTACAAGTTTGAATTTGCAGGAACTGAATGGGGCGAGCTTGAAGGTATTGCAAACAGAACAGATTTCGATTTAAAGGCCCACTCAGCAGCATCAGGTAAGGATCTTTCTTACTTTGATCAAGAAAAGGGCGAACGCTGGACACCGTTTGTAATTGAACCTGCAGCAGGAGTAGATCGATGCACGCTAACTTTCTTAATGGATGCATTCACAGAAGATGAAGCTCCAAATAGCAAAGGTGAAATGGAAAAGCGCGCGGTTCTAAAACTTGATTACCGCTTATCACCAATCAAAGTAGCTGTATTGCCACTTTCTAGAAACGCTGATCTATCGCCAAAAGCCAGAGATTTGGCAGATCAACTACGCAAAAACTGGAACATCGATTTTGATGATGCCGGTGCAATTGGTCGTCGTTATCGTCGCCAAGATGAAATTGGAACTCCATACTGCATAACAATTGACTTTGAAACACTTGAAGACAATGCAGTAACAATTCGCGACCGCGACACAATGGCACAAGAGCGCGTTGCTCTTGATCAAGTACAAGCGTGGCTTGCACCGCGTTTAATCGGTTGCTAAAACCTCTTCTGCTTCCACTAGCAACCGGTGATCACTTTATTGATCCGCCAGTTGTTCTTGCCCCCATGGCTGGAATAACAAATGCACCATTTAGAACTTTATGTAGAGAACAAGGCGCAGGTCTTTTTGTTTCAGAAATGGTGACGGCAAGGGCGTTGATTGAAAGACGCTCAGAAACTTTGCGAATGATTGTTCCTGGCAAAGGTGAATGGCCACGTTCTGTCCAGCTCTACAGCGTTGATCCAACAACAATGCGAGCAGCGGTGACGATGCTCGGCAAAGAAAACTTGGCAGATCATATTGATATGAACTTTGGTTGCCCTGTTCCAAAAGTTACTCGCAAAGGTGGGGGAGCAGCGCTGCCCTTTAAACGCAAACTCTTTAGCAATATTGTTCAAGCAGCAGTAGAGGCAGCAAAACCATTTGGAATTCCTGTCACAGTAAAGATGCGCATTGGTATTGATAACGATCATGAAACATATTTAGAAGCAGCAAAATCTGCCGCCGATCTAGGTGTTGCATGGGTGGCACTTCATGCACGCACTGCAGCTCAGATGTATGAAGGCAAAGCAGATTGGTCTGCAATTACTAGATTAGTTGATCATTTAAAACCAACGGGAGTTCCTGTTTTAGGCAATGGTGATATCTGGTCTGGCTCTGATGCCGTTGCAATGATTGAACAAACAGGTTGTGCTGGCGTTGTTGTTGGCAGAGGGTGCTTGGGCAGACCTTGGTTATTTACAGATTTAGTTGCAGCCCTTAAGGGAGAAGATAAACAAATCACTCCAACGTTGCATGAAGTTAGAGAAGTTATGTTCCGTCACGCACAGTTAATTGTTGAGTATTTAGAATCAGAGGATCGCGGAATGCGCGATATTCGAAAGCACATGGCCTGGTACTTAAAAGGCTTTAGAGTTCCACGAGAAATTCGCCATGACTTAGGAATGGTTTCATCCTTGCAAGAGATGCGCAATCTACTTGATCAATTAGAACAACAACCGTATCCAGTAGAGATTGGTGAAAAACCTCGTGGCCGAACAAGTCATGGCCGTGCACCTACGTTGCCAGATGGTTGGCTTAATGATCCAGACGAACTAGTTCACGTAGAACTAGAGGATGCATTTTCAGGGGGATAGATGTTTTTATTTAGATGGATTCGTCGCACAATCACGATCATTGTAATTTTGGCATTAGTTGGCCCTACCTATGCAGTTGCACAGGTTTGGAGAGCTGCAAATAATCCCATTGTTCGCCAAGCCGATGTCATAGTTGTTTTAGGTGCTGCGCAGTTAGACGGAAAACCAGGTGAGGCGTTAGAAGCCCGACTGGTTGAAGCAAAAAGAATTTTTGACTTAGGTTACGCCCCATCAATTATTACTGTTGGCGGGGGCGCTCCTGGTGATCGCACGACAGAGGGCGCGTCTGGAAAATATTGGTTGCGTATGAACGGGATTATTGCAAGCAAAATTACAGCTGTAGAAGTTGGACGAGACACCTTACAAAGTACAAAAGCTTATACAAAGATTATGAAAAAACGTTTTGTTAGTGATGTCATCATTGTTACCGATGCTTATCACTGCAAAAGAGCAATGACGATGGCAAATGATGAGGGAGTTGTAAGTACCTGCTCTCCTGTACAAACAGGTCCAAACACTTTAGGAAATAGCGGCTACAGGTACTTAATTCGCGAGGCCGCTGCATATCTTTCTTACATCACAGTTGGTCGCCGAGGCATTAATGTCAGTGATCGATTACCTGATGCAGATATTGTCACTAAGGTGCTTCCATGACGTACAGCAGCTTTGATCAAGAGAGATTTTTGGATGAACCAGCAAAACGTCCTGGTCGCACAGAATTTATGCGCGATCGCGCGCGAGTGATTCATTCAGCTGCGCTTCGAAGATTAGCTGCAAAAACACAAGTTGCCGTTCCTTGGGAAAATGATTTTCAACGCACTCGACTTTCGCATTCATTAGAGTGTGCGCAAATTGGGCGAGAACTCGGTGAATCACTCGGCGCAGATCCAGATTTACAAGACACTGCATGTTTGTCACATGATTTAGGGCATCCACCTTTTGGACACAACGGAGAAGAAGCCTTAGCTGCGATTGCAGAAGATTTCGGTGGCTTTGAAGGTAATGCTCAAAGTTTTCGTTTACTTGTTCGCCTTGAGGCAAAGACTGTTGATAGTCAAGGTAAGAGTGTTGGTCTCAACTTAACAAGAGCATCACTAGATGGTGCAACAAAATATCCATGGACTCGAAGTGAGAACACCCGCAAATTTGGGGTCTATGACGATGATGTTGAAGTCTTTAATTGGATGCGAAAAGATGCACCCTTAGTTAAAAAATGTATAGAAGCACAAATCATGGATTGGTCTGATGACTGTGCCTACTCAGTTCATGATTTAGAAGATGCAATTTTTGCGGGGCAAGTTTCAGTAAAAAGCTTTGAAAATGATTTTGCAGATTTGTACACCGTTATGACGCGTGATTATAAGAGTGATGCAACTGAGCAAGAAGCATTAGATGCGCACAAACGATTATCAGCGCTTTCTGCCTGGCCACATTACTTCGATGGCAGCCAACGAAGCCTTGCTCGATTAAAGGATTCAACAAGTCAGTTAATTGGCCGGTTCGTTTTGGCTGCCGAAGTTGAGACTCGACGGATTCATGGAAATGAAAATCTTTCACGCTATAGCGCCAACTTAGAAATTCCGCGTGAACAAAAGGTTGAAGTAGATTTCTTGAAGTCAATTGCTGGACACTACTTAATCAATGCTGCGCATTCACAAGTTCGCTATGCAAAGCAGCAAGTCATCATTAAAGAGCTAGTTGAAATGCTATTGAAGTATCCAAGTGAACTTGACTCTTTCTTCAAGAAGCCATGGGATGAAGCAAGCGATGAATTAGCCAAAATGCGCGTGATTATTGATCAAGTTGCAGCACTTACTGACCCAGGGGCCTATGCCTTACATGCACGTTTGATTGCCAATCGGTAGAGTTTGATTATGAGTGGTCGCATTCGAGAAGACGATGTTGCATACATCCGCGACCGCGCACCAATTGATGAAGTTGTTGCAGATTATGTTCAACTTAAAAGCGCTGGCGGGGGACAAAAGAAAGGTCTTTGTCCTTTTCATGATGAGAAGTCACCGTCATTTCACGTAACACCAAGCAAAGGTTATTTTCACTGCTTTGGTTGCCAAACAGGTGGCGATGTAATTGCATTCTTAATGAAAATTGATCATTTAACTTTTACAGAAACAATTGAACGCCTTGCAGATCGAATTGGTTACACATTGCGATATGACGAAGGTTCATCTGGTCCAGTAGTAACTTCTGGTGCGCGCAGTCGATTAATAAGCGCAAATGCAGAGGCAGCAAAGTTTTATCAGGAACAGCTCAACACTTCACCTGGAGCAGCTCATGGTCGCGAACTTTTAACAAAGCGTGGCTTTGATAAATCTGCCTGTGATCAATTTGGAGTTGGATATGCACCAGATGAATGGGATGGACTTACCAAACATCTTCGAGCACTTGGTTACACAATCGATGAACTAGAATTAGCTGGGCTTTCGAAAATGGGCCAACGTGGTCCAATCGATCGTTTTCGCAATCGTCTAACGTGGCCGATCCGCGATATCTCTGGAGATGTCGTTGGCTTTGGGGCACGAAAGCTTGCAAGCGACGAAGAGGATCAAGGTCCTAAGTATTTAAATACACCTGAGACCCCCATCTACAAAAAGAGTCAGGTCTTATACGGCCTTGATGTTGCAAAGAAAGAGATTGCCAAAAAGCGACAGGCAGTAATTGTTGAGGGCTACACAGACGTAATGGCTGCGCACTTGGCAGGAATAACAACTGCAGTTGCAACGTGCGGAACAGCTTTTGGCGCAGACCACATTCGAATACTGCGCAGATTACTGATGGATGATGACGCTTTCCGTGGTGAAGTGATCTTCACATTTGATGGAGATGCAGCTGGCCAAAAGGCTGCACTTCGAGCATTTAGTGAAGATCAAAAGTTTGTTACTCAGACATTTGTTGCTGTCGAACCCGATGGTTTAGATCCATGCGATCTTCGCCAAGAAAAAGGCGATGCCGCCCTTCGCGACTTAATTGCTCGTCGTGTTCCACTTTTTGAGTTTGCAATTCGCGCAGAGCTTGCTCATCACAAACTGGATTCGGCAGAGGGTCGTGTCAATGCACTCAACTCTGCGGCCCCTCTTGTTGCACAGATTAGAGATAAGTCACTGCGCCCTGAATACACAAGACTTCTTGCCGGATGGCTCGGGGTTGAAGTTGAAATTGTTACAAGAGCAGTTGCCCAGGGAGCTAAATCTGCACCGCGTACTCAAGGCGCACAGGTTGAACAAAATAATGAAGAGGGCGCAACGGAGCAAGAAAAATTTAGACCAGATCCAAACGAAGCTCGTTTAATTCTAGAACGCGAAGTTATAAAAGCTCGATTACAAGAGCCACATCTGTTTGCCGATGGTCTATGGAGCTCGATAGAGCCAGATGCCTTTACGCACCCTGCATACATTGCACTTCAAAAAGAGATATCTGCTCATGAGAAAATCTCTCCAGATGTAATTACTGATGAAAATGTTAAGGCGTTGTTTACCGAACTTAATGTGGAACCAATTCGATCCGATGGAAAGCCAACTCACGTTTATGTAGTTAGCATCGTTGCACGATTGCGTGAAGTTGCAATTTCGCGATCGATCGCAGAGTTGAAGTCATCACTTCAACGACTCAATCCGGTTGAAAATGAGATTGAATACAACGCAGCTTTTGCCCAGTTAGTTGCGCTAGAAAGTGCCCGCAGATCCCTGCATGACTTGGCGTTAGGTAGCCTCTAATCTACTTTTAAGGTGGCTGCTAGTTTGAGCCACTGCGCATTGTTGCGATAGAGTGTGCGCTCACGACCGTAATCCCTGATAGCTCAACGGCAGAGCAGTCGACTGTTAATCGACAGGTTCTTGGTTCGAATCCAAGTCAGGGAGCATGAGCATCAACCGCAGAATGGCATTGCGCGTGGCTTTGGCAAGTGCAGCGGCAGCTGTTTTTGGTTCAAGCACCGCAGCACAAGCATCTGGCAAAAAAATTGTTCGGTTATCCAAAGTAAAAGTGGGGGCTTCACACAAGTTCCAACTTGCCGATGGTAAATCGGCGCTGTTGTTTCGCACTAAGACTGGCGTGTTTGCCTATCGAACTGAATGCACGCATAACGGTGGGGACGTAAATTACTTAGCAGCGGGCAAATTAATGGCCTGCGGAGTTCACAACGCAAGTTTTGATCCCTTCGCATCTGGCAAAGTTGTAAAAGGTCCAGATGGATATGCAGCCTCAACCATTAGAGCTCTCCCAAGTGTCAAAGTTAAAATTGCGGGTGCATGGATTGTGACGGCCTAATAGTTTTCTTGTAGCGATAGGCAATTACCTATAAGTTGACTGTAAGTTAGTTCTAAAGCATCTCTAAGAATTACATGTAAGGGTGAACTGTTAATTAATGAATTGGTTAAGGAAAGTGAGTATCTAGTGAAGACGCCTTTTAAAGTAATCTCAGGCTTCATTCTAGGTGCCATCGTTGGTGGCGCAGTAATTGGTGGAATAGCCACAGCCAATACGACGCAACAACTTGGCGTAAAGGTCTGTGTTGATAAAAAGAGTCAAGGAATATTCTTGGCACCATCTTCTGGGTGCTCGTCATCACGCACCGCACTGACTTTAGGTGCACCAACTATTGATGTGAAAAGCATTGCAGCAGTTGTTGCTCCATCAGTTGTATCGATCAAAGTAACTTCCGTTTTGGGATCTAGTTCAGGCAGCGGCTCGATTTATAAATCAGATAGCAATACATCTTTCATTATTACTAATAACCACGTCATTGAAGATGCAGTAGCTTCGGGCACGATTTCGGTGGAGCTTCTAAATGGAGACACATTCACCGCACAAATTGTGGGAAGAGACTCAGCCTATGACTTGGCAGTTTTGAAAGTTAACCGCGGAAATCTTCCGACAGTCACAGTTGGTAACTCGTCAAAAATTAGTGTTGGAGAGCCAGTTGTAGCAATCGGTTCACCTCTTGGACTTGCAAGCACAGTTACCAGTGGAATTATCTCGGCCATTAACAGACCAGTGACAACTGGTTCTGCTGGCGCAGAGGCATTTGTAAATGCAATTCAAACAGATGCTGCAATTAACCCTGGCAACTCAGGTGGTGCGCTTTTGGATTCATTTGGGCGAATCATTGGCGTTAACTCGGCTATTGCCACACTTTCTTCAGGCGGAGTCAGTGGAAACATTGGAGTGGGATTTTCAATCCCAATTAATGAGGCAAAACGAATTATTGACGAATTAATTGCAACAGGAAAATCGACAAGACCATTTTTAGGTGTGGAATTTGATCGTGCATTTACCGGGACTGGAGCGAAAATTCTTCGTCTAACAGCAGGTGAAGCGGCAGAAAAATCTGGAATACCAGTTGGATCTGTCATCACAAGTATCGGTGGATTAAGAATTGCAGATACAACTGCCGCAGTTGTTCGAATCCGCTCATACGCACCAGGGTCTACAGTTTCTATAGTGGTGCTGTTACCTAACGGAAGTCAGCGAACATATTCAGTAACTTTGGGATCAACTCCGTCGGGATGAATTAGTTAATAATCTATAGAACAACTGCACGAAGTTGTTCGGCAGATTGTTCTGGGCGCAAATCCATAATGAATGCACCCATCGCTGATTCAGATCCCGATAAGTACTTCAACTTTCCTGGAGCTCTGCGCACACTGGTGATCTGCCAGTGAAGGCGCAATAGATCTCTACCTTGTCGCACTGGGGCCTGATGCCATGCAGCGATATAGGCCATCTCTATTCCAAAAACTCCGTCTAGGCGCTTTGTCACTTCAATTGCAATCTCTGGAAAGCTGTCGCGATCAGCATCAGTTAACTCTGTTAAATCGGCAACAGGATTTAGTGGAGCCACATGAATTTCAAATGAGTATCGTGACGCATAAGGAACAAATGCAACCCAACGGTCATTTTTGGCAATGATGCGCTCTTTCTCCAAAATCTCACGGGCAATGATTTGATCAAATAAAACTTTGCCGGTCTGCTCTTTGTAATTCTGAGCAACGGTCAACATCTTTTCCACCTTGGGTGGTACATATGAATATGCATAGATTTGACCATGTGGATGAGACAAAGTCACACCCACTTCCTCTCCGCGGTTTTCAAATGCTGCAATGTGTTGGATAAAACTCTCTTTAGAAAGCTCTGCTGTTCTATCAATCCATGCCTCTAAAAGAGTGCGCACGCGATCAGGTGATAGATCCTTAAATGAATCTCCGTGATTAGATGTAAAGCAGACAACTTCACATTTGCCAGCTGCGGTTCCTAAATCTGTATCTGGGCCCACAATATCGGGCAGCGCCCAATCATCAACTGGTGGTCGAAGAGAAGGTGATCGGTTATCGAATACAACTACCTCAAAATCTGGCTCAGGTATTTCAGTTAGATTTTCAGATGTTGATGGACAAAGAGGGCACAGCTCTTTTGGAGGTAAGAAAACTCGACCTTGTCGATGGGCTGCCATAACAACCCACTCATTCACCAAAGGATCAAGTCGAAGTTCACCAATTGTCGGCTGTGATTCAGATTCGCGCTGATCGTGTGAATTGCGATCTTGTGATGCGGTGTCGTAATAACGAATCGTTCTACCATCGGCCAATTCGCAGTCACTTCTGATCACACCACCGGTTAGTTTCTTTTGTGCAGCCATAATGAGAGCACTCTACCTTTTATGACAAGAACCTGGGTTCACCCCTGCCACTAATTTCTAATTTGCCCCTTGCAGCTATCAGTTACAGGCTTCTTAGTAGGGGTCGGAGTTGGTGTGGGTGAAGGTGAAGGAGTTGGTTCAGGCCCTTGAGTAACAACGAAATTAACAGGAACAGTTGAGTCGGCATGTGTCCCCGAAACATCTTCATACAAAAGTTTTCCGGAGAAATTTCCTGCTGGTAAACCTCTAACAGAAAGTGACCAAACACCACTCGTTTCTCGAACCAGCCTTTGCGTTGGAAGTGGAGTTGGTTTTGATACTGCATCAAAAACTAATTTCACGCTTCCTGTAACAACCGGCAATGAAGATGGACGGGTGACATTAACTTTAAAGGTAACAGCTTTATCCGTAGTGGTTGCGTTTTGGGCTGTTAGCAACATGTTTGATGGCTCTTGTCTTGGCATTAGGTCATCAAGTGCGGGCGTCCAAACACCCTTGATCAGTTCTAGAAACGATTTTTGAGAGCCACTAAAAACATTTAAATCAAGACGATTACCTGGAACTCCATACTTTGGTGCAATTCCACATGATGAATACTGCCAAAGCGTCCATTGTGAATCACAGTTTTTACTTGTCCACGAATGAACAAAGCAACCACCTTCTTTGACGCCAGGCTTATTCTCTGGTTTTGCCGGATCTATTCCATAGTGGGCTAACCACAATGGATATTGCGTTAATTCTTTTGTGCGAGTCATTGATCCTTCAAGGAAATTGGCATATGAATACAAAATAGGGGTTTTGCCAGTTTTTTCTTTTAGAGATGCCAAGAAAGTAGTTGCCCACAAAGTTACCGCTGATCGTGTTGCATTTTTTAAGCAGGTTCCAGATGATGAATAGCGAACACACTTATTTTCAAGATCTAATGCATAGGGAAGATCTTTTTCACCATAGCCGCCCAAAGAAGCCAATCGCCACACAACTTTTTGTGCCTGCGTCAGCGCATCTTTCTTAATATCTTCTTCATCTGTCACATCTGGCAGATATGCATAATGGTAAAAGCCCGTGTAAATTCCTGCAGCTTGCGCAGCATGGTGATCCATGGCTGCATACTTCAATGCAAGTGCATCACCTTTTTCTGTTGTGTCAGAGGCTTTGATAAAAACAAATCGAAGACCATTTTCATACATTTTTACAAAATCAATTTTTGCATCATTTGGGTGTTGCCATCTGCTTACATCAGCCCCATGTATTCGACCACCAGGGCCAACCAAATCAATAAATAATGCTGGATCAGAGACTCCCGATTCATCGGTTTTTTCAAGTGCGATAGTTCTCATCGGTGACTGAACATTTTGCTTATTAATTAGAGCTACAGCACGATAGCGAACTTTTGACTCAAAGGAGGTTGCAGGTTTTACAACTTTCCATGTGCCAGCCCGTGTTACCTGTGTGGTGAACTTAGTGGCGTTCCAAGCTCCATTTTTTTCCATCTCAATTGTCACCGTGGCACCAGATTTATTTGGCTTCAAAGTTCCATAAAGTGTTACCCGAGGTTCGATTGCGTTGGGTGTCTGCTTAACTGTCATTGAAAGCTCGGACGTGGCAGCAGAGGATGCCGGACTAACAAATACGCTGAAGGTAAAGGCGCAGGCAATTACTAGAGATTTAAACTTCATTTTTCAATTAGCTCCACTTTAATCTTTAGGACATCTTCAATGACGGTCAGTAAATCGAACTTTAAATTAGGGCGCGTCTGTTGATACTCATGTGATGTTGCAAATTTGCGACTATCTGAAAAATCTAAGGTTAGAACTCCATTTTCAAAGGAGCTCAACCGTGCATCAAAATAGGCCATCCAAGCGATGCGATTCTTGGCCTCAAGTGCATCTAGCACTTGGTTCCATTGAGAACGAATCTGTGAAAGCTCCATAGTCCCCAACATTACAGGTGTAAATGAATTGATTTCCTTGGCTAGTGAGTGGGCGCGCCAATCCAACTAAAGAATTCACGCACTAGTTGAACACGCATATTTTTGGTTCTATCGGGCTGCACATTTAGAACCTGTGCGATTCTAGAAACGATCTGTTCCACAGCCTTTTCACTGACAAATCGAATGCGACCAATCTCAGCATTTGTTAAGCCCTTGGCAACTAATCTCAGTGTTTCAACTTGAATGTTTGTTAACTTTGACATCATTGATTCTGAAACTTTACTGCTCAGTGCCAGATTGCCATTTATCCAAACAGGCGGGGCGCCTTTTTCTATTTGCCGCGATTGACTCAGAACATCACAGAGCGAGGCGATGGTGGTGATTGTGTTTCTAAGTACGAGCATTGAACCATCGGGAAGATCCGTCTGAACCTCACCCAGAATTCGAAGGTCTGCGCAAGGAACCAAAATGACAATTCCTATCTCGGGATCCTCAAGACGCAGATCACGGGCAATCGCAATAGAACGCTCATCAGAGTTATGCATGTCGATCAACAGAATGTTGGGGTGGAGGGTTCGTTGAACTGCAATTGCGCTGGAACTTTTTGAGACTTCACCAACAACATTTATACCGTGGAGTTTTAAAGCAGAGGCGATACTAGATAATTCAAAAGAATCATCCATAACTATCAATACTCGATCGCTCATATAGTGACGGTATGCCACCTAAGGTGGTTCACCTATTCAAAAGCACCCAATCTGCGGGTGGCACCTCTCAATCAAAAACCTCTGATTTACTTGTGCCTAACCTACTTGCGAGGTTAATGATTAAGGCCAGTGGGGCGGGTCGGGCTCGAACCGACGACGACAGAATTATGAGTTCTGGGCTCTAACCAACTGAGCTACCGCCCCTTCAAGTGCGAACTCTACAAGATTAACGGTGTCCCCAAATCTTTCTGGTGGTGCCATATTCTAGTCAGGTCACTGCTTTTTCCTTTACAACTGAACACTTCAAGGTGATTTCTGTGCTTTTTTACTAGAACCCCGGGCATTTAACACCTATGGTTAATGGGTGATCATCAAGGAATACATAAACCTAAAGTCCGGACAGTTACATGTCGCAAAAGCCGGAGATAACGGTCCACGAATAGTTCTTTTGCATGAGAGTCCATTATCTAATCGAATCTATTGTGATGTGATGGGCAAGTTGGGTAAATGGAGCCAAGTCCTTGCACCAGATACTCCTGGTTATGGGCAATCAACACCATTATCTAGTACAGCAACTCTAAGTGATTATGCATCCCAATTGATCCAAGGGATTCGCGCATGGAGTAATGGTGAAAAAGTTTATGTAAGCGGAATACATACTGGCGCTAGTTTGTCGGTGGAAATTGCAAATCAAGCGCCAGAACTTTGTGCAGGTTTAGTCTTGATTGGTTTGCCAACCTACACAGAAGAGATGCGAGCCTCACGAATCAAAGACTATGCGCCAAGTATTGAAATTAAAGAGGATGGATCACATATCATGTGGGCATGGGAGAGATATCGCGCCATGTGGCCAACTGCGCCCTTAAGTCACATTCAACTTGCAACTGCCGATTTAATTTATAACCTAGAACGTTATAACTGGGCTTATTTGGAAGCATTTAAATATCGAGCAGAAGAAAAGATCAAGAATGTTACGTGTCCGGTTCTTATGACTGCCGCAGAAGGTGAGTTTTTATTCGAAGGCACAAAGCAATTAGCTCAAATCGAAGGGCATGAATTCTTCGGATTTCCAGGTGTTGATTGGCAAGGGCAAGTCTCTCTTCGAAATCCTTCAGATTTAGATGGAGCATTGAAAAAATTTATTGAATCACATTAATCTTTTAGAACGCCTTCGCTGTGAAGCTCCTTGAAAACGGTCTCGACTGAACCTGCGAACTTGTCAACAATTTCGCTGATTTGAGAGTCAGTAACAACAAATGTTGGTGAGAAAGCTATGGTGCTCGATTCTGAAAGTGGACGCACAATTAGTCCATTCTCAAATGACTTTCGTGCAATTCTTGCCGCTACTCGAGTACTAAGTTCAAAAGGTGTTAGAGGCGATCGCTTTTTAACAAATTCAACAGCAGCTAGTAGGCCAAATCCTCTGATGTCTCCGACGAACTCATGGTCTTTAAGCCGGCTCTTTAGTTGAGTAAGAAGTTTGCTTCCTTTATCAGTCACGTTCTCAAGAAGATTGTCCCTCTCAATGATGTTTAGGTTGACCATTGCTGCTTTCATTGCAAGTGGGTGACCCGAATATGTGTAGCCATGACCATATGCACCAGCAGAGGCACTACCTTCAACGAGCACGCGCCAAATTTTTTCAGAGACTAAGCAGGCCGAAAGAGGAATGTAGCCAGAAGTAATTCCCTTTGCCAAAGTGATTAAATCTGGTTTTAGATCAAATGTTTCAGTACCAAACATTTTGCCGGTCCTGCCAAAACCAGTTACCACTTCATCAGCGATAAAAAGAATCTCATACTTTCTTAAAATAGATTGAATAGCTGCAAAGTATCCTGCCGGAGGAACCAGTACTCCGCCACCTGCCATGATCGGCTCGGCGATAAATGCTCCAATTGTTTCTGGGCCCTCAGCAAGAATCATCTCTTCTAAATCTCTTGCAAGCTCGGCAACAAACTGTGCGGTGTCTGCAGTTTCTAACTTATCCCACAAGGGATGAGTCGATTTGGTATGCAAAGTTCGCGCAAGAGGTAAGTCAAAATTATTGTGTAGGTTAGAAAATCCTGTTAATCCTGCAGCGAAAATTGTTGAGCCGTGATAACCATGGTGCCGGGAAATAATCTTCTTTTTATTAGGTTTTCCTAAGTAGTTTTGATACGACCAAACTATTTTGACCATGGTGTCATTTGCATCAGATCCAGAAGACCCGAAAAAGACTTTTGACATTGGAACGGGGGATAGTTCAATTAATCGTGATGAATACTCCGCAGCAATGTCTGTTCCATAAGAAGTTAACGTTTGGTAATAGGCAAGCTTGCTGGCTTGATCTGCAATTGCCTGGGACATTTCCTTATTGCCATAGCCAATATTTACGCACCAAAGGCCAGCAATTGCATCTAAGTATTTCTTTCCTGAGGAATCGGTTAACGTCGAACCTTGTCCTTCAACAAATATCTCTGCGCCGTATTTTTCATGTGTCCCAAGAGATGAAAATGGGTGAAAAAAGCTATTTCTGTCTAAATCCTTAAGGGGATCAGATTGTGAATCCATGCGGCAAGAGTATCCAAAGTGCTGTTGATTTGTTAAGAGTTCAATTGTGTAGATTTACTCTTCAAATGACCCAAAGGTCTTTGGACTTTCACAGCAAAACCTATTGGAAGCTCCCTATGCCAAAGCATTATTCACTGTAATCTCAGTTCGTGATTAAAAAATTAACTGTTGTTATACTTCTAATGGCTCAGGTGACCCCCGCAAGTGCAGCCCCGGTTTATCATTTCCCAGTTGCAGGATGTGAAGTAAATTTTGCTAGAGCACATCATGACTATGCCGCCTCTGATATTTTGGCAAAGGCTGGATGCAAGTTTGTAGCCCCAATTGATGGCGTCATCGATGAAGTTAGCAGGGTAGATACTTGGAGCGGCAAAGTGAATTTGGGAATAACCCGCGGCGGTCGATCTGTATCTTTAATTGGCTCTGATGGTGTGCGCTACTACGGTTCACACTTGCGATCTATCCCTTCAAATATTGTTCCTGGTTTAGCGGTCAAGGCCGGTCAAACTCTTGGAACTGTTGGTTCAACAGGAAGTGCCCGTGGAACAGCGCCACATTTACATTTTGGAATTTCATGGCCAACACCTGCAGATATTTGGTGGGTTCGCCGCGGAGAAGTTTTACCGTGGAAGTATTTGAATGCTTGGAAAGAGGGGAAAGATTTATCCCCTGTAAAAGAAGTTAACGCTCGCAAGTTAAAAGTTGGCGAGATTCCACCTGAACCAAAGAAGTAAGAAATAAAAAACCCCGCCAGTTACCCGGCGGGGTTTTTTAATAGTTAGTGTTGATTAGGCAGGGTTTACTGCATCAGCCTGAGGACCCTTTGGACCCTGTACGACCTCAAAT
>JBEDES010000013.1:0-24931 GCA_041175545.1 Actinomycetota bacterium
CCGGACCAGATGGACTTCTACGTCTAATCTAATTGCGCATTGCTAATTACGCATTGTTAATTACTGAAAGCGTAAGCGATCAGCAAGATGCCCATCACGGCAGAAATTGCCTTAATTTCGCGCCTTGCAAGAACCTTAAGTGCTGCGGGAACAAATGTTGCCGCCAAGAAAATTGCTCCTGGTAGAAAAATCATTGCGCTTCTGGCCAGTATGTCGGCCTCTCCCCATTGGTAGCGTAAATTGATGAGACCACATGCAAAAAGCGTGTAGCTACCTAGTCGATAGTTATTGATCCAGTTTTTATCCATGCGTTTAGTCTAAGAAAGCAAACAGGGGCGCCGCTTTCGCGACACCCCTGTTTTTAAGGATATTTACAAAGAAATATCTCTAATCAATGATTAGTGATCGTCCTTCATTCCTTCTGCAACTGACTTCATCTTTGCAATCTTCAGAATTGTTAGACCGAATACGCACTTTGCCAAGATATCGGCGATTGTGTATCCAACCTGAACAGCAACGAATGATGATGCTGTTGCGTCACCAACGATGTTGAAGATGTAAGCGATTGGGTAAACGCCCCATGTTGCGATAAGTAGCAAACGTAGGCGACCAATTGTCTCTGCAACGCCAGCTGGCTGACGGTCGAGTGACTTTCCAAGCTCTACGAATAGTACGTAGAGGATGTAGATGAATGGAAGTGTTGAAAGTACACCGTATAGAACCTGTGTGTTCTGATCGCTTGAGATTTCACCTGGGTATCCAAGTGCGATCATTGCAGCTGATGCTGGAACAAGGCGCATGATTAGTGAACGTGATACTTCCTTTGCAAGTGCTAGAACTGCAATAACTTCTACAAGTAGTAGAGGTACAGTTAGTAGCCAGTCAACGTAGCGGTATGCCTCGTTGAATGCATCCTGTGAACCATCAAGTAGAACTTTTCCACCCTCTGAAGCATGCTTGAATGAATCAAAGATGCGTAAGTAGTGGTAACCAGCGATAAATGTAACCATTGAAGACATTACAAGTGCTGTGCGGTACTTTGCTAGAACTCTTGGCTGTGAAACTAATGTGTAAATAGTAGTTGCAAGCATAGAGATCAAACCAAGAGAGAACACGTTGTAAACGAGGTTCCATTGGTTGCTGTCTAGTTGAATAAACATGTATTCATTCCTCCATGAGGATCATATTCATGGGTCATTCGACCCCTGAAACCATTGCCCATAAGGAGTCCTCGAGGAGCCCCTTCGATCAACGACGTATAAAAGTATGCATCAATTTGAGGGAAAACACCTCATCAAATTCTCACTTTTGTGATGATTTTTCGAAAACGTTAGTTGATTTAAGCGTGAATTGTGTTACTCGCCGGTAGAACCACCCCAATCTCACCCTCGCAATAAATACCTCTTGCAGCACAGAAAATGGAGGTCGCCCGTCCTGGCCAGTTAAACAGCCCGTATGGTTAGCAGATGAGTCAAGTCGTTGTGCCAAAGCTACGAGGGTGGTTTCACTTGGGCGCAACACCGATCGTAATAATCGCATCGCTGGTGTTGTTTGTCTTAAGCAATGAATCACTCAAGTTTGCAGTCTCAATTTATGCAGCTACTGCAATCATGCTCTTTAGTGTCTCTGCGATCTACCACCGCGTCCCATGGGTTCCCACGAAGAAGATGATGTGGCGGCGTTGGGATCACGCAAACATCAACCTGCTAATTGCCGGAACGTATACTCCCTTTGCAGTTGCCCTTCTTGAAGCTCGCGAAAGAAATATTCTTCTTTTAATCGTGTGGCTGGGTGCATTGTTTGGTGTCGGGCTGCGAGTTTTTTGGATTAATGCACCCCGTTGGCTTTACGTAGGAAACTATTTGCTTTTGGGTTGGGTCGCAGTTGCCTACACTCCCGCGCTCTACCGAGAGGGTGGTTTATGGGTGTTACTTCCTATCCTTATTGGCGGACTCTTTTACACAGTTGGTGCGATTTTCTACGCGCTCAAGCGCCCTGGGCGCACGGCAAAATACTTCGGTTTTCACGAACTTTTTCACGTTTTTGTGCTTGCTGCTTGGATCTCTCAATACGTTGCAGTCTCAGTAGCGATTTACAGTAACTAGGGTGGTGCCCTAACCTAGGGCTCTAATTTACTGAGTAATGGGGTCAAAAGATGGCAGAAAAGAAGAATTTCCTCGGCTGGGTTGGCTTTACAGGTGAAGATAACAATTCAAGCACCCCGTCTACTTCATCCGTTGATCGCATTCGAGAACTTGAAGCACAAATTGCTGATCTGAAATCTCGCCGTGACATAACCGGACTAACTCGAGAAGAGTTTGAGATTCTGGCAACTGAGACAGCAATGTCAATGATTAAGTCAGCTCAAGCACGTGAGAGTAAAGCTCAAGCCGCAGCGACAAGATTAATCTCAGATACAACTCGTGCGACAAAAGAAGAGCTCGCTGCTGCTGATCTAAAGGCGCGGTCAATTCTTACAAGCGCCGAATCACGCGGCAGAAAATATATTCAGGCGGCAGAGGCAGAAGCTGAAGAGAAAGTTACAGAGGCAGAAGCTGAAGCCGAGGAAATTCTAGAGAAAAGTAAGCGTGAAGTTACAGCCCTAACCTATGCTGCAAAACGCGAAGGTGAAAGAATTATCTCAACTGCTACAGGAGAAATTACAAACTATCGCCAATGGCTAAATGGTGCCATTGCAGAAGCTGAGCGTTTGTACCGTATCCAGAAGCAAGCTTTGGACTCAGCTGAATCTTCTATCCAACAATCTCGAAATCGATTAGATGGTGCTTTTCAAAAACTAGAAGAGCTACAAAAAAGTATCTTAGAGAATCTAAATCCAAATGACACGCTCATTAATTCAGGACCATTAAGAGTTTCTAGTCAAAGAACTCAATCTGCATTAGTTGCTCCAAAAGGTTCAGCTAAGAAAACAGTCAAGAAGGCTGCGAGTCCAAGTTCAAAAAAGAAAACTTCAAAGAAATAATCTGAGCGTTAATTTCTAGTACAACTTAAATCATGTCTATCACTCGGGGAATTCGACATGTCCCTGCGATAGATGGATTGCGTGCTGTTGCAGTCATCGCTGTCATTCTCTACCACTTAGATTTCTCATGGATCCCTGGTGGATTTTTAGGTGTTGATCTTTTCTTTGTTATCTCAGGTTATGTGATTACTCGACTGCTTCTGGATTCAATTCAACGAAGTGGCGGACTTGATCTTCGCGCATTTTATGCAGCCCGCTTTAGACGACTAATTCCACCTCTTCTATTCATGATTTTTGTGACGACCATTATCGTTGGGTTTTGGGCTCCGGATACGATGCGTAGATTCTTAATTGATACCCCATTTGCAATTTTTGGAGCCATGAATTGGTGGTTAATCTTTCGTGAGACTGACTACTTCGAATCCATTGGCAGGCCTGCACTTTTGCAACACACGTGGTCACTCGGAGTTGAAGCACAGTTTTATGTGGTGTGGCCACTTATTTTGCTGTTGGTTTTACGTTATTTTGGAAAGAAAAGAATTCCTTTTGCAGCATTATTAATTGCTGTTACCTCAGGAATTACTCTTCTTATAGTCTCACTTCAAGTCGATGGATCTGATGCATCAAAAGTTAGCCATGTTTACTTTGGAACAGATACCCACAGCATTGGATTGTTCCTAGGAGCCGCGCTTGCAGTTAGTTGGATTCCACAAAATTTGCAAGAGACTGTGACAAGGCGAGCCCAAGATTTCATCGATGGAATTGGAATTTTTGGCTTTCTTGGAATCATCTCTGCATTTCTTTTTATTGATGCTTCTGACCCAACTCTGTACAAAATTGCATTTCCCCTTGCAGGATTATTTGGCGTTGCGATTCTCGTTTCAATTGTTCATCCCGCTTCACGCTTTGCACCTATCTTAAGTAGTAGACCTTTAATTTGGATTGGTGAGCGTTCTTATGCAATCTATTTATGGCACTGGGTAGTCTTTCAAATTACCCGACCTGAGTATGACCTCGAGGGCGCAACATGGGCCCTTTATGCATTGAGAGTTCTTATAGTTTTTGCTTTGGCAGATATTTCCTTGCGCTTAGTAGAACTGCCTGTGAGAACTGGCTTAATTGATTACTGGTTTAAAGGAATGAAGTATCGAACCAAGCGTGTACAAATTAGACAGAAAATTACAGTATTGATGATCGTGGTGTTTATTGCAGCATCTACCTCTGCCGTAGCAGTTCGTGCAATTGCAATAGGTGATCGACAGTTGAGTGAGTTAAAACAACAGATAGAACAACCCTTTATTCCTCCAACACTAGATAAAGGTGGATTGTGGGTCACAGGAGATTCGGTCATTCTTGGAATTCGTTCCGAACTTGATTTAGTTGAAAAAATTGGCTTGATTAACGCTCGCGTTGGGCGTCAGGCATCTGAGCTTCTTGAGGAAATCCAGCGAGATAAAGAGAAAATGTCTGAGGCAACAGTAATCTTTAATCTTGGAAACAATAACAAACTAACTGAAGAGCAAGTTTCTTTAATTTTTCAAGAGTTAGCAGATCAACCAAGAATTATTGTTGTTAACGCTGCAGTTCCACGTGCATGGTTAGAAGAAAACAATGCTTTAATTAAAAAGTATGCAGATCTTTATTCTGCAAACTTAGTTGATTGGGCGAGCATCTCGGAGGATCATCCAGAATACTTTGCACCTGATGGTGTTCATTTAGTTCCAGCTGGTGTTCGAGCCTATGTTGATGCAATTTCTAAAGTCCTTTAATAATTCTTTTTGTGTACTCGAACTATTTTGTTGCAAAAAAAATCTCCCACCCTTAGGTGGGAGATTTTTAATTGAATTATTTACTTGAACTCTCCAGGAATTCCGAAGACATTTGCTGAGGCAACTTGTCCATCAGAGTAAACAGATGAAACACGGAACTGAGTCCATCCAGTTTCGCCTGATTTAGTAACATCCTGAGTTAATTGATCGGCAGGAACTTCTGCGATTGCTGACCAATCACCTGTTCCGTTTGCACGAATCTCAACTTTGAATCCTGTTAAGCCATCTACTGCCACAGGTGCTACCCATCGCAGTTTCAAACCAGTTGCGTTCTTTAGTGCAACAAATTTTGTTGGTGCTTCAACTGCACTCACAGCAGCACCATCTGTCTCAGTTGGAGTTGGTGTTGCAGATTCAGTAGGGGTGGCTGATTCGGTTGGCATCGCTGACTCGGTTGGAGTTGGCGCTGCATCATTGTCAGATTTTGAAGAATTAGCCCACACGATTGCAGCAAGTGCGACGATACCAATTACAACAATCCACACTGTATTTGCAGAAGTTGATTGCTTTGGCTTTGCAACAGGCTTTGGAGTAACTGGAGCAACCGGAGTCTCTACGCGAGGTGCTGTTCTAGCAGAAGAGATTGGAACAGGAGGAACTGAATATCTACTTGCGCTTTTTCTCGCAGCTGATTTCTTTGCTGTGCGCTTAGCTGGAGCTTTCTTGGTTGCTTTTTTAGCGGCTTTTTTTGCCGTCTTCTTCACTGCGCTTTTTTTAGCGACAGATTTCTTAGCAACTCTCTTTTTTGCTGCAGACTTTTTAACAGCAGACTTTTTTGCTGTTGATTTCTTCGCTACTTTTTTAGCTGATTTCTTTGCGGTCTTCTTAACGGCCACGGTAACTCCTTGGGTTGTAAATTGCACCTAAATTACGGGATCTGATTGGTAAAGGTTACCTTAGGGTGGCTAGCAATTGAATCACATCAGGTGCGATTGAACGGAGTGATTTCCCGCGGTGGCTGACTAAATCCTTTTCTTCTGCGCTCATTTGCGCACTTGAGATAGTCAAACCATCTGGCTTAAAAATAGGGTCATAGCCGAATCCATTTGTGCCGATAGCTTCATGAAGTATTGAACCATCGAACCTACCTTCAGCCACACGCTCGCGGCCATCGGGTAAAACTAATGAAGCTACACAAAGAAAATGTGCTCCTCTTTTCCCATCAGGAACATCCTTTAACTGATCAAGAACTTTCTGCAGATTTGCTTCATCATCGCCGTGTTTGCCCGCCCATCGTGCTGAAAAAATTCCAGGAGCTCCATTGAGTGCATCAACGCAGAGTCCTGAATCATCTGCAATTGCAGGTAATCCCGTGGCCTGACTTGTATACCTAGCCTTTAGAAGTGAGTTCTCTTCGAAAGTTGCGCCTGTCTCCTCTACATCAATCAAATCTGGAAATTGATCAACGCCGATTAGTTCAATCACGCCAGGAGCAAGCTCTTCAAGTATTCGTCGAAATTCAATAACTTTTCCTGAATTACGAGTGGCTAAAACAAGTTTCTCGGGCATTAAATCTTAAGTACAGCTTTCTGCATTGTTGAAAGAGTTTTGCAACCATCAACTGCCAAATCCAGTAATTGATTGAGGAGATCTCTATCAAAAGGCTCTCCTTCAGCCGTCCCCTGAACTTCAATAAATCGCCCATCACCGGAAACAACTACATTCATATCTGTTTCTGCTCGAACATCCTCTTCGTAGCAAAGATCTAACATTGGTTTTCCTTCAATGATTCCTACACTTACAGCGGCAACTGTGTCATTAAGTGGCTTTGCACTTGCCTTGATATGACCTTGCGACTTTGCCCAGGTTATTGCATCTTCAAGTGCCACATAGGCTCCAGTTATTGCCGCAGTACGAGTTCCACCATCAGCCTGTAAAACATCACAGTCAATGACAATTGTATTTTCGCCAAGCTCTTTCATATTTACAACTGCACGCAGTGATCTACCAACTAAGCGTGAGATTTCTTGTGTACGACCGCCAAGTTTTCCTTTAACACTTTCACGATCTGAACGCGTGTGTGTTGCTCGAGGCAACATTGAGTATTCAGATGTAACCCAACCGTTGCCACTATCTTTAAGCCAACGAGGAACTCCTGGAGAAAAAGATGCAACACATAGAACTCTAGTTTTTCCAAATTCGACTAACACTGAACCTTCAGCATGATCTAACCAACCGCGAGTAAATTTAATCTCTCTTAGGTCATTTACAGCTCGACCATCATTGCGTGACATGAAAGGCTCCTTTAAGTGTTTGCATTAATTAGAGTGACTGGTGTTCGACTTGAGTAACTTCAGGACCTAGAAAACGCCGCGCTAAGGTTTCAAAAGCCTTCGCATCACCGGTTGCTAAGAATCTATGTGTAGGGGCCGAGGTAGATTGTGGCCTTAGTGCGTTGTTTTCAACTAATGTGCGATACAAATCTTTTGCCGTTTCTTCTGCACTCGAAACCAAAGTTACGCTCTCACCCATCACGTATGAGATCACTCCAGTTAACAATGGATAATGTGTGCATCCTAAAACCAAAGTATCTACATTAGAACTCATAATTGGTTCTAGATATTTCTGTGCAACTTTAGTAATCGCTTCACCCGAGGTTTCACCACGTTCGACAAATTCCACAAAAAGTGGACAGGCTGCTGAAGTTATATGTAACTGTGGCGCTGCGGCAAAGGCATCTAAATAGGCCTTTGAGTCAATAGTCGCTTGCGTTCCAATAACTCCAATGCGACCAGAGCGAGTAGCTGAAACTGCTCTTCGAACAGCAGGTTGAATAACTTCTATTACTGGAATTGAATAACGCTCACGAGCATCACGCAACATTGCGGCCGACGCTGTGTTGCATGCAATAACAATTGCCTTAACACCTTGGTCGACCAAGAAATCCATTGTTTCAAGTGCAAACTCACGAACTTCTGAAAGTGGACGTGGACCATACGGTCCACGCGCAGTGTCACCAATATAAAGTGTGGATTCATTAGGTAACTGATCCAATATGGCACGCGCAACTGTGAGTCCACCTACACCTGAATCAAAAATACCAATAGCAGCATCACTCACAGGGTTAGCCTACCTTGAACCGAATAACTATTGGTGTCCATTCATAACTGCTTCAAGCAAACTTTCCTGAAGCCAGCCGAGCCAGCTATATACCGCATACACGCCATGCATAGGATCATCGTTTTTTAATAACTGTAATTCCTCTGGTGAATTTTCTTCAACATTCAACCGCACTCCTAATGCCAATCGAACATCATTGATTGCGCCAAGCCAATCATTTGCCCCATTTCGATCAATTTCAATAATGCCGTCAGTGGCAGTCTTTAGATTTGTTCTCATGGCCATTGCATGTCCTTGTTTCTTTTGCCTTAGTGTTGACTCGGTATATCTCCGAAATTCTGAAGCATCAACTTGATCTGCATATGCATTGGGTAGGAGACGCAATAAGACTTCATCTTCAGGAGGTGTGTCGTGAGAAGTTATACCTACCATCGCAGCCAAGGGATCATCACTGTGATGATCGATTCGTTCTGATAACAATTCAATGATTTGTTCAGAGAGATTGATTAAAACCTCACGCTCAGATTCAGAAAAATTGGCTAAGAAAGTTTTATCTCCATGAGGGTAAAAACCTTTTTGAAGATCAGACATTATTGTTGATCCCCACGCTGGAGAGTTGCCCATAAACCGAATTCGTGCACACGAGCAACATCGCGTTCCATTTCTTCACGACTGCCGGTTGAAACGACCGCTTTACCTTCGGTATGAATCTTCATCATTATCTCTGTTGCTTTTTCTTTACTAAATCCAAAAAGCTCCATAAGTACGTATGTTACGTAAGTCATCAAATTAACTGGGTCATCCCAAACAATAGTTATCCAAGGAACTTCACCACTAAAAATAGCTTGAAGTTCCTCTTCTATTTTTTCATTGACCTTAACCATGGTTACCGAATTATAATCGCAACGGTTTCTGAAGTAACCTCAGTTCCAACTTGTACGCGCATGGAGACAATCCCTCGATTGTTTTCAACAGAAGTAAAGGTGAATACGCCGCTGGCATCTGAAGTTATAGGTGTTCCTATGTTCTGCCACTTTCCATTTATAAACTTTTGTAGCACGGCAGATTTTCCTGCAGTTTGTGGAAGAAGTTGCGCCTTAACAGTAAAGTTTGTAGCTCTTGAAACAGAGTTTGGTCGATCGATAAGTATCTTGCTCTTGACCGCAACTAACTGCTCTGGGGTTATTGATTCAGTGCGCTCCCATGTTGAAAGTGTTGTTAAGCGAATTCCAGCAGAACGAGCAAGAGTCATGGGAGCTGTTATTGCGCCATTTACATCGGTAATAAGCTCTGCAACCTTCGTCCAAGTGCCGCCACGATTGATCTCTACTGAAACAGGAAGGCCAGATATTGGAGACTTATCCTTTAGAGTAAACAAGCCATTTACAGTGAATATGTCGGCGTAGGCAATTGATCCTTGATTTATTCCAGAAAGGTTCATTGTAGAAACAACAACATCTGGTGCCATTGCTAATGCAGCGTTTCTCATCTCATTTGTAGCCATTTGATCTTCCATGCCAAGTGTCCAAAGTGCAGCTCCACCAAGTCTGTACTTTGACACAAGTGCCATTCTTTCTGCATAACTTCGAGAATTCTGAAACCAAACAGTACGGTTGACTGTGCAAGATGTTGATGCACCATCAGCAGTTAAACCATTATAGGTTTGCGTATAAGAGTAAGTAGCTTCACTTACCGCTGCATCAAACACTGGAATGGCGTTATCAATTGCAGCTTTTCTTTCTGCATTTACCATCAAAAATGTTGACGCTTTTGCACCTGCCTTGAGTCCTGGCGGCGCTGATATAGGACATTTACCTTGGACAGCGGTAATCCAATCTCGACCATAACCAGGTAAACCAACATAAACTTTTGAAGAAGGCATGATGCTAATTGCATATCGAATAGTTTTGTCTACCCAATTAATTGGTGCATTTGGTCCGGGCTTTGCAACATTGAAGTCATACGTCATTATTCGCAATCGATCAATGCTGCTTGCAATATCTGCCCAGGCATAAACAAAGTAGCCCTTTTGTTTTTCACTTGGATCATAAAGATAAGGCGTTGTCACTGAGAGAATCTTCTTATTTGCACGCATGGCAACACTCAACTCTTTAATGAATGCAACCCACAGTGGAGCTGTTCGAGACCATGTGGTGTTCCCATCTACAAATGCAAAACCTTCATAATCTAAATCGATTCCGTCAAATCCATTTACGTTCACAAGGTTAACTATTGAATTGACAATTGTTGTTCGAGTAGTTGGGTTGGCTAAATATCCTGCCAAAACTAACTTGGCTGTCCCGTCTGTCATTGTTGGAATAATCTGCATACCTGCACGACGCATAAGGCAGACGGTATCGGCCATAGGCCATGATGGATTTCCAGTGGTGTAGTCATTTCTTATAAGTGTCGGACTTTTTAGCGAGAACCAAAATGGAAGAACTTCCTTCATTAAATCTTTGTTCCTATACAAATATGAATTCTCGATTGCAGCATTTTCTGTTGGGCCATACTGCGATGAATCGCACACAGCTGGTTGATTTATTCCCGCAGGAATTGATGGTGTTAGTTTTCGCACACGGGGTAACACGCGATCAATTGCATAATAAGGAATCCAGCCGGTAACTATTTTGCGAGGTTCTTTATTATTTGCAGTTGCGGTCTGAAGCGAACTTGGAACAATTAGTCCAAATAAAAGAGTTAGAACTACAAGTAGTGATGTTGTCCTGCTCGACGAATTCTTTCTCGATCTAGTTGCCTTGCTCATTTTTCTTTAGGTGTCGGTTTCAAACCTGCAAAAATCTCTTTACAAGTTGGACAAATAGGATATTTTTCTGGATCTCTACTTGGAATCCATTTCTTTCCACATAGAGCCTTTACTGCTTTTCCAGTTACGGCTGATTCAACAATCTTCTCTTTTTTCACATAATGCGAGAAGCGATCATGACCACCGTCATCTTCTTCCAAATCCACAGATGGGCGAGTCAGAAGATCGGTATCT
This sequence comes from Actinomycetota bacterium, assembly GCA_041175545.1. GTDB lineage: Bacteria > Actinomycetota > Actinomycetes > Nanopelagicales > Nanopelagicaceae > Planktophila. The sequence continues at coordinate 10,874 of JBEDES010000013.1, forward strand.
GCCTCTATTCCTATTTTTTTAAAGATTCCCATGAGGCTGATAAGGATACCTTCGGGGAGTCAAAACTACGGGTAGAATTCACCAATGAAAGACTTGTTGCGCACAGAGCATTTATCTCGGGCAGATGTTGAATTAATTTTGTCCACTGCCGCTGAATTTGCTGAGAAACCACTGCGATCTAACACAGCATTAGCAAACAAAACAGTTGCTATCTATATGACCAAACCTTCCACACGTACACGGCTTGCATCTGAGACCGCAGTTGTTCACCTAGGTGGAACGCCAATTTTCATCAGGGGCGATGACCTTCAATTAGGTCGTGGAGAAACAATCTCAGATACTGCCAAAATTATAAGTGGCTATGCCAGTGCATTAATTGTTCGAACATTTGCGCAATCAGATGTTGATGAACTTGGCGCCAGCTCTTCAATTCCAGTTATTAATGCACTAACTGATGTTGATCACCCAACACAGTTATTGGCAGATTGGCTGACTATCCGTGAAAACTTTGGAAACGATATAACAGGGCGCAAATTTGTTTATCTTGGTGATGGCAACAATATGTCACATGCATGGTTAATCATGGGTGCAATCATGGGTGCACATGTTGTTGCTGCAACACCTGGTGGTAAATGGGCTCCAGATCCAATTGTTGTTGAAGTTGCAAAAAATATTGCAGCACAAAATGGTGGAAGAGTTGAACTCTCTAACGATCCTGAATCAGCAGCGCGTGATGCATCTGTTCTTTATACAGATGTATGGATGTCAATGGGTGATTCAGAATCTGATCGCGCAGAAAAAACAAAGTCCCTGTCTCCATTTTCTGTAAATGAACAGTTAATGAAACTGACAGCTAAAGATTCAATATTCATGCATTGCCTGCCTGCCCATCGCGGGGAAGAAGTCTCTGCATCTGTCATCGATGGTCCTAGATCTGTCGTTTGGCGCGAAGCTTTTCATCGCCGAACCACGATTCAAGCCATTTTGTACCATCTTATTCGTGGAGACTTAGAGGGCTCAACACGCTAATATTTGGCGCATGCGCGTAGCCGTCCCAAAAGAGATTAAGCAAGGCGAAAAGCGCGTTGCGCTTGTTCCCGATGTAATAAATAAGTTAACTCGTCTTGGCCTTGAAGTTGTTATTGAATCCGGTGCAGGGGTTGAATCCCAAGCAAGTGATCTCCAGTTCACCGAGCAAGGTGCAACAGTTAAGAAATCAGATGTTCTATCGGATGCAGACGTTGTCTTGTCAGTTCAGCCACTTACACCGGCACAGGTTGCTACTTTAAAAAAGGGCGCAATCACAATCTCTTTTCTTTCACCCGTAACTGCTGTTGACACCATTGAAGCGGCAACTAAGGCCGGTGTGACTTCATTTTCACTTGAATTAGTTCCTAGAATTTCGCGCGCACAGTCAATGGATGCTCTTACATCCCAAGCACTTTGTGCAGGCTATCGAGCAGCAATTGTTGGCGCAGAACTGTCGCCGCGCTTTGCACCAATGCTTATGACTGCTGCCGGAACAGTAACTCCTGCACAAGTTTTGGTTCTTGGAGCTGGCGTGGCTGGATTGCAAGCGATTGCAACATCCCGTCGGTTAGGCGCTGTTGTTTCGGCATACGATGTTCGACCAGCATCTGCAGATGAAGTTCGTTCTATGGGTGCAACATTCATTGAACTTGAACTTGAAGCAATCGAAGGAGCTGGTGGTTACGCACGTGAAATGAGCGAAGATAGAGCTGCGAAACAACGTGAACTTTTAACTCCATACATTGCAAAATCACACATTGTTATTACAACGGCTGCCGTTCCTGGACGACAAGCACCTCGATTAATGACAAAAGCAATGGTCGATTCAATGGCCCCAGGCACAATCATTGTGGACTTAGCAGCTGAGACCGGTGGCAATGTTGAAGGTTCAAAGCCTGGAGAAATAATCGAAACTTCAGGTGGTGTGCGCATTTGGGGTGGCAAAGATGTTCCAAGCCAACTTCCATTCCATGCATCGTTTTTATACTCACGAAATGTTGTGAATTTACTTTCACTCTTCACGATTGCAGAAAAAGATGGCGTGAAGGCCTCATTTAATCTTGATTTTGATGATGAAATTATCAATGGATCTGTAGTAACTCACGCTGGCACACGAAGAGGAGCGCAGTAATGGATGCTATGGCAATTCTTTCAATTTTTGTTTTATCAGTTTTTGTAGGATTTGAAGTCGTCTCTAAAGTTTCATCGACCTTGCACACTCCATTGATGTCAGGTGCCAATGCTATTCATGGTGTCATTTTGGTTGGTGCAATTATTGTGGCTGACCACAGTGAAACTAGTTTAGAGTTGGGACTATCCCTTGCTGCGATTGTTTTAGCAACAATAAATATGGTTGGTGGTTTTGTAGTTACAGATCGAATGCTTGAAATGTTTAAGGGGCAGAAAAAATGAGCCGCACCCTTTACGATCTAATCGGTTTAGCAGCAGGTATTGCCTTTATTTTGGCACTCAAAGGACTTTCCCACCCTAAGACTGCGCGAAGAGGAAATTTAATCGGTGCCTTTGGTGCAGGTTTGGCAACTCTGGTTGTCTTTTTCTACGCAAGCCCAAGTGTTAGTGGCAAAGCAGAATCTTCATTGCCGTTAAACAATCTAGGCTGGATTCTTGGAGCAATTGCTGTTGGTTTAATCATCGGTGTCCCTGCAGCTCGAAGAGTTCAGATGACACAGATGCCGCAGTTAGTTGCACTCTTTAATGGTGTTGGTGGTGGCGCTGCAGCATTAGTAGCAATCGTTGAATATCTCAATTTGGGTCTAGAGGCCACAACGGCTCAGGTTGTATTTACTGTTTTTACTGTAATTGTTGGATGTGTTTCATTTAGCGGATCGATCATCACATTTTTAAAGCTTCAAGAACTGATGACAACGCGACCAGTAATTTTCCCAGCTGGACGTTTTATAATTGCAGCAACGCTTATTTCTGTTATCGGTGTGGGGGGTTGGGTGGTTTCAGCACTTGGTACTACCCCATTGCTGATTCTTGCTGCTCTTTCTTTGTTATTCGGAGTTTTATTTGTACTGCCAGTTGGTGGCGCGGATGTTCCAATTGTTATTTCACTTCTAAATGCATTTACTGGATTGACCGTTGCTGCAAGTGGCTACGTTCTAGATTCAGTTCTTTTGATCATCGCTGGAACATTAGTAGGAGCTTCCGGAACAATTCTGACTCGATTAATGGCCGAGGCAATGGGTCGATCTTTGTTTGGAACTTTGTTTGGAGCCTTTACGGCAAAACAACAAGATGCTTCTGGGGTTGCAGAAGAACGCCCTGTTCGTTCGGGTTCATCTGATGACGTTGCAATTTTACTCAACTATGCACGCCGCGTTGTAATTGTTCCTGGGTTCGGACTAGCAGTTGCTCAAGCTCAGCACACTGTGCGTGAATTAGCAGATTTGATGATTTCAAAGGGTATTGATGTTGCATATGGAATTCATCCAGTAGCTGGACGCATGCCCGGGCACATGAATGTCCTTCTTGCTGAAGCAAATGTTCCGTATGACCAGTTAGTTGAAATGGATGAGATTAATCCAACGTTTGCTCAGACAGATGTTGCAATTGTTATTGGTGCAAACGATGTCGTTAACCCAGCAGCAAAAACAACGCCAGGTTGCCCAATCTATGGAATGCCAATACTTGAAGTTAGTAATGCAGCAAACATTATTTTCCTTAAGCGCTCTATGCGCCCGGGCTTTGCAGGAATTGAAAATGAACTTCTCTACGATCCAAAAACTATGCTCCTGTTTGGTGATGCCAAGAGTTCGCTGACCAAAGTCGTTTCAGCCCTAAAGGCTCTGTAGTCCCTCCCAAAAACAGCTATCTCCTCAAAAGTTGCATGTAGTTGAACTTTCAATTAAAGTTTGAACCTGACCAAAGGAGCTAAAAGTGCCAGCTGTTTCCGTGAGTGACATAACCATTTTGCCTCGCGTTCAAGAATTACCTGGTTCAAAAGCGCGTCCAGTCAAAAGCATTACAACTGCTCCACAAGGTTTTGAAGGTGAAGGCTTTCCTGTTCGTCGTGCATTTGCAGGTATTGATCTAGCAGATCTTGATCCGTTCATTCACTTAGATGAAATGGGTGAAGTTGAATATGCACCGGGTGAACCAAAAGGAACTCCATGGCACCCACACCGTGGATTTGAAACAGTTACATACATTATTGATGGAATCTTTGATCACCAAGACAACAATGGTGGTGGTGGAACGATTTCTGATGGTGATACACAATGGATGACTGCAGGTGCTGGAATTTTGCACATCGAAACTCCACCTGAGCATCTAGTAATGTCTGGCGGTCTGTTTCATGGATTTCAACTTTGGGTAAATCTTCCAGCAGCAAAGAAATGGTCTCCACCTGCTTACCAAGATGTTAGGGCCAAAGATGTTGCACTTCTAACCTCAACAGATGGTGGATCACTTTTGCGCGTAATTGCAGGTGAAGTTGCAGGACACTTTGGGCCCGGTTCAACCCAAACTCCAATTACTTTGTTACACGCGAGTATTGCACCTGGTGCAGAACTTCGTTTGCCTTGGCGTAAAGATTACAACGCACTTGTTTACACAATGTCGGGATTTGGTTTTGTTGGAGATGAACAACGTCCTGTTCAAGCAGGCCAACTTACAGTCTATGGAGATGGAGATTCGATCGTTGTTCGTGCAGCAAATCAACAAGAAGCTCGCTCTCCTGAGCTAGAGCTATTTATTCTTGGTGGGGCACCAATCAAAGAACCTGTTGCCTGGATGGGTCCTTTTGTCATGAATACAAAAAGAGAAGTTCTTCAGGCTTTTGAAGATTTCCAAAAAGGATTACTAGGTTCAATTCCCGCAATCTACAAGGAAGATGCAAAGCCAAAGGCTCCACTTAATCGAAGTGGTGAAGGTTCAAAGCTTGGTGGAGATGTACTCGATGTACATGGCGCGCCTACAGACATGCAAGAGGGGTAGTTAAGAAATCCTGAGATTACTTCACGGATTTTTGAATTTAAGAACTGAGTTTTCTCACCTCTAGACAAGACATGTTTTTCTCTGTTTCACTTACAAGTAAGCAGAAGGGGCCATCATGGAATCGTTAGCAATAGTCATTCTAATACTTTTCTCTATTGCCCTTTTTGCCGGCCCAGTTGCAATTTTACTTTCGTCAAATAAATTGACTCAAAGATTAGAGTCAAAAGATGAGGGCGCGTTCAGGGTTATAAATCTTCTTCGAAAATTAACCTTAGTAGTCCTTGTAATTCTTGCATTTACGACCGGATTCCAATTTTTGACTATAAGTGGACTACCAATTGGTCCGCGTGCAACAGGATTATTTGCAATTGTTACTTCATATATTGCATTGAGGCGTGAGTTTTTCCCACAGACTTTTATCGTGGGTTCTTTGGTCAGGAAAATACGAAAAAATAAATAAAACGTTTGGTTTAGAACTGTAGTGGAGGTGCCGGGAATCGAACCCGGGTCCTTCGGTGCAAAAACAGGGCTTCTACGGGCGTAGTGTGATTAACGCTTTCTCAGTCCCGAAGTTTCTCCACACGACTCTTCGACGAACTCAGTTGCAAAACTGTTCTCTATCGTTGTTTGCAACACCAACGAATTGAAAAGCTCTCTAGCGACGCTAGGTTCCAGGTCGAGAGCGGCACCTGGGCTAACGGCTTCGAAATGCTTATGCAGCGAGTTCGAAAGCTTGCTGATTGTTGTCAGCAGTTATTTTTGCACGGATTATTGGTTTACGAGATCATTCCGGCTTCCTCGGCCCGCTTCCCCTGCCTCAACATCCAAAGTCGAGACCGTTCACCCCCAAGAGTGAATATAGAAAGCTAATTTAAATTCTCTATGTAGTTGTCAATTTTCTGCGCCGTCGCCACAATCCCCCAAAAATTGAGGTTTCGAAGCGGCGGTGAACTAAGTGTAAATCAGGAACGTTTGAAAGTGTTAATCGTCGTATTTTGATGCTGCTCGAGATGCTTTTCCACTGAGGCTACGCGAAACTACACGCGAAACCTCACGATCGGCCTCACGCTCTTTTAACGCTTCTCGCTTGTCATGTGCTTTCTTTCCGCGGGCAACAGCTATCTCAACTTTTGCTTTGCCATCTTTAAAATAAAGTTGCAAGGGGATCAATGTGGTCCCTGAATCTTTCATTTTGCCAATCAACTTATTGAGTTCATTTTTATGAACAAGAAGTTTTCTATCTCGACGAGGCGTGTGGTTAGTCCATGTGCCTTCGGTGTATTCAGGAATGTGAACACCCATCAACCAAAGTTCACCATCATTTATCATTGCAAATCCGTCAATAAGGGATGCTCGCCCAGCACGGAGAGACTTAACTTCTGTTCCTGTTAACACCATTCCACACTCAATAACATCTGCAATCGAATAGTCATGACGAGCTTTTTTATTTTGAGCGATGACCTTGCGGCCAACTTCTTTAACCATGCCGCATCACCACCCTAGTTTTTCTAACTTGATTCTTGATTTGCTGGTTCTAATTCTCTCACTTTGTTCAATCAGGAAGTGCCAGCAAAACCACTACTTTCGGTGGGGTTATTAGACCTTTAAGTAGCGACGCAGGGTAATAAGTGAGGCAGTTATGGAAACAACCAATCCTGTGGCCAATAAATATGCAGATGAAACCCATACTTCTCGCCATCCAAAGAAATTAGTAAATGAGAGCAATGGTGCAACGTTTGTATCGACGACAGTTTTTAGGCCTGCCAGCAAACCAGTTGCGATAACCCATCCAAATATTGCAGATATGACACCTTCTAGTAAGAATGGAAGTTGAATGGACCATGAAGATGCACCAACTAATTTCATCACTCCGGTTTCACGACGACGATTAAAAGCTGCAATTCGCAGAGTGTTCGAGATTAACAAAGCAGCGGTTAATACTGAGGCAAGACCAACGGCTAGTGCACCATTACGCAATACACCTAATAGTTGGAAGAACTTTTCTAGTATTGATCTCTGATCTTGAACAACATCCACACCTGGGCGACCACTAAATGCACTTACAACTACTGCAAACTCTGTTGGATCTTTTAACTTAACGCGAAAAGATTCTGGTAATTGATCTGCTGTTACGTTTTGAGCAATTGCCGAATCTTTGAATCTTTCCTGAAAGCGAGCATAGGCCTGTGTCTGTGATTCATAAAAAACGCTTTCTACAACATCCAGCTCAGTCAGTCCCTGCTGAATTGAAAGACGCTGTGCTGGTGTTACTACCCCCGCAGCACATGATGGCGAGTCAGATAAATTTCCGCAGAGAAATACTGAGACTTCGATCTTGTCATACCAATAATCTTTCATGGCACTTACTTGAGCATTTGCTAATAGTCCGACACCAAGAAGAGAAAGCGAGATTGCAGTTGTAACAACAACAGCAAATGTCATTGTTAGGTTACGGCGAAGTCCAATTCTGACTTCAGTTAATAAAAACCGTGCGCGCATTTTTCTACCTTTCGCCCTTAACCCGTATACCCATAAACACCACGAACTTGGTCGCGGATAACATGTCCAAGATCTAGTTCGATAACGCGCTTGCGCATCTGATCCACAATTCCTGCATCGTGAGTTGCCATCAACACAGTGGTTCCTTCTCGATTAATTCGATCCAATAACTTCATGATTCCGACAGATGTTGCTGGGTCCAGGTTTCCAGTTGGCTCATCAGCAATCAAAATTGGCGGACGGCTTACGTAAGCACGGGCAATCGCCACGCGCTGCTGTTCACCTCCTGAAATTTCAGAAGGCAAACGGTCACCTTTATCTTCTAATCCGACCAGTTCTAGAACTTCTGGTACTTCACGGTTAATTTCCTTTTGTGAATACCCAAGTACGTGCAACGTAAAAGCTACATTTTCGGAGATAGTCTTATTTGGCAAAAGTCGAAAATCTTGGAAAACAGTTCCTACAGATCTGCGAAGTTCAGGTACTTTGTGTTTTGCCAAAGTGTTTAGATCTTTGCCTGCAACGTGAATAGAACCAGAAGTTGGACGTTCTTCACGCAATACCAAGCGCAAGAAAGTTGACTTTCCAGAACCTGAAAGGCCAACTAAAAATACGAACTCACCTTTTACAATCTCCAGATTTACAGTATCTAGAGCGGGACGCTCTTGACCTGAATAAACCTTGGTGACGTTTTCAAAGCGGATCATTACATCTCCTAATACATGTGCGGGGATCAAGCCCTCGACCTGACAGTAGTTTAGGTAAATGTTGTAGAAATCTATGGATATTGGCGTGGTTTGAGCCTACGAAAAATGTGAGATTGCATGAATTCTGAGAGTTTGTAGGCATTTTTACTCACAATTGCGCCCAACAATTTAGGAAATTCTAAAGTGTCGCTCTCGCATTAGGAACTTCGGCGCCAGCGAATACCAGCTTCAATAAACTCGTCGATCTCACCATTTAACACTGAAGAAGTGTTTCCAGTTTCATAGTTCGTCCGTAAGTCTTTAACCATTTGGTAAGGCGCTAAAACATATGAGCGCATTTGATTTCCCCAAGAACCTGAGTTATCCCCTTTGAGTGCATTTATTTTTGCTTGCTCTTCTTGTCTCCTGCGCTCCAATAATTTTGATTGCAAAACGGCTAATGCAGTTGCTTTATTTTGAATTTGAGAACGCTCGTTTTGGCAAGAGACAACAATTCCTGTTGGAACGTGGGTTAGGCGCACTGCAGAATCTGTGGTGTTAACTCCTTGCCCGCCTGGCCCAGATGATCGATAGACATCTACACGAATCTCTTTCTCATCGATTTCAATGTGATCACTTTGCTCAACAACAGGAACGACTTCCACTCCAGCAAAGGAAGTGTGTCTGCGGCTTTGACTATCAAAAGGTGAGATTCGAACAAGTCGATGCGTTCCCTGCTCTACAGACAAAGTTCCATAAGCATAGGGAGCAGATACCTTAAAGGTTGTTGATTTAATTCCTGCTTCTTCTGCGTAAGAAGTTTCAAGTACATCGACTTTGAAATTATGACGTTCGCAGTAGCGCAAATACATTCGCATAATCATCTCTGCCCAATCTGCAGCTTCTACTCCACCGGCCTCTGAGCGAATTGTGATTAGTGCATCTCGATCATCATATTCACCATTTAGAAGTGTCTGAACTTCAAGTTCGCTTACAGATTTCTTTACAGCATCTAATTCTTTTTCTGCATCTTCTATTCCACCTGGCTCTCCTGCTGCGAGTTCGAAAAGAATCGGCAAGTCTTCAACACGTTGACGCAAGCCTGACAACTTTGCAATTTCCGATTGAACTCGAGAAAGTCGACTCGTAATTTTCTGAGCAGCTTCTGGATCGTCCCAAAGATTAGGAACACCGGCTTCAACTTCTAGCTCTTCTGCTATTTTTCTAAGTTTAGGTAAATCCAAGACTTTTTCAATTGAAACTAGGGTCGCATCAGTTGCGTTAATCTCTAATTGATACTCGCGCGCGGCCATAAACTAAGGATACCTAGTGCACCTTCTAGATAGCGATTTTTTGAATTCGAGTACTTTTGCTGCATTGTGTTTTACGCTCATGAAATATGTTTCTCCGCACGAGTATCGATATAAGTTTGCATGTGCCAAAGAGTGTCAATTGCGAGCGCCAATTGAGGCAGTTTGATGAAAGCTGTGGAGTGAAGCGGTTGTAACTCACGTTGTGTAACGAGAAGCTAACGCAAAAGAGCCCCGCATCTATTTGATGCGAGACCCTTTTGGAACGCTAGACATGTGCTGACCAGCCAAAGCTGGTTTAAGCACAATGAAATTTAATTACTGGGCTTTTCCAAGAATGCGATTGACCTTGGTGCCACACACTGGGCAAATACCCTGTGCCATGCGACGGCCGGACTCGGAAACCTTTACAGTTCCTTCGAATTCACGCTTCTCCTTGCACTTAACGCAGTAAGCGTCACCCTTGTATGTCTCTGCTGTCATTGCTTTCCTCCTATCGACGCTTACGATCCCGTAGGGATGCTCCCCTTCTGGGGTAGGCGCTCTGGTACGAGATTACTCGCCCCACGCTTGATTAAGCGTAATTACGCACCCTTATTTAGGAGTTTTTTTAGAGCCTCTGGGGCCGTGAGCGCATTTTCAGCCGCCTCATAGCCCTGCAAGTAGGCCTCAGCCTGCGCCTCCAAGGGGAAACGGGCCAAAAGCTGCTTGAACTGCTCACCATGGTCGAAGTGCTCTAGGTGGATGGCTTCATGGAAGAGGACGTAATCCAAGACGTAGTCTGGCGCCCCCTTTAGGCGATCTGAAATGCGAATGGAGCGGTCCAAGCTTGTACAAGAGCCCCAGCGCTCGCGCATAGCTCTCCAGTTAACTGATGCCGGACGAACCACAATCTCAGGGGCATATTCTTCTAGCAATTGGCCTGCTCGAATCTGCAAACTCTCTTCACTCATAGTCGCAACAGCCTCTTGAGCGCGAATCTTCGCCACCATTTCCGGAACCATCGCCCGTTCATCGGCTTTACTCATTCTGGCAGGGATCGACACGACGATTCGGCCCCCTTGGCGATAGGCCGAGACATTTTTCTTTCTTCGGCTAGAGCGGATTACAACTATTTCGCCTTCAGTGATTCCAGGCAAGGTGGATTCTTCTAATGTTTTCTCTACTGATAAATCTCCAAAGTAATCCGACTGCTGCATATGAAAAAGAATAGGTCATCTCTCAACTAAACCTTGAGAGATTGAGATAAATCTGCGGTGATTTCTTTTAATGTGTAGTAAATAAAGTGCTCTATCTGAAGAAATCATGCTTTGTCAACCTAAAGACAGCGTGGTGCTTAGTTGATTATCGCTTCAATAACGCTTATTTTACGGGTACGAACTCCTCGGATAACAGTTCTACGTCAGCAAGGGGAAGGCTGACATAGAGCAAGTGACCGGGGAGTTCGCTTTTCTTTTTACTTAAATTAAACCGGACAAGTCATCTGGAATTTCTAAACTCTTCAAGAAACTTTCAGGTGTCAACAAGTCATCTGCAGTTGGCAAAATTCCACTCCAAATTCGATCACGTGCCTCAATATCCTTTAATTCACGCACTTGTCGCCAAAACGCAGTTGCTTCGCGAGTAAGTCGTGGTGAAACTTGCAAACCTAAAAGGGAAGAAAATAGTTGTTGAGCAGGCGCAGATGTTGCACGTCGACGACGCAAAGTTTCTTGTAAAGCATTTAAGTTTGGCAAGCGGTCTCCTGCAGCTAATGCAACAACTTCTTCGCACCATCCATCAATGAGCGCAAGTGCTGTCTCTAGCTTTGTTAGCGCCGCACGCTGTGCAGGTGATTCTTGCGGAGTAAAAATTCCACTATTTAGTGCAATGTTTAAACTCTCTGGATTAGTCGGATCGAATCCGCCACCTTGCTCAAGTGCACGTTGTGCTTGCTCTTGAATAGCATCCATATCAATGTTTATGCCTTTTCCGTAATCTGTTATTGCAGTCCGGATGTATGAAACTAGCCATGGATTATTTGAAAACAACCGTGCAACAGATGCCTCTCGAAGTGCATGAAAGATCTGAACTTCATCTAGGGCAATATCAAGGTCAGTCGACCACGTGCGAATATTTTCAGGAACAAGTGCTGGGTAAGCGGGATCAAGTAGGGGAAGTCCCACGTCGTGAGCACCTGTAACTTTTGATGCTAACCCACCTATTGCTTGTCCTAACTGAGTTGCAATTAATGAACCGATAAAAGATTTAAGGAGTAGAGAAATCATCCCTACGGGAATGGCCATGGCTGGATTTTCTTCACCTGGGAGTGCATCGGATTCGCCTTCACCGAAAGTGGCTTTATCTAGCAGTTCTCCGATTGCAGCTGAAAGGCCGGTCGCTAGTGGTTCAACGGTGTTCTGCCAACCCGCGAGCGTGGAATCGATCCAATCAGTACGTGCCAAAACCGCATGTGCATTTTGGGAAACTTGTGAAACCTGAGGGAATAGAACGGCATCATTTAGCCAAGTCTCAGCGATCGAAAAAGCTTGTTGAATTTGCGCGACATCCGTTTGACCGACAGGAGCAGAACTTTGAGATGTTGTGAATTTTTTTGCAACGTCACGGACAATATTTTTTGGCAGAGGCTCATCCGAACCTGTGAATCCAGGTCCATTAATTCCTAGCATTGAAAACTGCTCTTGGATCTGTTGTTGCATCTGCGCCATCATGGCGGCAAAGTCGACAGGTTCTTCAGAACCGTCTGAGTCGCCAGGGGTAAAGCCAAAGTTTGCCATCTCTTAATCCTCCCAGTCTTAGAACAATTCTGCATTCTCTTTCATTCCCGATTCGCTCACCTTTGTGTTGGGGCTATGAGCAGGCTGACTCATTCAATTCTTAGTAAGGTAGGCACATGTCGAATGCATTCTTAGCTCTTATCTGGTGGGTTGTCCCAGCCGCTGGGCTAATTGGTGCGCTTGGGTATGTATTGTGGGTTACAAAGTTTCAAAGCAAATTTCAACATGAAACAAAAAGATCAGTTGATCGATTCCAGCGTTTTCAGGATTCCTTACGAGATAGCCAAGCTCGTGATGTTACTGAAATAAACAACTCAATCTCAACTGAGCTTCCTAAACTTTTTAATCAAGAAGAAAATGAACGTCAAACTTTTGCAATTAATCCTGATGCACCGAAACCTACGCAACCATAGAGAACTAGCGCAGATTACATAATGCGATATTCGCCTTTGCCACGCTTGGTAACTATTACTTTAGGTATATTCTTTTTGCTTGCAACAATTGCCCCGCTGCCATATGCAATTGTTTTGCCCGGTGAAGCACAAAATATTTTTAAAGGTGTGATCACTTTTAAATCAACTGAGAACTATCCTGCAACCGGGCGAATAGATTTAATGTCCATACGAGTAACGAATCCAGATTCTTGGATTTTTGGCCCTGAGATTATTTATTCATGGATTAGTAGCGAACGATCTGTCTATCCAAAATCTGCGATCTTTCCACCTGGAACAACATCTAAAGAAGAACGCAAGCAGGCTAAGGCCGAAATGGTCGGTTCTCAAGACAAAGCGATATTTGCAGCAGTGAATTATCTTCAATCTAATCCAAAAATAATGGCTCCTGAATCTTCATCTGCAAGTGAATCAGAGAGCATCGGAAAAGTTCGCGCTAAGAAACTAGAAACAAAAAACATTGAATTTACAGTCAAGGAAACTGGTGGCCCAAGTGGTGGCTTAGTTTTTGCAATCGCACTGGTGGAGTTATTGACAGAAAAAGATGTATTGCAAGGTGAACACATTGCAGGTACCGGAACTATTAATGCGCGTGGAATAGTTGGCGGAATTGGTGGAATCAATGAGAAAATCTCGTCTGCTCAAAAGGTTGGGGCTACTTTGTTTTTCGCCCCGGTCAGCAATGCCTCTGAAATCGCAAATGTCCCAGCCGGCATTAAGGTTGTTACCGTTGCTACCTTGGCTCAGGCAATCTCATACTTAGAAAACAACTGAAAGCAGTAAAAATCCGCTACAGAGTTGCTCTAATCCCACGCAGGTTAAGAGAAATTTGGACTTGAAGGTGTGCAGGGGTGCGATAGTTTTCTCCCATGACTAATACACCACAGTTTCAACGTCCCAACTTCCAATTTAAAGGTCGCAAGAGTCCACTTGCATTGACCTTTGGAATCCTTGTAGTCCTTGGAATTCTATTTACTGCGTTGAGTGGATTTTATGCAGATTGGTTGTGGTTTAAGTCAGTAGATTTCACAAGCACATGGTCAACGATTCTGGGTACAAAGGCTTTTCTTTTCATCCTTGGTGGTTTGTTAACTTCACTAATTGTGATGGCAAATGTGTTTATTGCCTACAAGCGCCGACCACTTTACGTAACGATGATGGTCGAATCAGATAATCTCGAGAGATACCGTTCGCAAGTAGAGCCAATCCGTAAGGGCTTGTTTATTGGATTGAGCTTTGCACTGTTTTACTTTGCTGGTTCTGCGTCATCACAATTGTGGAGTACGTGGCTACAGTTCAAAAACTCAACTAGTTTTGGTGTAACCGATCCTCAGTTCAATAT
>JBEDES010000014.1:0-24414 GCA_041175545.1 Actinomycetota bacterium
GTACATTTACTACACACAAATTCCGACCAGATGGTCGAATGGAAATAGAGATTACAGGCCAAAACATTCTCTTCATAGCACCTTGCATAGAGTTAGTAACCGGATCAATTCTGCTAGAGGACATACAATATTATGGTTGAAATAGAAATTCCTTACCCCAGTTCTGGGTTAGCTTCAGGTGCACATAAGTATTTTCAAAATACTTTCAATGCCCTTCCAGGCAGCAAAATTACACAGAGTTTTTCTGAGAAGTACATGATTGATCATAACGGCACAATTTGTTTTCCGAGCGCTGCCGGTATATTGAAACAGAATAACAGGCCTTTAGAGAACGCAAGAAACCTTTTTAAAGAATCAATCAGCAGATTAGTCAGAGGCGATCATGACCATGAGGTAGAACATAAAATTCGAATTAGAGGATGGATGCCATTCATTGGCTTTTCGCTCGCACAAGAATCAAAGTTTGTAAACAATTCCACTTTAACGATACCACTCTTTCATAACCACGATAGATTACACAGAGACTTGAAAAAGTTTCTAAATAGATCTAAACGTGTTATTGCACTTACAAAGGGTGAAGCGGATTTATTAAATCTCGAGGTGCCAATCGATGTCATTCCGCCTTATCTATCCAATCCCTGGTTCAGCGGTGACGGGATTCCATTAGCTGAATCCAAAAGAGGACATCTGCTATGGGTCGGAAGAGCCGATGCATCCAAAGGTGTAAATGAACTAGTAAGTCTAGCAAATGAGTTACACAGAAAAAAAATTCAAATAGTTGCCGTAGGACCCAAAACAGATTCGTTACCTTTTCCCATTACTGGATTGGGAATCGTGAGCGAAGAAACGCTTATCTCTCTCTATGATTCCTCTGTCGGTCTACTTCACACAGGAGTCGAGGAGAGTTTCTCTTATTCTATTGCCCAAGCATTAGCACGCGGAAAAAGATCTATATGTCGAAAAGAGAATCAAGTCTCAAAAACAATGTCACCAATTTCTCATAGCATAGAGCTGTATTCCGATGGAGGAGATGTCTTTGATTTCTACAATTCGCTTTCATCGGCACCCGATACAACCTTAGTGAACTTTGCAAAAAATGAATTCTCGCAAACTAAATTCCAGGAAAGAATTTTCAAATCAGTTAAGGTATTAGATAATTGTTAAGATTAGTTGATGTAACAGGGGTAATAAACTTTAAGACTTTTTCCGGAATTCCCCGAGTCGCAAATGAGTATGTCATGGCACTCATTCAGCTGAACGCACTACCTGTGGTATTTTACAAAGAGAATTACTATTTTATAAATGCCAAGTTTCAATTAAGTGATTTAACCGCTCAAAAACAGGAAAAATATCTAGAAAAAATCAGCCGGATGCACCTTGTTAGAGTTCTTCGAAGGTTGGCCGGATCAAAACTTCTTAAATATTCTCAATCAAAACTCGAAGAAAAGATAATTAGGAAATACCTTGGACGGATGGTGCATGGAGATTTTGTGCTTTATGTACCAACGATGCCCAGAGAGCGTCATCTTATATTCTTAACAAAATTACCACAGAAAAAAATTGCATTTGTGTTTGATGCTATACCATTCAAATCCCCGGAAAATTTCGTTGGATTTTCACAGACGCGACTCTCGATTATTTTGAATTATTGGAAGTCGTGTTCTGTGTTAGTTTGTAATTCTCAAATCGTAAATAGAAATTTACAGGATCTCATTGTTCAGGAAATTAATGAGGAAAACTCGATTACTTCAAAAATTATTACAGTCAAATTGACCAATTTTCTCTCAAAATATAGTTTTGAGGAAAATTCCATTCCGAGGAAGACCATGACGAATCTGACGGGAAGAGACAAATTCCTCTTATTCGTGAGCAATTTGGAACCGAGAAAAAATCATAAACTTCTACTCGATGTGATTGAAACGCTAGGTATTGAGGGCAAAGCAATTAACATAATTTTTGTATACGGAGATACTTGGTTAGCCCAAAGCGTAATTAAACGAATTAAGAAAATGAGGTCGCAAGGATTCTCATTTGACTTAATCAGTAGTATTAGCGACAGGGAGTTAATTTCTCTCTACAAAAATTGTCACGCAACTTTGTATCCCAGCAAAGATGAAGGGTTTGGTCTCCCAATTTTGGAGAGCCTCTCCTTCGGAAAAAGGGTATTGATTCTTGACCGAGAGCCAATGAATGATTTTGCCGATTTTCCTGGGACAATTTGCTTCAATGGTTCTCAAGAAGACTTGAGAGATAAGTTGTTGGGGCTTTGGGAGAGTTTGCCCATGGATGCAAGTCCAAGCGTAAAATCGCTACCAACGGTGTTTAAAGATTATTCTGAATGGCAGAATTACTTCATAGATGCAATTCGAAAGGTGGAGATTTCAATATGAAAATAGCTTTAATAACTGGCATAACAGGGCAAGACGGACATCACTTAACGAAATTATTGTTGTCAAAAGGTTATGTGGTTCACGGAATTGTGAATGGCCAAAGAAATTCAAGAGAGGCATCCTTTCTTCTCCTCTTTCCGGAAGTTAAATTACATAAAGGTGACCTGACGGACTTTTCTAGTTTACTTCAAATTATTTCTGACGTTAAACCCCAGGAAATTTATAATTTGGGGGCCATCAGTTTTGTTGGAATGAGTTTTTCCCAACCCGAATTAACATCAAATGTAACAGGCTTAGGGACCTTGAGACTGCTCGAGGCTGTGCGCAAGGCGGGACTTGAAAAAGACGTTCGTTTTTATCAGGCCTCTTCGAGCGAGATGTTTGGAAAAGTCCGTGAAATCCCTCAAAACGAACTCACGCCCTTTTATCCACGATCACCTTATGGAGTGGCGAAAACTTTTGCTCATTATGCTTGCGTTAACTATAGGGAAGCATATGGCATGCATGTGTCAGCAGGCATTTTATTCAATCATGAAGGTGAGTATCGAGGACATGAATTTGTTACAAGAAAAATTACATCAAATGTGGCAAAAATCAAGCTTGGGAAAATCGAGCATTTCTCTTTAGGCGACATATCACCGAAGAGGGATTGGGGATACGCCGGAGATTATGTTGATGCCATGTGGAAGATGCTACAACAAGAAACACCTGATGATTATGTAATTGCCACTGGAACTACAAACAGTGTTGAAGACTTTGTTATTTCAAGCTTAATTTCTGCGGGACTCGAGCCAAATATTGAGAGATATTTAAAATTCGATAAACAATTTAGTCGTCCAAGCGAAGTTGATATCCTTGTGGGAGATGCATCAAAAGCTGCTCAACAACTCAATTGGAGACCAAGTAAGAGCTTTGCCGAATTGGTGGATCTAATGGTTGAAAATGACTTAAGAATTGAATCAAGCACTTAGTCCAATAATTTATAATTAATTGTGAGAACAGAGACTGGTGGCTTGGGCCGGGATCGAACCGGCGACCTAACGATTTTCAGTCGTTCGCTCGTACCAACTGAGCTACCAAGCCAAACAAGTTCTGATATCGGCCTTAAATAAGTACGACACCAAAACCTTTGCGACCCGGACGGGACTTGAACCCGCGACCTCCGCCGTGACAGGGCGGCGCGCTAACCAACTGCGCTACCGGGCCTTAAGTGATTGATAAACATAAGTGGCTCTTATGTCACCTTAAAGCCTTTACTACTTTTACATCTGTTGAACATTTACTACGGTACTGCGTGCCCCCAACGGGATTCGAACCCGTGTTACCGCCGTGAAAGGGCGATGTCCTAGGCCCCTAGACGATGGGGACGTACGAGGCTCGGTAATCTTACCCGTGATTGAGCGTGTAACCAAACCGCATATATAGGCTCTAAAAAGCTACTATCCCGCCGGGTAAACAGGCTAGTAGCTCTTTTGCTGAACTGTGCATGGCTTAGTTGAGCGCCCAGCGAACTGTGATTGATATTGTTACATCCTGCTCACCAAGATCGATCTGAACAGCTGAATCTGCCTCTGCGGCCTTTGCCATTGGGAATGGCGATGAGTACACAGGTGAAGATTGCTCTTCAAGTGAAAGTACCTTTCCGATTGAAGTTCCAAGAAGCTTTGCGTATGAAGAGGCCTTTGACTTTGCGTTAGCTACCGCTGCTGCGCGTGCATCTTCAGTTGCTGCTGATGGGTTAAGAGTTGTTGGGATAACTCCACCAAGCTGAACGGTGTCGCCACCTGCTGTGACAACAGCTTCAATGATGCTGCCAGCCTTAGATGCTGTGCGAACTAGAACATCAAATGATTGTGAGGCACGGTAGCCAGTGATCTTTGTGCCGGTCTCTTGTGTCCAGTTGTATTCAGGGTAAACGCTGATATTTGCTGAGCGAATATCTTTTGTTGCAATTCCTGCTTTTACTAGAGCTGCGCGAACCGCTGCTGCAGATTTTGATGCGGTTGATAACGCTGAAGCGTTTGTTGAACCAACAGTTGAAACAGTTGCGTTGAAGCGAACTGCATCTGGGACGACAGAGATCGTGCCAACTCCTGTGACGGTGATGAAGCGGTTATCTGCCGTTCCCGCGCCATTTGCTGGGATCGCTAGAGCAACCACACCTGCAACGGCGGCGACTGTTACTGCGGTTAGTAGTGTGCGAAGTTTGTTTAGTTTCATGGGTTAAGTATCTCTTATTAAGTGGGGAAGGTGTGAATTAATGCTGGGAATAGTGGGAGAATAAGAGGGTGAGCCAGTTTCTTTCTAAGTGCACCGCTACTGCCATGGTCGATGCTGCTGCGAATTTATTGGCGGGAAATTTGGTGGCATTTCCAACTGAAACTGTTTATGGGTTGGGTGCAGATGCGTGTAACGCTGATGCGGTTGCGCGGATTTATTCAGTAAAGGGTAGGCCTGCAGATCACCCATTAATTGTGCACGTGGCATCTATGGAGGGCTTGGGAGACTGGGCAGATGATGTGCCTAGTTATGCGATTTCTTTGGCGCGTGATTTTTGGCCAGGGCCAATGACATTGATTATGAAGCGAAGTGAGCTGGCTGGGGATTTCGTGACAGGTGGACAGGACACAGTTGGAGTTCGCGTGCCTGATCATCCGGTTGCGTTGGGGTTATTAGAAGCTTTTGCTCGTGCTGGTGGCAAGGGTGTTGCTGCGCCGAGTGCGAATCGATTTGGAAATGTTTCGCCTACAACGGCTCAGGCTGTTGCAGATGAGCTGTCGGATTACCTGGCAGAGGCTGATCAGATTCTTGATGGTGGGCCATGCGCGGTTGGCGTTGAGTCAACGATTATTGATTGCACCGGGGATGTCCCAAGGATTTTGCGTCCGGGGGCTGTGACCGTTGCGATGATTGAAGAGTCGACGGGGCTGGATGTTGGTGATTCAAATAATCAGGCAGATAAAAATGCCGCAGATGGTTCGGCTGTGGATGCAGAAGAGATCCGTGTCAGTGGTTCACTTGATAGTCACTACGCGCCGGTGGCAACAGTTGTATTGGATCAATCCCCCGTGGCAGGACAAGGGTTTATTGCAATGGCGGATGTGGCAACACCTGACGGAGTTGTCCGATTGGCTGCGCCGAAAACACATGAAGAGTTTGCACGGGTTATATATTCAGCTCTTCGCGCCGCAGATCAGCAGGGGTTAGAAACTGTTGTTGTAGCACAACCGGTGGGTGATGGAATTGCGATTGCAATCCGTGACCGGTTAAAGCGAGCCGCACATTCTAGATTGAATAAGTAAGTGGATAGGATTTCACACATGTCATTGGTCGTAAAGGTATGAGCATTACAGCCACACAGTTTGCCATCTTGGGAGTTGCAGCCTTTGCGCTAACAGGGTTATTGACCTGGCCCGCAAGAGTTTTAGCGATCAAATTAGGCGCTATGGATATTCCAAATATGGCTAGGAAAGTTCAGATAGAGCCAGTGCCTTATCTGGGTGGAGTTCCAATTGCGCTGGGTGTAACGATAGTAACTTTTGGGTCTTTGTTTTTTACAAATAATGATGAAGTCATTATTGAAAGAGGCATGATTGCCATCATCCCCGCAATCATTTTGGGATTGGTAGGATTGTTCGACGACCTGAAATCTGTTTCACCTTGGACAAGGTTGTTGATACAAACGATTATCGGTAGCGTAGTCGCTTTTATAATTGTCCAAAACGGAACAATCGGAACACCCTTTGGAACCACTTCCCTAAATACATTTTTATCAATTATTTGGATTGTCGGAGTTTGTAACTCGATTAATTTTTATGATAATTTAGATGGCGCAGCATCGGGCACGGTTGCGACCATCGCACTTGGTGTTTTCTATGTTGCATATGATCGTGGGCAAGAGTTAGTAGGCGCGCTCTCCATCGTGACCGCTGGAGCTGCTTTGGGATTCTTGGTATGGAATAAATCTCCCGCAAAAATCTATATGGGAGATGCCGGAGCATTATTCTTAGGTATCATCATTTCTATCCTCACAATTCGCTTAAACCCAGGAATTTCTCCAACCTGGCAGTCTCTTGCGATCCCGCTGATCCTCTTGGCTGTGCCAATACTTGATACCTGCGTTGCGGTCTTTTCGCGATTGTCTCGTGGTATTTCACCCTTAACTGGCGGCAAGGATCATCTCTCTCATCGCTTGATCAGAATAGGTTTAACTCGTTCAACCGCATCAATTTTACTTTGGTGCGCATCTGGGATTAGCGCAATATGTGCTCTTGGAATATATCACGTCGGGGCTTTCTACCGAACTTACATAATAACTTTATGTGCCCTACTTTGGATTGTTGCATTAGTGTTATTTTTGCGGATTCCTTCTGAGGATTAATTGTGAGATAGGGGGCTAAGTGGTTTTTGGATGAGTCACACATTGAATCAAAACCCATATTTTTCGCTCCGATTATTGAAGTGACGCGTCTAGTGAAATCCTACAGAAATGTCCAGTCAATTATTTCCCGAAAGAGTAAAATTTGTTACTGATAAAAGTTAGAATTTGTAATAGCAATTGCACTTGTCGGATTAGGAGCCTCTAATGAAGCGCACCGTCGTCATCTTTTTTATTGCATTACTCTTAACACCTGTACCTGCAATAGCCAACGAGAGCCTAAAGATAAGTAATTTGGAAAAAAGAATCAAAGTACTTGAATTAGAGTTTTCCCGACTCAAGAAGCAAGAAGAGCGGGCTAGTAAATATCTAAAGTGTGTTCAGAAGGTCGAAGGCAATGCGATCACCATTCCCTTCAAAATTTTGAGTTGCATTAGAAAGTAGAAACAGAGGTACATTTTCATACACCCCGTGCATCCAAATCGGGGAATTCTTCAGATTCAATTTAGCCAATGGCCGAATCGGTCGATCGCTGGCCAGCGTTAAACCTCTATCGGTAATGGTTTTACCGCATGTGTGGCTATTTAGGATGAACTAAATAGTAAAATCTCCGATAGGATTAGGTCGTCTGCGAGTGAAAAGCCATAGAGCGAAGTAATTTAGCATGAAGTGGGGCCTATAGCTCAGTCGGTAGAGCAACGGACTTTTAATCCGTGGGTCGACGGTTCGAGCCCGTCTGGGCCCACCATGAACGAAGAAATCTCTGCGAGTGACTCTCAGCAAACTCCATTACTATCGAGAAATGGATAAGGCGAAATTGATTCGAAAGATATTCACTTTTGTTTCAATATCCATACTTTTATTTTCAACTTCTGCGACGGCTCAATCGGCAAGTGTTAATGGCGCGAAATGCATCAAAGTTGGAGATCTCAGATTAGATGTTAGAAATCTATACACATGCACAAAGGTTGGACGTAAATTACTATGGAAATTCACAGAGGACAATACTTCCAACTTAGCGCCCTATCCATTAATTGGATTAAGTTGGCTTGAAATAGCTAAACAACGCGAATTAGCTGAAAAAGCTGCAGCTGAGTTACAGGCTAAAGAAGCTGCTGAACGTAAAGCTAAAATAGAAGCGGAGATTGCGGCTGCAGAATTAAAAGCTAGAAAAGAAGCCGAGGCCAGAGCTGCGAAAGCGGAAGCGGAGAGGCCGAAGATCCAAGGTCTTTCGATTGGGAATCTCTTATGGAGTGATGACTTTAAAGGTTCAAAGGGCGGTTCAATTGATTCCAAGAATTGGAGCGCAAGAAACTGTCACAGAGCGCCATCCTCTCTTGGCGGCGGCGCGTGTTTTGACGCAGAAGTTGTTTACTACGCGCCCTCTGCGATTGCACTTGATGGAAGTGAGGATGGTGCCGCAGTTATATCAACTCAGCGAGTATCGGGAGCCTTACCAAGCGATGCAGGAGCATGTTTATCAAGTTACTGCACATTTGTGAGCGGCCGTTTTGATACTCATGGCAAAGTGGCTTTCCAGTATGGTTTCATCGAAGCTCGTATCAAAATGCCACAAGGTAGTGGAAACCACCCCGCCTTTTGGATGCTTGGAGACAATATCAATCAAGTGGGTTGGCCTACGTCTGGTGAAATGGATATCACGGAAATCCGTGGAAATGAGCCAACAGTTGCTACATCTGCGACCCACTACTCAACAAGTTATGCACCAAATGCATGCTGCGGAAATCATCAATACAAAGTGGCGTCACTTCCACTTGGAATTGACATGACAAAGGATTTCCACACTTATGCAGTTGCATGGCTACCAAACTCTATTTCTTACTACGTTGATGGTCGATTAATTTCTACGACAACACCGCAAAACCTTGGCGGGCACTGGAGCTTTAATGACAAGTTTTTCTTAATCGTTAACAACGCGGTAAATGCTTCATTCAGTGGTAGCTGGAATGATTTGATTTCATCATCCATGACAATTGATTGGGTTAGAAGTTATCAACTCAACGGAGAAGGTCAAGTCTTTACAAAGTAAAACTCCCGATACCTAATTCAGATGCCGGGAGCCCCTTCGAAGGTTCTTACTTTTTCTTATAACCAGTTGGGCACTTTGGATTTACCGCGGTGACCTTCTTGGTTGTTTTTCCCTTAATGCAGGTAATTGTGGTTGCTTTTGCAACTGCCTTTGGCGCTGCGTAGATATCAAATGTAACTAGATCCACATCGGCATCTTTGTCCCCATAACCTGGGATAACAGCTTTCAATGTTCCATAAAGGCGAACCTTTGGCGCCGCTGCATTCGGCGACGCTGGAACAGCCTCAGTTCCTGTCGTGTTGGTGTTCTTTAGATTGAATGTAACCTCGCCTGAAGCATTTGTAGTTCCCTTCAGGTCAAAACCTGATGCAGACTCAGAAGCAGGTACACCAATCTTTGTTGTGCCAGATAACCAGGTTGCCTTTGAGTTACTGTACGGCGCATTAACTTGAAGTGTTACTTCTGTATTTGCCAATGGCGTAGTTCCGTCTGTTGTAACAAGGTACTTCAGAGAAAGCGTTGTACCTGCTGCGATATATGTATAGAAGGCACGAGTTTTAGCAGAGTAGTACTGTGCAATATCTCCAGTGGTATCCACGCTATTTGACGGACCGAATGAGGGTGACACCAAGCGCATTGATGGAAAGGTCTTTGGTGCAACCACTGTTGGAGTCGGAGTTGGCGTAGGAGTTGCAACCACTGTTGGAGTCGGAGTTGGCGTAGGAGTTGCATTCGCAGGAATAGTTTCAGCCGATGCCTTTGTGATGTCAAAGGTCACTAGGTCTACAACCTGTTGCATATCTGTAAGGCCATCAATAACTAACTTCATGTTTCCGTAGAGACGACCAGTTGTCGCGCGAGCTTGTGTCTCTGATGTTGGGATTGCCATAGCAGATGCTTGGGTGTCTAGATTCTTGATTGTGAAGGAAACTTTTCCAGCAGCATCAGTTTTACCAGCAACCAACAGTCCATATCCTGTTGCAGAATCCTGAGATGCACCCACACTCTTTCCATTGATTTCCCAAGTGGCCTTAGAGCCGCTGTATGGTGCATTGACCATAAATGAAACATTTTTATCGGCTGCCGGTGCGGTTCCATCGCTAGTAATTAAGTATGTAACGGTAATCGTTGAGCCTGCGCCAACATATTTGAAGTAGCTACGTCCGCCTGCTGCGTAATACTGCCCTAAACCATCTGATGCAAAAGTCTCGTTCAGGGGATTGAATACGGGGCTCAAAACTCTCACCGTTGGTAATCCTGCGGCATTCGTCTGCTGCGACGAAATAACGCTACCTACGATAATTAGCATCAGAGCGGTGAGACTAGCTACCAGCTTTGATCCGGTTGATTTCATTTTCATAATCGCACCTAACTCTCTCTTGTCCGATTTCTTATAATTTGAAGTTGGAACTCTTTAGTTTTTGAAAACCTTACCCAGCCCATTCACTGAGTAATAACGTATGTAATCTACCTTTAATTGAGCCTGATTCAATGTTGGATCGATGTACTCACCTGCATAGGTGCCACCCATTGCTAGATTCAGAATCAAAAAGAACTTTTGGTTATAAACCCACCCTCGCGAACCTGTGTCCGCAGATGAATAGGTACCAGTAACTCGGCCATCAACAATGAAATCGATCTGATTCTTTTTCCACTCTATTGCGTAGGTGTGGAAGCCATTTGATAAAGGCTCATAACTTAGGAAGGCTGCACCAAGCCCTGACCCTTGAGGGGTTGTCGGACCATGAATCGCCGATGTTGAGCGATCTGGAATGTCCCCACGAAATTCCATGATGTCTATCTCGCCGCATTCTGGCCATGGAACGCCATTAAGCAAATCGCCTCCGAGCATCCAAAAAGCTGGCCAGGTGCCGACGCCTTGAGGCATTTGGATTCGAGCTTCTATGCGTCCGAATTGAAAGCTGAGCTTTCGAGCGGTTTTTAAACGAGCACTCGTGAATTGGCACTCTGAGCAACGATTGAGAATATCTTCAGTGCCAGGCACTGTTCCAACCTGCTCGGTGTACTCATTGGAAATTCTGTTAGCAGTTATAACCAGCCGCCCGGAACCGTCCATTGATGCATTGGCCGCTTTATCTGTGTAGAACTGGCGCTCAGAGTTTCCCCATCCGCCACCACCAATTTCTGCGCTCCAGACCTTGGCTGACGGGCGGACACCCTTCTTACCATTGAACTCATCAGACCACAGTAACTTCAACTTTTTCGGAGCAGCATCAGCAGCAGGATTCACCAAGAGCGACAACCCGACGGAGACGGCGACCAATGCACTTGCCGGAGATAGCCACTTAGATCTCATTGATGCACCACTTTCCGTTACGCAATATTAATGGAATTCCCCTTGCGCCATGTGGCGGTAAAGGCTTAAATAGCGTACCTTGAAACCGCTTTCATGGACACCCAGATTTGATAGCGATTTCCTGAGAGTTTATTTCAAAGTAGCCAGAAGTCAGTCTTCTAGGAAAGGTTCAATCATGAGTAAGTCGTTAACGCGCAATAGTTTTCTAGGAGCTTTGGTTGCATTGGCAGTCAGTGCTGGTGTCCTAACCGCGCCGGCAAAAGCTGCCGAGCAAGTAACTCTCACGATTTGGACATTTGGCGAGGTTATTCAGCCAGGGTTGCAACGTGAGTACCAGAAGTTGCACCCTGAAGTAAAGATTGTTCCAATTAAGAACGATGTTGACCCGCTTCACCAGAAGACAATCTTGTCCTGCCAAACAGGTGGTCCTGCAGACATTATTGCCTTTGAAACTCCTTACTCTGGTTACTGGCGCACGGGTAACCGTCCAAACTGCTTCCAAGATCTACGTCAAATGAAAACCTCGGCAACAAATGCTGATGCTGGAGTTGCGGCAGGCCAATCTGCAAATGAAATTAAGAAAAATTATTTGCCATGGCGCTGGGAGCAAGGTGTCGCATTCAATGACAGCGTCATTGGAATCCCAACCGATGTGGGTGGCCTCCAAGTTGCTTACAGAACTGATCTATTCAAGAAGGCAGGACTTCCTACTGACAGAGGAGCCGTTTCAAAGCTTTGGCCAACCTGGGACAAGTTCATTGAAACCGGTCAAAAATATGTTTCGAAGTTAACAGCAGCTGAAAAGAAGTCTGGCAAGGGATTCATCGATGATGCTGGATCGATCTATGCAGCGGTAATGAACCAGGGAAGTGTTAAGTATTACCAGCCAGATGGCACTGATCGTGGAAAGCTTGTTTACAAGACAAACCCACAAATCAAGAAAGCTTGGGATACAACTGTTAAGGCTTTGAACTCTGGAATTGGTGCTCGCCTAGGTCAATTCACTTCAGACTGGAATATCGGTATGAATAAGGGTGCAATGGCAACCATTTTGGCTCCAGCCTGGATGCTTGATTACATCAAGAAGCAAGCACCAGACACAAAGGGCAAGTGGGATATCGCTGATCTTCCAGTTGGTGGAGGAAATCAGGGTGGGACGCAGTTAGCAATCCCAAGTTACTCAAAGAATAAGCAAGCCGCTTATGACTTCTTAACTTGGTATCTAGCGCCTGAACAACAGTTGAAGGTATTCAAGACTTATGGATTGTTCCCATCAACTTCTGTTCTTTACGATGATGCAGCTTTGCTTGAATACAAAGATGAATTCTTTAGCAATGCACCAGTAGGGCAGATTTATACAAAAGGTGTTCTGAAGTTGAAGCCAATCTTTGAAGGCGAACTGCAGCGCAAGATTGATTCCACCTTTGGTGCTGGCCTTGGTCGTGTCGCATCAAAGAAAATGGATTCGAAGAAATCTTATGCATTAGTTCTATCGGATATCGACAAACTCTTTAAGAATTAAGAGTTCAATCGATGACACTAATTGAGGAAGGTAAGGGGCGCCCAAAAGCGCCCCTTACCCCTTGGAAAAAGAAAAAAGAAAAGAAACAACTTCCAGGGGTTGCTTCACTTGATGGCCGTTGGGGATATCCCGCAATTGCACCTTTCTTTTTGATCTTCTTGGTTTTTGGTGTCGCCCCAGTTCTCTATTCGATTTACATCGCCTTTTTCAAATGGGATCCACTTGGCGAATCTGAATTCAATGGAATTAATAATTTTATTTTCTTGCTTCAAGACTCTGATTTTTGGATTGCACTTCGAAATACCTTTAGCATTTGGGCACTTTCAACTTTCCCACAATTGGTTGTCGCAATTAGTCTTGCTGCAATCCTGCGCAATAAGAGGTTAAAGGGCAAGTCGTTCTGGAGAACTATTCTTCTAGTTCCAAATATCACCTCGATTATTGCAATCACCATCGTTTTCCAGCAGTTATTTGGCCGAGATTACGGTTTGATTAATGGATTATTGACTCTGATCCCAGGTGTGGACAATATCGATTTCATTGAAGGCATCATTCCGAGCCACATTCAAATCGCAACCATGATTTCTTGGCGTTGGGTTGGCTACAACACTCTTATTTTCCTAGCATCCATGTTGGCCATTCCAGATGAGCTTTATGAATCGGCATCGGTGGATGGTGCTTCTAAGTGGCAGCAGTTCAAGTATGTAACACTGCCATCCTTGAAAAACACTATTACCTTCGTGCTGATTGTTGGAACAATCGGTGGTTTGCAGGTCTTTGCGGAACCGCAACAGCTGAATGCTGAAGGTGGTTCAACCAAGCAGTTCCTTACCTTGACCTTATTCCTCTACAACCAGGCATTCTTAAATAACAAGTATGGGTATGCGGCTGCAATTGGAATCGCAATTACTGTCATCGTTTTGATTATTTCGGCGATCAACTTCGTTATTACCCGTCGAATTTCAGGAGAGGGAAGCCGATGAAGCGCAATGTCCCTAAATGGCAGAAGACCTCAAAGCTCCACTATTTGATGTTGGGCTTAATTACCTTCCTCTCAATTTTTCCCTTCTATTGGATGTTTATAGTTTCTTCCAATACTGATGCTGAAATTTCTAAGACGCCACCGTCTCTGGTTCCTGGACCTCGATTCCTTGAGGTAGCTGGAAAGGTTTTGAGTGCCGAGGGCGTGTATTTCACAAAGGCTTTGACCAACACCTTTGTTGTTGGAATAGCAATTGCGGTGGCGCAAGTAATCTTTTCGGCAATTGCTGGTTTCGCTTTTGCGAAATTGCACTTTAAAGGCCGCCAGTTTTCAATTCTGTTTATCGTTGCAACAATGATGCTTCCAAGTCAACTTGGAATCGTGCCCTTGTTCATCATGGCCAATAAATTAAATCTTGTTAACACCTTGTATGCATTGATCGTCCCGGCATTGGTTACCGCATTCGGAGTATTTTGGATGCGACAAATTATTGATGCCCAGGTTCCAAATGAGATTCTTGAAGCAGCCAGTATTGATGGTGCATCGGTCCCAAGAGTTTTTTGGAGCATCGTGCTTCCTAGCATCCGTCAGAGCTCATTTGTTTTGGGACTTTTTGCCTTCTTGGCGGCCTGGAATGACTACTTATGGCCAACGATTGTCTTGCAATCTCCCGAGAGATTTACGCTTCAGGTTGCATTGACTCAGCTAAAGCCTCTTTATGGATTGGATTACTCACTTCAGATGGGCGGTGCCTTCTTGGCGACTGCCCCATTGCTAATTCTTTTTATCTTCGTTGGACGCCGACTAGTGAGTGGCGTTATGGATGGAGCTGTGAAAGGTTAATGTTCAAGTCAACAACTACTTCAAGAATGAAAGGCATACTCATGTCTAAGTCTCGCAAATCGTTTGGTGCTCTTCTGGCGCTGGCGTTAGTAGCTTCACCTCTTGCGCTTTACTCCGCACATGCTGCAACAGGCGGACCGAGAGATGCAGTCATCACTCTTCAAGCCCCTTTTCTTGACGCCAAAAACACTTGGGACGCAGTTCCTAATCAGCAAATGGCTGACGGTTGGGTTGCAAAGGGTTGGTTCGGTAAAGGATTAGTTTTCCAGATTTCATTTGCACCAGTTGGCTCAACAATTAACTTGACTTATAACGTTAAAGATAAAAATGGGAAGCCTCTCGCGTTTACACCGGTGAATCTAAGAATTAATAAGGGCTATAGCGAGGCAACTTCCATTGTAGAAGTTGATGGCGTACGGACAAAAGGTATCGACCGTCCACCATTCGATCAAGCAAATGTAATTCATCGTACCGATGCATTTGGCAACGTCACCTTCGCAATGAAGAACTTGGATCTTGAGAGTTTGGCTGAACAAGAGCCTGAGTCCTACACATCTAAGCCAATATTCAGCGATGACAAGTTAGATCGCCTGCACTCACAGGTATTGCCAGAGGTAAATAGTGAGCCGGCAGATCACTCTGTGATCTCCGAGTTCCATTACTACAAGCCAAAGGCCGCAATAGTTGTTCCCGCGACTAAGCCAACAATCACCTTGGTCACTCCTAAACTAGATGAAACTAATTCTGTAAGCAATACCACCAAGGGTTTGAAGCAGGCCTTCGCACCGCTAGGTGGAGATTTAGTAGTTGTTTACAAGGTCACTGGAGACGATGGACGTGCTGTTCCAAAGAAGGCTGTAACCCTAAAAGTAAATGGCGGCAAGAGTTCACTGCAAGCTACGACAGATGCATTTGGATACGCAGCCTTTATGGTTAAGAATGCTGATACAAAGCCAAACACAGCACCAGCATCAGCAACATCTCCAATTCCTACTGGTAGCACCGCATTTTCAACCTTAGTTCCCGAGATTGCGGGGGCGACTCCCGCTCTAGCTGAAGGAGTTGAGTTCCACTACTTCCGTGGCATCTCTACCTCTGTTGCAAAATCAGGCAAAAACTTCAATCTCTCTGTAACAATCTCTGGTGCTGCAGGAAAATCTGCTGAGATTTCAGTAACAGGAGCAAAGAAAGTTACAACAAAACTAAACGCTGCTGTACAAGTGGTTCCTGTAAAGGTGACGGCTGGTGCGAAGACTGTTTCCGTAAAAATCGACGGTAAGACCTACACAGCTAAAGTGAACGTAAAGTAGCAAGTTGTAAAGATGACATCAAAATCCGTAAGAACATTGTTGGCATCTTTACTCCTGCTTTCAATTGTCTCTGTAATCCCGACATTGACTGCTAGTGCCGAAACCCTATCTGTACCTCACATAGAGTATTCGGATGCGTCTGGATTAAAGTTTTCTGTGAGCAGAGCTTCGATCGCTGCCCTTAAAACTCCAAAATTTCAATGGCTTGTTGATGGAAAAAATATTTCCGGGGCAAACAAGAGTGCGTTTACTGCCTCTGTAAAGCAGAAAAATAGGAGTATCCAGCTTAAGGTCTCTACTAATGGCACAACTATTTCCTCGGTGGTTGGTCGAATTGGTCAAGTTATTGTGAATACAAAACCGACCGTTGTTTTTTCTGATGAAACTCAAAATAAGGTCACAGTGATAGCTGGCGTAGTATCACCGACTTCAGCAAAGGTTATTTATCAGTGGTACAAAGGTCCGATAGATATTCTGAATGCAAAATCTGCAAGTTACACAGCCGCAACTTCTGATCAGGGCTTCAAGATTTATGTGAATGCTCGGTATTCAGCAAAAGGTTTCAAGGAAGTCACCTCTGATTCAAATGAAATTGCCATTCCAGTAGTCAAGCGAAGTTATGTTCAAGTTTGGCAGGAGGAATTCAACCTTGCAGAAGGATCATCCCCCGCTTATTCAGTGTGGTCACCTGAAAATGGCGATGGAAGTAAGGCAGCAGCCGGCGGCGGTTGGGGCAATAAAGAACGCCAGTATTACATTCCAAATTTGGTACGAATTTCATCAGGTGGCGTACTTGAAATTACCGCAACTAAAACGGATGCCAATGCGTATAACTGTTACTACAAAGCCCCATGTGAATGGATAAGTTCGAAGTACATAACTAAAAACAAGCTGGGTTTTAAGTACGGGCGAATTGAAGCGCGGATCAAGGGACCGGTTGGTGCAGGCACCTGGGGAGCGTTTTGGATGCTTGGAGCCGATATCGACGAAAGACGTTGGCCGTGGTGCGGTGAGATCGATATAACCGAACTAATTGGCAAGGAACCGAATACTAATTATGGCTACCTTCATGGTCTTCTATCCGGAGGATTTGGGGGGCGTGGAACAACGGTTTCAATGCCTAATGGATTTGCCGATGAATATCACACCTATGCAATTGACTGGCTACCAGATCAAATCGATTGGTATCTCGATGGAGTGCTGTTTGGAAGCCAACCAAAAGTAGATAGAGATTGGGTTTTTGATCACGAATTTTATTTAGTGCTTAATTTAGCTATGGGTGGCAATTTGGGCGGCACTATTGATTCAAAGCTTGAAAAATCTACAATGAGCTTTGACTGGATCAGATTCTCCACCATAAATGGTATTGGCGAAGTAATCAAACATTAATGTAAAACAAGTTCCCCAATTCCATCAACCGAATAATACTTAATCGATTCCACGATCAACTCGGCATTACTTAAATCTGGGTCGACTTCACCTGCAAACCAACCGCCAATAGCCAGGTTCATGATGATGTAGAACTCTTGACTAAAGGGCCACGACTTGCCCTGTGACTCAACATCAGCCCGATCGATTCGATTATAGGAAATGCCATCAAAAAACCATTCGATCGAATCTGGTGTCCAGTCGATTGAGTACGTGTGAAAATCTGTTGAAAGTTCTGTGGCAGATTGAATAATTTTAGTTAGACCGTTCTCCCCAAAGTACCCATCCCCATGAATCGTTCCTTGAACTTGAAAGGGGTGTGCGCCAGTATTTTCTAGAATATCGATCTCGCCACAATGTGGCCATGCAACCCCATGCAGCAGGTTGACGCCCAACATCCAAAGTGCTGGCCAAGCTCCAACGCCGGATGGCATCTTGGCTTTTATCTCAATGCGACCAAATTTGAATCCAATTTTGTTTGCGGTGTGAATCTTTCCGCTGGTCCATTCCGCAGGACCGTAGTAACACGTTAAGCCAGAATCAGGCGCTACTCTTTTTGCGGCGATAATTAAGTTGCCATCGATCAATACAGAATCTTTGGTGTAGTACTCGCGCTCGTGATTTCCCCATCCAGTTAAACCAACCGAGGAACCATCACCGATATCGAAGTTCCAGGTGTCCTCGGGAAGCTGCCCATTCTTGTGATCAGCAAACTCCTCGGACCAAAGGAGCAAAGTCGTGGATCCGGCGGACATAATTTCTCCTATTACATTGAGCTTCTATTCCCTATAGTATTCCTTATGAAAGCGGTTTCAGCAGACCTCGTAGGCCTTTTGATAATAAATAAAAGTTCAAAACCTTATTTATATGCAAATGATTGGACATGACAATGACTTCACAATTTCCAAAAGACTTTATTTGGGGAACCGCGACTGCGAGCTATCAAATTGAGGGCGCATACGACGTTGATGGGCGCGGTGCCAGCATCTGGGACACTTTTTCAAAGACACCCGGAAAGGTTGTAAATGGAGATACCGGTGATCGAGCCTGCGATCACTACAACCGCTTCGATGAAGACATTGCAATTATGAAGGATTTAGGGGTCACCGCCTATCGATTTTCAATTGCATGGCCACGCCTATTTCCAAATGGTGATTCTGTTCGCGAAGAACGTGGATTTAATTTCTACAACCGTTTAATTGACGCACTAGTGACTGCCGGAATTGAGCCAATGGTCACCTTATATCACTGGGATTTGCCACAAGCACTTGAAGATATAGGTGGGTGGGCAAATCGTGAAATTGTTAAATCTTTTGAAGATTATGCAACGGCATGCGCGGAAGCATTTGGCGATCGCATACATACTTGGATCACATTAAATGAACCATGGTGCGTTTCTTGGCTCGGGTACTCAAATGGAGTTCATGCACCTGGTAAGAAAGATTTCAGATTAGCCGTTGCTGCAAGCCATCACACTGCGCTGGCGCACGCAGCAGGCGCCAAAGCAATTAAGAGAGTCTGCCCTGATGCAATCGTTGGATTAACCGTAAATATGAATAACATTCATAATGAGTCCCCGGATGACTCAGAAGTAGTAGATTTCGCTGCACTCAACGATTCAAACCTCAATCGCTGGTGGATCGATGCTTTAACAACCGGTAAGTATCCACAAAATTTGGTTGATGTGTATGGAAAAATGCTAATCGATGTACTTTTAGACGGTGATGAAAACCTATTGAAAGCAGCGCCAGATTTTCTTGGTATTAATTATTACTGCGATGGGTTTGTGCGTTCACCTCGGCCTGAAGATAAACCTGCAATCGAAGGTGGATTTATGCCATTTCCCCAGCGCGTCGATGGATCAACCCCAGAACATCTAACCCATGATTTAACGGCTATGGGCTGGGTTGTTACTCCTGAAGGCTTAGGAAATCTAGTCAAGCGAGTTCATAAAGATTGGCCAGAGATTCCTTATCTAGTTATCACCGAAAACGGTTCGTCTTATGACGATATCAAGGTCGATGGTGAAGTTGTGGACATCAAACGCACCGCATATCTAGATGCTCACTTGCGCTCACTTCAGCAAGCGGTGGCTGATGGAGCGCCTGTAAAGGGTTACTTCGCCTGGTCTTTGCTTGACAACTTCGAATGGGCGGAAGGGTATGCAAAGCGCTTTGGCATCGTGCATGTCGATTATCAAACTTTCGAGAGAACCCCAAAGATGAGCTTTAAAAGATATAAAGAAATTATCGCTGCCAACACGGCTACTTAATTGCTGAAGATTGACGCTTAATTAATTTAACGTCAAGAATTTTATCTTCAACCTCTTCTCCATTGAGAATCGACAACAGACTTTGTGCAACTTGAGCACCTAGCTCTCGGATCGGTTGCTTAATTGTCGTAATTGACGGTTGGTTTCGACTTGCAATAGGTGAGTCATCGAAACCAACAACCTTTACTTTGCCTGGAACGGACACCCCATTTTGAAGTAATACATTAATCACACCCATTGCCGATAAATCATTGCCTGCGAATACTCCATCAAACTTAATCTTTTTCTTAGTTAACTGCCTAATGAGTTCTTCTGCTTTTGATTGCGTGTAATCGCCGTGAACTACTAACTGATCATTCAACTTCAATCCTGACGCAGTTATAGCCTTCTCGTATCCTTCAAGGCGATCTCGACCAGATTGCAACTTTAGATCACCAGTGATCGTGACAATATTTTCACATCCAGAGTCAATAAGATGTTTTGTAGCTAGGTACCCGCCTTTGACATTATCTACATCAACAAAGGGATACTTTTTTGAAGCCCCCAAGTCTCCTCCAAAAACAACTGCCATTTTTGGATCTAACATTTTTTCAAAGCTTCTCAGAGGTCGATGCCAACTAAAAATTGCAATTCCATCCATTTGGCCTGCTTGTAAAGTTGCAAAAAGAGAATCCTCTGCCGCACTCTTTGGCCTAATTAATAACAATGGATGAAGGCCAGCTTCGGTAATGGCAGCTGAGAATCCCTGAACAACTTGTCCCCAGAAGGGATTAAGGAAAAATTCTTCGCTTGACTCTTCCATTAGTAACGCAATTAGACCGCTTTTTCCACCCGCTAATCTTCTGGCGGTGGCATTAGGTGTGAAGTTATGTTTTACAATTGCCTTATTCACTGCCTTCACTCGCTCAGGTGAGACTTTTGCACTTCCGTTAATAACTCTCGATACAGTCGCACGGCTGACGCCCGCGGATTTGGCAACTAAATCAATCGTTACCTCAGATTGACCAAATGAAGTTTTTCCGTATTTCGCCATGGTGGTGCGAGTCTAGTCAAACAAAAGAATTTAGAGAAGGCCCGACAAATGCAGGACTTGCGAGTATCTTGTACTTGTGCAAAACAAGCCAAGCCTTCGAGATGTAGCTAAACAGGCAAATGTTTCTGTGGGCACTGTTTCTAATGTATTAAACCGCCCATCACAGGTATCTGAAGAGATGCGTCAAAAGGTCCGTAAGGCGATCGATATGTTGGGCTTTATTCCTAACTCAAATAATCGTTCTACAGGTAAAGAGCAAAAAATTATTGGCTTGATTCTCCCCCTCAGTAACAATCCTTTTTATGAAGAGCTTGCACAGGGAATTGAAGATGGTGTTGCAAAGAGCGGCCTACGTGTATTAATTGGGTATAGCCGTGAAGATGAAGCGATCGAAATGCATCTTTTGTCATCAATGGTTGATGCTGGTTTTAAAGGAATCATCATGACGCCGGTGGGTCCTCGTAACCAGGTATTTGAAAAGTTCATCGAAGATAATGTTCGCGTTGGTTTTATTTCTCAAACAGATGATCATGTTGAGCAATGTTCGGTTTCAATAGATCAGGTACGAGGTGGGTACATAGGGATTGAGTACCTGGCAACGATGGGCCACAAAAAAGTTTTGTGGGTATCTGGTCCAGATCATCACCACCAATCAAATCAACGTTTTGTTGGTGTTACACAGGCGGCCCGTGAATTTGGAGTTGAAGTGACAACCATCAGTTCACCCTCACTTGATTTCCTCAGCGGTGAACATATTGCGCCTGA
Source organism: Actinomycetota bacterium (assembly GCA_041175545.1). Taxonomy (GTDB): domain Bacteria; phylum Actinomycetota; class Actinomycetes; order Nanopelagicales; family Nanopelagicaceae; genus Planktophila. The sequence continues at coordinate 21,291 of JBEDES010000014.1, forward strand.
CATTCTTGCAGTGGGGCAATTACCTGATGCAATTTTCTGCGCCAACGATGCAACGGCCTTGGGCATCATGAATTACCTCTATAAGTCTGGCTTGAAAGTTCCTGAGGATGTTTCGGTTCTTGGCTACGACAATGTTTCCTACGCCGAATCGGCCTTAGTGCCTCTAACAACCGTCTCACAGACCCCGTATCAACTAGGTTTCACTATGGGAAGTCAGATGATCGCTGAAATTGAGGCAAAACCAGGTCATATTCATCAGCACGTGATCTTCCAGCCTCAGATCGTGGAAAGAGCCTCTGTAGCAAAAAAGTAAGTCCAATGACCATCCAAAAGGCGACTGGTCATCTAGTAGTTATCCCCTGCTTTTTATCACCCCTTACCCCTATCGTTTTGTATTAAGAAGTTCAGCTGACGAACCATCGTGCCCTTAACACCTGAAGATCAGGGGGGGGGCGCTTACCGGCGGATTATCCGAAAGGATGATTGCGCGCTCCGAACAGCTGCGGGATCGGTCGGCAACCTTTGGACAGAAGGGTTGTACTTACGTGCGTCAAAGTTTTGAACTGTTCAATGAACAGTCGGTGATTTCATCATGAGCCAAATAAGAAAATTCATTGAGTGGTTAAGTTTTCACCCAACTGCAGATGAGATTGCTCGCGCGTTAGTTACCGATTATCTAAAGGATTTAGGGGTGACCTGCATTCGCTTTGGACGCACCAATAGTGATGATTCTGCAGTGGTTTTAGGACAGTTTGGGTATTCAAATGCAGATGAGTGGCGCAACAAAATAATCCCAAGTGCAGAGTGGCGGGCCTTTGATCTACCTGAGATAGACATCATTACTGGGAGAAATAAGAATAGTTGGGCGCCACAATCCAACCTTTGTGTTGTCACATTGCGTGATCGCGGTGTGATGCAAGGTCATGTTGTAATTGAATTTGCTCATCCAATTTCAGATTCACAAAAACAATTAACTCTTGAAGCAATCGAGGATTACTGCGTTCCAATCGCATTGTTTATGTCCTTTCAAAATCGAACACCAAGCGGACAGGGATCTGGACTTAGCTTGGTGAATGACTCTCGAGATGCGGGGGCTGGCCAGCTTTCCGCCCGCCAGCTATCGATCCTGCGTGGAATGGTCGAGGGCAAGACCAACCACGAGCTAGCCACCGAGATGGGCTTCTCAGTCTCCACGATCAGGCACGAGACTATGCGGATCTACCAGGCGCTGGCGGTTAGTGACCGCAAGGAGGCTGCCAAAAAGGCGCTCATGCTGAGCCTGATCTAGCTCTAGACACGCTCAAACCCTCAATACGCACTTTACCCTTGACCATCCCATAGACTAGAGACCTGATTCCGGCAGGCTTGTTTCTCGCTGCCATTCGGCGAAAGCCCTGCAACTTATTCCCCCATCTAGGCTCAATCCACGCTCAACCACCGCATCCAGGAAAACTTTCTAGAAAAAGTTTCCAAAAGGGCACAACATTTGGCCCCCAGCGGTGTCTTAACTATTAGAGGGCAAGACGTTGCCTTCGTTATGAAACTCGCGGGAGTTACAAAATGGCACTATTGAAGTCGAAAGCGGCGAAAGCAGCTGCAGCGACCGATGCCGCCCGCATTTTGAGTGCAAATCCCGCAGACGCTCTTATTGATTCACCTGCTCAAGGCTCTTCAGCTGACTGGACTATTGCTCAGCTAAGCGCGATCTACACAGAGCACCGCACACAGCTCGTTTCACAGGCACGCCGCATCACCCGCGATGAGGCTGAGGCCAACGAAGTCGTCCAGGAAGCATTCTTAAAGTTCATGCTTGCTGCTCCGGATCTAGACACAGCTGATCGTGCAATTGCCTACCTACGTACATCAGTTAACAACCTTGCGCTGAACGTAATCCGCGCTCGCGGCGCACGTCCAAACCTTGTTGCAATCGATGCAGATACAACTCAGGAGCGCCTGAACGAGATCGCATCTGAGAACCACATTGATCTTGATACAACTATTACTGCAGCAGAAGATGCCGCGATTATCCGCGAAGCACTTGCTCGCCTAACCTCTGACCAGCGCACAGCGCTTGTTATGTGGGAAATGGAAGGCCGCACAACAGAAGAGATTGCAACTGCGCTTAACACAAGCCCAGCAAATGTCCGCCACATCTTGGTTCGCGCTCGCAAGTCAATGGTTCGCGTTCTTGAGGATTGGGTTGTCGATGAGAAGACAGGCCTAACAGCACTTAACGCACTTTCAACAACTTATAAGAAGTCAGTAGAGCTAGCCCAGAAGTCATCAAAGGCTGCGCTTTCGCTTCTTCTAGTGATTACAGCTTTCCTTGGCTTTAACTCAATGACTGGTACTGAGTCTCCTGTACAGCCAATGGCAGCACAGATTGGTTCAGAAACATCACCAATGTCACCAGTTGCTCCTTCAGCTTCTGCAACAGCAACTGCTAAGGCACAAGCTGCAGCAACCGCTGCTGCTAAGAAGGCACAGCAAGCAGCGATCAACGCAAAGATCGCAGCGCTTTCATTTGTTGGTCTTGATAACAACGGCGTCCCAACAGGTTTCTCTGTAACTGATGAAGAATCAGTTGCAGGTAAGGCTCGTGTCACTAAGGGAATTTCAACTGTTGGCACAGCAGGAATCTTGATCAACAATCAGTTCATCACAGGCTCTGTTGGTCCAAACATTCTTATCGATCAGTTGATCACAATTGATGGAACAGGAACTAAATACGACATCAACAACATAAACGTTGGATTTGGTGGATCCTGGAATTCCGTTGAAATCAACTCAATTGATTCATCAATCGAGCGCCTAGCTAATGGTCAGCACTTGATCACAGCAACAGCAACCATCGGCTACTTGAAGCCATCTACTTTTGCGATCCCAACTGGTGCACGTGGTTACGACCTCGGTGATGCGCCAGCAACGATCACAACACGAGTTCTACTGAACTCAGGCAAGACCACCATCCTCGCGCAAGCGGTGCAGGTGACGAAAAAATAAATAGGTTTCCTCGCCGCGTCCGGATACACGGTGGGGAATTTGGTGAATCAGCACGTGCGATTCATCGAATCGGGTGAAAAAGACCCTCTCATGACATATGAGAAGGCACTTATTACCCAAA
>JBEDES010000015.1:0-24189 GCA_041175545.1 Actinomycetota bacterium
GCCTCATAAGCCATTGGCTCTTGTCTTAACTCCAACACGTGAACTTGCACAACAGATTGATGAAGTCTTGATGCCTTTGGCGCGCTCGATTGGCCATGAATCAGTTGTTGTTGCCGGTGGAATGTCGTATGCAAAGCAGATCACTGCAATGCGCCGCGGAACTGCAATCTTGGTTGCAACTCCTGGTCGTTTGATTGATCTTCTAAATAAAGGTGAAGTTCAGTTAGATCACCTACAGATAACAGTTCTTGATGAAGCAGATCAAATGGCTGATATGGGATTCTTGCCCGTTGTAAAAGAGATTCTTGATCAGGCAAAACTAGATGGTCAGCGACTTCTCTTTTCTGCAACTCTAGATCGCGGTGTTGACTCACTCGTTCGTCAATATTTGAAGAATCCAAAGACTCACTCACTTCAAAATGACCGTGCCTCTGTTTCTACTATGGAGCACTTTGTTTTGGTTATGAATCCTTCAGAAAAAGATGACATTACAAATCAAGTTGCAGCTCGCAATGGAAAAACAATCTTGTTCGTAAAGACTCAGCGAGGTGCAGATCGTTTAGCTGACAAGCTAGCTCACGCAGGTGTGCCGGTAGGGGCTTTGCACGGGGGAAAATCACAGGCTGTTCGTACTCGTACATTGGCAATGTTTAAGGACACTGCAAATGCTGCTTTAGTTGCAACAGATGTTGCAGCTCGCGGAATTCACGTAGATGGAATTTCACTAGTCGTCCATGTTGATGCACCAACTGATCACAAAGATTATTTACACCGTGCAGGTCGTACTGCACGTGCTGGTGAGGCAGGAACCGTTGTAACACTTGCAACAACACGTCAGCAAAAATCAATTGGCTCACTTATTCAACGTGCCGGTGTTCTTGCTAAGTATGTTGGTGTTACGCCATTGAGTACTGAGTTAATGAAAATTACTGGTGCACAAGAGCCTTCTGGTATTCCATATGTGGTACCGATTGTTGAAAAATCAGTACGAAGTGGTGGAAAGCGTCCGCGCCCAAACTCAAGTCAGCGTCGACGTCGTCCCCGCTAAATTCGTTGTACTAATTTAGAGAATTGCCCTTTAAATAATTACAGTTGTTTAAATATCTAGATAATTTTCAGCTATTGAAGATTGTTTAGCCCGCTGAACCAGAACCAGATGGACCAGCTTTGCGCTGAACTTGTGGAGCGCCTCCACTTCGTTGCCCTCCACGAATCTTGGATCCGGAGTCGGTGTGCGCCTGTGTTCCTGGTGCTCCCTTTTTATTCTTCTTCGCTTCTAGGGCAGCAAGCATTCTTGCTTTAACATCTTCGTTTTTGTCAGGCATGGCGTAAGTCTACTGCACTATCAATACTGTAATTAAGCGTTATTTTCTTTATATTCTCGCAAACGTTCTAAAACTTCGGACTCACGGTATCGGCGATGCCCACCCAATGTTCGAATTGCAGTTAATTTTCCTGCTTTTGCCCATCGGGTAACTGTTTTTGGATTGACATGAAAACGAGCTGCGACTTCTTTGGGGGTTAAAAGTACTTCAGCATCTGGAATGCGATTCATGAAGTTACCTTCCACTCAACTCGTATTGTCCGGGTCGTATTGTCCATATTGACCCGTATTAGGGTTAAGTATTACGGGATTTTCAGGGGTAAGCAATACCAACTATGAGGCTTGTTCGAAGGCTTGAACTAAGCGCCAACGAGACATCAACCGCTGATATCCGACTCCGGCCATCATCGCATCTGATGCAGCAAGTCCTGTAACAGAGTGCATTACATCTTCAATAGATGAATCTGAATCCAAACCATCTTCACCAGAATCACGAAGTGCTTTGTCCATGTAATTAGCTAAACCACCATAATCGAGTTCTACTAAAGACTCAGGATGAAACATTTCGAGCCAATCCAACAAATTTTCTAACTCTTCTTCGACAGGACCTTCGCCAAATGCACCCAATACGCTCTCATGTGCTGAGGCACATCTTTGCTTTGCATTAGCAATTGTTGTTAAGGCTTTCGAAAATAGGCCGTGTTCATCAATTCCACGTGTTCTCTCTTCTGGTGAAAACAAAATAAACCAACGAGGAGGAATTAACCAAGTTTCATTTAAAATATGCGGCGTCTTATCTTCAAGTAAATCAACTCCTGCAGTTATAACCTCTTCTAAAGCTGGTGATACAAAAAATGGTACGACTGTGCTTGGAAGTGAATCCTTGAAATTATCGAGTGCAGCCCAGCAGCGAGTGGCTGTGGACCATGGGGATAAAAACCTAATCTCATCTTTATCAATAATGTGTACACCGTCTGGACGACCTGCAGGTGGTTCTGGTTGTGCAACACGATGAAGCGCTAGTTTTTGCTCACGATCAAAACTCGATGCATCATTTTCGATTCCTTGCCAACGCAAACGATCAGCGGCATCAAATGCAGAAATGGGTTCGTAGATTCGAAGTGATGCTACGTACGGTGTTGCTCTCACGAGCGTGGAATGTAATTGCCCTCGGCAAATGGATCGTCATCGTCTTTACGTGGTGACGTTTCGAGTTCTCCATGCAACTCTTTTGTAAGGCGATCTAAATCCATGTCCTGCCCGCCGTATTTCAAATCACGAGCGACTTTGGTTTGTTTTGCTTTTGCACGGCCGCGACCCATGGGCGACCTCCTTCACTTATTGCTCTTTTTGCACTTTGTCAGAGGGGAAGGTTATCGCGGTTGGCTAGTACCTTCCACCAGGTTTTAAGCGTTAAAGGGGTAAATACAGTGTGAGATCTGCACGTGAGCCCGAAGCTAAAACCGCACCACTGCTCACAGCCTCATCCCAGGTCAACTCCCCAGCGGCTAATGCGAGCCAAGTTTGGGCATCCATCTCGATTGTGTTGGCAGGTGTTCCTCGGGTGTGAGTTGGGCCTTGCCCGCATTGAATAGCTGCATATGGCGGAACTCGAACTTCGATTGCTCTACCCGGTGCTTTAACAGTTAATGCTTGAAGAGTTTGCTTAACTTTTTGCAAGATTTCTGGATCGCGCATAAGAGGCTTGGGTGATTTATCGAATTGAAGCAGGTACGTATTGCGCCGCAGTTGAGTGCGCAGAAACTACTGAGTTAATTCGAGCTACTACACGAGAGATTTGATCACGCGCTTCCCCAGTAAATTCAATTGGATTACTCATCAGTTTATCTAATTCGGAGCGATCAAATGGTAACCGCTTGTCTTGTGCCAAGTCATCAAGAAGTGTGTTTTTATTTCCTTCACGCATGCCAAGTGCGGCCTTTACTGCATGTTCCTTAATAACTTCATGAGCAAGTTCGCGCCCGACTCCGGCTTTAACCGCAGCTATCAAAATCTTAGTTGTTGTTAAAAATGGCAAATAGCGTTGAATCTCTGCATCAATAACTTTTGGAAATGCACCAAAATCATTAACTACAGTAAGCATAGTTTCAAGTAAACCATCGATGGCAAAGAATGCATCAGGTAGTGCTACACGCCGAACAACGCTGCATGAAACATCTCCTTCATTCCATTGGTCACCAGAGAGTTCGCTAACCATTGATGCATAACCGCGAAGTACTACTGAAAGTCCGTTGACTCGCTCACAAGAACGGGTGTTCATCTTGTGTGGCATTGCACTACTACCTACTTGGCCTGCTTTAAATCCTTCAGTAACTAACTCTGCCCCAGCCATAAGTCGAATTGATGTTGCAAGAGATGATGGTGATGAAGCGATCTGTACAAGTGTTGTAACAACATCATAATCAAAAGAACGTGGATAGATCTGACCCGTAGAATCCAAAACAGATTTAAAGCCAAGTTCTTTCGCGATTGCGCTTTCTAAATCAAGGTGTGCCTGCGATGAACCAAGTAGATCTATGGAATCTTGGGCAGTACCCACTGGTCCTTTAATTCCGCGCATTGGAAATCGGCTTTGCAAGGCAACTAATCGTTCGTATGCAAAAAGCAACTCTTCAGCAGCTGATGCAAATCGTTTTCCTAACGTTGTGATTTGGGCAGGAACATTGTGTGAGCGCCCGGCAATTGGTTGATCTGCATACTGCGCCGCCTTTTCACCTAAACGTGCCAACAGAGCAATGGTTTTGTCATGAACGATTTTTAGGCCATCTTTGATTTGTAAGGCTTCGATGTTTTCAGTTAAATCACGGCTGGTCATTCCTGCGTGAATTGCTTGATGGCCTGCCAAAGTATTGAACTCTTCAATTCGAGCCATGACATCGTGGCGCAGATGCTTCTCGCGGGCATCAATTGAAGCTAGGTCTACCTTTGTAATTACCTTCTCGTAATCTGAAATTACATTTTTAGAAATCACATGGCCTAAAGATGATTGAGCCCGCATAACTGCAATCCATAGTTTGCGCTCTTGGATAATTTTTGATTCAGGAGCAAAGATTTCACGAATTGCATTTGATGCATAACGATCGGCTAAAAGACTCATTAAATAAAATCCTTCACGACAATTGTTTGATCGCGCCCGGGCCCGACACCGATTGCACTCATTGGTGCTCCCGAGATTTTTTCTAGAAAAGCAATGTACTCCTGGGCATTTTTTGGAAGATCTGAAAGCTTTCGCGCACTAGTGATGTCTTCAGTCCAGCCAGGCAAATACTCATAAATTGGTTTTGCGTGATGGAAGTCGCTTTGCGAGGCAGGAAGTTCTTCTACTCGTTTTCCGTCAATCTCATAGGCAACACAAACAGGGATCTTTTCCCACCCAGTTAATACATCTAACTTGGTAAGAAAGAAATCAGTCAAGCCATTTACTCGAACTGCATATCGAGCAATTGGTGCATCAAACCATCCACATCGACGCGCACGACCAGTCGTTACTCCAATTTCTCCACCAATGCGTCGCAAAGCTTCTCCATCTTCATCAAATAATTCCGTTGGGAATGGGCCACTACCAACACGAGTTGTATAGGCCTTCACAATTCCAATAACACGATCGATCTTTGTTGGCCCAATTCCCGATCCGGTACATGCACCACCAGCAGTTGGATTACTGGAAGTTACAAAGGGATATGTTCCATGATCAACATCTAATAGCGTTCCTTGAGAACCCTCAAGAAGAACTCGTTTACCCGCTTTCAAGGCTTGATCTAAAATCAAGACGGTATCTGCAACATATGGTCGAAGAATTTCTGCATACTGTAAATACTCTTCAAGCACTTCTTCGATCTCAATATTTTTTCGATTAAATACCTTTATTAAGATCTGATTCTTATCATGTAATGCGCCTTCAAGTTTTTGTCTAAGAATTGAAGTATCAAATAAATCCTGTACGCGAATTCCGATTCGATTAATTTTGTCAGCATAAGCTGGACCAATTCCTCGACCTGTTGTTCCAATTTTAGATTTGCCTAAAAATCGCTCACTGACTTTGTCGATGGTGCGGTGATACGGGGTAATTAAGTGTGCATTTGTTGAAATAAGTAACTTACTTGTATCGATACCTCGCTCATTTAATCCACGAATTTCTTCCAGTAATACGCCAGGATCAATGACTACTCCATTGCCGATTACTGGAATTACGTTTGGTGAAAGAATTCCTGATGGCAAAAGGTGAAGAGCATATTTCTGATCACCTATAACAACCGTGTGGCCTGCATTATTTCCACCTTGGTAACGAACTACGTAATCAACTCTGTCGCCCAATAAATCTGTGGCTTTTCCCTTGCCTTCATCGCCCCATTGAGCGCCAAGTAAAACTAGTGCAGGCATTAGTAAAGCCTCTCCGATTAGTTGTTAGCTATTTTGATGATGACGTGCCAGTTGAGCGAAGATCTTCACATGCACGAACAACTCGAGCAGCCATTCCAGCCTCTGCTAATTTGCCCCAAGCGCGTGGATCGTATGCCTTCTTATTTCCCACTTCACCATCGATTTTCAATACGCCGTCATAGTTTTTTAGAACATGATCGACAATAGGACGAGTAAATGCATACTGAGTATCAGTATCAACATTCATCTTGATAACACCATAATCAAGTGATTCACGGATTTCGGAAAGCAATGAACCTGATCCACCATGGAATACAAGATCCATTGGTTTGCTGCCTTTAGGTAGTCCAAGTTTGGCCGAAACAGCCTCTTGCAATGTTGCAAGAATTTTTGGTTGCAAGACCACGTTACCTGGTTTGTAGACACCATGAACATTTCCAAAAGTTGCTGCAACTAGGTAGCGGGCTTTTGCATCGGTTCCTAAGGTTTCAATAGTCATGAGTGCATCTTCAGGTGTTGAGTACAACTTGGCATCATGTTTTGCCTCAATGCCATCTTCTTCTCCACCTACAACACCGATTTCAATTTCTAATATTGTCTGCGCTGCAACTGACAATGCCAACATTTCTTTTGCAATCTTCATGTTTTCGACCATGTCAACTGCTGATCCATCCCACATGTGCGAGTTAAACAATGGAGCTTTACCAGACTTAAGACGATCAGCTCCAAACGCTAATAGTGGTCGCATGAAACCATCTAGTTTTTCAACCGGACAATGATCGGTATGAATTCCAATGTTGACTTTATAGTTCTTAGCCACAACATGTGCGTATTCGGCGAGAGCAACTGCTCCATCAACCATGTTTTTAACTGTTGAGCCTGATGCATATTCTGCGCCACCCCAAGAAAATTGAATGATTCCATCTGATTCTGCTTCGGCAAAACCACGAATTGCTGCAGTTAATGTCTGTGATGATGAAACATTTATCGCCGGGTATGCGAATGCACCTTTTTTTGCACGATCTAACATGTCATTGAAAACTTCAGGGGTTGCAATCGGCATTGTTATGACTCCTATTTGCTCGTTTTAAAACTTTGTAAATCTTTAGACTGAGCGCTTCGTTGAGTCGTCTAGAGGCTTACGGCCAATCCTCTCACTTTCATTGTGCGGGCACAAAAAAGACCACTCGAGACACCCCGAGTGGCCCTTTTCAATCTGACTACACCATGGTTTTCAGGGCGTTAGCCAAGAACTTAGCCAGGGCGGCCACCAAAACGGGGCTACTTAATAGCTTGAGGAATAGCGCTAGGAAAGATGTAAGCATGTGATCTCCTTTCAGTTGCGGCATCATGATTGACTTTCATGTAGATGAATTAACATCTACAAAACACTGTTGATAACTTAGGCAAAGATGTAATGTTGTGTGGCATGAGCCAAGCCCACGAATCAATCGAGAATCTTTCGACTGAAGATAGAAAATTTCCACCTTCTCCAGAGTTTGCTGCATTGGCTAATGCAAAATCAGATTTATATGATTTGGCAGAAAAAGATCGACTTGCATTTTGGGATACACAGGCAAGAAATTTAAAGTGGGACACGCCATGGAATAAAACTCTTCAATGGGATGCACCCTTTGCACAATGGTTTGTTGGTGGAAAGTTGAATGCGTCAGTTAATGCATTGGATAGACACGTTGAACAAGGCCTGGGAAATCGTGTTGCTTTTTACTTTGAAGGAGAACCTGGTGATTGTCGAACAATTACCTATTCGCAGCTTTTAATTGAGGTAAAAAAAGCAGCAAACGCACTAACTGAGTTAGGAATAAATCCAGGTGATCGTGTTGCAATTTATATGCCAATGATTCCTGAGGCTGCAATTGCAATGTTGGCGTGTGCTCGAATCGGTGCTCCTCATTCTGTAGTTTTTGGTGGCTTCTCAGCAGATGCGCTTCTATCCCGTATCCAAGATGCAGATGCAAAGTTAGTGATTACAGCCGATGGTGGTTTTCGCAAGGGAGCTCCCTTTGCATTAAAGCCTGCAGTAGATGAGGCGTTAAAAGGTAAACATAATGTTGCACATGTCTTGGTTGTTCAGCGGACCAAACAAGATACAAATTGGAATGACAAAACCGATATTTGGTGGCATGAGATCGTCAATCGACAATCAGAAGAGCATATTGCGCAGTCATTCGACTCTGAGCATCCGCTGTTCATTTTGTATACCTCTGGTACAACTGCCAAACCAAAGGGAATTTTCCATACGACGGGTGGATATTTAACGCAAGCAGCATTTACGCATAAGGCCGTCTTTGATTTGAAACCAAGCAGTGATGTCTATTGGTGTACTGCAGATGTCGGTTGGGTAACTGGACATAGTTATATTGTTTATGGCCCTTTAATTAATGGTGCAACACAGGTGATGTATGAAGGAACACCCGATACTCCACATAAAGGGCGTATTTTTGAATTAATTGAAAAGTATGGTGTGACTATTTTGTATACCGCACCAACTTTAATTCGAACATGGATGAAGTGGGGAGATGAGTTTGCTCAAGCGCATGATTTGTCTTCACTGCGATTATTAGGATCTGTAGGAGAACCAATTAATCCAGAAGCTTGGATGTGGTACCGAGAAATCATTGGTGGAAATAGATGTCCGATTGTGGATACATGGTGGCAAACTGAAACCGGCGGAATAATGATTTCTCCATTACCTGGAGTTACCGCAACCAAACCAGGTTCAGCGATGACAGCTATCCCTGGTATCAGCGCCGTAGTTGTTGACGATAAAGGGGTTCCAGTTGCAAAAGGTCATGGTGGGTTTTTAATTCTAGATAAACCATGGCCAGGAATGCTCCGCGGAATTTGGGGAGAAGATGAAAGATATAAAGAAACCTATTGGTCTCGTTTTCCTGGAATTTACTTTGCCGGGGATGGCGCAAAGTTAGATAAAGATGGAGCAATCTGGTTGTTGGGACGCGTTGATGACGTAATGAATGTTTCTGGTCATCGAATTTCTACAACTGAAGTTGAGTCAGCATTAGTTTCACATGAAGCTGTGGCTGAGGCAGCTGTTGTAGGGGCACATGATGCGATGACAGGTCAGGGAATTGTTGCATTTGTGATTTTGCGCGGTGGAATTGCACATGCAAATGCAACTAGTGGCGGGAATGAACTTGTTGCTGAACTCAGAAACCATGTAGCAAAAGAGATTGGTGCAATTGCAAAGCCTCGACAAATTTTAGTTGTAGCAGAGCTCCCAAAAACTCGAAGTGGCAAAATCATGAGGCGTTTACTCAAAGATGTGGCTGAAAATCGTCAGGTTGGAGATGCAACAACGTTGGCTGATCCAAACGTTATGAAGCTGATTGCGGAAGGCTTAAACACTAGTAGTGAAGATTAAACTGTGATACCAAGATGTTGTTGTGTTAGTTCGATTAACTGGGATTCTGAAGTAATCACGCCAATATGTTTATATGCAACATCGCCGTTTGGTTTGATAAACCAAGTAACAGGTACTCCTAAGCCAAAATACTGGCGTGAACGACCATCAGAGTCATAAAGATTTGGCCAAGTAATTCCATTTGATACTACAAATTTCTGCGCATCTTTCGCATTGGCTTCTTCAACATTGACACCAACAAGTTGAACAACACCTTTAGCTTTTTCATAAAAACTTACAAAATATGGAATCTCTTCTACGCATGGCCCACACCAGGAGCCCCAAACATTGATAATCATTGGTCCTCGAAGTGCGCCAAGTTGAGCACCTTCGCTTTGGTCCAAACAATCAAGTGATGTTCCACCGGTCCACAACTTTTCCTGCGAGATGTCTTTGCAATCAATAACTTCTCCGACTTGCTTGACTACAGAATTATTAGCGCCATCTGAATTCATATTTGTTTGAGTGCACGAGGTCAGGAGAAGCATAGATATTACAAAAGCGAATATCTTCATCGAAAATCCTTGTCGGTTTTTACTAAAGACATTGCCTTTTCTTTATCCATTTCACCAATTCCAACACTTGGGCAAATTTTAGCAACTGGACATGCACCACACGCAGGTTTGCGAGAATGACAAATTCGACGACCATGCCAAATCATCCGCTGCGAAAGATTTGTCCACTCTGATTGAGGAATAAGTTGCTGCACCACCATTTCAACCTTCACAGGATCTTTTTCATCAGTCCAACCAAACCTTCTAGATAATCTTCCAAAATGTGTATCGACTGTAATCCCCGGTGTATCAAATGCGTGACCTAAAACTACATTGGCAGTCTTTCGGCCAACACCCGGCAAAGTAATCAACTCTTCGAGTGTTTGAGGAACTTTGCCATCAAAATCTTCCAATATTTTTATACTAAGACCCTTTATGTGTCGAGCCTTTGCACGATAAAAACCACTTGAATGAATCAGGTTTTCAATTTCGTGCAGATCTGCTCGCGCGTAATCTTTTGGTTTTTTGTATTTTCGAAAAAGTGCAGGAGTAATAGTGTTAACTCTCTTATCAGTACATTGTGCACTTAAAACTGTTGCAATCACTAACTCAAGTGGATTAGTAAAATCTAATTCACAGCGAATATTGGGGTAGGTTTTAGTCAGAATACGGTAAACAGCCTTAGCCCCTTTCCGAGTTTCGCTATCAACCAACATGGATGTAAACTACCCTGCGTGACCCCCGAAGAATCTATAGTCCGTAAAGCTCCTTTATTTACGGCCCTTGAAGAATCCGCCGCACTCTCACTTCATGCGTCGATGGATTCAGTTAAAATCTCAAAGGGATCAATTTTGTTCGCAGAGGGTGATGAGGGCGATCATCTCTATGTCATTGTTGAAGGAAAGATCAAACTTGGGACATCAAGTGGCGACGGGCGAGAAAACCTTCTTTCGATTCTTGGGCCTGGTGAAATGTTTGGAGAGCTCAGTCTTTTTGACCCGAATCCACGAACATCAACTGCAACGGCCGTGACGGATGCGAAATTGTTAAGTCTTGGACAAACAAAGCTCATTCCGTGGCTAACGGAAAACCCCCGAGTATCACTTAATCTTTTGGCAAGCCTTGCACAGCGACTTCGCCGTACAAACGAAGCTGTTGGCGATTTAGTTTTCTCTGATGTGCCAGGTCGTGTTGCTAAGGCGCTTATTGATTTAGGTGAGCGATTTGGAAAACAAACCGATGAAGGATTGTTAGTAAATCACGATTTAACTCAGGAAGAATTGGCACAACTTGTTGGGGCATCTAGAGAAACAGTTAATAAAGCATTGGCAGATTTTGCAGGGCGTAACTGGCTGAAACTTGATGGCCGCGCTGTTCTAATTACCGATTTAGAACGTCTTTCAAAGCGCAGTAAATAGCTTTAGTTCAGTCGTTTTTTATTTCAGGCGACTAGTCAGTAATCTCAACTGTTAATTCAACTTCTACAGGTGAGTTAAGAGGCAGTTCTGCAATTCCAACTGCGCTGCGTGCATGTTTTGCACCATCTCCCCAGATCGAAATAAACAACTCTGATGCTCCGTTGACAACTAATGGATGATTAATAAAGCCAGCAACTCCATTTACGTATCCAACCACACGTACAATTTTTGTAATCTTATTTACATCTGCAACCGTTTCAACTGCTGCCAATGCATTAAGGGCGCAAATCTGAGCAAGTTCTTTAGCTCGCTCAGGAGTTATCTCTCCATCAACTTTTCCAGTTGCAACCATTTCACCATTGAGTAAAGGAAGCTGACCTGCAGTAAAGACTAGATTTCCTGTTCGGATAGCAGGCACATAGGCAGCAACTGGTTTTGCAGCTATTGGCAGTTCTAGGCCGAGTTCCTTTAACTTTGAACGAACATCTACCTTGTTCAAGCCATTGCTCTTTTCATGTAGGCAACTAGTTGCTCACCAGTACCAGGTGCTGGAATTACTTGTACGAGCTCCCAACCATCTGAACCCCAGGTATCTAAAATCTGTTTTGTTGCATGTGAAAGAAGTGGAACCGTTGCATATTCGTACTTGGTCATTTATTCAAACTCTCTTTGACTAAGGATGAAACTAACGCTCCATCTGCTTTACCTGCAATTTTCTGCTTTATAGCACCCATAACTTTGCCCATATCTGCAGGACCTGCCGCTCCTGTTGATGCAATTGCATCGGCGATGATTTTCTTGATCTCATCTGCACTTAGCTGCGCCGGAAGATATTTGGCAATTACTTCCCCTTCGGCTTTTTCTAGAGCAGCTTTTTCTGGGTGACCAGCACCTTCAAAAGCTTCAGCAGCCTCACGGCGCTTTTTTGCCTCACGAGAAAGAACAACGATTAACTCATCATCACTTAACTCTCGAGCTTCTTTGCCTGCGACCTCTTCGTTAGTAATTGCTGTTAAAACCATTCGAATTGTGCCTGAAACTACTTCATTGCGTCCGCGAATGGCCTCTGTTAAATCTGCTCGTAAAGTTTCTTTTATACTCATTTTGTTAACTCTACAGCCAATAGCTCACCAATCTGCGCAGTATTGAGCGCAGCGCCTTTACGCAAGTTATCGCCACACAAGAATAGATCAATCGATTTCTTGTCATCTAAAGACTGACGCACACGACCAACCCAAGTTGGGTCGGTTCCCACTACATCATTTGGAGTTGGGAACTTTTTATTTTCTGGGTCATCAAGCAAAATCACTCCAGCAGCCTTTTCAAGAATCTTCTGAGCGGCTTTTCTAGTAACTTCGTTTTTAAATGTTGCATGTACTGCAAGTGAGTGCGTAGTTAATACCGGTACACGTACACACGTTGCAGAAACTTTTAACTTTGGCATTCCCAGAATTTTGCGCGACTCATTGCGAACTTTGAGTTCTTCTGATGTGTATCCAGCTTCGGATAATGATCCAGCCCATGGAATTACATTGAGTGCAAGCGGTGCTGGAAATGGTGATGAATCGGTAATAACTTTTCTAACATCTGAAGTTGCCTCTCCAGCATTTGTTCCAGCAATTTTTGAGATTTGATCACGCAGACCATCGATACCTGGTTGGCCTGCACCCGATGCTGCCTGATATGAAGCAACAACAAGCTCCTTCAACTCAAACTTTTTGTGGAGTGCACCCATTGCAACGATCATCGACATAGTTGTGCAGTTTGGATTTGAGATAATTCCTTTAGGTCTTTTCTTCGCTTCTTTTGGATTAACTTCTGGAACAACCAATGGAACTTTTGGATCCATGCGAAATGCACCTGAGTTATCAACAACAATTGCTCCGCGTGAAACTGCAATAGGAGCCCACTTTGCAGAAATTTCATCTGGCACATCAAACATCGCAACATCTATGCCATCAAAGGCTTCTGGGGATAGTGCAACCACAGTTAACTCTTCACCACGACAAACCAGTTTTTTTCCTGCACTTCGAGCAGATGCAATTAAACGAATCTCGCCCCACACATCTTTGCGCTCCGACAAAATTCCGAGCATGACTGTACCGACTGCACCTGTTGCACCTACAACAGCTAATGATGGTTTCTTTTTACCTTTACTCATCGTCCTGTTCCTCCATATACAACGGCTTCATTTTGATCTGCATCAAGTTCAAAAGCAGTGTGGGCCGCCTTTGCACCTCGCTCTAAATCTGCTTCACGACAAATTACTGATATTCGAATCTCTGATGTTGAAATCATTTCGATATTAATTCCAGCGTCAGAAAGTGCGCCAAAGAATGTTGCTGTAACTCCAGGATGTGATCGCATTCCTGCACCTACAAGAGATAACTTACCGATTTGATCATCATATTGAATCGATGAGAAACCGACTTCTCCTTGTAGTTTTTGCAAAATAGAAGTTGCTTCCGCGCCTTCTGCTTTAGGTAAAGTAAATGAAATATCGGTTAGGCCAGTTGCTGCTGCTGAAACATTTTGCACAATCATGTCGATATTGATGTCGGCATCTGCGATGGCTTGAAAAATGCGCGCGGCTACACCAGTACGGTCAGGTACACCAACGATTGTAATTTTGGCTTCACTCTTATCGTGAGCGATACCTGAGATGATTGCTTGTTCCATGGCGCCTCCTTCTGGGTGATCTTTGACCACCCATGTTCCTTCGTTATTGGAAAAAGATGAACGTACGTGAATTGGTAAATTAAATCTGCGTGCATATTCAACACATCGAAGGTGCAATACTTTTGCACCACTTGCTGCCAGCTCTAACATTTCGTCATATGTAACGGTTTTTAATTTCTTTGCATTTGGGACAACTCGTGGGTCCGCACTAAAAACTCCATCAACGTCTGTATAAATCTCACAGACATCTGCATCTAATGCTGCAGCCAATGCAACGGCAGTTGTATCGCTACCGCCGCGACCTAATGTTGTTACATCTTTTGTGTCCTGCGAAATTCCTTGGAATCCAGCAACGATTGCAATTGCACCTGTTTCAAGTGCTTCTTTAATTCGACCCGGAGTAACATCAATGATGCGTGCACGACCGTGTGCTGAAGTCGTAATCACGCCTGCTTGGCTTCCTGTAAATGAAAGCGCTTCATGACCTAAGTTGTTAATTGCCATTGCAAGCAGCGCCATCGAAATTCGCTCACCTGCTGTTAGCAACATATCCAACTCACGACCTTGTGGAATCGGAGTGATCTGTTCTGCTAAATCAATGAGTTCATCGGTTGTATCACCCATGGCTGAAACCACAACAACAACCTGATTGCCATCACGCTTGGTGGCCACAATTCGATTAGCTACCCGCTTCATGCCTTCAGCGTCAGCTACTGATGAGCCCCCGAATTTTTGAACGATCAATCCCATGGATTAATCATGAAGCATGGGAAACGTTGAGGCTACCCGATTTTCCTTTTTTCTCGAATATTGAGACGGTACGACTCTCAAATAATGAGACTACACGTCTCGGCGGCCCTCAAAGGCTCGTCCAAGGGTAACTTCATCTGCATACTCAAGATCGCCACCTACTGGCAGACCGCTAGCTAGCCGAGAAACTTTAATCCCCATCGGTTTAATCAAACGAGAAAGGTACGTCGCAGTCGCCTCACCTTCAAGGTTGGGATCTGTTGCCAAAATAACTTCGGTAATTTCAGAATCTGCCAACCTCGTCATTAATTCACGAATTCGCAACTGTTCTGGACCAATTCCATCTATAGGTGAAATTGCGCCACCAAGAACATGGTACTTACCGCGAAACTCACGGGTTCGTTCAATTGAAATGACATCTTTGCTTTCTTCAACAACACAGATAGATGAGTTTTCACGACGAGGATCACGACAAATTCGACATTCATTTTCTTCTGAGACATTTCCGCAGTGAATGCAAAACTTTACTCGCTCTTTAACAGTTCGAATTGAATCAACCAGTGCCGATGCAACTTCAGAATCTGATTGCAAAATGTGAAAAGCAATTCGCTGAGCACTTTTTGGCCCAATTCCAGGTAAGCGCCCTAAAGCATCAATAAGATCTTGAATCGCACCTTCATACATTCCTGACATCTATTATTTGCCTTCAATTACTTGTGCGCCAAGTTCCTGCATTAATAGTGCAGCGCCAGTTAATTGATTGGGGTCTGTAGGAGCTTCTGATGTTCTAGTCTCTCTAGCAGCTGGTGTATTTGTATCGATTGATGGATCTACTACAACAGCTATTTTTCTATCAATTCCCACAATATCGATAAATGCGTTGCGCAAAATGACATCTGACTCAGATCGTTCAAAACTCTCTTTAGCTCCAGGATTAACTATTCCGATTGTTATTGCATCCTCGTCAACGGATAAGACTTGCGCCGATGCACTTAAAAGTGACCAGGTTAATCTGCGTCGTTTTTTCACATCTTCAATTACATCAGGCCACGCTCTACGCAATGCAGCGATATCAAAGTTGCCTGGCACCTTCAGCGCAGCGCTAGTTGCAGAGCTAGGTGCAGATTCTTTTGTCTTCTCAACACCTGGCGCTGAAGCAACAGTTTCTTTTGCCTTAACAGTTTGTGTCACTGCTTCAACTTTAGAACTACTGGGCGCTTCAGTCGAATAAGTGGAGGCTGCTTTTTCTTTTGCCTCCACGTTTCGAACTGAAGTGGCCGTACCTGCAGATGAAGTAGGTGGCGCAATATTCTCTGCACGTTCCAAACGCTCAATTCGAGAGAGCATGCCAGCATCAGAGTTGTCCCCAATTGGCAGCAAGATTCGTCCGCAGATTAATTCCAAAATTAGACGAGGCGCAGTTGCCCCGCGCATTTGTGTTAAACCTTCGGCTGCAATGTCCGCCGCACGAGAAAGATTTGCAGCACCAATTCGATTGGATTGATTACGCATTCTTTCCATTTGATCCTCAGGTAAATCACGCAAAATAGAGTTTGCTGCTGAGTCCTTTAGCGCATCTACAATCATTAAATCTCGCAAGCGCTCTAGCAAATCACTTGTGAAACGGCGGGGATCATGGCCGGACTCAATCACTCGATCTATGGTTTTAAACAATGTTGCACCATCACGGGCAGCAATTGCATCAAGTGCATCATCTAATAATGCGCCATCTGTAAAGCCAAGTAGTTGAATTGCGATTTCGTAGCTGACGCCATCTTTTCCTGCACCAGCTAATAGCTGACCCAAAACCGAGAGCGCATCTCTTACTGATCCACCAGATGCTCTAACAACTAGTGGAATAACTCCCTTAGCGACCTTTACGCCTTCGGCATCGCATATTTTTTCTAGATGTAGTGCTAATACTCCAGGTGGAACTAATCGAAATGGATAGTGGTGAGTTCTTGATCTGATTGTTGCGATTAACTTATCTGGCTCTGTTGTTGCAAAAATAAAAATGACGTGTGCAGGAGGCTCTTCAACTACTTTTAGTAGTGCATTTGCTGCACCCGGTCCAAGCTGGTGAGCTTCATCGATAATGTAAATCTTGTAACGACTGTGCACTGGTGCAAAGAATGCTTTGTCACGTAAATCCCGTGCATCATCAACAAGACCGTGAGTCGCAGCATCTAGTTCAATTACATCGAGTGACCCTGGACCATTTGCAACTAGATCTGTACATGATTGACATTGTCCGCAGGGATTAGGTGTTGGACCTTTTTCACAGTTAAGCGAGCGCGCCATAATTCGAGCACTTGATGTTTTTCCGCAACCACGTGGCCCACTAAATAAATATGCGTGATGAGTGCGTTCAGTTTCTAATGCATTTGAAAGTGGAACTGTTACATGTTCTTGCCCGATTACATCAGCAAATACAGATGGGCGATATTTACGATATAAAGCTAATGACATCGCCACTTCTCCTCTGCTTTTTCTGCTGCTCTTCGACGCAATTTATAGGACCCCTCGCACACCCGCCAGAGCGGACCTACCCTTGCTGCATTCCTGCCCTGGGGGAGTTCAGTACGGTAACGCCGTACGAGGGATCTGGCGTAATCATAGTTATAGCCACCGATAGAGTTCTCCCTCTCGGGAGGATTCGCATAGCGGCCGAGTGCGCACGCTTGGAAAGCGTGTAATGGGTTAAACCATTCGAGGGTTCAAATCCCTCATCCTCCGCTCGTTTCAATAGCTTCGGCTGAATCACTGATTACTAAATCGCTAATTTACGAGGAACCCATACCTTCTTACTAGACCACAAGCTGGGACATCCTTCGCAGTTATGACTTAAGAAGTCGCCACTATTACGCCGCTAATGTTCCCGCAAATATCTGCCAGGCAAGGGCTGTTTTTGCAGCAAGGCTAAGAACAATATAGGCGCGCTCTCCCCGAAGATAATTGGCCCACTTCCCAATTGCTTTGTATTGCTTGTATTGAACCCATGCGAAAGAGTTAAAAAACAAAAATAGCGATGCAATGATTCCGTATACGAATCCAGGTGTTTGCTGTCCCGATTGTGCGCCCGGAGAGATCGCATAAAAGAGAATAACTATCCATGGGACCGCTCCAGCAATACAGCCGAATATAAATGGCAACCACTGACCATCGCCAGGAACCGTGTACTTCTCTTGCAACCAACCAAAAAGAATCATTGACGCATTAACTCCAAAGATTGCAATTGCCGCGCCAATGTCGGTCATACCGCAGATTTGGGCGATAAGAATGATCATAATTGATGAGCTAATTGAATACTCAACCCAGCGGAAAATATTCTGATTTTTTAGAAGTGACGATTGGTATCGTGAAAAAAACATTGGTGATGCAACAATAAAATGAAACGCTGCAGAAATCGCAAGGAAAAGAGCAACAGTCAACCCAATTGGAGTGTTAATGACTGTAACTGGAGCTTCAAACGTTGTGCCCGGAGGCCCAGACATATAGGTTGCATTAAGAGGCAATGAAAAAGAGTTTGATAAGGCAAGTACGCCGACCATTGAAACTAAATGCAAAAAACCTGCAATTACATTAAATCTACGAATTCCGTTGAGTGAGTTTTCCATAGGTTAAACGTACCTGAAAAACGATAACTTCAATCGGTTATCAGATTTAAATATCAACACCAATGTATTTAGTCTGCAAAAACTCATGAATCCCATCAAAGCCACCTTCACGTCCTAGACCTGATTGCTTGACTCCACCAAATGGGGCTGCTGGATCCGAGATTATTCCCTTATTTATTGCAACCATTCCAGACTCCATCGCCTCTGCTGTGCGCAGCGCGCGAGTTAAGTCAGATGAAAATACATAACTAATCAAGCCAAATTCGGTGTCGTTTGCTAACTCAATACCTTCTTCATCAGTGTCAAAAATAACGATAGGTGCAACTGGCCCAAAGATTTCATGAAGCAAAATTGGATTATCTTTTTGCACAACTAAAACTGTCGCTGGATAAAAAGCGCCTTCTCCTTCAGGTTTAATCCCACCAACTTCAACTTTTCCACCTGCTTCAACTGCTTGATCAACAAGATCTGCAATTTTATTTCGCTCCTTCATCGATACGTAAGCACCTAATGTTGTTGAGCTATCGGTACCCCGGCCCATTACATAGCTCGACATTGACTTACTCATCTGAGCAATAAATTCTTTTGCAATTCCACGTTGAACAAAAATTCGATTTGCAGAGGTACAAGCCGCACCGCCGTTACGCATCTTGGCAAGAGAGAGCTGTGGGATTGTGACAGCTAAATCAGCATCATCGTGAATCACAACTTGAGCATTTCCGCCAAGTTCCATTGAACAGCGAATCACACGATCTGCCGCTTCCTTAATTAGCACTCGACCAACTTCGGTTGAGCCAGTAAAGGAAAGATTCTTTACTCGTGGATCATGCAACATCTTTGAGATAGCTGGACCGGATTTTTCGGGCAGAACTAAATTGAGAACTCCCTTTGGCAATCCTGCTCGCTCCATCAAATCAACTATGTACATCGCAGTTAGTGGTGTTTCGCCTGCAGGTTTTAATATCATGGTGCAACCTGCAGCTACAGCAGGTCCGATCTTTCGAGTGGCCATTCCGGCTGGAAAATTCCATGGAGTAATCAAAATCGAAAGACCAATTGGTTCGTGAGTTACAAGAATCCTTTTATCTCCTGATGGAGATTTTCTAAAATCACCTGGTGTACGAACTGCTTCTTCTGCAAACCAGCGGAAGAACTCTGCAGCATATGTTGCTTCTCCGCGTGCATCTGGCATTGCTTTCCCGTTTTCGCGAGAAATAATGGTTGCAATTGCTTCATTTTCGGCTGTCATTAACTCAAATGCTTTACGTAAAATCTCAGATCTAAATCTTGGCGCGCTTTGTGCCCATTCTTTGGCAGCTTTATCTGCTGCATCTATTGCAGCATTGCACTGTTCATCTCCGGCAATTGAAACTTCAGCAATCACTGAACCGTCACTTGGATCGTAAACTGGGAGTTTGCCGATTCCGTCAATCCATTGACCGTTGATATACAACTGTGTGCGCATAGGTTTAAGCATACGCTGAGCCCAAGAAACAGTGAAGTTTGTAGGACCTGAGGTAGAGTGATGCATGTTCGGTTGCATTTTTTGCAGCGAAAAAAGGAGTTTTTGTGCCAAAGTCTTGGACAGATGATGCACCCGCCCCAGAAGTGCTTAAGGATCAAGCACACCTAAAAGACTCATTGTTTTATACAACAAAACGTCGCTTGTTAGGCAATCCACTAAATCGCCATTCACTTAGTCATCAAAGATTAAGCAAACGATATGCCTTGGGTATTTTGTCATCAGACTGTATTTCCTCTTCAGCATATGGTTCAGAGCAAATCTTGATTGCGCTTTTGCCAGCTTTCGGATTAGCAGCCTTTGCAATTTTAATGCCGATGACTGCTGTTGTATTAGCAATTTTGCTAATTATCACTCTCTCTTATCGCGATGTAATTAATGTGTACACAAAAGTAGGAGGCGCTTACATTGTCTCGCGCGATAATTTTGGTCCCGTTGTGGCACAAATTGCGGCAGTTGCGCTAATTCTTGATTATGTTGTGACGGTTGCAATTCAATCTGCAGCTGGTGTTGCTGCGATTATTTCAACCTTTCCTTCTCTGAGTCCGTACAAAATACCAATGATTCTTGTTGTCATTATTTTGTTAACGTACGGCAATCTTCGCGGAGTTAAAGAGGCAGGCAAAGCCTTCGCTTTTCCAACATACTTTTTCGTTGGCTCAATGTTTATTGTCTTTTCTATGGGTTTGTACCGCCAATTTAACGGCACATTAGTTCAGCTCAGTGTTGAACAACCAGGAGCTATAGAAATCGGTGAAAGCCAAGGGTTGCTTACTTTTGCGGCAATTTTCATTCTTCTTCGTGCTTTTGCAAATGGTGGATCTTCTTTGACGGGCCTTGAGGCAATCTCAGATGGTGTTGCTCTCTTTAAAACACCAGAACACGTAAATGCTCGTCGTACTTTGTACACAATGAGTGCCTTGCTTGGCACATTGGTTCTAGGTGTCTCTTGGTTTGCACACAAGATTCACGCGGTTCCTTATGAATCAGGTACCCCAACTGTTATTTCTCAGATTGCCAAAACAATTGTCGGTGAAGGCGCTTTTGGAACTTTCATGTTTATTATGGTTCAGCTTGCAACAATGCTTATTTTATTTGCAGGTGCGAATACAACATATAGCGCATTCCCAATCTTGGTGAACTTTGTAGCAACAGATGGATACTTGCCTCGCCAGTTAACGAAGCGCGGTCACCGTCTCGCTTTCTCAAACGGCATACTTTTACTTGCTGGTGGTGGAATTTTCTTAGTTTTGATTACGGGCGGCTCGGTTGAACATCTAGTTGCTTTCTATGCACTGGGGGTCTTTACTGGCTTTGCTCTTGCAGGATTCGGAATGTTAAAACATGCACTTCGCCATCGCACTGGTTCGTGGAAAGTTAAAGTCTTCATACACGGACTTGCAGGATCTGTCTCTTCAGTTATTGTTGTAATTTTCTCAGTGGTTAAGTTCACCGAAGGTGCGTGGCTTGTTCTTGTTACAGCCCCAATTATGGTTGTCTCATTTCTGCGTTTGCGCCGTCAATACACTCGTGAACAAGAAGCACTTTCAGTAAAACAACATCAAGAGCGTGCCACATCTATTGCTCGCCATAACGTGACTGTCTTAGTAGATAACGTTGATATTGCAACCGTTGGTGCGGTTCGATACGCCCGCAGTTTAAAACCACGCGAACTAACCGCAGTTCACTTTGTTATCGATGATCGACGTGCTGATGAGATTCAAAAAGCTTGGGCGGAATCAGATGCACTAGATGATGTAACTCTTGAATTAATTGACTGTCCTGATCGAAGACTTGCAAATGCTGCACTTGATTATGCAATTCGAATGACAGAAAAACCAGATGTTGAGTTGACTCTATTGCTTCCTCGACGTTCATACTCTGGATTCTTAGGTCGCTTATTACATGATCAAACAGCTGAAAAGATTGCTGCACCTATTTCACAGTTGCCTCGCGTGGTAGCAACAATTGTTCCTTTTGATGTTGAAAAAATTATTTCTGGAGCTAGTTTTGTCGCTCCTACAAAAACTAATGCCCCAAAAACTGTAGCGGTGAAGCCTTTAGTTAAGTCGACCACGGTAACAACTGAACCAGTTAGTCACTATGCTGAAAATGTCACACCTATTGGTGAGATTGTTTGGCGAAAGAGAGCACAAGTTCAAGGTCATGTGACATCAATTCGTATGGCACCTCGCGGATCTGCGCCAGTGTTAGAAGTTGAAATCTGGGATGAGACCGGTGGTGTTTCTCTTCAATTCTTAGGCAGACGTGAGATTGCAGGCCTTGAAGTAGGTTCTCAATTACGCGCAGAAGGCATGGTTGGTGAAGAAGAGGGTGCGATGGTAATCCTTAATCCTTCTTACGAACTTCTTGTATAAAACTTTTTATTAACTCACCGCACTCATCTGCTAAAACTCCTGCTCGCACTTCAGTTTTAAAGGTACTTCGTGGATCACGCAATAAATCCCACACCGATCCAACAGCTCCAGCCTTTTCATCCCAAGCTCCGAATACAACTGTTTGAATTCGAGACTGAGCTATAGCACCCGCACACATTGCACAAGGTTCAAGAGTGACAACTAGAGTTAATTTCTCTAATCTCCATGACCCGAGTTTTTGCGATGCTCTTCGTAACGCAACAATTTCTGCGTGGGCAGTCGGATCATTGTTAAGTTCTCGTTCGTTATGTCCTGTTGAAATCAGCTCACCTGATGCACCAAACACTGCAGCGCCCACTGGAATGTCATTACTTTTTAAGGCTTCGTGGGCCGTTGTGAGAGCAACACGCATCATCTCTAAGTCATTCATAATTGATTATTCATTTCGCATGATTCATAACTCGTTACTCACTATTCGTTATTCACTGGTAACTATTGATTACAAATCTAGTAACTCTGCGAACTCTTCTCCAAAACCAAGTCGTGAAGCTATCGCCTCTAATTGCTCATCTGGGAATAACTCTTCATCATCACATAGGGCTGTGATTTCCATTCCACTCATACCTAGATCGGCAAGAATTTCAAGATGACCTGTTGGTCCTGCTTCGTCATCATCTTCTGGAATAGGTAAATCAGCGATTTCAAGAAGTTCTTCTGCGACCGGGTAATCCAACGCGGCAGTTGCATCACTTAGAAACAGTGAAATATGTGAACCTAATACTCGAATCAATATAAAGAATTCTTCATCAATTGCGATCAATGCGATTGAGCCACCATTGGTTTGCTGTGACTTAAGTCGCGTAATGATTTGAGCTATATCGTAGGGATCAGATAATTCAGCTAACGTCCATCGTCCATCTTCGTGCCAGGCAGCTACTGCGATATCTGCTTCATTAATAAAATCTCGTGAACCATCTTTTATCTCATCGAATGATTCGATTTCATCAACCTCATCAACCTCATCGATGTCGTCCATTTCTTCGACGTCATCATGGCCTTCAGGCAGGTCATCTTCAAAGGCGGGCATGTGGCAATACTTTCACTCATTTGCAAGGAATGAAACCCCTGTAAGGTACGGGGTATGAAAGTACATGTCGCAAACCACCCGCTGGTAAGCCATAAATTGACTGTGCTGCGCGATGAGCGAACAGACTCTCCAACATTTAGACGATTGGTCGAAGAGTTAGTAACGCTTTTGGCTTACGAGGCAACGCGTGAAGTGCGAACAATTGAAGTTGAAGTAACGACTCCAGTGACCAAAACAAAAGGCCAACGTTTGGCTGAACCTCGTCCAGTTGTTGTACCAATTCTCCGAGCTGGTCTGGGAATGCTAGAAGGTATGAGTAAGTTGCTTCCGACTGCCGAGGTTGGATTTCTTGGCATGGTACGAGATGAAAAAACTTTAGAAGCAACCACATATGCAAATCGTTTGCCAGAAGATCTTTCTGGACGTCATGTATTTGTCTTAGATCCAATGCTTGCAACAGGCGGAACATTGATTATGGCATTTCATTATTTGATCGACCTTGGCGCTACTGACATCACTGCGATTTGTATTTTGTCTGCCCCAGAAGGAATTGCAGCTGTTGAAAAGGAGTTTAAGGATTCTCGAGTTCCAATAACAATTGTAACTGGAGCACTTGATGAAAAATTAAATGAACATGGATACATCGTTCCAGGTCTTGGAGATGCTGGCGATCGACTTTATGGAGTGGTGTAAATGGCAACCACATCTCCCGGTTATGGAATTACGATTCGTGTTGAAGGAACTCCCGAATCCAATCCTGTTGCATTAGCAACGGCGGTGATTACAGGTGCCGGTGCAACTATCACCGCACTTGATGTCGTGGAATCACAGCTAGAACGTGTTGTAATTGATATTACGTGCGACACTATCGATTCAGATCATGCTGATGAAATAACCGCAGCAATCTCTAAAAACTCAACTTTGACCGTTAGAAAAGTAAGTGATCGAACTTTCCTTTTGCACCTTGGAGGAAAAATTGAAATTGCATCAAAAGTTCCATTGAAAACCCGTGATGATTTATCTCGGGCGTATACACCTGGCGTTGCACGTATTTGCCAAGCGATCGTTGCCGATCCA
>JBEDES010000016.1:0-19808 GCA_041175545.1 Actinomycetota bacterium
GCTGACCACCTAGATCGTTATGTAATTCAGTAAAAATATTTCTTAAGGATGCAGGTAGACGCTTTATGTCTGATGGTGCCGAAAAAGCTAAACCTTGCGCAGTTCCAGATGTCGGATAAGGATCTTGTCCGAAGATAACCACCTTTATGGTGGACATAGGACTGGAAAGAGCCCTGAAAACTTTATCAAAATCGGGAGCCACTAAATTCTTATCAATTGAACTTTCGATGGAATCAACATGATTTTCCAAATCACTAATCGCCACTTGCCAATCTGAGTGTAGTTGCTTAAACAGTTGCCCGGGCAAAATATCGGCCTGACTCGTTAGAGACTGTAATCGGTATTTCAAAGATCGCAGAAATGTGCTCTGATGTTATGACCTGTTCTATAGGACCGGAGACAGCAACTTTTCCAGACTTTAGGATTAACGCATGTGTGGTCCCAACGGGTATCTCTTCGATGTGATGAGTGACCAAAATTGTAGCTGGAGCTGATAGATCTGAGGAGAAGTTAGTTAAACGAGAAAGCAAATCTTCACGTCCACCAACATCTAATCCTGCGGCGGGTTCATCCAATAAAAGCAACTCTGGATCTGTCATTAGTGCTCGCGCAATCTGCACGCGCTTTTTTTCGCCCTCACTCAAAGTTCCATATTCTCTAGAACCAAGTTCACGAACACCAAAAGTAGTAAGCAGTGCAATAGCACGGGACTCATCCCATAAGTCATAACCCTCGTTCCAGCGTCCATATATTGCGTAGGCGGCCGTGAGCACAACATCGCGCACAATTTCGTTGGCGGGAATTTCGTCCGCTATAACAGAGCTACAAATCCCAATTCGTGTACGTAGTTCAAAAAGATCAAATCGGCCTAACTCGCGATCCAAGACATTAACTGTTCCTGTAGTGGGGAAAATCTTGGTAGCAAGCAACTGCAGAAGGGTTGATTTACCCGCCCCGTTAGGCCCAAGAATGACCCACCGTTGACCTTGCATAATTGACAGACTCATGGGTCCAAGAATCGCGTGATCGCCCCGAACAACGGACACATCATGCAGTGAGAGAACATTTGGACTACTCATAGATGCAAAACATAGTGGCTTTACCATCCAAGGTAGTGCAAAAACATGCATGCCAGGGTGATCTTTAACGATAAACTGTGAAATCTAATGGATGATTTGTCACAAAAAAGCGGTGTTTTTACTGGTCTGATTCTGCTTACGGGCTCAGATGCACCTGGAATCGCGCAAGGGCTTTTTCGAGCACTTGCTGATTTCTCGATTCAAATAGACGATGTAGAACAACTCATAATCAGCGACAGGCTCGTGCTAACAGTGTTAATCACACTTAACCCTGTGCATCAAAATGCCATAGAAGCCGACTTATTCGAATACGCGCGATTATCTGGGGTTGATATTGCAACAGTATTTACTGAAAAAATCTTAGTCCCTGCCAGTAAGGATCGCGTCACAGTCAATGTGGTGTCCGGAAAAATGCATCCCAGGATTTTGGAAGAGATTTCTTCAGCGATAGTAGAAACAAATGGAAACATAGAATCAATATCAAGGACACAAAGTGAACCTACAGGAATTCTTTTTGTTGTAACTGGCGCCAGTCCCGCGAAACTAAGTTTTGCGATCGAGAAATTGGAATTTGAAGATAACGTAGAAACGAGAGTGAACGAACTATGAAAAAACGATTCGAAATTGGCTTTGCTGATGGCAATCACAATGTCTAAACCAAAGATGCTTTTTCAGTTCGATGTTGATTCAACATTCATACAGCAGGAGGCAATTGAGCTTCTTGCTTCGAAAGCCGGAGTTCTTCAAGAGGTGGCAGAAATAACGACACAGGCCATGAACGGTGATATCGATTTTGCCCAAAGTTTAAAGTTCAGAGTTGGCCTGTTAAAGGGTCTTCCAGTTAACGTGATTGATCAAGTTCGACAGGAAATTGTATTAACCGATGGTGCAGTCGAATTGGTTGAGTATCTTCACAGTCTTGGTCATAGTGTCTCGTTAGTATCTGGTGGATTTGTCCAAATCATGCAACCAATTGTTTCAAGCCTAGGTATCAAATATTTTCGAGCTAATGTCTTGGAAATTCAGGATGGACTTTTAACGGGTGGAGTTTCTGGAGCTATCATCGACCGAGCGGCAAAAGCACAAGCACTTCAAGAGTTCGCCCGTCTATCCAATGTTGAAATGAATGACACCGTTGCAATAGGCGATGGAGCAAACGACCTAGATATGATGGCAGAAGCTGGAGTCAGCATTGCTTTCAATGCAAAACCAATAGTTGTCGAAGCTGCCGATTTCTCGATTAACGAACCTTCTCTAAGATCTGTAACTGCGTTACTTGGTCTTTAAGAAAGCGGGAAATTTAAGGATAGATTGTTGTATCTAGAGACGACATGCATGGATGTCAGTTACTAATATCCCTCGAGCCCCGATAGCCCAAAGTTGATCCATGACTTTATTTGTTTCATCACGTAAAACCATTGCTCTAACTGCAACCCAGTCTGGTTTTTGAAGCGAAGAAATGGTTGGGGACTCAAGCCCTGGTGTAATTAAGCAAGCTTCTTCAACGCTTTTCTTCTCAACGTCATAATCAAGAAGTACATACTTTCTTGCGGTTACGACGCCCTGCAATCTTCTTATAAGAACATCTAGCTCTGGGCGAATTTTACTATTAGTGCGAGTTATAACGACCGCTTCGCTGTTCAATATAGGCTCACCAAAGACTTTTAAGCCTGCTTGACGCAGCGTATTTCCTGTACTAACAACATCTGCAACTAGATCGGCAACTCCTAAACGAACACTGCTTTCGACTGCTCCATCTAATCTAACGATCTGCGCTTTTATATTCAATTCGGATAAGTGTTGCTGAACTAATCCAGGATATGCAGTTGCAACGCGTTTGCCAGAAATATCTGAGATCGTTAGATTCTTGTCTATGGGTCCTGCAAATCGAAAAGTAGATTCACCGAAATTTAACGGGAGAATTTCCGTTGCATCAGCCCCTGAATCAATTAAAAGATCACGACCCGTGATTCCTGCTTCAAGTTCACCTGAACCAACATAAACCGCGATATCGCGTGGACGAAGATAATAGAACTCAACACCATTATCTGGATCAGAAACAATCAGATCACGATCATCTGTTCTTTGGCGATAACCGGCTTCGTTTAATGTGGCTATTGCAACCTGCGCTAAAGAACCTTTGTTTGGTACGGCAACTCGTAACATTGTAATCTCCTAAAGAAACTTATAGACGTCGTTGATCGAAAGTCCTCGAGCTAACATCAAAACCTGAAGATGGTAGAGCAATTGACTTATCTCTTCAGCTAGCTGTTCGTCAGATTCGTGTTCTGCTGCTAACCACACTTCCCCAGCCTCTTCTAATACCTTTTTACCAATCTCATGAACTCCGGATTCAACAGCCAAAACTGTTCCAGAGTTCGGATCGTTAGAGGAGATCTTGTCAACTAGTTCATTCCATAATCCGTCGAAACTTTTCATGCTTTGAGTTTACTCGAGTTAATACACAGTTCGTTGCTGATTGATTCAGTTCTCTAAGTGCTCGTAAGCGTGTTTTCTGATTTTTTCTACCATGGCAGCAGGATCTGGATCACTGAACACGGCGCTTCCAACAACGAAGGTGTCTGCGCCTGCATCGAGTGCATACTCGATAGTTGACATCGATATCCCCCCATCTACTTGCAGCCAAATAGGACGATTTCCAATCAGTTCCCTCGTTCTGGCAACCTTGCTCATCATATTTTCCATAAATTTTTGACCACCGAATCCTGGTTCGACCGTCATAATCAAAAACATATCTACTTCATTAAGGAATTCTTGATAACTATCAATTTGAGTTCCAGGCTTGATGCCAAGACAAGAACGGGCTCCCGCTGAGCGAATGCCACGTAAAGTCTTTTTTATATCGTTAGTGGCTTCAGCATGCACAGTAACAGAGGCACAGCCTAGATTGGCATAGTCAATGGCTATTTGATCAACTTCAGCAACCATTAGGTGAGCATCAACGGGAAGAGATGAACTAGAGATTATTTCAGACGCTGCTTGAAAATCGAAAGTAAAATTTGGAACGAAGACATTATCCATTACATCCAGATGCAACAAATCAGCAACTTTGCTGATTTTTTCAATTTCTTGATTCAATTGTGAGAAATCAGCATTTAAAATACTCGGCGTAATTCGGATTTCATGCACCATGGGAGGATTTTAACTCGATCGGTGTCTGAAAAGAGCGAGATACATCGCATCAGTACCATGTTTATGGGTCCAAAGGGACAAAGCCCCTGAACGATCTGCCTCCTTCAACTCTTGGGGAAGATATGGGGCAACAGAAACCTGTTCCATCTCTGGATGTGTTTTCAACAAGTCTGCTACTTGTACGGTGGTCTCCGCCAAGTGCGGAGAACAGGTTGCATAGCCCAAAATTCCACCTTGATTCAGTGCTTGAATTCCTGAAGAAATTAACTCTCGTTGTAATTGAGTGAGCTCTCTAAGGTCTTTTAAATTTCGACGCCACCGAACTTCCGGTCTACGTCGTAGAGCGCCTAATCCTGTGCACGGTGCGTCAATTAAAATGGCGTCGTATTTTTTTTCTCCCTTACCAATGTCGCGTCCATCTCCAACTAGTACTTCATCACCATGGATAACTTGACGGACTAACTCTGCACGACTGCTAGAGATTTCATTTGCGGTAAACGCAATCGAACGAATTCTTGCAATACTTGAGAGCAATGCAGCTTTACCTCCAGGGCCTGCACACATGTCTAACCAGCTAGTTCCTTTTGCAGCTTTGCTAAAAACCTCTGCTACCAGTTGTGATCCCTCGTCTTGTACCCCTGCATTTCTGGACCTTACAAGATCAAGAGAGCCTGGATTACCTTTCCAATGAGCTCCGAAAGAAGAATATTCGGTTGGAAGCGCCCCTATAGAAACCAAATCATCTACAGTAGAAAAACCTGGCCACGAAACTAAAGTTGGGATAGCCGGCTCATTATTGATTTTCAAGGCATGTTCTACATCATTCCAATCTTTGAGTAAATCGTAATATGCCGAAATAATCCACTCTGGATGAGAATAGAGAATTGACATGCGATTGATTGGATCAGATATCAGATGAACGGGAGTAAACCACTCTTCTTTACTCCTTCTAACTACGCTACGCAAAATGGCATTAACAAAACTCGCTTTAGATTCACCAAGTCTTTTCCTTGCAACCTCCACTGTTGAAGATACTGCCGCATGATCAGCAACTCGCATTTCATGAATCTGGTGGATACCTAGTCGGCAGACATCTATGATTCCAGGATCAATCTGTGAGAATGGTCGATCACTAACCTGGCCGATGATCCAATCATGCTTACCCTGCATACGAATCGTGCCATAAACCAACTCTGTCACTAGGGCTCTATCTCTTTCATCCAACAAACTAGCGTTTAGGGCTTGAGGAACAAGTAGGTTTGAAAAGCCCATATTTTGATTAACTTCAGTGATTAGGTCAAAAGCCAGCAATCGTGATGCCTCTGGCTTAGGCGCCTTAAAGGAATTTCTACGCGGTTCAACCAAAGTAGCTACCATCAACCAACCTGGCACCCCGCGACCATTCAATTGCAGTCATTTCTCGTTTGCCTGCGGGTCTTACTTCCAAAATCTCTATGCAAGAACCATTACCGCACGAGACATACACCTTCTGATCATCTATTTGAATAGAGCCAGGTGAGCCTGCAGTACGCGTCGAAATATCTGCTCGAGAAATTTTAAATGGTTCCTTATTGAAGATCGTCCATGCTCCTGGTTCATATGTAAAAGCCTTAATTTTTTGGAGTACTGTGCCGGCTGGCAAACCGAAATCAATCCTTGCTTCCAATTTTGTAATCTTAGGTGCTAAAGAAAAAATGCCAGATTGTGGAATCGGTTGAATTGACTGTTCAATCGAGGTGATTGCTTTTTTAACTGCTTGAACGCCTTTTACCGCTAACACATTCAATAACTCAATCGATCTCCATGATGGATTTATCTCAAGAATTTCTTGTGAATAAATTGGCCCTGTATCCATACCTTCATCTAGTTTAAAAACAGTTACTCCGGTCGTTGCTTCCCCATTTTCTAATGCACGCTGAGCCGGCGCTGCACCGCGATAGAGAGGTAATAATGAAAAATGAAGATTTATAAAACCATGTTTTGGTACATTTAAGATTGATTCTGGAAGAATTACGCCGTATCCAATAGTAATCACGAGGTCTAATCCCTGAACAAGACCAAACATTTCCGAGGATGACTCCGGTTTATAAACCGTGATATCTCTCTGATGTGCCCACTCTGATACAAAACTTTCTTTGTTTTTGAGTCCCCTGCCTGAAGGTCGGTCTGGTTGAGTTATAACGCAGGAAACTTCATGCTCTGAATCAATCAACCACTCCAAAGTTGGGAACGCAACATCCGGCGTTGCTGCAACTGCCAAACGCACTAAATATTCCGACCGAACATCGAATGAGGTGAATCCTTAATCTGAACATTTATCCCCGATTGAGTTGCTTGCGCAAACCATTCGGACTCACGAATCTCCTTCATTGCCATTTTACGGTTAGATTTTGAGAGCTTATCGATAAAGAGAATGCCGTTTAAGTGATCATTTTCATGTTGTAACGCACGTGCTAGAAAATCAGAACCTTCAATCATGACAGGTTCTCCGTGCATATCGAATCCTTTAGCAACAACACGCATGGCCCGTGGAGTGTCATATCGAATTTCCGGGAATGAAAGGCAACCTTCTTCACCATCTTGCATTTCTTCGCTCAGGTCTAGAGTCGGATTAATCAAATGACCTAACGCCTCATCAACATCCCATACGAAAACTCTCAGTGGGACTCCAATTTGAGGCGCAGCTAATCCTGCACCTGGGGCATCCAACATGGTTTCTGTTAGGTCCGCTACAAGCGTCCTTAGCTCCTTGTCGAATGTCGTGACGTTTGACGCAGGCGTTGTTAGAACTGGATCACCAAACAAACGAATCTGTTGTATCGACATATTCCAATACTACCAACCGTTCAGAGAGAATATGGCTCTACGCGGACGTGAATCAAATCTTTCTTAGAGATGCTTCTCTTCTTTTGAAACTCCAAAAGAAATCTTCGTACTTGCTCCACATCGGAGATGTCGCTGTAAAGAACCAGCTTTGCTTGATTCTTTGCAACTGGTGTCGGTCCAAAAATTCGCAACGATTCTGGCAAGCGACCCTCTTTAACAGCTCGTCGAAACCCCGTAGAAATTGCCACGCTTTCTTTTTCTGGAACCAACAACACGGCCGAAGAAATATACGGTGGTAAGTTGATTTCTAATCTTTCGGCGAGTTCGCGTTTGATTAGAGGCGCAATACTCCAGCGAGTTATAGCAGGCACTATTGGATGGGCTGGATCAATCACTAGCAGCGCTTTACCATTCTTTGATAACAGCCCCACCGATTCAAAAATTATCTCTCTGGCTCTCTCCTGAGTTCGAAAATCTGTGTGAGAGAAAAATCTAATCGCATCCAAAATTACAACCGCAGAGTAACCACCCTTAACAGATGGTTGGGCTCCGGGCGTAGACAGAATAATGGAAGGTCTGTTCTCAACATTTTCTTTGATTACTTCACCCGCTGAAATGACTACCGGATAACCGGGGAATGCACGAGAGATCTCCTCGGATGCTCTTTCTATCCCACGACCTGCAAGATATTGAACATTTCGATTGCAGAATTTACACCTCCAATCTGAAAAACTCTCACCACAATGTACGCACATTGGCGCACTTGTTTTTGCACCAACCTGAAGACGACCACCACATTGGCATAATGCAATATTTCTGCAATGTGCGCACAAAAGTGCATTGCCATAGCCCTTCCTGGCAGCTAAGAAAAGTACTGGACCATTTCTAAGAGCTGATCTTATTTCGGAAAAAATTCGGCCCGGCAAAAGAGTTCCCGAATCTGGAGAAAAAGAGCTCACGTTGATTTGGGTAGTGTGAGATCTAAAGGACACTTCACCTTTATCAATCAAAAAACCTATTTCAACTGAAGGACTGTAACCCATAAATAAAAGTTTGAGTCCTTCTAAATGCGCTCGTTTGAGCGCCACTGTTTTGCTGTTCCAACCGGGTGATCGCAGCTCGTAGTGCAATGGCGAAGATTCCTTATAGACAATGATTGTAGCCAAATCATATATAGGTGCGAATATTGAGCTACGTGTCCCCACAATAATTTTCTTCCCTGGCTTTTTACATCTCAAGAAATTTTCATATCTTTCTTCCCTCGGCATGCTTGAAGCCAGTTTTAGGACCAATACATCTTGACTCTTAAATTGATCGACTACTTGATCTACATCTGTGTCATCAGGTGCAACGATCAAGACACTCCCCTGCTTTAATTCTTGTCGTGAAATTGTGGCAACTTGCTCAACTGCAGGTATGACCGGTGCTAATTGGATAAAGCCGAAAGAGTGGGAACATTGCTTAGATTGAAAGGATTTTTTTGGAGAATTCTCTCTATTCTGCTGAGTTACTCCAGCACCCTGAAGGAATTCGAGGGAATTTAGTTTTTTGTCCACCGATGTCACTCGTGGAGGTATAGCTGAACGAATTACATCCCAAGGACTGCAAGCATAAAATGAGGCAATTTGATCAATTAGATTTAATGATTCCATTGTGGCGATGGGATAGATAGAGACCACTTTTGTTATAAATTTCAGAGCTCCCGCACGATCTGGTCTTTCTGCGCGTTCTACGATTATACCTTCAACTTCCCTGTTACCAAAAGGCACTTGAACTCTTACACCAATCGAGGCAACATCTGAAAATTTTTCAGGGATCAAATAGTCGTAGAGATCATCTAAGTGAAAGACACCTGTATTTACTCTGACTCGAGCGAAAGAAAATGAGGAGGCCTGAACGGGCGAAGGTGCTGATGCAACTTCGGCTTTTAACCTAAAAAGCCTGGATGATGCCACAAAACTATTTTATTGCGTTTTGAAGTGCAGCCACACGATCAGTGCGCTCCCATGCAAACTCAGGGAGCTCACGTCCAAAGTGTCCATAGGCACTTGTAAGTGAATAGATAGGTCGAAGTAACTCAAGATCACGAATAATCGCAGCTGGGCGAAGGTCAAAAGTTGAAACCACTGCATCCTGAATCTTAGAAACTGGAATGGTTTGTGTACCGAAAGTTTCTACAAATACACCGACAGGTTGTGCTTTTCCAATTGCATATGCAACCTGTACCTCACATCTTTTTGCTAATCCTGCGGCAACAACGTTCTTGGCAACCCAACGCATAGCGTATGCAGCAGAACGATCAACTTTAGAAGGATCCTTTCCACTAAATGCTCCCCCTCCATGTCGGGCCATTCCGCCATATGTGTCAACGATAATCTTTCTGCCGGTCAGACCCGCATCGCCCATGGGCCCACCTATGACGAAACGACCAGTCGGATTAATAAGAGTGCGAAGATCCTTCTTAGGCAGATCAATTAAATCCAGAATCGGTTCGATTACAAGTTTTATAACATCAGGTGTCAATTTCTTTAATACATCTACATCCTCTGAGTGTTGACTGGAGATCACAACGGTATCAATTGCGATTGCTTTGTCTCCATCATATTCAATGGTTACCTGGGTTTTTCCATCTGGCCTTAAATATGAAAGCTCACCGTTTTTTCGCACCTTTGTAAGCTGCTGTGCCAATGCATGTGCCAACCAAATTGGCAATGGCATTAACTCTTTTGTGTCATCGCAAGCATAACCAAACATCAAACCTTGATCACCCGCGCCTTGAAGATCCAATGGATCGATTGCTGCTGAGACTCGATGTTCGTAGGCATCATCAACACCTGCAGCAATATCTTGAGACTGTTGACCAATAGAAATCGACACTCCACATGAGTTTCCATCGAAACCCTTGTCAGATGAGTCATAGCCGATGTTTAGAACAGTGTCTCTTACTATGCCATTTACATCTGCATATCCGTTAGTGGTTACCTCACCTGCAACGTGAACTTGTCCCGTTGTAATTAATGTTTCTACAGCTACCCGGCTTTTCTTATCCTGGGAAATCAAGGAATCCAGAACCGCATCGGAAATCGCATCTGCAATTTTATCTGGGTGTCCCTCAGTAACGGATTCTGAAGTAAAAAGTCGTTTTGACATTTTTAACCTAACTGCCGGATGGCCTGATCAAGAAGCAAATTTCCGAGAGCGTCCTTGGAGACTTCCTTGACCGCTATATCCGCACCGTTGCGTGTGAGTATCGTACCCATAGTTTTATCTTTACCAAATATCGCCCCGCCAGAAACATCATTTACGTATATCAAATCCAAGCCTTTGCTTTCCATTTTTCTGCGGGCTTCTTGAAGGTGGTCTCTAGTCTCAGCGGCAAAGCCAATAATTAGCTGATTTGTTTTCCTTTTGCTCATATCTGCGATCAGATCAGTATTTGGAGTTAATTCAATGGTGCCTAGCATGGTTTTCTTGATCTTTTCAAAAGATGAAGATTTTGGCTTAGCATCGGCAACAGCTGCACTCATTACGAGAACGTCACAAAGAGGAAACTCTTTGATCAGAGCATCATGCATGTCCTGAGCGCTAACAACATGCGTTGTTTCAATGCCCCTTACATCTTTTTCGTCAATGTTGGCAGCTATTAGATGAACATGTGCACCTCTTTTCTTTGCTGCTAACGCAATAGCTATTCCCTGCTTTCCAGATGATCTATTACCAATGAAACGAACTGGATCAATACTTTCTCTTGTTCCACCGGCTGTTATCAAAATCCTCTGACCCTCTAAATCGGAGATATTTCCTGTCATCTCATCAAAACTTTGGATAATTGAAGAAGTTTCCGGAAATCGCCCTTGGCCTTGATCATTTCCTGTTAATCGACCTGTCTCTGGTTCCATCACTCTAAAACCTCGTGCACGAAGTGTTTGTACATTCGAGACGGTGGCCGGATCTGACCACATGGATGGATGCATGGCGGGTACCAGCATTTTTGGAGAGTTCGAAGCTAAAACTAAGTTTGTAAGCAGATCATCTGCTCTGCCTGCAGCTATTCGTGCAATCAAATCTGCTGTCGCTGGCGCAATAAGAAAAAACTCAGAAAATTCTGCCAGGGAGATATGCGGAACTGTGTGAACGTTTTCCCAAATGTGCGCACTAACCGGTCTGCCCGATAGCGCCTCCCAAGTAGCTTTTCCTACAAAATTTAACGATGAGGGTGTCGGCACAACCGTTACTTGATATCCACGATCCTGCAATCTGCGAAGCAATTCGCACGATTTATAGGCTGCAATACCCCCACCAACACCTAAAACTATTTCTGGACCGAGTTGTGACATGTCTGGACCTGAAATTTAAAGGAAGTTATGCAGTTGGTTCTAGGTTTTCGATTGTTAGTAAACCTTCATTGATCTCACGTAGTGCAATTGAAAGAGGTTTTTCATGGACGTGAGTTTCAACTAGTGGACCTACATATTCCAAAAGACCTTCACCTAATTGAGAGTAATAGGCATTAATTTGGCGGGCGCGCTTAGCTGCATACAACACCAAGCTGTACTTTGATCCACTCTTATCAAGTAGTTCATCGATTGGTGGATTAGTAATTCCATCCATGAGTAACTCCGCTTCATCAATTGATTAGGACGCTAACTCTATCAGTTTCCTGACGACCCCTTCGACCTCATCATTTACTAGGACCACATCAAAGGATGAGGCCGCGTCTAGTTCGGCCTGCGCTAATTCAAGCCGGTGAGCCCGCCGCTCTTCATCATCAGTGCCTCTGCCTTCAAGACGGGCAACGAGTTCTTCCCAAGATGGTGGTTCGAGGAAAACTAAAATTGATTGAGGAAGGTGTGCCTTTACCTGTTTGGCACCGGCAATCTCAATTTCCAACAAAACATTCCTACCCAACAGAAGCGCTTGTTCAACTTTATCTTGTGTAGTTCCATACTTATTTCCAGCAAATTCAGCCCATTCCAGAAACTCACCATTATTGATCATTGTTTGGAAAATTTCTGGTGAAACAAAATGATAATCATGACCTTCGATCTCATTGTTTCGAGGTTGCCTCGTTGTATAACTAACGCTTACCCAGAAATCACCAGCTTCCCGTAACTTTTTTGCTACCGTACTTTTCCCTACTCCTCCTGGTCCAGACAAAACCAGAAGCTTGCCTGGATTGATTGCGTGGGAAGATTTCATAAACTCATTTCTTAACTGCGTTATCTGATGGCGTCCTAGTCCCTTAACTCTACGAGTTGGAGATATTTCAAGACGTTCCATAAGGGAAAGTGCTCGAACTTTACCGACTCCCGACAAAGACTCGAGCAATTCTCTTACCCGCATGTTGGCTATTGCGTCATCGGTTTTCGATAGTTCCAAGATGCCATCAATCGATAAGGAACCTGCTTTTAACTCAAGTTTAATTAAGGCCCGTCTTTTTCTAGAGGCCGATGCTTTTTCTAGCGCCTGCAAGCGTTGCTCGTCAGTTAAGCGCGGAGGTAAAGCCATAGGAGAAACTTACTCGTTAATTAAAATCTGCGACGCAATTTCGGCTGCCCTATCTTTCATTGCCGAACTTCCATCTACCCAAGTTTGAGTGATAGGTCGACCAATCACAACCAAGGAGGCTCCGGCGGCAATTGCATCTGCAGGTGTCATCACTCGAACTTGATCGTCCGGATTGCTAGCTCCTGCAGGTCTCACACCAGGAGTAATGATTACTGGGGCATTACCGATTGCTGTTCGTATTGCGGAAATCTCTAGTGGCGAACACACTATCGCGCGAGCACCAGAGTTAACTGCAAGTTTGGCCAACCCGACAGCACTCTCTAGCGATGGCTGTTCGTAACCTATCGCCTTGACATCAACATCGCTTAACGATGTCAAAATCGTGACTCCTGTTATGAAAGTGTTTGGAGAGGCCTCTACTGCTGCCTTTATCATCGCCTCCCCACCCGAAGCATGAATCGTTAAAAACTTCGGAGATAAATCCGAAACGGTTTTTGCTGCTGCACTTACGGTGTGAGGTATGTCGTGGAGCTTTAGATCGAGAAAAATATCTGAATCAGTTTCGCTTTGAATTGCTTTTACTCCACTACTGCCAAATTTTAGAAAGAATTCAAGCCCCAGTTTATAGACAGAAACTGAATCTCGTGTTGCTTTCACCCATTCAATAGCGATAGCTAGATCAGAGGTATCCACTGCTAAAACGATTGGAGCTTTACTCATGAGGAAGATCTTCTAGTCGATGTGCATATCCCACTGCTTCTTTAAGTGACTTAAATCCTCGATCAATTAATAACTGCTTTAGCTCACTTTGTATGGACATGATCGCTGTTGGATTTCCAAAACTGGCAGTTCCAATAGAGACTCCACTGGCTCCCGCTAAAATCATTTCCAGAGCATCTTTTCCAGTTGCAATTCCGCCCATACCTAAAATTGGGACCTTGGGTAGTGCAGCGTGAACCTGATAAACCGCCCTTACTGCAATCGGTCTTATAGCCGGTCCAGATAGTCCGCCGGTTTTTCCACCTAATTGAGGTCTCATTGTGTTTACATTAATTACCATTCCAAGAACAGTATTGATCAGCGCAAGTCCATCAGCTCCTGCATCAACGACTCCTTGAGCGATTGAAACTAAATCGGTTACATCAGGTGACAACTTAGCGATGATTGGAAGTTCTCCACCTAACGTCCTGCGAACACCATCTATCACTCGCCGTGAAGCATCAGGATCGCACGCAAAAACCAGTCCTCGGTTCTCTACATTGGGACAAGAAATATTGACTTCAACCGCACTAATCCCAGAAACAGAACGTAATTTCCTAGCCAGGGTTGAATATTCCTCAACAGTTTCACCAGCTATCGAAACGATAACACGAGCTTTTTGTTCAGTTAGATAAGGAATATCCTGTGCTAAGAATGCGTCAATGCCAGGACCTTGGAGTCCGATCGAATTAAGCATGCCACTAGGAGTTTCAGCCATTCGGGGAGTTGGTCTTCCGGGACGCACGCGAGACATTACTGATTTGGTCACCACTCCCCCCATTTCTCGCAATGGAAAAAATTGTGCTAACTCTCGTCCCGAACTAGCACAACCACTGGCAGTAAATGTTGGTGCAGGAAACCAAGCGTTTCCTATGGTCGTAGAAAAATCTATCGAGCTCATAAAGCTTTACCAACCTGACTCCAACTTACTGTTGAACCATCCATGACAGGACCATCGATGCACGAGCGCAACATTGAAACGGTTCCATCACTACTTTCAACTGGAAGTACGCATGTCATACATACACCGATTCCACATGCCATTGACTCTTCAACCGAACATTGATGAACAACATCCAAGGCGGTGGTAATTGCGGTGATTGCTGAAAGCATTGCCATAGGTCCACATGAGTAAACTACGGCTGCATTTGAATCCTTTATCTGTTCGTATAAGTGATCGGTCACTCGACCTGTCTGACCAGCAGATCCATCCTCGGTATAGATACGCATCGTATTAACCGCACGTTTGCCCTCCATTGGTGCGTAAATATTTGAAGCGGTACTTGCACCCAAAATCATGTCTACTCGTGAACCGCGAGCATTTAAAACTTCAGCTAAACCAAATAGCGGCGCCGAACCGTAGCCACCGCCAATTAATAAAACAGGAACCGGCTCTGTAGGAACTCCAAAAGCAGTACCAAGAGGGACAACAATATCTATTAGATCACCTTCCATACGATTACATAACCACGTGCTCCCCTGACCATGAGGAGCAACTATTAACTCCATTGTTCCGCCATTGATGGATGAAGTCGAGGTTCTAGATATTGCAAAAGCTCTTCGGAGAACAAGAGCTGAGTTTTCTCCGCCAACTTTGATTGCTACAAAATTACCTGGTTTACATTTTTGTGCGAGATCTCCAATGTTTACGATGATTTGGTGATACATGCCAACACGCTTATTCGAAACTATGGGTGCAAGGATTTGTTTCGCGCTCTTATTAATAGGACTCACTATGCAAGCCATTTCTGTAAAGACTTCACACTTAATGTGGATCCTTGCAGGAATCTGATTCCCTGAACAGCTGCACTAAAGCCGGCGATAGTAGTTATGCATGGAATTCCGCGTTGAATAGCAGCAGTACGGATGGCCCAACCATCCTCTCGAGTACCTTGACCAACAGGTGTATTAATAACAAGATCTATTTCGCCATTGTTCATCATTTCGACAATAGTTTTTTCGCCTAGAGGTCCCGTACCTTCAGAGTTCTTACGGACAGTTATGGGACTTAAACCTCTAGATCTCAAAAACTCTGCAGTTCCGCTCGTTGCAAGAATTTGAAATCCCAGGGCAGCAAAACCTTTTGATGGTTCAATACCCGAAGATTTATCTTTATCTGCAAGAGAGATGAAAACTTTTCCAAACTTAGGAAGTGGACCAAATGATGCAATTTGAGATTTTGCGTAGCTTTCTCCGAAGGTAGGAGCTATTCCCATTACTTCACCGGTAGATCTCATTTCAGGTCCGAGCACCGCATCCACGCCTCGACCATCAGTGCGACGGAAACGGTTCCAAGGCAAAACAGCTTCTTTAACAGAGATGCCATGTGTGATTCCATCACCGGTTGTTGGCAAAACTCCAAGTGATCGCAAATCAGCGATACTTTTACCTATTGAAATTAACGCAGCAGCTTTTGCAAGTGCAACTCCAGTTGCTTTACTAACAAAAGGTACCGTTCTTGAAGCTCGGGGGTTAGCTTCCAAGACATACAAAACGTTATGTTCAATTGCAAACTGAATGTTAATCAAACCTCTTACTCCAACACCTCTAGCTATTTTTTCAGTAGCAGATCTAATCTCATCTCTTTGCTGCGCAGAAATAGTCAAGGAAGGTAACACGCAGGCGCTGTCACCACTATGCACGCCAGCCTCTTCAATATGTTCCATGATGCCACCCAGAAAAAGCTCTGCACCGTCGAATAGCGCGTCAACATCGATCTCAATGGCATTGTCTAAAAATCTATCGACAAGTACAGGATGATCAGGAGTGATTTGCGTTGCGCGTGTGATAAATCCAGCCAAAGATTGGTCATCATAAACAATCTCCATCCCTCGACCACCTAAAACAAAGGATGGTCTAACAAGCACTGGATAACCAATTTTCTGCGCAATCATCTGTGCCTCTAACTGGGTTGATGCCATACCAAATTGAGGAGCTGTTAAGGATTGTTCCCTAAGAACTTCACCGAAAGCGCCTCGTTCTTCGGCAAGATTTATCGCTTCTGGTGATGTGCCCAATATTGTGACGCCATTCGCTTTTAGAGCGGCGGCTAATCCGAGTGGAGTTTGACCACCCAATTGCGTCACTACGCCAACTACAGGGCCTGCTTGTGTTTCAGCATGAATTACCTCGAGTACATCTTCAAGTGTAAGTGGCTCAAAATAGAGTCGACTGCTTGTGTCATAGTCGGTAGATACAGTTTCAGGATTGCAGTTGATCATTATCGTGTCAAAGCCCGCATCTCTTAATGCAAATGACGCGTGCACACATGAATAATCAAACTCAATACCCTGTCCTATTCGATTTGGACCACTGCCTAATATGATCACCGCAGGATTAGTTCTAACACCTACTTCATTTTCTTCTTCATAACTTGAATAGTAATAAGGTGTAAATGCCTCAAATTCAGCAGCGCACGTATCTACAGTTTTAAAGACAGGTCGAACCGAGAGTCGATGGCGCAGATTTCTTATCTCGTCTTCAGATGTATTTCTTAACGCTGCAATCTGTGCATCTGAGAAGCCATCACTTTTGGCTTTCCTTAACATCTTTTCAGTAAACTCTCCTGGTTGTGAAATGAGAGAAGCCTGTCTATTAATCTCTTGAATTTGTTGTAAATACCAAGGATCTATTCTCGTAGCTTCAAAAACCTCTTCAATTGTTGACCCTGCCCAAAGAGCTTTCTGAACTTGCTGAAGTCGGTATTCGGTAGGCGTCTTCATCCTGATCATTAAATTCGCCAGTTCTTCCGAAGATAGGACAGGCCAGGTGAAAATGGCTTCTTTGCGTTCTAGAGACCTTAAAGCTTTCATTAGAGCTTCCGAAAAGGAACGACCAATAGCCATTGCTTCCCCAACACTTTTCATAGTGGTCGTCAATCTAGGATCGGCATCAGCGAATTTCTCGAAGGCAAAACGTGGAACTTTTACAACGACATAATCTAATGTTGGTTCAAATGAGGCTGGAGTCACCTTTGTGATGTCATTTTGGATCTCATCTAGTGTGTAACCAATTGCTAACTTAGTAGCGATCTTAGCGATAGGAAAACCGGTCGCCTTTGATGCTAGTGCGCTAGATCTAGATACTCGTGGATTCATTTCAATCACAATAATGCGGCCGTTAACTGGATTGACTGCATACTGAATATTGCAGCCTCCTGTTTCAACCCCTACTTCTCGAATAATGTCGATAGAAAGATCTCTCAACCGCTGATATTCAACATCCGTGAGCGTCATCGCTGGTGCCACTGTTATTGAATCCCCCGTGTGAACTCCCATCGGGTCTAAATTCTCAATTGAACAGACAATTACAACGTTGTCTTT
This sequence comes from Actinomycetota bacterium, assembly GCA_041175545.1. GTDB lineage: Bacteria > Actinomycetota > Actinomycetes > Nanopelagicales > Nanopelagicaceae > Planktophila. The sequence goes on from JBEDES010000016.1 coordinate 17,648, forward strand.
GTGGTCACGCATAACTTCTAATTCGTATTCTTTCCAACCGATAATTGATTCTTCCAATAGGACTTCTGAAGTTGGACTATGTCTCAAACCTGCACCAGCAATTTGACGCAATTCGGCTTCGCTAAAAGCTATTCCTGATCCCAAGCCTCCCATTGTGAAAGATGGTCGAATTACAACCGGATAGTTCAGTTCTTTAACTGCAGATAAAACTTCATCCATGTTATGACAAATCCTAGATTGAGCGGATTGACCACCAACTTTCTCTACAATTTCACGGAAAAGTTCTCTATTTTCTCCACGATGTATTGCTTCGACATCGGCACCAATTAAGCGCACTCCGTATTTAGAAAGTGTTCCTCTTTCATAGAGGCCAATTGCAGCATTTAGAGCTGTTTGACCGCCTAAAGTAGCAAGCACTGCATCTGGTTTTTCTTGAATAATAATCTTCTCGATAATCTCAGGTGTGATTGGCTCAATAAACGTTGCATGCGCAAATTCAGGGTCAGTCATGATCGTTGCTGGATTTGAATTTATCAAAATAACTCTTATTCCTTCAGAACGAAGAACTCGACAAGCTTGAGTGCCCGAATAATCAAATTCACAAGCCTGTCCAATAACGATTGGACCTGAACCAATTACCAGAACAGAACGTATAGAGGTGTCTAGTGGCATTATGCATCGACCTTCTTTGACATTAATTCGATGAATCGATCAAATAAATACGAAGCATCATGTGGTCCTGCTGCAGCTTCAGGGTGGTATTGCACAGAAAACGCTGGACGATCTAAGAGTGCTAAACCTTCCACCACTCCATCATTGAGACACACATGAGTTACTTCCCCGCGACCATACACGGTTGAAAACTCCATATCCGTAGGAGCCTGAACAGCAAAACCGTGATTGTGGGCTGTAATTTCGACTTTTCCCGACGTCTTATCCATAACAGGTTGATTGATGCCTCTATGCCCAAAATTTAATTTATATGTTTCAAAACCTAAGGCCCGTCCTAGAATTTGATGACCGAAACAGATTCCGAAAATCGGTATCTCCTCTAACAACAATGAACGCACTGTTTCAACTACTTCTCCCATTGTTGAAGGATCTCCGGGACCATTTGATAGAAAAACACCGTCGGGTTTAATCGCGAGAATTTCTTCGAGAGTTGAATGAGAGGGCATCACATGAACTTGTACCCCACGTTCTGAAAGTCCCTTAGGGGTTGCATTCTTAATACCCAAATCTAACGCTGCTACAACAAAACGTTTTGGTCCAATTGGCTCAACGACATATGTTTTCTTCGTTGAAACATCATCGACCAAATTGGATCCAGCCATGGAAGGGATTTTTCTAACTTCCACAACCATCTCTTCGCGCGAAAGGTTTAGATTCGAGAAGATGCCAACGCGCATCGCGCCTCGATCGCGGATGTGACGAGTAATCGCACGTGTATCAACACCTTGAATTCCTACTATTGCCTGCTCAATTAGCTCGCTCTCTAAGCTTTTATGAGCTCGCCAGTTTGACGTGATCGATGATGGATTTCTAACAACGAAGCCTGCCACCCAAATTTTGCTTGACTCATTGTCTTCCTTATTCACTCCAGTATTACCAATATGAGGAGCAGTCATAATCACAATCTGCTTGTGATAGGAAGGGTCCGTCAGGGTCTCTTGATAACCAGTCATTCCAGTTTGAAAAACTGCTTCTCCAAACGTTTTGCCGACAGCTCCCCAACTTTCACCCTCAAAAATTCGTCCATCATCAAAGACTAAGTAAGCGCTAGTCACTGCACTTCTCCAATCTTTTGAATAACTGAATCAATCACTGTTGCCCGACCTCTGAAAAATGTATGGGTTATCACGCCTGGCAGCGTGTGCCCATGGTAGGGAGTATTTGTTGCCTTTGACATGGTCAAATCACGATCGACGTGCCAGTTTCTTGAAGGATCAATCACTACGAGATTAGCGGTTGAACCAACCGCAATTTCAAGGCCCTGACTTTCGTATCCGCCTATCCGAGCGGGTGCATATGACATACGCTCGGCGACCATATTCCAATCCATTAATCCTGAATCGACCATAGTTTTTTGAACGATTGATAAAGCAGTTTCCAGACCTAGCATTCCAAATGAGGCCTCCTGCCATTCACATTCTTTTGATTC
>JBEDES010000017.1:0-18559 GCA_041175545.1 Actinomycetota bacterium
CCAACTCTTCGCGGTATTGAAAAAGATAGAAATGCAGAAGATATTCTCAATGAGGTAAAGGCATTAGTTGATCAAGGAGTAATTGAAATTACTCTCTTGGGACAAAATGTAAATGCATACGGTGTTGATTTTTCAGATCGTGGCGCCTTTGCAAATCTCTTGCTTTCCTGTGGCCAGATTGAAGGCTTAGAGCGCGTTCGCTTTATGTCTCCCCACCCTCGAGATTTCACAGATGATGTCATCGAGGCAATGGCACAAACACCAAATGTAATGCCGCACTTGCACATGCCTCTTCAATCGGGTTCGGATCGAATTCTTCAACAAATGCGACGTTCTTATCGGAGTGACAGATATCTTGGAATTTTAGAACGCGTGCGTATGGCAATCCCTCACGCAATGATTACAACCGACATCATTGTTGGCTTCCCGGGAGAAAGCGAAGAAGATTTTCAGCAAACTTTGGATTTATGCACACAAGCACGATTTGCCGCTGCCTATACATATCAGTACTCAAAACGCCCAGGAACACCTGCAGCAACAATGCCCGATCAAGTCAGCGAGGAAGTAGTGGGCGAAAGATACACGCGCCTTCACAACCACCAACAAGAAATTTCTCTTTCTGTAAATCAGGAAAGCATCGGAACGATTCATAAAGTCTTAGTTGGAGACTATGAAGGCCGCAGGGATGAAGCACAATCTCGTTTAACTGGACGCAGTGAAGATTTTCGCCTCGTTCACTTCGATAACACCACATTAGCCAGACCTGGCGATGAGGTCACTGTAAAGATTTCGCAGGCTTCTGCCCATTACTTAATTGGAGATGCTATTTCAGTCCGACAGACAAAAGGTGCACAGGCTCATCAAGATCGAATTGAGGGCAAGGATAAATCGGCCACGATGCTTGGTATTCCCACCCTTAAAAAAATCGGTCAATAAATGAATGTGATTGTAATTTGTGGAGCAACTGCTACCGGTAAGAGTGATCTTGCAGTTGCATTAGCAAGCGAGATTGACGGTGAAGTAATTAATGCAGACTCCATGCAGCTATACAAAGGCATGGATATTGGTACGGCAAAGATCACCGATGAAGAAAGACACGGCATCCCACACCACTTAATGGATCTTCTGGAAGTCACAGAAGATGCTAATGTCGCTTGGTATCAGGAAAAAGCCCGTGAGAAAATTACAGAAGTTCATTCACGCAACAAAAGCGCAATCATTGTTGGTGGGACGGGACTTTACATAAAGGCGATTTTGGATGATTTAAATTTCCCGGATACAGACCCTGTGGTTCGCGCAGAACTTGAACTTGAATATGCGACAAAGGGAATTGGACCACTCTTTGAAAGATTGGAAAAGCTAGATCCAGCAGCAGCTTTAGCAATAGATAAAGCAAACTCTAGAAGAGTAATTCGCGCCCTTGAAGTTATAAAGATTACGGGAAAGCCATTTACTGCAAACTTGCCTAGGAAAGAAAGTACGAGATACCCAGAGGCCTTGCAATTTGGTTTAGTAATGGAGCGCGAACTCCTTAGTGAAAAGATTTCAGCACGTGTTGAAAGAATGTGGCAAGCAGGCTTTGTTGCAGAGGTTGAATCATTGATCGAAGCTGGAATTACGCGTGGCACCACTGCTCAAAAGGCCTTGGGGTATTCACAAGTTATCGCCTACAAAGAGGGAAAAATCTCCGAAGAAGAGGCTATTGAAGAGACCAAGCGTGCAACACGCCAATATGCGCGCAGACAAGAAACCTGGTTTTCTAGAGATGAGCGAATTATGTGGATCTCACCAATACAAAATCGAATCGAACGCATTCTTAATTCGTTAAACTCATCTACATGATTGCAACATATGGGCACGGGACTCATAACGACTTTGTTCTAGTCTTTGATCCTTTAGATGAGTATTCAATTACTACTGCCCAGACCGCGGCTATCTGTGATCGCAAGAGTGGAATTGGAGCCGATGGGCTCATTCGAATTATCAAGCGAAACGATAAATGGTTCATGGATTATCGAAATGCCGATGGTTCTCTGGCAGAAATGTGCGGCAACGGAATTCGAGTGATGGCTCGTTATTTGGTGGAACGTGGACATCAGCCTGAAGGTATTTTTGCAATCGATACTAGGGATGGAGTTAAGCATCTTCGCGTTCCACTTACAGATGACATCTCTGTCAATATGGGTCAAGTTAGTGATGAAGGCGAGAGCATAACGGCTGCAACGAATGGAAAAATTTGGAATGGATACAATATCAGTGTTGGAAATCCTCATGCCGTGGTCTTTGTTGACGATATCAACGAAGTCGGAGATCTGTTGGAAGCACCGGTTGTTCGACCTAAGGACTCTTACCCAGAGGGTGTAAATGTCGAGTTCGTTCAAATTACAGGTGATAACGAGATTGCAATGCGCGTATTCGAAAGAGGCTCTGGTGAAACGCAATCATGTGGAACTGGAACTTGCGCCGTTGCATTAGCTGCCACGATTCATACCAGCAGAAAGCTACCTGCGACATGGATTATTAACCCTCCGGGGGGCCGTTTGGAGGTCTCAATTGACGGGCACTCCAATGCCACTTTGATTGGCCCAGCTGTTTTAGTTAAAGATGTAGATATCTCTAGGTTTCTCATTGAGTAAAGGTTTTGATGAAAAGTCAGGTGATCAATTTGATGATGAATTTGATCATGAGTTTGAAAAACTTCTTCAAGAAAGTGCCAGAGTAGCGGCAGAGTTTGATGCAGCCGAGGCCGATGAAACGGTCGATCAATCACAAGAGCTTTCAGAGCGAAATGCTTTGCGTCGCGTTAAAGGATTTTCAACTGAACTACAAGATATTTCTGAGGCCGAATATCGCCAGCTTCAACTAGAGCGGGTCGTACTTGTTGGAGTTTGGACTGAAGGAACAATTGCCGATGCGGAGAACTCTTTAGCCGAGTTAAAGGCGTTGGCTGAGACCGCTGGATCAGAGGTACTCGAGGGATTAATTCAGCGTCGTGATAAACCAGATCCTGCCACCTATATTGGTTCGGGAAAAGTTACCGAACTAAGAAATGTAGTTGTTTCAACCGGAGCAGACACAGTTGTGTGTGATGGTGAACTGTCCCCATCACAGCTGCGTCAATTAGAAGATAAGTTAAAGGTAAAGGTTGTCGATCGAACTGCATTGATCCTAGATATTTTCGCTCAGCATGCAAAAAGCAAAGAAGGAAAAGCCCAAGTTGAATTGGCGCAAATTGCTTACTTGCTACCAAGACTTCGTGGTTGGGGTGATTCACTGTCACGACAGGTTGGTGGTCGAGCTGCTGGCGGTGCGGGTATTGGTGGTCGTGGACCTGGTGAAACAAAGCTCGAAACTGATCGCCGCAGAATTCGCGACAAAATGGCAAAGCTTCGCGGCGAGATTGCCGAGATGAAAACTGCACGTGATACAAAGAGGCAGGAACGTCGACGGAACAATATTCCATCCGTTGCAATTGCAGGGTATACAAATGCTGGAAAATCTTCACTGCTAAATAAACTCACCAATGCAGGTGTCTTGGTCGAGAACGCGTTATTTGCTACTTTGGATCCAACTGTTCGAAAAACTCAGACACATGATGGTCGGATTTATACGTTAAGTGACACTGTTGGATTTGTTCGTCATCTTCCACATCAACTGATCGATGCGTTCAAGTCGACATTGGAAGAGGTCTCGCAATCAGATTTAATTGTTCACGTTGTTGATGGTTCGCACCCAGATCCATTTGAGCAGATTAAGGCTGTTCGACTAGTTATTGATGAAATTGGCGGCAAGGAGATTCCTGAAATCATCGCAATCAACAAAGTTGATATTGCAGATCCAAATATCGTTATGGAGATTTTGCGCAAGGAGCCAAATAGCTATGCCTTTTCAGTTCGAACCGGCTTTGGCATTGAAGGTTTGCTTCATGCAATTGAGAGCACTCTACCGCGTCCATCTGTAGAAGTTTCAGTAGTCATTCCTTACGACAGGGGAGACTTGGTCCATGCCATACATGAGTCGGGCGAGATATTCTCAGAGTCATATGTTGAAGATGGAACGGCGATCCACGCTCGCGTAGATGCAAGCCTGGCTCAAAGAATCGAGAAATCTGGCCAAACCAAGGAATAACGAGAGTTTGTGGCGTGTTGTATCAAATACATGGTGTTAAATGCGCCATGATGCGCCCGCAGAGAGTTATCCAGAAAACGACGAAGTATCGAAAAGGTGGTGAGAGCAATGGCAACTGATTACGACACACCCAGAAAAACCGATGAGGAACTTCATGAGGAGTCTCTTGAAGAGTTAAAGGCAAAGCGAGTCGATGCTCAATCTGGCCAGATCGATGTTGATGAAGCTGAAGCAGCTGAAAATCTTGAACTCCCAGGCGCCGATCTTTCAGGAGAAGAGCTCGCAGTAAGAGTTGTACCAAAGCAAGTTAATGAATTCACTTGCTCACGCTGTTTCTTAGTGCATCACATTTCACAGTTAGCCAAAGGTGAAGGCGCAAAAGCTGTTTGTAAAGAGTGTAATTAACTCTCTAAATCTTTTAGAGCAGTAAGAAGTTTTTCAGGTTGTGAAGTAGAAATCAGCCAATACGGAGTTGCATCTCTTGTGTCATTGACGAAAAGTTGAATGGCCCGTGGCGACCAGAATCTAATCGCTAGATACGCAGAAGGATCGGCATCTCTAGTTCGGATTCTTTTAAGATTTTGATTATCTAAAGCAATAATCTCACCAATAAATTCACGCTGCAGACGTGCGCGTCCAACACGTATCTCCACGTCACTAACTTCAATTTTCAGCCCAGACTTTATGTATATGGCGATCAATGCCAGCGAAAGTACTACCAAAGACACTAAAGCTGAGTTGTTTCCTAATGCGGCCCAAATAGAGATAACCAGGGATAGAAAAAAGAAGTAAATTATGGCTAGAAGCCAAAGTGGCGTACGTATCACTTCTTGGTATCGCATGGGTGTTACCGTATCGGATAATCAGGCGCTAATCTTTATCCATGGGCAGAGTAGCAAGCACAGTTCCACCCGAAGGCTCGATAATTCCAGAACGCCATCCACTTGCACCGCCAGTAGGGACAAAAATCCCTTCACACTTTGGTCATTGCTTTGGTTGCGGCCATCTACATCCAACGGGTCTGCATTTAGTTGCATACTCTGGAGAAGGTGCAAATATCACAGCAACTTTTACAGTTACTGAAAATCACCAAGGAGCTCCCGGGTTAGCACATGGTGGATTGCTTTCACTTGCCTTTGATGAAGCTTTGGGTAAATTGATGTGGTTAATCCGCTCACCGGCGGTAACTGGTCGATTAGAGACAGATTTTCTAATTCCAGTTCCAATTGGAACAACTCTTCATATTGCTGCAGAAATAACGGGACAACACGGTCGAAAAGTTTATACATCCGCAGTTGGTCGTTTGAATTCTCCGGAAGGTGAAATCGCAGTTCGAGCCTCTGCGCTTTTCATCATCGTTCCTATGGAGCATTTCATCAATAACGCACCCGAGGGTTATTTTGAAGAGTTGGCAAAAACTCCCGAACTTTTAACTTTTGTCGATCCAAATTTCGAGATCAATCCTTAATATGAAAGGCGTAGAAGTTCTCATAACGCGTCTTGATTCGAGCGTTCCTATGCCGACTTATTCCAAACCTGGTGATGCTGGAGCGGATATAACCACTCGCGTAGATGTTGTTTTAAAGCCCGGAGAGCGCGCACTCGTTCCAACCGGTATTTCAATTGCACTTCCAGATGGATATGTTGCATTGGTTCATCCTCGTTCTGGCCTAGCAATCAAACACGGCATAACTATGGTTAATGCTCCAGGAACTGTTGATGCTGGTTATCGGGGAGAGCTTTCATGCATTCTAATTAATCACGACCCAACCGAGTCTGTTACTTTTAAAAAAGGGGATCGAATTGCACAACTAGTGATTCAAAAAGTAGAGCGCGCAGTTTTTACTGAAGTTGAACACCTACCTGGATCTGATAGAGGCACAGGTGGCTTTGGATCGACTGGCCGCTCATGAGTCAGCATGGTCAAGATCGCGATAAAGTTATTAATACACTTGGTGGGAAAAAAGGTTTAATTGACTCTGGCTTGCCAGCCATTGTTTTTCTTGTTGTGTTTAACTTTAATCAAGATCTTCAGAACGCAATCTGGTCTTCTTTAGGTTTATCAATCATCCTTGCGATCTGGAGATTAATTCGCAAAGACACAATTCAGCACTCGATTTCAGGAGTGATCGGTGTCTTAATTTGCGCGTACTTTGCAAACCGCAGTGGTAACGCCACAGATTTTTATATTCCAAAACTATTAACTAATTTGGGTTACGGCACTGTTTATCTTGTTGCCAACGTAGTTGGATGGCCCATTTTAGGTTTGGTTCTTGGGCCATTATTGGGAGAGAACTTCACATGGAGAAATAATCCTCGCCGCAAAAAGATGTACATCAAGGCAAGCTGGTTGTGGGTCGCCATGTTCTTTTCACGTATCGCCGTTCAATATCCGATTTATAAAAGTGGCAACGTTAATTTGCTAGGAACAGTCAATCTTGCAATGGGTTATCCGCTATTTTTTGCCGCAGCATATGGTTCTTGGCTGATCATAAAATCTGAACCACCGATAGATGATAAATCCAGCAAATAAAGTTAAGAGATAAAGCAGGCTTTAATGTAAACCTCTGCATCGGCTGAGGCCACAAAAAGAAGTTCGTCGCCAGCGGAAAATACATCATGAGGCTTGGCTGTAATCACTTGACCATCTCGAACAATTGCAGCAAGTGCTGCGTTTTCAGGTAGTTCAATTTCTTCAACTGTCTTTCCAATACAAGCAGAACCATCTGGAAGTGTTAACTCCACAAGATTGGCTTGGCCCTTTCTAAATGAGAATAGACGAACTACATCTCCTACCGTCACAGCCTCTTCTACGAGCGCCGAAATAATTCTTGGTGTAGACACTGCAACATCGACACCCCATGAAGTATCAAAGAGCCATTCATTTTTTGGGTGATTGATTCTTGCAACAACTCTTGGAACTCCATATTCAGTTTTGCCGAGTAATGAAGTAACAAGATTTGCCTTGTCATCACCGGTTGCGGCAACTAAAACCTGGCAGTTATCAAGATGGGCAGCATCAAGTGCTGTAATTTCGCAGGCATCTGCCATCAGCCACTCTGCATCAGGAACGCTTTCAATTTTTATCGCCTTGGGATCTTTTTCAATGAGTAAAACTTGATGCCCATTGTCTAGAAGTTCACGAGCAATCGCTCTTCCCACATTTCCTGCACCGGCGATTGCAATTCTCATGAGCGCTCAGCTTCCGGAGTTTTGGCGAGAATCTGTTGTGTGCGTTCTAGGTCGGCATCAGCCACCATTACGTGCACGAGATCACCTTCCTGTAGAACCGTATGAGTATTAGGAATTATCGCTTCGCCTAAACGAGTGATAAATGCGATGCGTGAAGGTGTTAACTCATCGATAAGTAGAACTGGACGTCCATGCCACTCGGTAATTGGATGTACTTCGTAAAGCTGAAGTGTTCCGGTGGCATCTCGCCACTCAGATCGAGAACCTTCAGGTGTTAAACGGCGGAGAATTTGATCAGTTGTCCAAAGAACTGTTGCAACTGTTGGAATACCAAGTCTTTGATAGATCTCGGCTCTTCCTGGATCATAAATTCGAGCAACAACGTTTTGTACACCGTATGTCTCTCGAGCAACTCTAGCTGCCAAAATATTTGAGTTATCGCCATTACTTACCGCTGCAAAGGCATCTGCTTCTTGAATACCCGCCTCAATTAAATTGTCGCGATCAAAGCCAACACCCGTGACTGTTCGGCCCTTAAAGTCTGGCCCCAAGCGACGAAATGCTTCGCGAACTTGGTCGATGACAGCAACAGTATGTCCTGCCGCCTCTAATTCGGTGGCCAGAGAAGATCCAACTCGACCGCAACCCATGATGACTACGTGCACAAGGTACAACTTACACCCATAGGCTTGTATCTATGGCATCAGAAAAGGGTCCAGCCCTAAAAATCGGAGATCGCATTGAGGTCACCATTGAAAAAGTTGCCCATGGAGGCCACTTCATTGCCCGTTACAACGGAGCAGTTATCTTTGTTCGACACGCAGTTGAAGGTGAAGTTTGTACGGTTGAACTGACAAGTGTGGGTGCAAGCTTTAGTCGAGCCGATGTGGTTTCAATTCATATTCCGTCGGAGCATCGAGTAAACCCACCCTGTAGATTTTCGAATTCAGATGGCTGCGGTGGGTGCGATTTCCAGCACATCTCTGAAGAACATCAACGCACATTAAAGTCGCAAGTAATTGCAGAGCAATTTGCCCGCATTGCAAAGATGGATCTTAATATTGCCGTTGAAAAGGTCGGCGAGAGCACGCACTGGCGCACTCGCGCAATTGCTACAACGAATAAAGATGGAAAATTAGGATTTTACAAATCTCGATCCCACACAGTTGCACCGGTGACAGATTGCATAATTTGTGTGGATACAATCAAATTCGCAGAACTAACTGAAAAATCTCTCAAACCAAATGCGCGAATTGAAGTGAGCGCCTCAAACACAGGGGAGAGAACCGTTGCATTGGCCAGCAAAGAAGGCCAACAGCGAGCCAGAGTTACAGAAGGTCCTGCAATTCTGCATGAAAAAATCATGAATAGAGTTCTCGAAGTAAATCATGAATCTTTTTGGCAGAGCCACATAGATGCACCAGATGTTTTAACTAAGGCCGTTTTAGAGTTTGCAGCTTTTAAACCCGGAGATCATGTCCTTGATCTATACGGAGGTGTTGGGCTCTTTACTGCTGCAGCCCTAGATGTGATTGGTAAGAGCGGTAATGTTGAACTAATTGAAGGCAGTAAATCTGCAACCAGTGATGCTGCAAGAAATTTTGCTTCCGAACTGAATGTAAAAGTAATTACTGGTGATGTTGCGCAGCATCTACCTCGAATATCTACAGCCGATGTAGTTGTTTTAGATCCACCAAGAGAAGGAGCTGGTAAAGAGGTAGTTGCTCAAATAGCACGACTCCGACCACGTTCAATAATTTATGTTGCCTGTGATCCAGCAGCACTAGCCAGAGACACTGCCTATCTTGCACATCACAGTTTTTCGTTGGTGAAAATTCGTGCTTTTGATCTCTTTCCAATGACACATCACATCGAATGTGTTGCCCTCTATGCTCAGACTGATGTATCTTGAGCGCCGGTAAACGTAGAATTTAAGGGGTACACAGGTGAGTAAAAACTCTTTTAACGCAAAGAAAAACTTGGAAGTTGCGGGCAAGAGTTTTGAGATTTTTGACATTTCAGCCATCGAAGGCGCCTCTAATCTTCCCTTTAGCTTGAAGGTTCTATTAGAAAACCTTCTACGCACAGAAGATGGTGCCAACATCACTCAAGCGCACATCAAAGCGTTGGCTAATTGGGATCCAGCTGTGGAACCAGACACTGAGATTCAATTTACCCCTGCGCGCGTAGTGATGCAGGACTTCACTGGTGTTCCGTGCGTTGTAGATCTAGCAACAATGCGCGAGGCAATCGTAGAGTTGGGCGGAGATCCATCCAAAGTTAATCCGCTTGCTCCGGCAGAGTTAGTAATCGATCACTCTGTAATTGCAGATAAGTTCGGTACAAAGGATTCTTTTGAACAGAACACAGATATCGAATATGAGCGCAATCAAGAACGTTATAGATTTTTGCGTTGGGGACAAAGTGCATTTGATGAGTTCAAAGTAGTCCCACCTGGCACAGGAATTGTTCACCAAGTAAATATTGAATATCTAGCCCGAGTAGTGATGGTTCGCTCAGTAGATGGCGTTGTTCGTGCCTACCCTGACACTGTCGTAGGCACAGATTCACACACAACGATGGTCAATGGTTTGGGAGTTTTGGGTTGGGGAGTCGGTGGCATTGAGGCTGAGGCTGCATTGTTGGGCCAACCAGTTTCGATGCTCATTCCTAAAGTTGTTGGCTTTAAGTTAACTGGTCAACTTCCATTGGGAACGACAGCTACCGATATGGCACTTACGATCACAGAGATTTTGCGCAAGGTAGGAGTTGTAGGAAAGTTTGTAGAGTTCTTCGGGCCTGGTGTTGCCTCTGTTCCAATGGCCAATCGCACAACCATCGGAAACATGAGCCCTGAATACGGTTCAACTTGTGCAATCTTTCCAATTGATGAAGAAACACTTCGATATCTTCGTCTAACCGGACGCAGCGACGAGCAGATCGCACTTGTTCAGGAATATTCAAAGAAGCAAGGAATGTGGCATGACCCTTCAGTTGAACCTCGCTTCTCACAAGTTGTAGAGCTTGATCTTTCTACAGTAGTTCCATCAATCTCTGGTCCAAAAAGACCACAAGATCGAATTGCACTCAGTGATTCAAAAACTGCCTTTGAAAAGATTCTTCCATCATATCTAAGTGAGAAAACTAGCAAGGATGAAGTTAAAGCTGGTTCAACACGGGTAAAAAATGGAGATGTTGTTATTGCGTCAATTACATCTTGTACAAATACATCAAATCCTTCAGTAATGATTGGTGCTGCATTATTAGCAAAGAAAGCTGTAGAAAAGGGATTGAAATCCAAGCCTTGGGTTAAAACAACTCTTGCGCCAGGATCTAAAGTAGTCACAGATTATTATGATCGCGCTGATCTAACTCAATATATGCAGGCACTTGGATTCCACTTGGTTGGATACGGTTGCGTAACATGTATTGGAAACTCTGGCCCACTTCCAATCGAAGTTGGAAAAGCCATTAATGAAGGTGATTTAGCTGTTACCGCAGTGCTTTCAGGAAATCGAAATTTTGAAGGACGCATTAGTCCAGAAGTTAAGATGAATTACTTGGCATCCCCACCGCTAGTTGTTGCCTATGCAATCGCTGGAACCATGGATCATGACTTCGAGAAGGACTCATTAGGAAAAGACACGGCCGGCAACGATGTATATCTGAAGGATATTTGGCCATCACCTCAAGAAATTCAAAGCGTGATTGATGCCTCTATTTCGTCTGAAATGTTCAAGAAAGATTATGCAACGGTATTTGAAGGTGATCATCGCTGGAAATCTCTGGCAACTCCTACAGGCAAGATTTTTGAATGGGATGCTAAGTCAACATATGTGCGCAAACCGCCATACTTTGATGGGATGCCTAAGCAGCCAACTCCCGTTACAGATATTTCTGGGGCCCGAGTGCTTGCAATACTTGGGGATTCAGTTACAACTGATCACATTTCTCCAGCAGGAAACATCAAGGCTGATTCTCCAGCTGGTATTTATCTTGCAGAGCATGGAATCGAGCGAGCAGACTTCAACTCATACGGTTCTAGACGCGGTAATCATGAAATTATGATTCGCGGGACTTTTGCAAACATTCGTTTGAAGAATCTCTTACTTGATGGAGTTGAGGGTGGATACACTCGCAACTTCCTCAATGGTGGTGAACAGACAACAATATTTGATGCATCAATGGCTTATCAGGATGCTGGAGTTCCATTAGTTATTCTTGCAGGTAAAGAATATGGATCAGGTTCATCCCGCGACTGGGCTGCAAAAGGTACCGCTTTGCTTGGCGTAAGAGCGGTTATTGCAGAAAGTTTTGAAAGAATTCACCGTTCAAACTTAATCGGAATGGGAGTTCTTCCATTGGAGTTTAAGAATGGCGAATCTGCAGCATCATTAGGACTAAATGGAACCGAAGTGTTTTCAATCGCTGGCATCACCGCTCTCAATAATGGGGGAGTTCCAAAAGAGCTCACCGTAACTGCCGGAGACAAGAGCTTTACTGCCAAAGTTAGAATTGATACGCCAGGCGAGGCTGATTACTACCGACACGGTGGAATCATGCAGTTTGTACTGAGATCACTTCTCTAAATTTTACGTTCAGTTTTTCAGGGTTCTAAATGGGATTGCACTAAGCACCATTCCGGTAACAAGACCCCAAAAGGGTGAACCAAGCCCTAATGGTTGAATGCCACTGATTGTTATCAATAGCGTTGCCATAGCAACTTCGCGTCCTTGAACTCCCGCTACAGATTCATGAAGCGAGTTGGCCAAAGCTGGCATCAATGCTAACCCGGCGATTGTTGCAATCATGGCAGGTGGAAGCATATTAAATAGATCAATTATTGGGATAGTAAAAATTGCAGCTGTTATGTAAAAAACTCCACACAAGACCCCTGCTGTATAGCGAGTTGTTTTATCTGGATCGGCATGTTCACCAACTGCGATATTTGCAGTAATCGTTGAGGTGTTCACTCCTGTATTTCCAAATGGTGCTGTGAAAAGCGAGATAAATCCTCCGGTCAAAATTGAATATCTGATAGGAGGTTGGTATTTGGCTGATCGCAATACGGTGAATCCTGGGGCGTATTGCGTGGCGAGAGTAGCTAGAACCATTGGAAGTGCCAGGTTAATTGCGCTAGCCCAGGTGAAATCAGGTTGAATAAATTGAGGATGTACCCAGAATAAATCTGCTCCGTTAAATTGGAGCTTGCCTAATGCAATAGTAAGAACAATTCCAACGATAAAAACAGGCACAACAGGTGTTCTCACATTGAGTCTTCGTGCAAGGAAAAAAACCAAAACCATTATGAATACGAGCCATGGCTCTGTAGTGAATGAAGTGAAGACTTGTACGCCAAACTGGAATAAAACACCGGCAAGCATCGCCATGATTATCTCGTGGGGTATGAATTTCATTATTTTTCGCATTGCACCCGTTGCGCCAATAATGATGAATATAACTGCGACAATGATGTAGGCAGCAACTGCTTCATTTATGGAATGTGCCTGCAAACTCGTGACGAGTAAAACCATAGATGCAGTAGACGGAGAACCAATCATGGGCATCCGAAAACGTAAACTTAGAAATAGCCCAAATAGACCAGAGGTTAACCAAGTAATAAAGATCCAATTTGATGTCTGTGCATCTGTGAATGAGCCATTTTTTGCCGCCGTAAGTTGAATGACTATTGGTCCAGTTACTGCCACCAAAACAACTAGGAAACCCGAGATAAGGGTGCCAAGAGATGAATCTTTCGGGAAACTCTTTAAGTTGCTAAAGACAGCACTTAAACCGTTTTTTGTCGTACCTTCATAAAGTTCAGTCATGTTGATCTAGTGTAGACCTGAACGTAGCAAACTCTATCGACTGATAATTAGAATGGCAGGGTTTTTACTAAAATGACTCTGTCTTCTCCGACCCCATCAAAGTCCTTATGGCCCGATGCCACTGTTGGTAGAACTAAGTTTTCACCAATTTCCATCGCCATAAATCCAAGGGACTCGTGAAATCCTAGGGATGTTTTGTTGACAGGTGAAGTCACTGCTTCTATGCGATTTGCTCCTAGATCAAGAACTTTGCTTGCAAAGGCCTTATAGAGAGTTGTGCCTAGACCCTCTGTCCTAAATTCTGGATCAACGCCAATGAAATGAACATAAGCCTTACTCTTGTCTGCCTGAGAAATGTATCCAACCAGAAATGCGATGGGCTGGAAATTCTCACGTCTAATTACAAAACTGGTTTGTGAAAAATCCTTGAACCAAAGCTTTGGCAACATGGGTGTCATATTTCGGCCACCCCACCAGCGATCTAGGCTTTTGGAAATATGAGGGAAGTCGCTCTCCTGGAGTACTGAAATCTCGTGCACAATCCAAGATTACAGGGCAACTGATTACTTGCTATCAGGTAGAGATGCAACACCTTTTTCGTGGAAGCGCTTACCTGAAACGGCTTCACTTATTCCTTCACGATCAAGGTAAGGCAGAATTCCACCCAGATGCATAGGCCAACCAGCTCCCATTAACATGCACAAATCAATCTCAGCAGGAGTTGATACAACGCCCTCATCCAGCATGGATCTAGCTTCTTCGGCTAATGCTTTCAGCGCGCGATCACGTACTTGTTCGGCCGTTGAAGGCGAACTTCCTTTTTCTATAAGTGCTACTGCTGCTGGATTTGGTGCATAAGATCCATCTTCATTTTTTACATAGAAGTTTCGAACACCCTCTTTGACCATGCGCTGCATAGTTGGTGAGATTCGATATCTAGGTCCAAGATTTTTGTGCAAAGTCTCTGACACATGAAGTGCCACGCCTGGACCAACAAGATCTAGAAGTTGGAATGGCGACATTGGGAATCCGATCTCCATCATCGCAGCATCTGCAACAGCAGGAGGAGTTCCCTCATCTACTGCGTCAGTTACTTCACCCATAAAGCGTGTTAAGAGTCGATTTACAACAAAGCCCGGAGCATCTTTACAGATGATCATTACTTTTTTCAGTTCTTTACCAACTGCAATTGCTGTAGCGGTCGTTGCATCATCAGTTGTCGAAGTGCGCGCTACTTCTAGCAACGGCATTACTGCGACAGGATTGAAAAAGTGGAATCCAACTACTCGCTCTGGATTTTTTAATCCCTGTGTCATAGCTTCAACTGATAGAGAGGACGTATTTGTCGCTAAAACACATTCAGGGGAGACAATAGCCTCTAACTTTTTGAATAGTTCTTGCTTTAGTGAAAGCTCCTCAAAAATGGCCTCGATGACAAAATCGCAATTGGCAAAAACCTTTTGGTCAGCTGATCCTGAAATCAAGAGAGCCAGACGTGCAGCAGCTTCAGCGCTCATGCGCTTCTTCTCTACCAACTTATCTAGTTCATTTTTAACCCATGCGACTCCTTTATCAGCGCGGGCCTGATCTATATCAGTCATCACAACAGGACACTTAAGATTTCTCAATAAAAGTAGCGCTAACTGAGATGCCATTAAACCAGCACCTACAACTCCCACCTTGGTTACTTTTCGTGCAAGGGCAGGCTTAGGTGCACCCTCAACCTTCTTTCGTTTCTTCTGAATCAAATTAAATGCATACAAAGATGCGCGAAGAGGATCAGACATGACAAGGTCAGCCAATACTTTGTCTTCTGCATCAAAGCCTGTCCCTAGATCGTTTTTTCTTGCAGCTGCGATGAGCTCTAGAGCTTTTGTTGGAGATGCAATCTCGGCGCCGCCATATTTTTTCAGTGCAGCAGCCTTTCCAGTAGCCAACGCACTATCCCATGCGGGATCGTTACTGTAATCGGGGCGTTCGATTTTTGTACTTCCGTTAAGAACTCCAACTGCAAATGAAATTGATCTCTCTAAATAATCTGCTGGATCAAAGACTGCATCGACAACACCCAGCTTGAGTGCATCTTTTGATTTCAACATCGTATTGTTATTAAGAGCGTTGAGCATGATTACTTGAACAGCGCGCTCTGGTCCAATGAGTTTAGGCAAAATTGTGGCTCCGCCCCATCCTGGAACTAGCCCCAAAAACACTTCAGGAAGTGCAATGAATGCAGTCGATGAGAGTGTTCTGTAGTGGCAGTGAAGACCAACTTCAAGGCCACCACCTAGTGCAAGGCCGTTAATGAAGGCAAAGGTTGGAATCTTTGATTCGCCTAATCTACGAAAGACATCATGGCCAAGTTTTCCAATAGCCATTGCTTGGCTGTGATCATTTAAGAATGCAAGGGCTGAAAGATCAGCACCGGCAGCAAAAATAAAGGGCTTGCCTGTGATTGCAATCGCTGCTGGTTTGCGACCAATCGCATCTGTGATCGCTGCATCTAATGCAGTTAGTGATTGAGGTCCAAAAGTGTTTGGTCGATTGTGATCAAGAGAGTTGTCTAAAGTAATCAACGCTAATGAGCCTTGACCACCAAATGCTGCTAAGTCAATGTCACGGACAAGTGCGTGGGTAACAACTTCTTCTGGCGCTCCTGCTGGCATTCTTATATTTGTGCTCATAATTATTTTGATCCCTTAAAGTGTGGATTTTCCCAGATGACTGTGCCGCCCATGCCTAAACCAATACACATTGTTGTAATGCCGTATCGTACTTCCGGTTTTTCTTCGAAAGTGCGAGCAAGATTGAGCATCAATCGAACTCCAGAAGATGCCAACGGGTGACCAACAGCGATTGCTCCACCATAGGGATTAACGCGAGGATCATCATCGGCAATTCCAAAGTGATCCAAAAATGCAATTACTTGAACTGCGAAAGCTTCATTTACTTCAAAGGCACCAATATCTTCAATTTTTAATCCGGCCTGCTTCAATGCTTTTAGAGTAGCCGGAACCGGTCCGTAACCCATGATCTCTGGTTCAACACCAACAAATGCGAAGGTGACAAGTTTTGCTTTGATTGTGAGTCCAAGTTCTAACGCCTTCTCTTCGCTAGCAAGCAAAGCTGCCGTTGCACCATCATTTAGGCCGGAAGAGTTTCCTGGTGTGACGCGTCCTGCTGGTCGAAAAGGTGTTTTTAAACCAGCTAAACCTTCCATCGTAGTTTGAGGGCGAGGCGGTTCATCAACTGTTGCAACCCCCCAACCAAGTTCAGCGTTTCTTGCAGCTGTAGGAATTAAATCTCGCTGGATCTTTCCTTCACTGTATGCCTTTGCAGTTTTGATTTGAGAGTTAAGTGCAAATTGATCTGCGCGTAATTTTGTTAGTTGAGGGAAACGATCATGCAAACGCTCTGCAGTTGCTCCCATTGCAAGTGCATCTTGCTCAACAATTCTCTCTGCTAAATATCGAGGATTCGGATCTAAGCCTTCTCCGATTGGGTGGTTACCCATGTGTTCAACGCCGCCTGCGATTGCAAGATCATTTGTACCCATTGCAATTGCACCTGCAATTGTCGTTACAGCTGTCATTGCACCGGCGCACCATCTGTCAATTGAGTAACCAGGAACTGTGTTAGGTAAACCAGAAAGTAGTGCGGTGCTTCGTCCAATGTTCATACCTTGATCACCGGTCTGAGTTGCAGCTGCAATTGCTACATCTTCAATAGTCGAACGATCTACTTTGGGATTGCGATCGAGCAAACCACGAATTGCTCTCACCATTAGGTCATCTGCTCTGGTTCCGGCGTACATTCCGCCGGCCTTTCCAAATGGTGTGCGAACGGCATCAACGAGGACAACGGTGCGAGTCATGAAACTTCCCTTGTTAGCGATATAGGGAAGATGTTACTCGTGAGTAAGGTCTCTGGACAATGCCAAATCAACTAGGCCAGGTGGAGTAAATCACTCCGTATTTGCGGGTGCTTCTTCTTCTACTGGAGCCGGAACCGCCACTTTTTCTAACAGGGCCTCAGATATCGCCTGACCTACCAAGTTGACTTGCCAAGCACGGGCACCGAGAGAAAGAAGCTGTGTTTGAACCTCCTCAACTTGCAAATTCTCAGTTGATCCGGAGGGAGGGTTCCAGCAAATTCGACGGACCAGCTCTGGTGTTATCAAATTCTCAACAGGAATGTTGTTTTCTTCCGAGATTTTTTCAAGGCGCAGTCGTGCATGAGAAAGAGGGGCATATTTGTCAGGGAACTTATCTCGCCATAATTTAATTGGAGGCAACGAATCAGCGTTGGTGCGCATTTGCGGCCACTCTTGCTCAGGAAGGGAAACAGCCGATGCAATACTTTCAAGCCACAAGGGTAAATTCTCCAACCAACGAGCACGTAAGCCCAGCGGACGCAATGCTTTTTCGAATTCTTTTTTTGTCACTGGAGCAGCAATCGCCAATTCAACTATTGCATTGTCATTGAGGAGCTTTCCTTGAGCAATATCGGTTTTACTTGCAATTTCATCTCGGGCGATCCAAAGGGATCTAACTATCGCTAATTGATCTCTTCGCTTAATTTTGTGCATTCCTGAAGTTCTTCGCCAAGGATCAATTCGTGGCGCAGGGGGAGGTGCGGCCAAAATTGAGGCAAACTCTTCTAAAGCCCACGGAAGTTTTTTACTGTCCAATAACATTTGATACATGCGATCACGCAGTTCAACAAGTAATTCAACATCTAAAGCGGCATAGGTAAGCCAATTCATTGGAAGTGGCCTGACAGACCAATCCGCAGCACTATGTTCTTTTGCAAGAGAAACACCCATTAATGATTCTAGAAGTGGACCAAGTCCCACACGGGGCAAACCTGCAATTCTGCCGGCGAGTTCAGTGTCAAACAATTGCTGTGGGTTTATTCCGATTTCTCGAAGACAGGGAAGATCTTGTGTACTTGCATGCAAAATAACTTCATCAGTATTGAGTACATTATTTAGTTCAAGAATCAATGGATGATTAATTCCGAAGGCAATGGGATCGATTAGGTGAAGTCCGCCGCCATTTCTTTTTATCTGAATCAAGTAAGCCCTAGCGCTATATCTAAATCCAGATGCCCGCTCCGCATCTACAGCAAAAGCACCTGAACCCATCTTTAACTCTTCTATTGCTTGTACAAGCCCAGGTTCAGTATCTATGACCTCGGGTGTTCCTCCGGCAGGGGCAAGTAATGGAACAGCGACAATCTCTTCACTCATAATTAATTGCGGCGACTAGATGTAATCGCAGAGACTCCTTCAGGAATTGGAGGTAATCCAGCAACGTCGCAAATTAACTTACACCAACTATCTATGTGATCGATTATTAGAGATGGGTTACTGACAATAGGAGTCCATGAAGCGCGTATCTCAATTTCAGCTT
>JBEDES010000018.1:0-15341 GCA_041175545.1 Actinomycetota bacterium
CAACAGCACATTGCCAGGGAGTAATTGCAGTTGGTGGAGACGGACTCCTCCATGTAGTTTTGCAAAAAGTTGTCTCAGCTCAAGTACCGGTAGCAATAATCCCGGCAGGAACGGGAAATGACTACGCAAGATCTCTTGGATGGGACTTAAATAACGTTGATGCTCAACTCGAATATGTCATAAGTAATCCGCCAGAGAAAATGGATGCTGGATTGGTTGATGGAGAATGGTTTGGAAGTGTCCTGTCTACTGGTTTTGATGCCGTTGTAAATGAGAGAGCAAATAAACTTAGTTGGCCTAAGGGGCCAATGAAGTACAACATGAGTATTGCTTTAGAACTTCCTAGATTTAAACCGAAGGATTACGAGATTGAACTCGACGATAGGACGTTGAATACACAGGCAATGTTGATCGCGGTAGGAAATGGTCGTTCTTACGGTGGGGGAATGCTTGTTTGTCCAGAAGCTGATATGAACGATGGATTATTTGACGTCATGATCCTTCATCCTGTTTCAAAAATAGAATTCGTTAAGGTATTTCCTTCGGTGTTTATCGGAGCGCACACCAGTCATCCAGCGGTAGAAATTGTGAGGAGCAAGAGGGTGCGCATTGAGTCAAAAGCAGTGGCTTACTGCGATGGAGAGCGTATTGGTCAGCTCCCAGTCAATGCCGAATGTATTAGCGGAGCCATGCTTGGATGGACTTCATGAGTACTCCAGCTGCTGCCTACGCGGCTGCAAAAAAACGCGGAACTCATCCTGTGACAACCGCGTTTGTTCAAACGTTTAATTTTGAGTTTGATCCTTTTCAAATTTCAGCCTGCCACGCTGTCGAAGAGGGAAAAGGTGTTTTAGTTGCGGCACCCACAGGAGCTGGGAAAACCGTAGTTGGAGAGTTTGCGGCCTACTACGCACTTAAGGCGGGCAAAAAGTGTTTCTATACGACACCTATAAAGGCTTTGTCTAACCAAAAGTATTCCGAGTTTGCTGAAAAATTTGGTGAGGATCGTGTGGGTCTTTTAACTGGTGACACAAGCATTAACTCTGAAGCTGAAATTTTAGTCATGACAACGGAAGTTCTTAGAAACATGCTCTATGCCGGATCAAACACCCTTACAAATCTCGGCACCGTCGTAATGGATGAAGTGCATTATCTGGCAGATAAATTCAGAGGTGCTGTGTGGGAAGAAGTTCTTATTCATCTCATGGAAAGCGTCCAAGTGATTTCTCTGTCCGCAACAGTTTCAAATGCAGAAGAGTTTGGTGAATGGTTGGGCGAGATTAGAGGTGATACCGAAGTGATTGTGAGTGAAATACGACCTATTCCGTTATTTCAACATGTTCTTATAGGAAATAGACTTATGGATCTTTTTGAACAACCAGGTCGTGTTAATCCTGAAATTTTGCAACGAGAACGAGAGGCAATCAGACGATCATCTTTAGGTCGAAATCGACGATCTAGATTTGATGAGTCGAGTGATCGTCTTTCACGATCTGACATCATCGAAAAACTTCAACGTGAGAACCTACTTCCAGCAATAACTTTTATCTTCTCACGAATAGGTTGCGATGCTGCTGTGAAGCAATGTTTGCAGGCAGGATTGCGCCTGACATCACCGCAAGAGAGAGAAGAGATTCGAGCAACTGCTCTTGCATATACACAAAACATTGCAGAGGAAGATCTTGAAGTTCTGGGATTTACACAGTGGTTAACTGCTCTTGAACGAGGAATCGCGGCACATCATGCCGGTCTGTTACCAAGTTTTAAGGGAGCAGTAGAAGATCTATTCCAAAGAGGTTTAGTTAAGGCGGTTTTTGCCACCGAAACTTTAGCTTTGGGAATCAATATGCCCGCACGAACAGTCGTTCTTGAAAGACTCGTAAAGTTCAATGGTGAAGCACACGTCCCAATAACGCCAGGGGAGTACACGCAACTAACAGGTCGTGCTGGACGTAGAGGAATAGACATTGAAGGAAACGCTGTAATCCAGTGGTCGCCAACTGTTGATTCTGCCGCTGCCGCTGGCTTAGCTTCAACTAGAACTTATCCTTTACGATCATCTTTCTCACCTTCGTACAACATGTCTATTAATTTGATTGCCCAATTCGGTAAGGAGCGGGCTCGACGATCTCTTGAGTCGTCCTTTGCTCAATTTCAGGCAGATCGAGCAGTTGTGGGATTAACTAAACAAATTCGTAAAAATGAAGCTTTGATTCAAGAGCTGATGAAAGATGCATCCTGTCATTTGGGGGATTTCTCGGAATATGCACGATACAGAAGATCGATAAAAGAGGTTGAAGTTCTTTTAGGAAGACGAGACCAGAGAAAAACTTTTGATAATCGACAAAGGGGACATCTTGAAGGCGAACTATCTGATCTCCGTAAGCAAATGAAAAATCATCCAAGTCATGGCTGCGCCGATCGAGAAGAACACTCCCGATTGGCAGAGCGTGCTGGCAGATTAACTCGTGAAAACAATGGATTAACTTCAAGAGTTGAGAATCGAACACATGTTATTGCTAAAACTTTTGATCAAATATGCCAAGTGTTGGAGCATTTAGATTACATTCAAGGAGAGAAACCAACCGCACAAGGAAAAATACTCACAAAAATATATGCAGAATCGGACCTGCTTTTAACGGAATCAATCCGCCGGGGTCTTCTAGATGATTTGAATGGTGCGGAGCTTTTAGCAGTTGTTTCCAGCATGATTTTTGAAACGAGATCATCAGAAAACATTGCTCCGAAAATGCCAAGCGCACGAGTAACTTCCTCAATTACGGAAGTCATCTCTTTGTGGGCAGAAGTTGAAAAGATTGAAGCCGATTTTGGAGTTCAAACTCAACGTGAGCCGGATGCTGGATTTGCCTTCATTTCTTATCGATGGGCGACAGGAAACTCATTAGCAAATGTCCTTAAGGGAAGTGACATGTCAGTCGGAGATTTTGTTCGCTCCACAAAGCAATTAATTGATCTTTTGAATCAAATAGCAGGAGCAAGTGAAAATCTACGACCTGCATGCAAGGATGCGGTCAAGAAGATTGACCGAGGCGTTGTATCTTATCTAATGGGGGAACTATGACTCTGATGCTTATTGATAGCGCCTCGCTTTGGTATCGCGCCTATTACGGCATGCCAGACACCTTGCTTTCTCCAGATGGTCTATCAGTTAACGCCATTCGAGGATATCTTGATATGACCGCACGGTTAGTTCAAGCATATAAACCAAATCGTTTAGTCGCTTGTCTAGACGGGGACTGGCGTCCTAGTTGGCGAGTTGACATCTTTCCGGATTACAAAGCGAACCGAGTAGAAGATGATGGCGAGTCAGAAGAAGAGCCAGAAACGTTGACTCCTCAGATACCAATATTACTCGATTTATTGGATCTATTTGGAATTCCAGTTGTGGGAGTTGATGACTATGAAGCAGACGATGTTATCGCTACCTATGCGACGCAAGAGAAGGGACCCATACGAATTGTTACAGGTGACAGAGATCTTTTTCAGGTTGTCGACGACAAGAATGATGTGAAAGTCGTATACCTTGCAAAAGGAATCTCACAGCATGACTTAGTTGATATTGCTTACGTCGCGAAAAAGTACGCAATACCCGGCGACCGTTATGATCTATTTGCAATGTTTAGGGGTGACCCCTCTGACGGACTGCCTGGTGTTAAAGGCATCGGAGAAAAAGGCGCAGCAGTAATTGCCAATTCTTTTGCAAACGTTGATGAGGCTTTACAGGCTGCTTTAGATTCTCATGAATCACTTCCGCCTGCTTTAGCTAAGAAAATCATTGCTGGTGCAGACTACTTAAAAATTGCACCAACTTTAGTTAGAGTCGCTAGGGATGCTCCATTGCCAAAAGTGGATTTAAAAATTCCTCAAGCTCCATCTGATCTTTCACCTATTTATCAATTCAAGGAGCGCTATGGCCTTGGGGCCAGCGTTGATCGATTGATCAGTGCTTTAGGTTGGTAGCTGTTCTTCTCTCTACACTATCCGGGTTATTGCTTTCCTTCTCCTATGCGCCCGTGGGGAAGTGGTGGATAGCTCCGATTGCACTTGCTTTGCACATGTTTGCAATAAGCAAAAGTAATCATAAATTCCTTTCAGCTTTTTTGTTTGCATTAACCGTCAACGCGATTGCACTTCATTGGAGTAGCACATTCGTTGGTTCAGTACCTTGGATGATTTTGGCAATCGGTCTTTCACTTTTCTATATTCCATTGGGTTTGGTATCTAGATGGGGGATAACTACTTATCCATTGATTTTTCTACTCATGGAGGAAATTAGAAATTATTTTCCTTTTGGGGGATTCGGTTGGTTACGTCTTGCGTACACACAAGCCGATGCGCCCTACTCGAAAATGGCTGCTTTAGGTGGATCAACGGCGCTTTCTACTGCCGTCCTGCTGATAGGTCTATGTCTCTACTTTATTAGTCAACGGAAAATTTCTTTGATTCCCATTATTCCATTTCTTCTTCTTTTCATACCAATACAGCTTCAAGTAATTGGTACTGCTAAAGCATTAATGATTCAAGGAAATGTTCCAGAGTATGGTTTAGATTTCAATTCAAGAGCTAAAGCTGTTTTTAACAATCACTACGAATTGACGCAACGGGAATTAAAGATTGACGACAATGTCGACTTTGTTCTTTGGCCGGAAAATGCTGTTGATGTTGATCCATTTATTGCTCAAAACAAAGATGTTTCCGACAAATTGAACTCCATTGAAAAACCTTTGATCATTGGTGCTGTTCTTGGAAAGGGTAACAAACTTCTTAACACATCAATTTATTGGGATAAGAATCAGCCGCAGATCTACATAAAGCAACATTTGACACCTTTTGGTGAGTACGTTCCCATTCGATCCTTTGCACGAGTTATTTCACCTCTGGTTGATCGAGTTAAAGACTTTGAGCCAGGTGATGGGGCAAATAGCACCTTTAGAATCTCAGATGCCATAATCGCACCGGTGATTTGTTTCGAACTAATAGATGATGAAATCCTCAAAAAAGCTGCATCTCAATCTAATTTATTGGCAGTTCAAACAAATAGCGCAACATTTGGGAAGTCTGCAGAAAGTGCGCAGCAGCTGTCCA
Organism: Actinomycetota bacterium; assembly: GCA_041175545.1. Classification (GTDB taxonomy): domain Bacteria; phylum Actinomycetota; class Actinomycetes; order Nanopelagicales; family Nanopelagicaceae; genus Planktophila. Next base: position 5,107 of record JBEDES010000018.1, read on the forward strand.
TAACAAGAATCAGGGCTATTGAACATGGTCGTAATATTGTTTCAGTTTCAACGACTGGATACTCCGCAGTCGTTGACTACAAAGGAAAAATTCTTGAAAAAACATCTATGGGAACAGCCGAGTCCATCCGAACAGAGATTGGATTAATCGAAGGAAATACTCCACGAGATAAAGTTGGTGACTGGTCTCTAGTGGGATCTGTATTTCTACTATTACTTGTGTCTCGTCGAGCGTATCGTTAACGCCGATAAGTAACATTATGTAAAGTTAAGAATATTCAGAGACAGGGATGCACGAGCAAACCAGATTTCTGTCCCCGTAAGCCCCGTCTATACGCCCTACTGAGGGCCAATACTTACCTTTGAGGCCAATGAGTTCACCGGCAATTAAACCGTCACGTTTTTCAGGCAAAGCACCAGATTCTCGTGAATACATACGGTTCCAATCCATTGAAATTACTGTTTCAACCGTATGAGGAGCATTTCTTAACGCAGACTCTTCTACAGAAATCGAACCATCGATAATTTCTTGGATTTCACCATGTATGGAAATCATTGCAGCAATAAAGCGATCAATCTCTGCAAGATCCTCGCTTTCAGTTGGTTCAATCATCAATGTTCCTGGCACTGGAAAGCTCATTGTTGGAGCGTGAAACCCATAATCCATGAGACGTTTTGCAACGTCATCAACAGTAACTCCACTTACCTTAGTGATCTCACGAAGATCAAGGATGCATTCATGGGCAACACGACCCTTCTCCCCTGTGTAAAGAACAGGAAAGAAAGGATCAAGCTTGGCAGCCATGTAATTTGCCGACAAAATTGCAATTGAAGTCGCTTGTGTTAATCCCTGTGCGCCCATCATTCGTATGTATGCCCAGGAGATTGGCAATATGTTTGCAGAACCAAAAGGGGCCCCGCTAACTGGTCCAGGTCCAGATATAGGACCTGCTGTTTTATCTGAGGGATGATTTGGCAAAAACGGTGCGAGGTGTTTTTTAGAAATAACTGGACCCACTCCAGGTCCGCCACCACCATGAGGAATGCAGAATGTTTTATGTAGATTCAAATGTGAAACATCGGCGCCAAATTTGCCAGGTTGTGACAAACCAACAAGTGCATTCAGATTCGCTCCATCAACATAAACCTGTCCCCCAGCTTCATGAACCATTTCGCAAATCTGTGTGATCGCAGACTCAAAAACTCCATGAGTAGACGGATAGGTAACCATTATTGCGGCTAGTTGATTGGAATGTTCTGTAATCTTTAATCTTAAATCAGCAATGCTAACGTTGCCATTATCGTCACATTCGACTACAACGACTTTCATTCCTGCCATCACAGCACTTGCTGCATTAGTTCCATGTGCACTAGATGGAATTAGACAAATAGTGCGATGGTGATCATTTCGAGAATCGTGATAGTTTCTGATCGCAAGTAATCCTGCGAACTCACCTTGACTTCCCGCATTAGGTTGCAAACTCACAGCGTCATAACCAGTAATTGCAACTAACCAACCAGATAGCTGATCAATTAACTCTTTGTATCCAGCGCTTTGATCCATGGGCGAAAATGGGTGCAACGAAGAAAATTCACTCCAAGTTACAGCTTCCATTTCTGTCGTTGCGTTGAGCTTCATCGTACAACTGCCCAAGGGAATCATTGTTCTGTCAAGCGCAAGATCGCGATCTGACAACGTTCTTATATAGCGAAGCATTGAAGTTTCTGAACGATGAGTGTTAAAGACAGGATGCTGAAGATATGTCGATGTTCTAAGAAGGTCTTTAGGCAATACAGTTCCTGAAGCCACGATGGTTTCCAATTCAAAAATCTTAGCTAATTTATCAAGAATGTTTTGATTTGTTGTTTCATCAAGTGATATTCCGACATGAGTCGAGTCAATCTCTCGCAAATTCACAAATAGCGCGGTTGCCTTGCGATGAATAGCACCGGCATCTTCTACTTCTACGATAATTGTGTCAAAGAAACTCTGCGTAATAACTGTGTAACCTGAAACTTTAAGTGAATCTACTAAAGCTGATGTCTGGGAATTGATTCTTCGTGCAATAGTTCTAAGTCCAACTGGACCATGCCACATTGCATAAAATGCACTAATTACGGCTAACAAAACCTGAGCAGTACAAATGTTACTTGTAGCTTTATCTCGTCTGATGTGTTGCTCTCGAGTTTGAAGAGCTAATCGAAATGCAGGATTGCCATGTGCATCAATGCTTTGTCCAACTAACCTTCCAGGAATAGCTCTTTCTAAACCTGTACGAACACAAAGAAATCCTGCGTGAGGGCCTCCAAAACCCATTGGAACTCCAAAGCGTTGAGCTGAACCTACGGCGATATCTGCGCCCCACTCCCCTGGCGCCTTTAGAACAGTTAATGACAAAAGATCAACAGCTGCAATAAGAAGCCCATCTTTGTTGTGCACGGCCTCGGCTAATTCTGTATAACTTCGGATTTCTCCGGAAGAATCTGGATACTGAACTAATACTCCAAATACTTCAGATCCATCAGCCAGAGATTCAAAACTTTCTTCACCTGTGGCGAGATCAACGACTTTTACAGTAATGCCAAGTGGTTTAGCTCGTGTGGAAACAACCGCAATAGTTTGGGAATGAACTTTTTCATCAATCAGAAATATTGCGTCATCACTTCCTTTGTACACACGTTTAGCTAGCGTCATAGCCTCTGCAGCCGCTGTCGACTCATCCAGCATCGATGCGTTTGCAGTTTGTAACGAGGTTAGTTCACAGACGGCTGTTTGAAATGCAAAAAGAGCCTCTAGTCGTCCCTGCGAGATCTCGGGTTGATATGGTGTGTAAGCGGTATACCAAGCCGGATTTTCCAGAACATTTCTTAGGACTACAGGTGGTGTGATGGTCCCGTTATACCCGCAACCGATTAACGATGTGAAAACTTTATTTTTGGAAGCTAAATCTCTTAGCGCTGCAATAGTCTCTGACTCATTTAGTGGTTCGGGAAGTGCTTGTTCTAATTTTTCCGATATAAAAATGTTGTGAGGCACAACATCAGAAATGAAATCTTTTAGATTTGTGTAACCCAATTCCATGAGCATTGTTGAAGCTTGAACATCGTTAGGTCCTATATGACGATGTTCAAACGCATCGTAATTGCTCACTCAAAACTCCGCCCTAGTCTTAAGTCCTCATTTGGACTATGGGCGCAAGGGTATTGGCCTTTAAGCCCCTTTGCTCTTTCGACGCAATGAGAGTTCATCGTTATTCTCACCACTTACAAACTGACCGGCAATCTCACCCTGCAGAACAGATAGAGAGCCTTCAACTTCGTGCCAAACCTTACCCACGGCAATTCCAAACACTCCCTGGCCACCCTGAAGTAAGTCGATTATCTCGTCTGAGTTTGTGCACTCATAAATTGAAGCTCCGTCACTCATCAAAGTTATGCGCTCGAGCTCAACCACACCGCTGCTTCGAAGGTGATCAACAGCCGTGCGAATATTTTGTAGAGAAACTCCTGCGTCCAATAAACGCTTTACTATTTTTAGAACCAAAATATCTCTAAAGCCGTAAAGACGCTGAGTACCCGATCCACTTGCAGTGCGAATACTTGGCTCAACTAAACCTGTTCGTGCCCAATAATCTAACTGTCGATATGAAATGCCTGCTGCAGAACAAGCTGTGGCGCCTCTGTAGCCGATCTCTAAATCCTGTGGGGACACGGGAGTTCTCGATTCTCTTGGGGAATGCTTAAAGGTACGGCCAACCACCCCTAGATACAACGACCGACACGGTCGAACCCTCTAGTTGAGGTATAGGCTTTCTTAACCTATAAAGTCCTCGGGATTGATTTGGTCCAAAAATTCGCGGAATTTTTCAACTTCCTGGTTGGTGCCGTCCCCGGCTGGCATCTCGATTCCTGCCTTATTGAGAAGCTCGGTTGAGGCCAAAATATTGCTATGGGTTCTAATGGCCAAAGCGATTGCATCTGAAGGTCTGGCATCTAGAGTCAAGGATTGAGATGCGTTATTGCGAACTAGCAAGTTAGCGTGGAAAACCCCATCGATAAGATCCGTCAGATGAACTGCTGTGACGGTGGCTTCTAAAAGTTCAAAAGCGTTTCGCATCAGATCGTGGGTTAACGGTCTAGGCGGCTCCAAGCCTTGTTGAGCAAAAGCTATTGCAGTTGCCTCGCCTGTTCCAACCCAGATGGGAAGAAATCTGGAACCGTTAATTTCCTTCAAAAGGACTATTGGCTGGTTAGAAGGCATTTCAACTCTGACCCCAACTACCTCCATGGGAATTAACATGAACAGTTTTTAGCGAACTCTGTTTAGACCGCCACGAACAAGGGCTGCATGCAGACGGATAGACAATGAAGCGATCTCCTTCTGTACCTCTTGGGCGCGAGCTTTAGACTCTGAATTTTTTTGCCGAGTAAGCGGTGTTATCACTTGTTCGATCAAGCCGATCTCTCTGTCGGCTGCGGATTTAAAAGATCGAAGGTGTCGTGCTTCGATTCCAAAACCACCCATTTCGGTAACAGCTTTAGCAACCGCGAGGGCATCACCATCGTAATGACGACCACGTGGTGCGATTAATCCATAGCCTTCTAATTCGACTAGTTGATCCTCTTTGAGACCACTATTTTTAAGTAGCTCATCACGAGATAAGCGCATTTCGCTAACTTCACCAAATGCACTTGGAGCCATCTCTCCATCGATTGTCGCAACACTCATTGTTGGACGAGGGGTCGCAACAGCACCGACTTGGGCTGGCTGTAAACCTCTATCGATCGCGTCAAGATTTTCCTTGATCACTTTAAGTGGGAGGTATTGATCACGTTGAGCCAAGAGGACATAGCGAAGGCGATCTAGATCAGAGGTAGTGAACTTGCGGTATCCAGATGGAGTGCGCTGTGGCTCTATAAGTCCTTCGGATTCCAAGAAACGAATTTTGGAGATTGTAATGTCTGAAAAATCACCACGTAATCGGTTAAGAACTTCTCCGATACTTAAGTAAGCCCTCGCTGGTACTGCCATGTCTACTCCCCTATATGTCGTTCACTTCTTAGTGTCGTACTCTTCTATTTAAAACAAAAAACTAAAAAACCTTCAAACCCTCAAACTTTTTTTACTTGCTTCCAATAAACAACAGATGAAACTTGCCTATTTGGATCTCATCGCCTGACTGTAAAACCCTTTTCGTTACCGCTTCATTGTCAAAATAAGTTCCATTGAGTGAGCCTTCATCGGTTAAAACAAAGTCTTTTCCAACTTTTGCAATCTTTGCGTGCTGACGAGACACAGTTATGTCATCCAAGAAAATGTCACAACCGCTAGCTCGCCCGATGGCCACACCTTCGGAAGTGATTAAAAAGCGAGAACCCTTATTTGGGCCCCTAGCAATAATCACCATTGACTTTTCTGATTTAGATTCCTGAATGGCCGCTATTACGTTGCGATCTTCGGCAGGTAATCCAGCGACTATCTCTTCAAGTCTGTTATCTGGGGAATTGCTAACTTCTCGCAGGTTCAGATGTAGGGTCGTTGTCAGTTCATTTTTTGGTGCTTCAGCGACCAATTCCCTACCTCCTTACCGTCAACTTAAGGGTGACAGTAGAGGTGGAAAATGCATTGGTCAAGCCGTGATTTGGGCGTATTCAGCGGCCGAAAGTAGGCCTTGCGGATCCATTGAAACTTGAACTTTTAAAAGCCAGCCAGCTCCGTATGGATCAGAATTTACGGTCTCTGGGGACTGCGACAGCGATTGATTTACTTCGACAATTACGCCTGTGACAGGAGCAAAAATATCTGAAACACTCTTTGTTGACTCAACTTCACCACAAACCTTACCTTCAACAATACTTTCACCAACTGATGGCAATTGAACATAAACAATGTCACCCAATGCAGCTTGGGCATAGTCGGTGATTCCCATCGTATAGATGGGAGACGAAATACTTACCCACTCATGTTCCTTGGTGTAAGAAAAATTATCTGGAATTAATGACATTGCCTCTCCTTAACTGCGATATGCCCTGGCGTGCATAAGCAACACCTGTCGAAATGTAGAGTGCCACTCCCCAAATTGCAAAGCTCCAACCCGTAATAAAGGCAATCACTCCCCATGTTCCATCACTTTGAGCTAATAACAACAATGGAAAGGCATACATCAAATTGAACGTTGCCGCTTTGCCCAAATATGTCACTGTAAAAGGAGGAATGGATTTTTTGGCCATCATCAACGTGATTACCCCAAGAACTAAATCTCTTCCTATAAGAAGAACGATCATCCAAAGCGGAAGAATGTCCCGAACTAAAAAGACAATTAAAATCGCTAAAATATAGAGTCGATCGATTGCAGGATCGGCGATCTCTCCAAATCGCGAAGTTTGATTCCATGCTCTTGCGATTTTGCCATCAAAGTAATCGGTAGCTCCCCCAATCACAAGAACCACTATCGCCCAACCATCTGCTTCAAGATTGATTGCAAGATGTATAAATATCGGGATTCCTAGAAAGCGAAGAAAGGTCAAGGCGTTAGGGACAGTAATGGCCGAACTCACTGGTTATCTCTTTCCTTGACTCTAATTGCAACTTGTACAGGTGTTCCTGGGAATTTGAACTCCTCACGCAAACGTCTTTCAATAAATCTGCGATATGACGCTTCAATCCAACCACTTGAAAAAACAACAAATTTAGGGGGTGCAATGCCTGCTTGTGTTGCGTAGTAAACCTTTGGCTGTTTTCCTCCTCGAACAGGAGGTGGAGTAGCGCCTATGAGAGCGCCTAGGAATGAGTTGAGTTTTGCTGTCGGAACACGACGCTCCCAACTATCAAGTGCGGTTCGAAGAGCGGGAGCTAAGCGATCTCTATGCCATCCAGTCTTGGCTGCAATATTTACTCTTTGTGCCCATTCGACTTGGTCTAAATGACGATCTATTTCTCTGTCTAAAGCGATACGGCGATCTTCATCTACAAGATCCCATTTGTTCATAACTATGACCATTGCTTTGCCAGCTTCTTCGACCATCGTGATCACGCGCAAGTCTTGCTCTGTAATTGGTTCTGAAGCATCTAGAACTACAACTGCCACTTCGCATCGTTCTAACGCCGTGCTTGTTCTAAGCGATGCGTAGTAGTCAGTTCCTGAATCCTGATGAGCTCTCTTTTTCAACCCTGCAGTGTCGATAAATCTCCATACCGATCCACCGAACTCCAAGAGCGAATCAACTGGGTCTCTGGTTGTTCCGGCTGCATCATCCACGATAGAAAGTGACTCACCGGCGATTGCATTAAACAGAGAAGATTTTCCAACATTAGGTCGACCAATCAATGCAACTTTGCGATATCCATCTTGATTCTGAGCCCTACCAACTTCAGGAAGAACGGCAACTATGTGATCGAGTAAATCACCACTGCCTCGACCATGTAGAGCTGAAACAAATCTTGGTTCTCCTAAACCTAGACTCCACAAACTGTGAGCCTCAGCTTCTTCGCGTTCTCCGTCTACTTTGTTTCCAATAAGAATTGTGGGCTTCTTAGCTTTACGAAGATGCTGAACCAGTATGTCGTCTTCATCCAAGGCACCAACTTGAGCATCAACTACGAAGGCGAGAACATCAGCATCAGCCATTGCTAACTCAGAACCAGCGCTTACTTGAACAGATATTCCATCTGGCTTTGCTTCCCATCCACCAGTATCCATAATGATGAAACGACGACCACCCCACTCACATTCGTACTTAATGCGATCACGAGTAACCCCGGGCACGTCCTCAACAATTGCTTCACGACGACCTAGAAATCTATTGATTAACGTTGATTTACCTACGTTTGGACGCCCCAAGATCGCCACTATCGGCAAACCAAGAAGATTTCTTTGCTTGAGTAACTCCCACATACGCTCGACGGTTTCTTCTAAATCTAAGTTTGTAGAATCAATCTCGACTGCATCATTTGCCTTAACTAGGGGCGAATGTATTCGAGTTGAATCTATTGAATCCCTTGCACCTAAAGATGCTTTTACATCTACTGATTTATCTTCGATTTCATCTTCTCGCCTGCGAGCCCTTGCATCTAGATCCGCTGTTAGGAAAACCTTTAAACCAGCATCTGGTGCAACAACTGTTCCAATGTCTCTTCCTTCTATAACAATTCCACGTTCGCTTAAATCTATAATTTGATGCTGCATGGTTAAAAGTTGCTTGCGAATTTCTGGCATTGCACTTATTCGCGAAACGTTATCGGTTACCGAATGGCCACGAATAGAATGCGTGATCTGCACATCACCAGCGAAAATCTGTGGTGTTGTCGGATCAGCCACAAAACGAATTGGGTGATCTTTTAATAATTGTAGAATTGAAAATGGCTCTTCGCACTTATTTTCTAACGCCAACCAAGTAACAGCGCGATACAACGCTCCCGTGTCCAAATAGTTCCATCCAGCGCGATGTGCGATTGCCCTAGCTGCACTGGATTTGCCAGCGCCACTCGGTCCATCTATTGCTACAACTACGCCCATGTGAAGAGCCTACTTCTAATTGCGAATCGGATGAACATTCCAACCGATTGATGCTAGGTGATCCGAGAGTTTTTGAGCATCGTGTGCTGATAAAGCAAGTGTAATTAACGCATTGAGCTGTCCAGGAGAATGCTCGATGTTTAGATCTTCCACATTGACATCCAAGGTAGAACACTGGTTGAAGATTGCCGCTAGCTGTCCAGGTTTATCGTCAATTACTATGGGTAAATAACTATATTCGCGAGCTTTGCCGCCATGTTTTCCGGGAATTAAATTTCGACCGGATCGTCCCTTTGCCAAAATTTTTTCAATTTGGTCCGGGTCATCAAGGCTTTGAATCATCATTTCTACATCGTCATTTAAACTCTTAAGTAAACCTGACAGGATCTTCCTATTCGAGTAAATGATCTCTTTCCAAAGTTTTTCATCTGAACCAGCAATCCTTGTTGTGTCGCGAAGGCCTTGACCGGCTAGCTCCATCCATTCAGGCTTTGTACCCGAAAGTTGCCCTGCAAGAATCGATGAAAGAATTTGAGGCAAGTGAGAAATCTTTGCTACTGCTGCATCATGGTCCTCAGATGACATCATCACCGGCGATGCACCCAATAGCTCAATGAGGTCTTCCACTGTTTTCAACGAATTGACGTCGGTATTTGCCATCGGGGTAATCACCCAACTTCGACCTACAAACAGATCCGCACGGGCCGAGGCGGCTCCCCCAACTTCCCGACCTGCCATGGGATGACTAGGTACAAATCTGGCTACTAAACCAGGAAATTTCTGAACCTTAAGTACAACTTCATTCTTTACGCTACCCACATCCATGAATGTCGAGTTTGGGTTTAGTTGAAACTCTCTTTCTAATACCGCATCAAGACTGCTTGTGGGAAGAGAAAGTATGACCAAGGAGGGTTCTCCACTGCTTCCGCCGCCTATTAGATCAGATGCAAGAGATTGGCTTTTCTGATCTGAATCGACCATCTCAACTCGCACACCTTTTTGAACCAGGGCAAGGCCAATCGATGTTCCTATGAGACCAGCCCCAACAATTCGAACGTTAGTTGGCGTAAATCTGGATGCTTCCACCTTGATGCTCATAAACAGACCCAGTGTTATTGCGCTATATCTCGACGGAGCGCAGCTGCGCCTCGTAGATACATATGAGAGATTTGTTCAGGATTCCGATCGGTTTCAACCAACAAAAGAGCCCGAATCGTTCGGTCCAAAGCCCCAGGGACAGAAACCTCAACAGAACCAATTAATGGAACGTTTGCAAAGCCCATCTCACGGCAAGCCGCCGCCGGAAAAGCGGCTGTCAGATCTGCCGTTGAAGTGAAGAAAACAGAGACCACATCACTAGGAGTGATTTTGTTGGAATCTAAAATCGAGCTGATTAGCTCTTGCACGCCGGCGGCGATATCGGATGCCGAATTAGCCTCTATCTGGATTGCTCCTCTAATTCCGCGCATAGCCATTGTCTAAGGATACCCGCCTTCCTCATTTTCAGCGGGACCTTTAAATCACGTCATAATTATTTAACCATTTATCTATTTAACTAGATTACGACTTTTCATTATCTCCTACCATAGCGGGAATGAAGGAGCATGAGTGAGAAATATTATCTATAAAGAGATACTTCGAGGGATCTTCCAGCGCAATTACGACGCAATTTGTCGATAAATTGTTAATCATAAAACATAATATCTATAAATAGTTAAAA
>JBEDES010000019.1:0-13579 GCA_041175545.1 Actinomycetota bacterium
CATTACTTGCAACTCATGGACATGAACTTTTCAATGCTGCAGATGAAGCAAAAGTAGATCTCTACTACGAAGCAGCTGTAGCTGGTGCGATTCCAATTATTCGCTCTATGCGCGAATCATTAGCCGGGGATCAGATCACTCGAGTTATGGGAATCGTAAATGGGACTACAAATTATATTTTGACAAAAATGCATGAAGAGGGCCGAGCCTTCAACGATGTATTAAAGGAAGCACAGGCTTTGGGTTATGCAGAAAGCGATCCCACTGCAGATATCGAAGGCCATGATGCTGCAGCAAAAGCTGCCCTTCTTGCAAGCCTGGCATTCCACAGCACTGTAACAATTGATGAGGTTTATACAGAAGGCATTTCAAATATCTCCAGCGAAGATGTTGCTGCAGCCAAATCAATGAATAGCGTCATTAAATTGCTTGCAATTGCTGAGTTAACAGTTAAAGACGAAATATCTGTGCGCGTGCACCCAGTAATTTTGCCGGTGTCTCATCCGCTTGCATCAGTTCGAAATGCTTTTAATGCTGTCTATGTTGAATCTGAATCTGCAGGTCAATTGATGTTCTACGGCCGCGGAGCAGGTGGAGCACCAACGGCATCAGCAATTTTGGGTGATTTAGTTGCTGTAACTCGACATGCTGCCTATTCAACAGTTGGATATGGTGAATCAGATTATGCAGATCTAGATATTGCACCGATTGGCGCAGTTAAGTCACAGTTTTTTGTCCGACTCCATGTTGCCGATAAATCAGGGGTATTGGCAGCTATTGCTTCAACTTTTTCATCTGAAAACGTATCGATTCAAACAGTTCGACAGACTGGTCTTGGCGAAGATGCAGAACTTATTGTTGTCACACACGCTGCATCAGAAGATGCCTTGGATGCTTGTGTAGAAAGTTTACGCAAACTAGATATTGTTCGAAATGTTGAAAGTGTTATTCGCGTAGAAGGAGCACCCGCCTAATGGGTTTATTCAAAAAGCAAGGTGCCCATCAATGGCGTGGTGTTATAGAAGAGTATCGACACAGACTTCCAGTCTCTTCTAAGACTCCAATTGTCTCTTTGCGAGAAGGCGGCACACCTCTTATATTTGCATGTAATTTGTCAGAGATTCTGGGAAATGATGTCTGGATTAAATACGAAGGTTTAAATCCAACAGGATCATTTAAAGATCGCGGAATGACAATGGCGATTTCAAAAGCGGCAGAAGATGGTGCAAAGGCTGTTATTTGTGCATCAACTGGAAATACTTCAGCATCTGCTGCTGCATATGCGGTCAAGGCCGGCATGCGTCCAGCTGTTCTGATTCCAAAGGGAAAAATTGCAATGGGTAAATTAGCTCAAGCAGTTATTCATGATTCAACAATATTGCAGGTTAACGGCAACTTTGATGACTGTCTGACTCTTGCAAAAGAGCTGTCGGAAAACTATCCAGTTGCTCTTGTTAACTCAGTTAACCCATATCGAATTGAAGGACAAAAAACAGCCAGCTTTGAAGTTGTAGATCTTTTGGGCAACGCCCCAGATATTCATGCATTGCCTGTGGGAAATGCAGGAAATATCACTGCATATTGGAAAGGCTACAAAGAGTATTACAAAGACAATATGTCCAAGAGACTCCCGATGATGTACGGCTTTCAAGCATCTGGTGCTGCACCAATTGTTAAGGGAAAGATTGTCAAAAACCCAGAGACAATTGCTACAGCAATTCGAATTGGAAATCCTGCTTCCTGGCAACAAGCAGTTGAGGCTCGCGATAGTTCTGGCGGAGTAATTGATGCCGTTACTGATCGAGAAATTCTGGCTGCCTATCGCTTAATTGCAGCCAAAGAGGGAATATTTGTAGAACCATCATCAGCAGCTGGTCTTGCAGGGCTTTTAAAATATAAAAAGGGCGGAAAATTACCTCAGGGAAAAACTATCGTCATCACTGTCACAGGTCACGGGCTCAAAGACATTCCTTATGCACTTGATTCTGCAAAGAAGCCTGTTGTGGTTCCGGTAAATGCAAAGATTGCCGCTAAAGCATTAGGGCTTGCATAAAATGAAACCAACTTTTAAGGCTCAACCAATTCAAGTGCAAGTTCCTGCATCAAGTGCCAACTTGGGGCCTGGCTTTGATTGCCTTGGTTTGGCGCTAAATGTTTACGATCGATACATCGCACAAGTAATGGATGAACCGGGCTTTGATATTGATGTAACTGGTGAAGGCGCAGGAAATGTTCCGACAACAGATAAAAATTTGGTTATTAAAGCCATGTATAAAGGTTTTGAATTTCTTGGAGGACGTCCTCGAGGAATCGCACTTCGTCAGCTGAATGTAATTCCTCATGGACGCGGCCTTGGCTCGTCTGCAGCCGCAATTGTTGGTGGACTCTTTTTGGCACGATCCTTGGTACTTGGCGGTCAAGAAAAGATGTCACTTGAGGCGATGCTAAACATTGCAAATGAAATGGAAGGCCATCCTGACAACGTTTCTGCAGCAATTTTTGGTAATGCAAACATTGCTTGGCAAGAAAATCAACGTGGCTCTGTTATTGCACAGTCATTAAACATAGAAGTTGACCCAAGAATAAGCGCATTAGCATTTGTGCCTGCTACAGAACTTTCTACTTCAAAGGCTAGAAAAATGCTGCCAGAGAGCATCCCCCATATCGATGCAGTTAAAAACTCAACTAACACTGCAGTTTTGGTACAAGCTTTACAAAGTCGACCTGATCTATTGTTAGGTGCAACAGAGGATTATTTGCACCAAAGTTATCGACAAGAAGCAATGCCACACTCATATGCACTGATGACAAAACTTCGAAGCGCTGGAGTTGCTGCATTTATTTCAGGCGCGGGACCATCAGTTTTGGTGCTGAGAACAGGGGCAGATGATGAGGCCGCCGAACTTGAAAGAGCAGCAGGAGAGCGCTTCACCATGCGTACTTTGGGAATCTCTCGAGTGGGCGCAGGAGTAATTGCCGGTTAATTTTGCGAATTATGGCTTGGCACTGCTAATCTTCACTTATCTGAACGGCTCATCTAACAGCCAGTAACACATCAGATAATCACAGTAAAAAATCCACGGCTTACGCAGTTTTTAACTAGTCGGTTGAAATCAAGTCGGTTCATACCAATCGGTTCAACCCAATTGGTCGAAACCAAAAGGTTTAGACGAATAGATCAGAAAACCAAAGCCAATAGCGAAAAGAATCAGATGACAACAGAGATAGAACCAGTACGCTCAAACAGTCCAGAGCTTGCAGCGATGACCCTTCCTAAGTTGAAGACAGTCGCAACACAATTAGGTGTTGAAGGCGCAGCGAAAATGAAAAAGGACGCTTTAGTTGATGCGATTGCAGGATTGCAAGCAAAAAACCGTGAAGACGCCAAGGCTGAACGTGAAGCCCGACGTGAGGCACGAAATAATCGCAAAAAAGATTCAAAGCCAAAAGGTGGCTCACAAGATTCTGACGATGAAGAAGACTCTTCTCCATCATCAAATAATGATCGTGGAGGTCGCGATCGATTCGATCGTAATGACCGTCAAGGCCGTAATCGCAACCGTGATCGCAACCGTGATCGCGGGCCACGTGAAGAGCGCGAACCAGTGTTAAGCGAAGATGATGTTCTTGTTCCAGTTGGCGGATTACTAGATATTCTCGAGAGTTATGCATTCATCCGAACTGGTGGATATTTGCCAGGACCAAACGATGTCTATGTTTCATTGCAGCAAGTTCGCAAGAACGGACTACGTAAAGGCGATGTTGTTACTGGACAAGTTCGTCAACCTCGCGAAGGAGAGCGCAAAGAGAAATTTAATGCACTCATTACTCTTGAAACAGTCAATGGAGTAACACCTGATGAGGCACGCAACCGTGTTGAATTTGGAAAACTTACTCCTTTGTACCCACAAGAGCGCCTGCGCCTTGAAACCGAACCAAATGTACTTACTACTCGTGTCATCGATTTGATCGCACCAATTGGTAAAGGACAACGCGGACTTATAGTTTCTCCACCAAAAGCTGGAAAGACAATGGTCTTGCAGTCAATTGCAAATGCAATCACGACGAATAATCCAGAGTGTCACCTCATGGTTGTTCTTGTAGATGAGCGTCCTGAAGAAGTTACAGATATGCAACGCTCAGTAAAGGGCGAAGTCATTGCTTCAACTTTCGATCGTCCAGCAGATGACCACACAACAATTGCAGAACTTGCAATTGAACGTGCAAAGCGTCTTGTCGAACTAGGTCATGACGTTGTTGTTCTACTGGATTCAATTACTCGTTTAGGACGTGCTTACAACATTGCCGCTCCTGCATCAGGTCGAATTCTCTCTGGTGGTGTTGATTCAGCTGCTTTATATCCACCTAAGAAGTTCTTTGGTGCAGCTCGAAACATTGAAGATGGTGGCTCATTAACAATCCTTGCAACCGCACTTGTCGATACAGGTTCACGCATGGATGAAGTTATCTTCGAAGAATTTAAGGGAACAGGAAATATGGAGTTGATTCTTGATCGCCGCATGGCAGATAAGAGAATTTTCCCAGCCGTTAACGTTGTCGCATCCGGTACTCGTAAAGAAGAAATTCTTATGGGATCAGAAGAGCTCAACATCGTATGGAAGCTTCGTCGAGTTCTACACGCACTTGAACCTCAAGCTGCACTTGAACTTCTCCTTGAGAAGATGAAGGGCACCAAATCCAACGTCGAATTCTTGATGCAGATCCAGAAGACAACTTCTGGGCCTGATGATTCAAAGTAAGCGTAGATTTCACAAAAACTAGGCTTATCACTTACCCTAAGCACCTGCTAACAACCGTTTGGTTCACCTGATTTTCTGATCACTTAGTTCAGATAAGAAGGACCCAAACATGAATGAGGGAATAACTATGAAGTCAGAGATTCATCCAGAGTACGTAGAGACTCAAGTAACGTGTGGTTGCGGCGAAAAATTCGTAACTCGTTCAACAGTTACAACAGGTTCTATCTATGTTGAAGTTTGTTCTGTATGCCACCCGTTCTACACAGGTAAGCAGCGCATTCTTGATACCGGTGGTCGTGTGGCCAAGTTCGAAGAGCGCTTCGGTAAAAAAACCTCAAACTAGCTTTTTAAAGAAACCGCATCGCAGCCTTAATAGCTGTGGTCGCGGTTTTTTTATTTCACCAGTAATTTGTTAAATACAAAGAGTTAATCGAAAGACTCACAAGTTTAAAGAATCGCTAGACGAAAGAAAGGAGTACTCATATGAGCAATGATCGTTTTGCTTCGGCACATGAAATGGTTCGTGAGTACGCCGAACTTGAAGCAAAGATGGCTGATCCATCTATTCACGAAGATCAAGCAAATGCACGCAAACTTGGTCGCCGATACGCGCAGCTCGGACCAGTTGTTGCAGGCTTTAAAGCGTGGAAATCTGCCGAGGAAGATCTTGTTGCTGGCGCAGAGTTAGCTAGCGTTGATCCAGAGTTTGCCGCAGAGATCCCTGCATTAGAAGCGGCGCGCAATGAAGCTGCAGAAAAATTAGAAGAGTTACTTTTGCCACGGGATCCAAATGATGATCGTGATGTAATTTTAGAAGTTAAAGCCGGAGCCGGGGGAGATGAGTCTGCTTTGTTTGCCGGCGATCTCCTACGCATGTACATGCGCTATGCAGAAAAACATAATTGGAAAGTAGAAATAATCGATGCAACCGAAAGCGAAATGGGCGGTTACAAAGATATCTCTGTTGCCGTTAAATCAAAGGGAACGGCAGCACCAGGAGAATCCCCATACGCACGATTAAAATTTGAAGGCGGCGTACACCGTGTTCAACGCGTTCCGGAGACTGAAAGTCAGGGACGAATTCATACATCAGCCGCAGGTGTTTTGATCTTGCCTGAAGCCGAAGAAATTGATGTTGAGTTAAACATGCAAGATGTGCGTGTAGATGTTTATCGCTCTTCTGGACCAGGTGGTCAATCTGTAAACACAACAGATTCTGCCGTTCGATTAACGCACGTACCAACTGGAATCGTAGTTTCTTGTCAAAACGAGAAGAGTCAGTTACAAAACAAAGAGTCTGCTCTTCGAATTCTACGTGCGCGCTTATTAGCGGATGCACAGGAAAAAGCCGATGCAGCAGCATCTGCAGAACGAAAAAGCCAAGTGCGTACCGTAGATCGCTCAGAACGAATTCGCACATATAACTTTCCAGAAAATCGAATTAGTGATCACCGAGTCAACTACAAATCAAATAACCTTGACGCGGTCCTTAATGGCGATTTAGATGACATGATTCAAACGTTGCTAGATGCAGATAAGGCTGCGCGCTTAGCAAACGCCAATTAACCATGGAGATTAAGTCAATCTTGCGGGCTGCAAAAGCACAATTGAGTGAATCAAAAATCTCTGAAGTTGATGCAGAGCATTTACTTGCTCATATTTTAGGTTTAACTCGAATGGATCTTCACAACCCAGTTGTACTTGAAGCAACATTGCTTGGATTTTCTGATCAAAACATTCTTGAAGAACAGTTCTTTGATTTGCTAGATCGCCGACTAAATTTTGAACCTTTGCAATACTTAACTGGCACCGCACCATTTAGGCATTTAGATATACAGGTTGGTCCTGGTGTGCTTGTTCCTCGTCCTGAGTCAGAGCTTTTAGTTGAAGCGGTTTTGCAACATATAAAAAACCTTCCACAACCTGTAAGTGTTGTTGATCTTGGTGCGGGTTCTGGTGCTTTATCTCTTGCAATTGCAACCGAGGCACCAGGCTCTCGCGTGATTGCAGTTGAAAAATCTCCAGAGGCTCTCATCTGGCTTAAGAAAAATGTGTCAGTTATTTCAGAAAATGTGCGCGTTGTTGAGGGTGATGTAGCAGATGTGCTACCTGGAATAAAATGTGATGTTGTCATCGCAAATCCTCCCTACATTCCACAGAAGCAACAACTTCCACGAGATGTCGAAGCTTTTGAACCTCACGTTGCATTATTTGGAGGACCAACAGGATTAGAAATCCCACAGTTGTTCATTAACGCAGCAGCAAGACTTCTCAAACCACAAGGCGTTTTAGTCATTGAACATGGAGAAGATCAAGTGGCAGAAATCGCCAAGCTTTTGGATGTGGATTTTTCTGAAGTAGCCAGCCATGATGACCTAGTGGGTCGACCACGTTGGTCAAGTGCGGTGAGGAGGTAGCCATGGCAAAGAAAGTTGATTTAAAAAAAGGTGAAATTGGACGCCATGTCAGTAATGCTGCCAAAGCAATTGCTGATGGTTACATCATCGCAATACCAATGGAAAATAGTTATGCCTTTGCCTGTGATGCATTTAGAGCCGACACGGTTCGCGCGATGCACGTTCTTCGTGGAGATTCAATCTTTACAGCAGCCCAAGTGATCGTTGGTTCTGCAAAAACTACAGATGGCATTATTCGTGAGATAACACCAGAGATAAAAGCATTGATGAAAAAGTTTTGGCCAGGAATGCTTTCACTTAATCTGCGCCCCTACGAAGGGTTGAGTTGGGATTTAGGCGATGCAAATAAATTAGATCGCGTAAGCGTACGAGTGCCACGAGCAGCATTTGCTAAAGCGTTAACAGCCCACACTGGTCCACTTGCAATTGCAAGTGCTGCTAGAAAAGGTTTACCCAATCCTTTGACGTTGGATGAAGTGCTAGTTATGGAAACCGATTTAGCAATTAAGTTCAACAATGGAAAGCTACGAAAATCAGCACCATCAACCATTGTGGAGGCAGATGAAACTGGGGTTCGATTGCTTCGTGAGGGCGCAATCTCTCGCGCCGAAATCAAAAAGATTGTTCCAAATTTAGGGTAAAACTGGTGGCAACAGGCGTGGTTGGGCTCATCGTTGTAGGGTTTGTCCATGTCTGAAACCTTCTACGGCCCCGATTTCAATCTATTAACTTCTCAAGATCCCGAGATCGCTGCTGTCTTGCTTTCAGAACTTAAGCGTCAACAAACTAATCTTCAATTGATTGCATCGGAGAATTTCACATCCCGCGCAGTGCTAGCCACTTTAGGTTCAACTTTGTCGAATAAATATGCTGAAGGTTATCCAGGAAAGCGTTATTACGGTGGTTGTGAAGAAGTAGATAAAGCCGAATACCTTGCAATTGATCGTGCTAAGTCTTTATTCGGTGCAGAGCATGCAAATGTTCAACCTCATTCTGGTGCCTCAGCAAACATCGCTGTTTATCAGGCATTCACAAAGCCAGGTGACACTGTTTTAGCAATGGATCTTGCACATGGTGGGCACTTAACACATGGTTCACCAGTTAACTTTTCTGGCAAGTGGTTTAACGTTGAATCCTATGGGGTTCGAAAAGATAATGAATTAATCGATTATGACGAACTTCGCGAGATCGCGAAAAAAACAAAACCAAAAATGATCTGTTCGGGTGCAACGGCCTATCCATCACTTGTTGATTTCGCCAAGGTTCGAGAAATTTGTGATGAAGTCGGCGCAATTATGTGGGTGGATGCGGCGCACTTCATCGGTCTTGTCGCAGGCAAAGCGATCCCGTCACCTGTTCCTTATGCTGACGTTGTCACATTTACTACACACAAAGTTTTACGAGGACCTCGCGGCGGAATGATTTTGGCTAAGGAAGAGCACGCAGCAGCAATTGATAAAGCAGTGTTTCCAGGTATGCAGGGTGGACCAATCATGTCAGCTGTTGCTGGAAAAGCTGTTGCTCTGGCTGAATGTGCAACCCCGGCATATCAAAAGTATGCAAAAGATGTGATTGTGAACGCGCAAGCATTAGCTGCGGCTCTTGAAGATGAAGGTATGCGCGCTGTTTCTGGTGGAACACAAACTCATTTAGCACTCATGGATATTCGAAGCACTGGCGTGAATGGCAAAGTTGCTGATGAACGTTGCGGAGCTGCAGGTATCGTCATGAATAAGAATTCAATTCCATACGATCCAGAAAAGCCAGGCATCACAAGTGGTATTCGTGTTGGTTCACCTGCTACAACAACCCAAGGAATGGGTGTTGAAGAGATGAAACAAATTGCATCCCTTATTTCTCGTGCTATTAAAACGGATGATCAGAAAACTCACACTGCAATCAAATCTGAAGTGCATGCGTTGACTGCTCGCTTTCCTATCTACCAGGCTTAAAAGAATTTAATGCGCGAGTATTTAATAACGCTTCTTATTTCAGCTGCGCTCTGTTATTTAATTACCCCTTTTGTCAGAAAATTAGCCATTCGTCTTGGTGCCATGGCATCAGTTCGAGATCGAGATATTCACAGCGTGCCAACTGCTCGATGGGGCGGTGTAGCGATGTGGATTGCAATGGCATTAACATTTTTGATTGTCAACCATCTTCCATTAGTTGGAAAATCATTTGGCCAAGAAGCATTGGGAATCTTTCTAGCCTCAACTGCCATAGTTTTACTTGGCATGGCAGATGATCGTTTTCAACTAGATGCTTTGACTAAATTAGCCGGCCAAGTTTTTGTTGCCGGAATCCTGCTTGTCTATGGAATTCAAATTTTATGGCTTCCAATAAATGGAGTCATCTCACTGCCTCCAAGCATTGGTCAACTTCTGACTGTGCTCATAGTTTTAGTAGTAATCAATGCAGTTAACTTCATTGATGGAATGGATGGACTAGCAGCAGGCATAGTCGCAATTTCTGGAATAGCTTTCTTTGCCTTTGCATATTTATTAGCCGTTGACTATGGCTTTAGTCGCGCCGGTGTTCCATCCCTGACTACAGCTGTCCTAGTTGGAATCTGTCTAGGCTTTTTACCCCATAATTTAAATCCAGCAAAAATCTTTATGGGTGATAGCGGCTCTATGTTTTTAGGGCTTTTACTTTCTGCTGCTGCAATTACATTAACTGGTCAAGTAGATCCCAATGCCATTTCGGCAGAGTCTCTAGGGCCAACACTTCTACCTTTGCTTCTTCCATTTGCGGTGCTTGCAATTCCATTCTTGGATTTACTCCTTGCAGTAGGTCGCAGAGTTAAAGCAGGTAGATCACCATTTGCTCCAGATAACGAGCACCTTCATCACCGCTTACTGAGTGCAGGTAACTCAACGAATAAAACTGCTTTGATTTTGTATTTATGGACGGCAACGATTGCATTTCCAGTTACGGTGCTTGCATTTGCCCCATGGTGGGTCGCGCTGATCACAGTGATAGTTCTTCTAGCTGCAAGTATTTTTGTGATGAAAAGCGGGAAGAAAACTGTGATGGCTATTAAATGACACAAGAAAATGTTGAGCTCTCTCTTCTACGAGGAGCAGTAATTCCTACAGCTTTAACGGGTATGGCAGCAATGGGACTATCTGCAATTATCGCCGGAACACCCGGGTTTCTAGGAGCGCTACTTGCTCAGTTTATTGTTGTAATTTTCTTTACGATAACTATTCTTGTTTCTCGAGTTTCCAGAAATTTAGATCCAATTTCTACAATGGGTTTGGCTCTGTTTTCATATACAACCAAGCTGTTGTTTGTAGGAGTTTTTCTTTGGCTTCTGACCACATTTACAGATAGAGAGAGCATTAATCGGACAAGTTTTGGTGTGACCGCAATACTTCTCACGCTCAGTTGGCTAGGCGGTGAGATTGCGAGTTATACGAAATTGCGCATACATTTACCCCTACCCGGTGCGAGCAGTTCTAACTCCGGCAATGAGTCTGAAGGAGAAAAATGAGTCGTATCAATGAGGGCGCCGCTTGGACAATTCTTGGATACCTAATCTCTGGACCATTGTTCTGGGGAGGGATCGGCTGGGGTCTGGATAAATGGCTGGTCACTGGCTATTTCTTGCCAATCGGCCTTCTACTCGGCATGGGCGCTGCTCTTTATCTGGTCTGGCTCAGGTTTGGTCGCGAAGGGTGACCAATTTGACCTTTATTCACAGGTTTTCGATTTCTCACAACGCCGTTTTAAACAATAGGGTACGACCCGAAGAGATTATCCCCATCCCTTCATCCCAGCTTTAATCCTTCGATAATTCATGAGGAGTCTTCGTGCGCTCGATGTTTAGCTTTCGTGCAGAAGGCGGCGAGTTTATTCCCCCAAGTAGTAAAGACTTTGTTTTGCCTCCTATTTTTGGGGATAACGAATTCACAACAAAGCCAATTTTTCTAGTAATTTTTTCAGTAATCATCATTTCAATTTTCTTCATCGCAGCATCTCGCAAGGCATCAATTGTTCCTTCAAAGCTTCAATTTGCTGGAGAGTCGGTTTATGCCTATGTTCGCAATGATTTAGGTAAAGACATTATTGGGCATGAATTCATGCGCTTTGTTCCTTACCTATTCACTCTCTTTGTATTTATCCTGACAAATAATATTTTTGGAATTGTTCCACTAATCCAATTCCCAACGATGTCACGCATCAGCTTTGCCTATGTTCTTGGCATCATAACTTTTGGAGTTTTCCACTATGTTGGAATTCGCCACCACGGAATCTTTAAATACATCAAAGACATTCTTTTCATGCCTGGTGTTCCAAAGCCTGTATACATTTTGCTTACTCCAATTGAAATCGCGACTTACCTAATCGTTCGCCCGCTCACGATTTCACTTCGTTTATTTGCAAATATGTTTGCTGGTCACCTCCTGCTCATGATTTTTATCCTTGGGGGAGAACACCTTCTGCAAGGTGCGATCGGGTTGAAGCTTGTGAGCCCATTTGCTTTTGCATTTGGTATTGCAATCACTTTCTTCGAATTTTTAGTTCAATGTCTGCAGGCGTACATCTTTACCTTGCTGACTGCGCTTTACATCGGTGGTGCTTTAGCCGATGAGCACTAACTCAGCAAGGAAATAGCACTACAACCACCAAACAGAAATACCAACGGAAAGGTAAGAAAAATGACAGGCACACTCAACCTCGTCGGTTACGGTCTTGCAGCAATTGGACCAGGACTAGCAGTGGGAATGATCTTCGCGGCATACATCAACGGTGTAGCTCGCCAACCAGAGGCACGTAGCGTTCTACAGCCAATCGCATTTCTTGGATTTGCTATGGCAGAAGCTTTGGCTCTATTCGGTCTCGTACTCGCATTCGTTCTCTAATAAATCATCGATAACTAACTAGAGGAATTCAGATGTCATATACATTGCTTGCAGCAGAAGGTGCACCTAACCCTCTTTTGCCGCACTCAGCAGAAATAGTCGTCGGCTTTGTCGCCTTCGGACTTCTCTACTTTGTAATGCTGAAAAAAGTAGTTCCTATGTTCGAGAAGGCATTCAAAGCTCGCACTGAAGCAATTCAAGGTGGCATGGAACGTGCTGAAAAAGCACAGGCAGAAGCTGCTGATGCACTTGTTCAGTACAAGGAGCAACTTTCAAAGGCACAGTCTGAGTCTCAAGCACTTCGCGAAGAAGCTCGAGTTCAGGGCGCTGCAATAATCGAAGAGCTTCGCGCAAAGGCGCAAGAAGAAGCAGCTCGCATTACTGCATCTGCTCATGCATCGATTGAGGCAGAGCGTCAACAAGCAGTTACATCACTTCGCAATGAAGTTGGTGCGTTAGCTGTTGAGCTGGCATCAAAGATTGTGGGAGAAGCACTTGATGATCAAGCGCGTCAATCACGAATAGTTGATCGCTTTCTTGAAGATCTAGAAAAGTCAAAGTAAGACTTAACAAGTAAGAAAGGTAAGAAAAATGAGAGCTCATCTCGGAGGCAGCAGTAGGGCCTCACTTGTTGCTGCACGCATGGCTCTTGATGCTGCAGTAAAGGGTGTTGATGCAAAAGCCGCGTCAACATTGAGCTCTGAACTTTTCTTCATTACAGATGTTTTAGGTTCTAACATCTCAGTTCGCCGCGCACTGACTGATCCATCTCGTGATGCACAGTCAAAGAGTGTGTTTGTAAAAGATCTTTTAGCTTCAAAGGTGGGAGCGCCTGCTCTTGGTCTATTGACCGAGATTTCAGCGCTACGTTGGTCTGGAGCTAAAGATTTAGTACAAGTTGTTGAGCAATTGGCAATTGAAGCGGAGGCATCAGCAGCCAATATCTCTGGTGAACTAGACCGAGTTGAAGAAGAGATTTTCGTGGTTTTCAATGCCATAACAAACTCTTCCGAACTACGTAAAGCGTTTAAGTCAGATGCAGTTCAAGCAAAATCAAAACTTGCACAAGAGATTTTAAAGAATGCATCAGATTCAACTTCAAAACTGCTCTCTAACATGGTCAACTCTTGGCGTGGGCGCAGCATCGAAGCTACTTTTGCAGATTATCAATGGGCTTTGGCGGCGCGCCGTAATCGAGTAATCGCTCTGGTTAAGGTTGCAGCACCAATAACTCAAGATCAGCAAACACGTTTGGCAACTGCTTTAACTAGCAAGGTAGGACAGCCTGTTCGGATAAATATTGAAATCGATCCTCATGTCATTGGGGGAGTTTCAGTGAAGTTCGCAGATGAAATCGTTGATGGATCAATTTCTAATCGTTTGGCTGGAGCCGCACGTGCTCTGGTCGGAAGCAAATAAAGGGAGAAACAGATGGCAGACCTAAAGATCAATCCTGAAGAGATTCAGGGTGCCTTAGCGAACTTCGTTAAGTCATACGATCCAGGCGTTGCAGCTCGCGACGAAGTTGGAA
>JBEDES010000020.1:0-13273 GCA_041175545.1 Actinomycetota bacterium
TGATTACCTGGATGAGCTCTGCTTCGGTGCGATTTTTGCGTTCGACCTTATTTACATAATGAACGTAAACATCGGCTACGGGCATCTCAAGAATATTGTGCACACCTAAATCATAATAGAAAGAGAAGAGTTGCTCTATAAGCCAAGGGATTAGAGAGCATCAAACTCAGCCTTACGTGCGGCCATCCAAGAATTCATTTCACCAGACTTCATGAGCTCCATCATGGCACCCATCGCAGCCATATGTGGACCATCATTCCCACCGAACATTTCTTTTCCATGTTGCTGGCTTTGAGCGGCTAAGTCTTCAAAAGTTTCACCGGAAAAAACTTGCTCGCAAGCACCGCCAAGTTGGTTACACGTCATAGATTTCATGCGATAAGTGTAGAAGAAGCCCTATAAGCCGGATAGTGAGAAATCGCAGCGTTTGAGGATCCCAAAATCTAGAGTGAACGGACCAGGCGCACAAAGTTAGCGATGCGAGTGGCATCACCTTGAGGAGCCTGCCCGATCATCGATTGCTTTGTCTCGACGACCTTCGAATCAGTCCGCTGGGCACCGGCGCCATGAACATCTAGCCACATTCCAAATTGCTTTCCTGTTGCACGACCGAAACAGATATAGGCGGCGCTTTTTCCGATATCTAATCCTGTCCTTGGATCGGTTTCCACATGAGTAGTTGAAGACCAATACCATGGCCAGTCACGCTGCCCAGCTTCATTCGTGATTTCTGTTGAATTAAACACTGAATCGATTGATGCAGTGTTGGTCTGGCTTGGAGATTTAGAGTAATCAACTATTCCTTGAAGTTCTTTCACATCTGGCAAGCGCCAGTCCGAATGTCCCAGGTAATTTTCTTTGTTCTTTTGTTGCACCCACTGAAGGGCTTTTACCCAATCCATGCTTTGGAGGCTGTCACTTTGACTCCACATGAGTGAGGTTGCCTTATCAGTAACTGTGCCGTCCTGGTTCTCAACAAAGTTATTGACGCCATAGTTCTTGGCTCCACGAACATAATAAATATAGAACTTAGGAGTCTTAATTCCATTCATTCCGATTGCAGTCGGATATCCCTTGATTCTGCCATCGGCAAAATTGACTCCGAACATTGCCTGGAGATATTTATACACTTTATCCGTATAGAAAGTTGAAGTAACGATATGGGCATCAATGAGACGGTCCCCAATAGTTAAATCCCCATAACCAAATTCGAAATAGTTAGTATCTATATATGGCTTGGGTGAAGTTGGTAGCTCGGATGCCAGTCCGATATCTACGCCATTAAAGTTGATCAATGAGTATGCCTCTTTAAGAGTTGGAATCCGCCAGTCGCTATATCCGCCCACCGTTACTTTCGAGGCGCTCTCCAGGGCCTTGCCGACCGTCATTTGGTCAGAAGCATTAATTTTTCCATCGCCATTCAAATCTAATGTCTTAGTCCACTGAAGTCCCGATACGAGATCAGTGATAGTTCCATCGCCATTATCTTTATAGGAAGGATTGTTACCCGGATTTTGAGCATTCTGACCAAAAAGTAACGAGCCTACGGCAGGTTGAGAAATCTCATTTCCTTGAGCATCCCAAAAGGTATTTTGCCCAGTCCCAACAACGCGATATGTGTTAATTTCTGGTGCAGTGGATGTGGAAGCAGGAACAGCGACCGTGCGAGATTCATAGATAGCTACAACAACGCCCATAGATAGGAGAAGTAAGGATAGAAATCCAGCTAAAACTCTTAGTAATACTTTTCCAACCTTGCTTTTTCCTACAGTTATCTTCATAGTTAAATACCCAAAGCTGCCCTCAATGCAGCTTCGGTAATTCCTAAATTCTTGGCTGCTGCAGCGATATCCGGTGGCATCGTTGTTCCAAAGGCTGCCTTAAGTGCATCCTCTGTTATTCCAAGTTTCTTTGCTGCTGCAGCGGTATCAGGCATCGGCATCTGACCACCACCCATAGGCGGCATGGCTTGGATCTGGCTTGCATCTACCTTTCCGTGGAAGCAGGCGATTGATGAACGAGCATCAGCTGTGCCCAGAAGCACGTAGTGATAGATACCCTTGGGAAATTCAGGCGTTGCACTATTAATCCCATTGCACTGATCTAGATTCTTGGCCGTAATTTGCTTGCCATTAATATCTCGATCTCCATAAATCGGAAAGCCATCAAGTGCGAAACCGATCACATGTGAAGGTTTTGCCACCTTATCCACCTTGGCTGTCACGCAGGTGGATAGTCCGTGATAGTGATAAGCACCCGAATCTGGAATCGGGTGGCCAGCGCACTTATCTACAAAGGACGCGGTAATTCCTTGGGAGTTAGTGATTGTGAAGTTATTGGCCATGGCTACGGTCTTGTTATCGCCTTCAAAAGGGTTATAAATAACAGCACCTGAGATCATGACACCAATTGATCCCAGCGAGGTTGCGGTTACCGCAGATGTGTATTTAGGGGTGGTTGGAATGGTGAATTTGTAGGACTGAGCTTTAGTTGGGTCTTTGACTATCTTTGCTGTTGTGGAATCCGGAACAACTACATCTTGTGAGATCGGCACCGCGTAGTACTTATCACGTACATGATTCGGAATGCCAGTTGGCTCCATCATGATTGAAGTCTTCCCGTATGTGATTTTCACAGTCGGATTCCACTTAGCTGTTTTAACAGCGCTTGCAGTGGAGACTGACTTAGGTGTGGATGCACCTTGTGCAGCATAAAAGACAAATGCGTTGAGAGCAATGACTGCCACTCCGGTTATTGAAACAATTAATTTCTTCATCATTCCCGATTTTCTTTAGTAGGGGATTCTTAGATCTTGGAGAGTTGTTCATTGAGCAGAGGATGTAAATATTCAAACCATTTTTCGTATCCCTTACTATTCAAATGCAAGCCGAAAGTATCTGGGTCTTCGCAATACATAACCTCTAATCTATTCTCATGGCGGTCCTTTAATATTGGATAGATATCGTGGAAAGTAAATCCAAGTTTTTCCAAACCAGGTCGGATAGCTTCGTTTACAACTAACATACTCTCTGAAAATTCATCGCTTCTTGGGGTAAGTGAACTCCAGATAACTGGAGTTTGCGGGAGAATTTCCTTAATTTTTCCTGCAAGTGCCAAAATGTTTCTAATTACCTCGCCTTCAGGTAATCGATGCTTGCCAAAGTCATTCGTTCCAATCATTACTATCAGAATTTCTGGTTGAGACTGTGCGATAGCTGGGATAAGTTGATCGAGGTCGGAGGTAGTGTGGCCTGGAAAGGCAAAGTTGGTTACATAGTGATTCGGCAACCAATATTGCCAAGGGCCTCCGTGAGTGATGCTATCTCCGGCAAAAACAACGTGTTTCTTCATTACTTTTCCTCTCTCATCCAGAAATCGAGCGCTTCAGGTGCATATCTCGCCCATGTTGCATTCGAGTGCGCACCTCTATTGAGTACTTCGGTCCTCAAATTGGTTCCTTTTCGATAGCCCCGACCTTGGATAACCCGATCAGCTAGTTGTTGTGCGGATTCATACTTGGCATCTAGGCCCTTAGTTCCGCGACTCATCCATAATTTATGTTTGCCTGGAGCAGGAAAGTCGCCCATCATCTTCTCTGCGAGAGGCTTCCCTCCAATTACCCAGTGCGGTGAAAAGCTCAGTGCGGAGTGGAAGAACTCTGGATGGCGAATGACACCATAGATTGAGGCAAGGCCTCCCATGCTTGCGCCAACAATTGCCGTTTTTTCGGGATTGAATGCATGGCCTATCCTCTTTGAAATCTCGGGAACAATCACACCCGTGATTGCCTCAAGTAGTTCATCAGCCTTGAGATCGGATATGAATTCGTCTACTGATCCTTTCCATAGACCGTAGTTTTCAATCATCCAATTCTCTTTCATGTTCATGAAGCTGGCAGGGGTGTACTCCTTTAAGCGCCCCAGTGGATCTTGTGAGTATGGAGTGTGATAGACGCACATGACAGTGGGGGGAGTTAAATTGTGTTTCTCTGCTATTCGAATTCCAGACTGGGCTAACTCCCAAGTTGCTCGCTGATGTGGGTTGATTCCAATATTCCGTTTATCAAGAATGTTCTGCCCATCATGTGCCACCAGGAGATGACTCCCTGGCTTTGATGGCGCCCAAAAATCAACAGTGCGATCCCCAAATCTAACCTTGAAGACCTTTCCAGGTACTCCTCGGACTTGAAATTCTTCTACATCTTTCAAATGAATTATCCCTTCGTTGAACCAGAGACAAGTCCGGTTACCAGATACTTTTGAAGCACCATGAAAAGAGTGAGTACTGGAATTGTTGCCAAGAGAGCTCCGGCCGTGAATGGACCCCAGTTCTTTGCGTACGACCCGTAGATGAATTGCTGTAATCCGACAGCAATCGTCATCTTCGGCCCATCGAGCCCCAAAATGACAGAGGTAATGAGGTACTCGTTGAGAACGCCAATAAATGAGAGAAGAAATATCACTACAAATACTGGAGTTGCTAGTGGAACGACAATCCGAGCGAAGATGACACCGTGGCTTGCGCCATCGATCTTTGCAGCTTCATCAATCTCGCTTGGGATTGTGTCAAAAAAACTTTTTAACATCCATGTATTTACACCTAAGGCCCCACCGCCAAAGATAAGGATTAAGGGGAGTTGATGCCCCAAGCCGAGCGAAGAGAAGCTCTGTCCTAGCGAATTGATTATGAGAAAGAGTGTGGTGGCGGCCAGTAGCTGTGGAAACATTTGCACAATCAAAATTGTGTTGAGTGTAATTTTGCGGCCTTTGAATTTATGCCGGCTCAGGGAATAAGCAGCAGTCGCCCCAATAACGAGTTGCAGTGATGCGGCAGATACCGCAACCACAAGTGAATTACGCACCCAAGTGACATAAGGCTTCTCTTCATTTGAAAAGAGTGACTTGAAATTATCTAATCCCCTGAAGGTTGGAATCAATTTTTGAGTACTTAATTGGCCAGTGACATCAAACGCAGCGGAGATCATCCAGGCAAGTGGAAAGAGAGCAAAGGTGAGAACCGCTATTCCAACGATGTGACGCCAGAGAACTTTTGTGAGCCAGAATCGAGCACTCTTCTTGGAGATTAATGCCATTTAATTAATCCCTTCCATGGTCTTAATACGTTTCAAGCCATAAATCGACATAATGCCGACAAGAACAAAATTGAGGATTGATAGCGCACTTGCCAATCCGTAATTGTTTCCTTCTTGCCCATTGAAGGCCAATTTATAGGTATACGAAATGAGGATGTCTGTCGCACCAGCGTTGCCATTTGAATTACTGAAAGTTGGTCCGCCACCTGTGAGGAGATAGATGACACCAAAATTGTTTAGTGCCATAGCACCTGAAGCTATGAGTAAGGGCGCAACGGTGCGCAAGACGAGTGGCAATTTGATTTGCGTGAATGACTTGAATGGAGTGGCCCCATCAATCTCAGCGGCTTCAATGATCTCACCCGGAATAGCCTGAATCGCGCCTGTGGTAATCAGGAACATATACGGGAAGGAAATCCAAAGTTCAACTATTAAGATTGCAATCCGAGCCCAAGTGGCATCAGTAAGCCAGGGTATTTCACTGTGAAAGAGTCGGTTGATTACGCCGTTGGATGTTTGGAATAAACCTGCCCAAACAAGAACTGAGAGAACGCTCGGAATTGCTAGCGGGGTAATGAAAATAGTCCGATAGATGCGCTTACTCTTAAATGCAGGAAAATTGAAAATCAAAGCAAGAGTTAGCCCCATCAAAAATGCCAATACAACGGATATAAATGCATTTACGAAAGTCCAAGAGAGGACAGCGAGCAAAGGTCGTCGAACTTCTGGATTAGTGACAATTGAAGAGAAATTTTTAAATCCAATATTCGCCTTCCAGCCGGGATAGAGAACTTCGCCGGCTGCGCTAACCATCTGACCGTTATCATTCGGCCCATATATTGTTCCTGTTGAAATCTCATGGATTTCATCTGCTTCAGGAAAGTAGACCAAACCAGGCACGAAAGCTTCTAGATACTCAAAATCACTTGGGATCAGCACTTCTTGCGAAGGTAGTCGGATCTGCATCGCTTGAAGTAGATCAGATATTTCGGAATAACTCGACGGTGATATCAATTCAAATTCTCTAATGTTGCTGATTTCACCATTGAGATCTAGCCGCAAATCACTTTTGTATAGCGGAAAAACAGTCTCACTATTTCCTGCCCAGAAACCTTTATTTGAATATTCAAAAACTGCAAATATTTCACCGGTTGATTTTTGAGTTGCCGCAAAGTATCGAGTAAGGCTTTGATTTTCAATTGGAATTCGAGAATCTTCGATTATTGCGTCAATCGCTTGACTCTTCGTCAATTGATGACCGTTTGAATCATTAGTAAAGGCAACTTGACCAGAGTAGAGCGCTGGATAGATGTGGAAAAAAATCAGAAGGATCACCCCCGGAAGTAGATACTTTCCTGGAATGTGCTTCTCTGACGTGTAGATGCGTGCACAAAGCAACGCAGAAATCAGTGTGAATGCACCGAGAAACCAAGACTTATCGAGGAGAAGCTTTATGCCCCCTGCAGCTAACAGAAGTGAGAGTGTAGAGATCAGAGAGAGCTGAGCCCTCTTACGACCCTTATCGCTGATTCTCATCAATCCCGCCCTTCTTGTGAATAGTTCAATAAATAATCAAGTGAGAGACCCCGGCAAGCTCGCTTGCGGCGGCCGGGGTCTCTCATCCCTTGGAGGTTTAGTTTCCGAGAGCCGAATTAAGGTTCTTGGAAGCTGTCTTCATAGCCTCGCCAAACTTGGACTTTCCAGCAGCCCAATCAGCAAAAGCTCCATTCCAATACGTCCAAACGCTATTCATTTCAGCAACGTTTGGCATTGGAATACAGATCGCACCATATGCGCCCATCTTTCCAGCTGCGCTGTTCTTATCTACAGCTGCTGCAGCTTCAAGGTTCGCTGGGAAGCTGTTATTTGCATTGGTAATCGCTTTGCTAAATGCCTTAGTTTGTACAACTTCGGTAAGGAATTGCTTAGCAATAAACTTATTCTTTGAGAATCGATTCATATACATGGCAGAGACACCGCTGAATGCTCGAGCTGATCCTCCATTGACTGATGGAACAGCGGAGATGTCGTACTTAATGCCGGCTTTATCGAGACCTGCGAGAGACCAAGGCCCAACGATTGAATACGGAGCCTTACCATTTGTGAAGTTTGATGCATCGTATGTATTGCTCTTGTCGAACAACTTTGCCGCTAACCACTTATCCATGAGTGAAGCATTCTTAGCTAGATCTTTTGAATAAAGTCCAACATTTCGAGTGCTTGTGTACTTTCCATTCTTATTCGAGAATACATATCCACCCACGGAATCGAAGAATGGCTGCATAAAGTAGCCATCGATATGAGTAACAATACCGACTTCTGCTTTACCAGATCCGATGAGCTTGGTGGAGGTGCTCTCTAATTCTGACCACGTCTTTGGTGCACCATTTGGAACCAAAGCAAGGTTTGTTGCCAAGGCGATATTGCTGATTGAAATTGGAATACCCCATGTACCGTAGTTAAAGCTCACTCCTTGAACAGCGGCTGCGGGATAGGCATTCCTATCGATGACTGTGCTCAGGGATGTAACAACGCCTGACTTCACCAATGTGCCAGTGTTGTCATGTGTGGCAACAAATAAATCCGGTCCGGCGCCAGCAGGACCTAGTTTGCTCAATCCACAGTCACCAAGACCGCACTTAGCGAGCACGGTAACCCTTACGCCATTTTTCTCAGCCCAGTCACTAGCAGCAGCTTTGTAGGCAGCTTCTTCTCCAGAATTAACCCAAATTGTTAGCGATCCTGCCGCTTGTGCCGGCGCGATTGATCCGAAAACCAATAACGCAGCGCTCAAGAGGCCTACTCCCAAACGATGCTTTCTCATTACTTCCCCTTAATTCGCTCAATCATCGACGCGCGTCGATAATGCGGTAATCTACTCAGGTGATCGGCGCGAGTCAATAGTTTTTTCTAGCAAATGCTCGAGAAAAAGGAGGGGGCGAAAATGACAACACGTGCAGATGTGGCCAAGCTCGCCCGAGTCTCCGAAAGTACGGTCTCCTACGTGCTCTCAGGCAAGAGGCCGATCAGTGAGGCAACTAAGAAGCGTGTATTAGCCGCGATTGATAAATCCGGCTATAAGTCCAATTATGCTGCGGCAGCGCTTGCAGGCGGAACTCCACGATTAGTCACGATGATGATTTCAAACCTCTTTAAAGAGCGAACTTCACAAATTATCGGAACTCTTGTTGAAGGGGTCGTCGACGGCGTCGACGAATCTGGTTTTCACAGCGTTATCTGGCCAGTATCTGAAAATGCAGATTCAGATATTAAGCTTCTTTTGAAAACCAATATTTCTGGTGGCGTTATCTTAATGAATGTTAGTGAGAATGATCAGCGCGTCCATCTTCTCAATAGCGAAAATGTGCCATTTGTGGTGTTAGGTAGAACAGATGTTGGCTTTGATTATAACTATGTCGATCGAGATTTCGATGGCAGAGATCGACTGGCGTTGGAGAAACTGAAAGAGCTTGGACATAGCGAGATTGGCGTGATTTTGTATGGCAAGGTCATTCGTCCCCACCTAAGAAAGATTGCAAAAGAACTCAAGTTAAATCTCTATCTCATTCCGACTCAGAATACTTTTGAAGGCGGCGGTGAAGCTGCGAGAATCCTCAAGGAGCGCCATCCGCAAGTAACGGGAGTTATTTCGTTACTCGATGTAGCGACACTAGGTTTTGTTGAATCAGCTGAAAGCAAGGGGATTTTGATTCCGGAAGAGGTTTCACTGATCGGTCTCAATATGCTGGAATCGCAGGCTGAGTCAATTTCCCCTTCGATTTCCACGATTGTGTATGACGCTTATGAGATGGCTAAATCTTGCGGAAAATTGATGGTTGAAGTCATCTCCGGTGATAAATCAAAGCCTACGGTGGGTCAATTATGGACTGGTGTATATATGGCACGGGAGACCGTTGCCCAAGTGAGGAGAGATCGTGAAGAGTAAGCAAATTGCTGGTGTCATTCCACATCACGATGGAAGCGATTTATATGTCAGCAATAGCGCGCCAAATCTGGGCGATACTGTGACTCTCAAGGTACGTGTACCTCGCAGCTATATTTTCGAGGAAGCTTATATTCGTCTCTACGAAGACGCAGAGCCTCGGATCTTTAAACTAGAGGAAAAAAACAGGAATGGTAGCGAGGTCTGGCTTCAAGTAAAGATAAGAGTCATAAATATCCACACTGTCTATCGCTTTGTTTTTGTCGGTGAAGGGAAATTCGAATGGCTTAATGCACGTGGTTTATCTGATCATGATGTGCACAGCAATAACGATTTTCAGATTGTGGCAATTCCCGAGAATCCACATTGGATCAAGAAATCTGTTTTCTATCAAATATTTCCTGATCGATTCGCAAAGTCGGGCAAAGTAAATATCAAGCCCGACTGGGCGTTTCCGCGTGAGTGGAATCTTCCTCCGAGAGGGCGTGGCAAGTTCACCGGCCAAGAGCTTTATGGGGGAGATCTGTGGGGCATCGAAGATAAGTTGAGCTATCTCCATGATTTAGGTATCGACGGAATTTACCTCACGCCTATATTTCCAGGACGATCAAACCATCGATATGACGCTACAAGTTTTGACGTTGTCGATCCGATTCTTGGCGGCGATGAAGCTTTTAAATCTTTGATTGAGAAAGCGCGCGATAAAAACATTCGAATCTTGGGAGATTTAACCTCGAATCATTGTGGAGAGGGTCACGCTTGGCTTGCGGCCGCTAAGAAAAGTAAGAACGCTAAGGAACATTCTTACTTCTATTGGGACAAATCAATTAAGTGGGGTTATGTTGGCTGGTTTGGACTAGCTTCACTTCCAAAACTTAATTATTCATCAAAAGAACTCCGCAAAGTGGTCTACGAAGGAAAGAACTCCATTGTGAGGAAGTGGCTTTCGCCAAAATTTGGAATGGCTGGCTGGCGCATTGATGTGGGTAATATGACCGGCGTCCAAGGAGCGGAAAATCACCATCTCGAAGTGATGCAGGGAATCCGTGCGGCCATGCATGAGGTTAATTCAGATACCTGGTTGGTTGCTGAAAATGGAGATTTCTTCGCGAGTGACTTAAACGGTCTCGGCTGGCAAGGCGCGATGAACTACCAGGGATTTTTGCGACCATTTTGGAACTGGATGAATCGAAACCCAGAAATTACTGGCGGCTTCCAGGGGCTTCCCTTCTCTATGCCGAAAATAAATGGAATTCAACTTGTCGAATCCATGAAAGAGTTCAACTCATCCATTCCTTGGAGGTCACTGACTGCGAGCATGCTGATTTTGGATTCACATGACACCGCCAGATTTAGAACAGTTGTTCTTGGAGATCGAGATGCGCATTTAGCCGCCATGACTATGTTGATGACCTATCCGGGCGTTCCCTCCATATTCGCCGGAGATGAAATTGGGCTTGAAGGTTCTTGGGGAGAAGATGCCCGCCGGACCATCAATTGGGAAGATAGAAGCGGTTGGGATACTGACTTTCACGCATCAATTAAAGATTTGATCGCAATACGCAAAAAGAACCACGCTCTCGTTGAAGGTGGTCTCAGATGGGTCGCGGTGGAAGAGGATCATTTGGCTTATTTGCGGGAGTCGAAGAGAGAAACCATTCTGGTCTTCATCTCCCGAAAAGGAACTTCTACTGTGATTGATGTTGGAAGTCTTGGGTATCAGATTTCAGAGACTCTATTCGGTACACCTGCTGCAGGATCAAAGATCCTTATTGATTCAAAGACCGCAACGAGCGGGGTGTGGAAACTAATTTAGAGTATTGGAAAATGGAGAATCATCAGATTCACCAGAGATAATGGCAAGTGCTCCGATTACAATAAGAAATGTTGAGATAAAAATGCGCATAGCTTCAGGCTATATTCATAATCAATAGAAAGAAAGAGTCGCCCTATAAGCCGGAAGACTTGATTTTTGGGTAGAAAAACGGCAATGGCCCACGAAATTGCCCATGTAAGGTTGTATGAACCTGCAAGATGTTATCTACGCAAAGGCTTCTTTAGCGATTTAGATAGACTCCAGAATCTCCTTTAAATGTCGCGGAGTCGGTACTCGACCGGAAAGTACAACATTTCCATTGACCACAAGCGCAGGTGTACTCATAACACCATAAGATGCAATGGCCGCGTAATCCTCTACCTTTTCGAAAGTCGCGGATATTCCCAACTCTCGAACAACTTCGTGTGCAATTCGATCAAGGGTGACGCAGTTTTTGCATCCTGGTCCTAGTACTTTGATTTCCATGATTCTCTCCTTAATTTAGAATTGCATTAAATAAATAACCAACAAAGATGATTCCAGCTCCAACAATCCCAACATAGGTTGCCAGAAGCTTGGGACGTAGGACTCTGCGAAGAAGGATTATTTCGGGAAGGCTCAGCGCAACGACTGCCATCATAAAAGCAAGAAGTGTCCCCATCGGAAGTCCCTTGTCATAAAGGGCTTGCACAATTGGCATGACGCCCGCAGCATTTGAGTAAAGCGGAATACCCACCATTACAGCAATCAGCACCGCAAAGGGATTGTCTGGGCCAGCATAATCTGCAAAGAATTGTGTTGGGGCCCACCCGTGAATGATTGCTCCGATGGCAATTCCAATAAATAAGTACATCCATATTTTCTTCAAAATTGCCAGAGATTCCTCTGCGCCCATATTCATGCGATCCCGAAGTGTGTAATGTGGAGATGCAAACTCAGTCTGTGAATTCATTTTGTTGGCATAAACAAATGGCTCAACCCAACGCTCGACTTTCATTTTTCCTAAAACCATACCGGCAATAATCGCGATTGTTAGCCCTGAAAATAAATATATCAGCGCAATTTTGAAACCAAACATCGTGAAAAGCAGTCCTATTGCTATCTCATTAATTAAGGGACTTGCGATGAGAAAACTTAGGGTGACTCCGATTGGGACTCCAGAAGAGAGAAAGCCCACGAAAACAGGGACCGCACTACAAGAGCAGAAGGGAGTTACAACTCCGGCGGATGCCGCCATGAGATTACCAACACCTTGGCGCTTGCCCCCAAGGAATGCACGGGTCCGTTCAATGGTAATAAATGATCGCAACATTGTGACGACAAAGGTAATGCCGACTAGCAAAAGTAAGATCTTTATTGAATCATAAAAGAAGAAACGAACCGATTCGCCAACTTTTGAACTCTCATCAAGAGGCAGTGCGCTAAAGAGTAACCAGTTCCAGATTTTGTCATTTCCCCAGTAAAGAAAGTACCAGGAGGCCAGTATTGCAAAGAGCTTTAGCCAGCTCGCTTGCCTGGTGTCCTTGGCGCTCATTGATACTGGGGTCGACATGGAAATTACCTAGCAGCAGCTTGCGGAATCCGTCGAGCAGCAAGAAGAAGCTGATTCTGTTGCGCAGCAATCCTGCTCTTGAGATCCAGTTGAACAGCAAGCCTCTTTTGATTCAAGTGTTATGTCAGCCATGATTTTCCTCCTCATATTGATGAATTTCGATATGTAAAGAATACGCTCATATCGAAGAATGTCAATGTATGCTGATGGCGTGGCTAAGACTCT
The DNA here is from genome assembly GCA_041175545.1 of Actinomycetota bacterium. GTDB lineage: Bacteria > Actinomycetota > Actinomycetes > Nanopelagicales > Nanopelagicaceae > Planktophila. The sequence continues at coordinate 12,629 of JBEDES010000020.1, forward strand.
GACCCTAACTCGCTCTCCACGAGCAATTCCCAAACTGGCCGAGCAGTACAAGGCGCTAGGTGATGAGACACGTCTGAGTTTGATTATGGCAGTTGCCGCAGGCGAAAACGCGGAAGCATGCGTTTGTGATCTGACGCCTGAAACAGGTTTGGCTCAAAGTACTGTCAGTCACCATCTCAAGATCTTGGTGGATGCAGGATTGCTTGATAGATCACAGCGAGGTAAATGGGCTTTCTACTCGCTGACGGAAGCTGCCAAAAAACTTTTGAAATAAACTTTTGACTATGTGCGAAGTTGTTTGCGACAGGTTATGTAACAACTTGTACAAACATTCTTGAGCAAAGTAAGCGTAAATTTAGTTCACCAACTATAAAAATAAAGAAGAGTCGCCCTATAAGCCGGAGACGACATTCTTGTGCGTGAATTTATGCTCAAAATGTTCAATTGCCCTCAATTTCGCCCCCAAAGATTAATCAACTTGTAACAACTTCCAAAAGTTCAATTCGGATTCGGTTGACGAGTATCGACGGGTTGATACCCTTATCTTATGGTTACGGAAAATCAGGTTCGAAAAGTTGCTAGGGATTGCTCATTAGTTTTTAATGCCCTTGGCGACCCCAATAGGCAAGATATTTTGATCATGCT
>JBEDES010000021.1:0-13198 GCA_041175545.1 Actinomycetota bacterium
CCGACATTTCTGCTGGCCCTGTGGCACAGTTGAGACCGATTAGATCGATTCCCAAAGGTTGCAAAGCATTTAGGGCTGCGCCTATTTCCGATCCAACTAACATTGTTCCTGTTGTCTCAACAGTTACATGTGCAATTAGAACTACATCACGACTTGATTCCTGTATGGCTCTTCGCGCGCCATTAACTGCTGCCTTAACTTGCAATAAGTCCTGTGAAGTTTCTATAAGTAATGCATCACTACCACTATCGGTTAAGCCTTTCGAGGCTAAGTAATAAGCATCCTTTAACTTTTCATAGGTAGTGTGACCTAGGCTCGGAAGCTTCGTTCCAGGTCCTAAGGAGCCAAGAACAAATCGTGGTTTATCAGATGTTGAAAAGGAGTCAGCAACTTCGCGGGCAATCTTTCCCCCGGCATACGCCAGTTCATAAATTCGATCTTCTATTCCATATTCAGCAAGATTTGCCCAATTGGCGCCAAAAGTATTTGTCTCAATGGCATCGACACCTATTTCCAGATAGGCCTCGTGAACGGAGCGAACAATATCTGGACGGCTAACGTTTAAAATTTCATTGCAACCCTCATGGTTTTGGAAATCTTCTAGTGAAGGGTCTGCTTCCTGAAGCATTGTTCCCATCGCACCATCGGCTATTACTACACGGTTTAATAGGGCTTCCCGCAACAAACCTTGAGGATGGGCCAACTTTCGCGTGTTCACTTGGACAAGGTTACCGTAAGGTTACTTTCGTGGAGATTTTTCAGATACCCAGCCTGCGTGATCCCGTAATGCTCATTGCATTTTCTGGATGGAATGATGGTGCTGAGGCAGCTACTGGTGCATTGGATCATCTTCTATCAGCATGGACACAATCAGATGATGAAATCGTCCCCGTACTAATCGCCCAAGTAGATTCCGAAGAATTCTATGACTATCAAGTGAGTCGTCCACAAGTCAGGGTAAATGAATCGATGCAACGAGAGATTACATGGCCTGGAACACAGATATTTGGTTTATGCACTCCCTCAATGAAAAGAGATTTAATCATTGTTACTGGAGTTGAACCTTCAATGCGATGGAAATCCTTCACTCGTGAAATTCTAGACATTGCAGATGATTTGGAAACTTCAATGATTATTACCGTTGGGGCGATGCTCTCAGATTCACCTCACACTCGACCTATTAAAATCATTGCGACAACAGCCAATCCCTCTGTCGGGGCCCGCCTAGATTTACAGCCATCAACCTATCAAGGACCAACTGGAATCATTGGTGCTATCCAAGATGGTTGTACCAAACGCGGAATCGAGTCGCTCTCATTATGGGCCTCAGTGCCGCACTATGCACCTAATGCCCCATCACCGAAAGCGTCCCTTGCTCTGATTCAATCTATAGAAGATTACTTAGGAATTTCAATACCACTTGGCGACTTATCAGAACAAGCTCAAACATGGGAAGAATCTGTAACACAATTAGCATCTGAAGATGTTGATGTGGCTGACTATGTAAAATCACTTGAGGCGAGCAAAGATGCAGCCGAACTCCCTGAAGCCTCCGGTGAAACTATCGCTAAAGAGTTCGAAAAATACCTTCGACGCCACCAAGAAGATTAGTGAAAAAGGAATTATCAGAAAATATCTCTAAGTACCCTGACGCTAACTTGTTAAGATTTATAGCCCAGTAGGTTTTCTAAAACAACTTTCAATTGGTGCGAGTCGCCTCCGGTCGAATCCGTCAGAGATACATCAGCCCATTCATTGAGTGCTTCAACCACCGAAGGAGTGTCAAGATCATTTGATAGAGAATTAAGTATCTGTTCGATTAATCCGGATGTGGGCGCAACATGATCCCGCACAAGTGCACTTCGCAGTCTTTCAACCTCCACAGTAGATTTTTCTAATTTTTCTTGACTCCACATTCGATCCGTACGGTAATGGTCGCTCATAAGGGTCCATCTGATAACAAATGGATCAACGCCAGCTGCAAGCAGAGAGGAGACAAAGACTAGATTTCCTTTGCTCTTGCTCATTTTTTCGCCATCAAGTCCGATCATTCCTGCGTGCACATAGTGCGAAGCTAGTTCTCTTCCAGAGATGATTCGTGCTTGTGCAGCGCACATTTCGTGATGAGGGAAGATCAAATCACTTCCCCCGCCTTGAATATCAATGAGAGTTGGTTCATTTATTGCAGATTTTAAGTAATTGAGAGCAATTGCAGTGCATTCAATGTGCCAACCTGGACGTCCTAATCCATGAATGGAGGGCCAGCCAGGTTCATTCGGTCTTTGCTGCATCCAAACAAGACAATCCAAAGGATCCTTTTTTCCCACCAAATTCGGATCACCGCCACGTTGGGCGAAAATTCTTATCATCTCTGCATCTTCCAGATGAGAAATGCTTGCGAAATTCACATCATCTTTAACTGAGAAGTAAATGTCTTTATCAATTTCATATGTACTCTTTTTTGCAGACAATAGATCTATTGCTTGCGTTACCAGTGGAATAGCCTCAATAGCTCCTACATAATGTGTTGGAGCTATTACATTAAGCGCGGTCATATCACTTCTAAAGAGATTTACCTGGTCACCAGCTAATTGATTCCAATCGACATTGTCACGATTTGCCCGTTCGAGAAGTGGTTCATCTATGTCGGTGATGTTCTGCACATAATCTACGGTTGAGCCCCCCGCAGTCAGATATCGAAAAATTAAGTCAAAGGAGAGATAGGTCGCTGCATGCCCAAGATGAGTCGCGTCATAGGGGGTGATTCCACATACATACATACGGTAAAGATCTTTACTTGGTAATGGCTTCTTTTGATCAGAGGCGGTATCGCTTAAGTGCATCCGCGGAAAAGAGAAGTCAGAGGACAAATCTTGTACCGGAAGAGACTCCCATGATTTCATTGGCAAATTCTATGACAGATTAGGAATAAATTTATTTAGAATGCTGGCCATGGCACCGCAGGCCAATTCGGAGATGGTTCTGGAAATACACCATTACGGAGCATGCGATCAACTCGCAGCAAACAGGCCTTTATCTCTGATTGTGTAAGTAATGGTTCAAGAGTTTTCCCTAATGCACCCTCAAGACCTTCTCTACATTGTCGAAGTAATGCGATTTCGTCCTCCAAGAAAAGGTCTCCAGCCCACTGCCAAAGTACCGTTCTTAGCTTGTCTTCTTCATGGAATGTCACACCGTGATCACAACCGTAGGTACCGTTGTTGAGAGTGGGCAATATATGGCCAATTTTTCGATCAGTGTTGTTTATAATCGCATCAAATAAAGCCATACGTCGTAGCTCTAATCGATCTTGAAAGAAATATTCCGAGAGATCAACGGATTCATTAATCTCAATCCACTCCTGAACCATTCCCAATCCGAAAGGTCCATCTCTCAAGACGGTAAATGGAACAAGATTGAGACCTAAAAACTCGCTCACACAGTATGCAGCGTATTCACGGTTAGCCAAACATCCTTGATCAAAGTCCCATAAAGGTCTTTCTCCTGCGATCGGTTTATAAATACAAGATAACTCCGATTCCTCATGTAAGACATGGGCATAGAGAGTTGCATTTGAAGCGTCGATTAATCTTCCTGTAACGATCAAATCTTTAGTTTCTATTGCCTGATACTTGTTCATCTCTTGTATCCGTTTGCCCGCGGGCAGAGATGGCCACGCGGATCGATCGGAATGGAACAAAAAGGGCATGGTATTCGACCAGCATTTACAACTGCCTTAGATCGTTGAAGAAAGGATTGAGCGGCGCCTAAAGTTACTGAGATAGAAAGAGATTCATCTTCAACTTCTTCATCTTGTGATGTAGCTTCGTAAAATTCAAAATTTACGAATTTAACTTGATCATCCCACGAAATTGAGATTGCACCAGTAACAAAGAGAGCATCCACTGGCGAATCTAATGGTTGATCATCTATCGCAAATGATTCAATAATCTCGAAGGGATTTGCGCGCTTTATGCCCGCGATGATGATTTCTAATCGGGCAAGTATTGCCCTAACTTGATCTTTCTCTATCGCAACCGAGAATATCTGTTTTTCTTTTCTAGTTTGAATGTAGAAGGCTCTCTCCCCCGGAGCGCCCACCGTTCCTACTATGAATCTGTCAGGCGTGAAGATTTCGTATCTCACTTGCCGCTTCCGCCACCCAGTTGAAATTTGCTTCGTTTTTTTGATGTTAATAGCTCAGTTAATTCAGCTCTGGTGTCGTTTAGTAGAAGAACTCGTGGTTTACTATCTGAAAAATCTATGACGCTAACTGATGCTGGATCAATTATTATTCGTTGAAATTCATCTAAGTGCATTCCTAGAGTCGAAGCCACAACGGATTTGATCACATCTCCATGACTGACAATTACAAGCGTTTTACTTTTTAGTCTCTTGATATTTGAGTGAATAGTCTGCAACGCCCTAGTCTGCATGTGCAGAAGCCCTTCCCCTTGAGGGAAATACATTTGACTAGGAGTGTTTTGTACGATCGACCAAAGTTTATTTCGAGACAGGGTAGAAAGTTTCTTACCTGACCAGTCCCCATAATCCACTTCTGTTAATCCCTTATCAATTATAGGTTTTAATTTAATTTTTCTAGAAACGCTTTGTTGGTCCAGCCAAGGAGTAATCGTTTCGATACAGCGCTCCATAGGAGAGATTCGAATCTCATTCGGTATGAAATCCCCAAGTCGGCGAGCTAGATCATTAGCTTGTTCGATACCTTGTTGTGAAAGGTGAACATTTGGTCGCCGACCAGATAGCACGCCTAAGGCATTAGCTTGGGAATGTGCATGTCTAATCAAAACTACTCGCATAAAAGAAAGGTTATCGCAGGTTTGTCAGGCTTGCCTTGCTAAGGTCTCCCCATGGAAAAGCGCCGCGTTGGTATTAGTGGATTGGAACTATCGCGCTTGGGTTTAGGAACCATGACGTGGGGTCGCGATACCGACGAAATTGAGGCTGCAGACCAATGCCGTGCTTATCTTGATGCCGGCGGAAATTTTCTTGATACATCGCCAACCTACGGTGATGGTGATAGCGAAAGATTGATTGGCGGACTTATTTCGACTCTATTTAAAAGAGATGAAGTAATTATCGCAAGTAAAGCAGGTGTAAATCACAGTGAGAATGCACGACGAGTAAATGCAACTCGGCAATTTTTGATTGCTGATTTAGATCGAACATTAGAGCGACTGGGGACCGATTTCATTGATCTTTGGCAGATAAGTAACTGGGATGATCTGACACCGATTGAGGAAACTTTGTCCGCATTGGATTATGCCTATACGACAGGCAGGGCCCGTTATGTTGGTGTTAGCAATTATTCAGGATGGCAAGTAGCCCTTGCGGCAACAAAACAACAGTCAAATACTATGAAGGCTCCATTGACAAGCACGAACAATGAATACTCTCTGCTGAATAGAAATGCTGAAAACGAAATTTTAGATGCTGCAGTCAATTGCGGTTTGGGCTTCATCGCATGGGCGCCACTTGCGCGAGGGGTTCTAACTGGTAAATACCGAAAAGGCGTTCCTAGCGATTCCCGCGCAGCCGCTCCACACTTTGCTAAACAAGTTGAACCGTACCTCGACGATCGAAGCTCACGAATAGTCGAAGCAGTTGTTGTTGCTGCCCAAGGTTTGGGTTACTCACCTTTGGAGATCGCGTTGGCATGGGTGCGCGATGCTCCAGGTGTTTCGACCGCTCTAGTTGGAGCACGCACAGGAGCTCAATTGAGAGGAATTTTGAAGAGTGAAGAGATCGAGCTTCCTTCTATTGTTCGATCTGCTTTAGATGATGTGAGTTTCTAAGCGTTTTCAAGGAATTCTTTCAAGACTAAAACCCCGAAACTCAAACCATCAATCGGAACTCTTTCGTCAACTCCATGGAACATAGACATAAAGTCAAAATCTGCATCTAGCTTTAGTGGTGAAAATCCAAATCCCTTTATCCCCAACACAGAGAGAGCTTTATTATCAGTTCCGCCACTCATCACATACGGAACAGGGATTGCTTCAGAATCATGTTTAATCAATGATGCACACATCTGATCAACTAAATCGCCTTCAAATGAGACCTCTAAGGCTTTATCCCTTGTAATCGTTTCGATTGCAATTTCAGGACCTATCAACATCTTTATTGTTTCGTTTAACTCGTCTTCATAGCCAGGAATAAAACGCCCATCAATTACTGCCGAAGCAGAACCTGGAATAACATTAGCCTTATAGCCCGCCTCAAGCATCGTTGGATTGGCAGTATTCTGCAGTGTTGCTCCAATCATTCGAGCCGCAAAACCAAGTTCCTCCAATAATGGCCTTAAGTCTTTTTCGTCATAGGTTCGCCCAGTTGCTTGAGCTATCCGTTGAAAAAATATCTTCACTGTTTTGCTATAACGCTGAGGCCATTGGTAATTTCCAATTTTCGACACCGCTTCTGAAAGCCTAGTGACAGAATTTTCTTGATTCATGACAGACCCATGTCCGGCACGTCCTTCGGCAGTTAATTTCATCCAGTGGATGCCTTTTTCAGCCGTTTCAATGAGATATAAACGTTTTCCATTTTTTAATGTGACTGAAAATCCGCCAACTTCAGATATCGCTTCTGTGCATCCATTAAAAACCTCTGGATGTTTATCAACCATGTAGTGTGAACCAAAGACGCTTCCTGCTTCTTCGTCTGCGAAGAACGCTAAAACTATGTCGCGCTGAGGAACGAATCCGATCCGGCTCCAATGACGAACTGTTGCAATAATCATGGCGTTCATGTTTTTCATATCTACTGCGCCACGACCCCAGATGTATCCGTCCTTTATTTCACCCTCAAATGGGTCTACAGACCAGTCAGAAGCATTAGCGGGAACAACATCTAAATGCCCATGAACTACAAGTCCAGGACGTTTGCTATTCGAGCCTTGAATTCGTGCAATGACATTGCAACGACCTGGTGCCGATTCAAAAATCTGTGTTTGAATTCCGACTTCATTTAGAAGCAGCACTACGTGATCAGCTACTTGCTTTTCGTCCCCTTTGCCGTCGCCGTAATTAACGCTTGGAATCCGAATTAATTCCCGGCAGATTCGAATTGTTTCATCAATGAGATCTGTGGAATGCGAAGAAGACATTTCGCTATTGTGGCATCCGATTGCTATCCTTGACCATCACTTAGTCCGGGTGGCGGAATTGGCAGACGCGCTAGCTTGAGGTGTTAGTTCCCGCAAGGGATTAGGGGTTCAAGTCCCCTCTCGGACACATGCAGATAGAACAGGCACTACAACTAATTAGAGACGTTCCTGATTTTCCTAAGCCGGGAATTCTCTTTAAAGACATTACTCCTTTGCTTTCCAATGGCGAAGCGTTTTCCTGTGTGACTGAAAAATTCGCATCGTTTGCGCAATCGTCAACTGTTATTGCTGGGATTGAGGCACGAGGATTCATTTTTGCTTCGGCTGTTGCAGCTCGTTTGGGAGCCGGATTTGTTCCTATAAGAAAAGCAGGAAAACTTCCTCATGAGAGTATTTCTGCGCAGTATGGTCTCGAGTACGGCCAAGATGAATTGGAGATTCACAAGGACGCCGTAAAGACAGGAAGCAAGGTTTTGCTCATCGATGACGTCCTTGCCACAGGCGGAACTATCGCTGCTGCAATTGATCTCGTTAATCGTATAGGTGGCGACGTAGTACACGTCCTAGCGCTTCTGGAAATTTCTGGATTATCTGGACGAGAGAAAATCAACCAAATTTATCCACATATACCGATCATGTCATTAGTCGTTTCGTAATGGGCGCAGATCGACCGACAAACACGATCGAGGAAGATCTACCAACGCTGTTTTAATTGACTACCGCAAAAAATAACTCGCATTATGGCAGGATGTTCTCCATGGCAGAATTGATTTATTACTGTGGAACGATGGATAGCGGTAAATCCACACTAGCTCTGCAGACCGCTCACAATCATCAATCTAGAGGGCGAACCGGGTTTATCTTCACGAATAAAGATCGAGCCGGAAGTGGCACGATATCTTCACGACTCGGACTATCTAGTCCCGCTATTGAGGTATTCCCAGGTTTAGATCTACACAAATACGTTGTTGATCATCTTTCAGTTGGTGAAAGAATTGATTACATAATTTGCGATGAAGCGCAGTTTTATGAGCGGGCACAAATCGAACAACTTGCCCGAATCGTTGATGGACTAGGGATAGATGTTTATGCCTTTGGTATTTTGACCGACTTTAGAACCTCTTTGTTCCCTGGTTCAGCGCGATTGATCGAGCTTGCAGACAGAGTCAATACCTTGCAGGTAGAAGCATTATGTTGGTGCGGTTCCAGAGCAACTCATAACGCACGCACTGTTGGTGGAACTATGGTCGTTGAAGGAGAACAAGTAGTTGTAGGTGATGTCGCACCGGGTGCACAAGTGGCCTACGAAGTTTTGTGCAGAAGACACCATATGCGTCAAGTCACTGCGAGTGGCTCACGTGCTGCCCATACCTCAGCACAGACACTTCCATTCAAGGATTAAAGAACAGCTTTGCAAAAAAGGTAATGAAGCCACTCAAAAAGAAAAGAGATGAACAATGGAGACTAATGCCTACGCAGCAATGAATGCTGGTTCTTCTCTTGTTCCCTATTCATTTGACAGACGTGAGGTTGGAGAAAATGATGTTGCTTTGAAAATTTCCTATGCAGGAATTTGTCACAGCGATATTCATCAAGTTGCTGAAGAGTGGGGACCTGCGATTTTTCCCATGGTTCCCGGTCATGAAATTGCCGGAATAGTCACCAACATTGGTAATAAAGTCACGAAATTTAAAGTTGGTGACGCGATTGGTGTTGGCGTCTACATTGATTCATGTCGCACGTGCAGCAGTTGTGAATCTGGACTTCAGCAATATTGCCTCAATGGCATGGTGGGTACTTACAATGGCATGGAAGCAGATGGCAAGACTGTGGCAATGGGTGGATATAGCGACGTTTTTGTTATCAATGAGGATTACGCTCTTAAGATTCCATCTAACCTTGATCTGCGTGGCGTCGCACCGCTGCTGTGTGCCGGTATCACTTTGTATTCTCCAATTAAGCACTGGAAAGTATCACCAGGAATGAATGTAGGCATCATGGGTCTTGGTGGGTTGGGCCATATGGGTGTGAAGTTTGCATCGGCTATGGGAGCACACGTAACCGTTCTTTCACACTCCCCCAATAAAAAGACTGATGCACTTGCAATGGGTGCTCATGATTTTGTAGCAACAAATGATCCTGAGAATTTAAAGCCTTATGAGAAGAAGTTTGATCTGATTCTCAACACCATCAGTGCGGAGATAGATATCGATCTCTACCTGAAACTTCTCAAACTTGATGGAACTTTAGTCGTGATTGGCCTTCCAGGACGGCCATACAAAGTAAATGTAGGAACATTATTAAATGGTCGCAGAAGTATTGCTGGCTCTATGATTGGCGGAATACCAGAAATTCAAGAGATGTTGGATTTTTGTGGTGAAAAAAATATCCTCAGTGACGTAGAAGTTATCAAGGCTGATTACATCAATGAAGCATATAAGCGAACTGTTGCCAGCGACGTGAAATATCGCTTTGTAATCGATGCCAGTACTTTTTGAAAATACTAACTAAATAGAATGCACTAGCAGCGCAAATAGCGGAGCTATCGCAAGTGCTGGAAGTAAATTACCTACAGCAACCTGTTTGATATTTAGAAGTCGCAAGGCTATACACAGAAGCATAATTCCACCCACGATTGTCATTGCATCAATTTGATATCCCTCGAGTATCTGTCCTAATGCAAGACCGATTACTGTCCAAATTCCCTGATAAAACGCAACGGGAATAGCCGAGACAGCTACTCCCCAACCAAGTGATGTTGCAAAAGCCATTGCCGCAAAAAAGTCCAGGGTGCTTTTTAGTACCAATTGATCAATACCAGTGCCCATTCCGTCACTAATACTTCCGAGAATTGCTAGCGGCCCTATAGCAAACAAGAGTGAGGCGGCAACAAATCCTTCAACGAAGGAAGAGTCACTGCTGGCTTTAAACCTTATGCGAAGCCGCTCTCCCAGACCGTCTAGCCGATTTTCTAGCTTTAAAATAGAGCCGATCAATCCGCCAACAAGCAATGATCCAAGGACAATAAGCAGTGTCCACCCTTGTGGAACTGCCTGCACATAGCGTTCTGACCATAATGGAATAACCGCCGATGCAGCGCCGAGAATTAAGACCAATCCCAGTACATCTGTTAACAAATTACGCGTTGTTACCTTCATACGATTTCCAACTAAAACGCCTAAGGTTGCCCCGCCGATAATCGCAACGACATTTATTGCTGTGCCTATTCCTGGAAACATCCATCAAGTATAGCGGGGCTCGTTATACTCGATTTATGTCTTCATGGCTTCAAGGATTCTTACGGCCACATAGAACTGTTCCAGTAACACCTTGGACAGCTAATTCACGCTGGGATCTATCCCTCGCACGAACAGCCATCCTCTTTTTTGGCCTTGTTATCTTCGGATTGGGCGATGCATTGCTTATTCAAAGCCGTATTGGAAATGCCCCGTGGTCTGTACTAGCCCAAGGAGTGTCAGAGCGTTTAGAAATTACACTCGGGTGGTCGACTTTTTTTATAAGTTCTTTTGTTTTAATTCTTTGGATTCCATTGCGAGAAAGACCAGGGTTTGGAACACTCTCCAATATTGTAATAATTGCGATCGCTATCCAAATTGGCACAACAATTTTTCCACGGCAACAGGTATTTATTTTTTCTCTTCTGTATTGCCTGATTGGTATTGCCATGGTGGGAATAGGTTCGGCGCTTTACATTACATGCGGATTAGGTTCTGGTCCTCGCGATGGCTTAATGACGGCCATCCACTACCGCTCTGGATATCGAATAGGTCGAGTTAGGTTATCAATTGAAGCCTTTGTTTTGATCCTTGGAGCAGCACTTGGAGGCACGGTAGGCGTGGGAACTCTCTTGTTTGCACTGCTGATCGGCCAGTCAATAGCCATTTCACTTGGTGTCGTAGCCCGAGCTACTTCCCAGTAATCATTAGGCTTAAGACCTTCCCAGGGCTGTGCGCCCTTTCGCACACGGGGTCGCAAACACCCCCGATACCAAAACAGAAAGGTGAATTCATGCTGGATTCATTCTTTAAAATCAGTGAACGAGGATCGACAGTCGGTCGTGAAGTTCGTGGCGGAGTTGTCACATTCTTCACGATGGCTTACATAGTTGTACTCAACCCAATCATCCTTGGCGGAGCCAAAGATGCAAACGGTGAATTTCTCGGCGGAGATAATCACATGGCAAAGATTGCTGCAGCTACAGCACTTGTAGCGGGAGTCATGACATTGCTAATGGGAGTTGTCGCTAATTATCCACTTGCGATCGCAACTGGACTTGGCCTCAATACCTTTGTCGCATATGGCATTGCATCTCAAATGACATGGGCAGATGCGATGGGGCTTGTGGTTCTTGAAGGCCTAATCATTCTTGTCTTGGTTCTCACAGGATTTAGAACTGCTGTATTCAAAGCGGTACCACCACAGCTCAAGGTTGCTATTTCTGTGGGTATTGGTCTCTTTATTGCTCTTATCGGTCTCGTGGATGCAGGTTTCGTTCGCAGAACCGGTGTTGGCCCAGTCCCTGTGACACTTGGTGATGGAACCTCACTCATCGGTTGGCCAATCATTGTCTTCATCGTTGGCTTCTTCTTAATGGTTGTCCTTATGGTCAAGAAAGTTAAAGGTGCACTTCTTATCGGAATTGCGGCTGCAACTATTCTTTCAATCATCATTGAACGCGCATTCAAGGTTGGTACAAACTACATTCCAGGTGCGTTCACCGCCGATGGAAAGGATTTTATTAATCCAAAGGGTTGGGGCCTCAATGTCCCTGCCATTCCTAGTGAAGTTGTTGCGACACCAAATTTTGATCTATTGGGTCAATTCAATCTTTTTGGTTCATTCTCAAAAATCGGATTCATTGCGGCAGCGTTGCTCGTCTTTACGCTTTTGCTAGCTGATTTCTTTGACACCATGGGAACAATGACTGCAATTGGTCATGAGGCTGGATTAATTGATAAGGATGGAAATGTGCCGAATGCAAATCGCATTTTGTTAGTCGATTCAGTTGCAGCAGCAGCTGGTGGAGCTGCAGGCGTTTCATCTAACACCTCTTATATCGAATCAGCATCAGGTGTTGGTGAGGGTGCACGTACTGGCTTAGCCTCCGTGGTAACTGGTGTGCTATTTCTACTCACAACAGTCCTATCACCAATCGTCAACATAATTCCATACGAAGCAGCAACTCCTGCTTTGATTATCGTTGGCTTCCTAATGATGTCTCAGATCAAGAACATTGATTGGGATGACATGGGCATCGCTATTCCAGCATTCTTAACTATTATTTTGATGCCATTCACTTACAACATCACAGTTGGTATAGGTGCAGGTTTCATTACTCACGTAGTTATTCGTCTTGTGCAGGGTCGCGGAAAAGAAATTCATGCACTCTTGTGGTTGATCGCCGCATTGTTCATGGTTTACTTCCTATCTTCACCTATCAACACATGGGTTGGATAAAGAAGCCAAAACAATATAGACAATGAAGTCAGTTAAGGCCCCTGGAAACAGGGGCCTTAACTTTTTCTACAGTAAATGAACAAAAGTCAGACACCAGAAGTTAATGGATTTGAAGAGTCAGGGTTTGCTTCACCAATTAATGGGTTTAATTCCATTTTTTTCTAAAATAGTATTAACTTTCGTAAATGGTTTAGAACCAAAAAACCCTCTGTAAGCAGATAATGGACTTGGATGAGGGGAGGTAACAAGCCAATCTTGTCGAAAATAATGAGAGAGCTCTTGAGCATAGTTACCCCAACACACAGCTACCACGTCTTGTTTACCTAAGATTTCGGCGACGCGATCAGTTACTTTTTCCCAATTCAATTCAAGGTGCGACAAGGTGCTTTGTTTCTGAGTGGTCAAAATCCTATTCAGGAGTAAAACACCCTGATCTGACCAGTCAGATAAATCGGGATTACACCTGAGCTGACCACCTAGATCGTTATGTAATTCAGTAAAAATATTTCTTAAGGATGCAGGTAGACGCTTTATGTCTGATGGTGCCGAAAAAGCTAAACCTTGCGCAGTTCCAGATGTCGGATAAGGATCTTG
>JBEDES010000022.1:0-12966 GCA_041175545.1 Actinomycetota bacterium
CCGGTAAATGGAGCCACTGTTTTAAAACTCTCTTCTAGCCACACACCGACACCTGGTGTGTATTCACTTGGTTTGAAAACAACTGTGTTTCCAGCCGCCAATGCATATGCAATCGACCCAACTGGTGTAAAAATCGGATAGTTCCATGGACCAATTACGCCAACAACACCTACGGGTGAGCGTTCAACAGTTGCTGACATATTTGCCATCAAAGCACCTGGGGCTCTGTGAGAAGTTCGCATTATGTCTTCTGCATGACGAGCGACCCAACCAATGTGGCTAACAGCGATACTTACTTCTAAACGCGCATCGCTAAGGGGTTTGCCTGTTTCTTGAGAAATGATTGAAGCAACCTCTTCAATATTTTTAATTATGTAATTACTCCATGCAAGTAAAGTTTTTTTCCGGCCGTTAAATCCCAGCTTCACCCAGCCTGCGGTTGCAATCCGAGCTTGAGCAACAACGCGATCTACTTCCTTTTCCAATTGAATTGGGTATTTTCCAATTACTTTATTGGTAACGGGGTTGAGCGAATTAAATGTTTTGGCCATGTGCATAAGCCTAGCCTCCAACAGATAGAATCTGAAGTATGAAAATGAGAGTTGGTCCCGGCTCTATATTCCCATCTGTAAGAACCCCATTTCACGTTACAACTAAGGATGGTGTTGTCCTAGTCGGTGAAGTTGCAGCTCCTGTACAAAAATCAAAAGGTGCAATTTTATGTTTACATCCTCTGCCAACGGCAGGTGGAATGATGGACAGCCACATCTATAAAAAAGCGGCAAATCGTTTGCCCGCAATGGCCGACTTAACGGTGGTCAGATTCAATACGCGGGGAACAACTAGCGAGGCCGGAACAAGCACCGGAGAATTTGATAATGGAATTGCAGAACATTGCGACGTAGAAGCAATGTTGGCCTACTGCTTTGATGAATTGAAGTTAGAAAATGTATGGGTTGTAGGTTGGTCTTTTGGTACAGACTTAGCCTTGCAACATGCAAAAGATCCACGCCACAAAGGATTGATATTGCTCAGCCCACCACTTAGAACAACAACAGATGAACAACTCAAGTATTGGAATAGTGATTCAAGACCGATTACTGCACTTGTTCCAGAGCTCGATGACTATCTAAAGCCAGAGCAGGCGCGAGAGAGATTTGCAATCGTTCCAACACTACGGATTATCGCTGTAGATGAGGCAAAACATTTATGGCTGGGGGAGCCTTCAGTACACAGAGTTTTATCTGAGATTACATCTATTGTTACTGGGAAAGATCAAACACTACCTCTTGAGTTTTAAGCTTTATTTGCCCGCGGGATTACAACCTCATTCAAAATCAAGATTATTGATGCAGCAACAGGAACGGCAAGCAATCCACCAACCAAGCCCAATAGTGACGAGCCAATTAAGGCAGAAATAATTGTTACGGCCCCCGGTACAGACAGCGTTCTCTTCATTATTCTTGGAGTGACAATGTAGTTTTCAATTTGAACATAGAGAACATAGGTCACAAAGGCGATCAGACCGACTAATGGGGATTGAGTCAGCGCAATCAAAGTCACAACACCCGCACCAATGAAGTGTCCAATAAGTGGAATAAGAGCCACAACAAAAACAATCATTCCTATTGCAATCGGAGATGGCAAGGACAGGACTGTTGATAAGACAACAACAAAAATACCTGCCATTGCAGCGATAAGAATCTGACTTCCAACAAATAAACCAACGCGCTCAATTACAGCATTAGTTAGTTTTCCAACTCTATCGCGACGCGAAGCTGGAACGAGGGAAAGTCCTAAATTTACGACCTGAGGCAAAGATGTTATGAAATACAGTGTTAAAACCAGAATAGTAAGTGCAGTGAAAAATCCAGAGAGAATTGATTGGCCAACGCCAATTACCCCACCAAAAGTTGATATGAGTAAGGTTCCATCTGATGTTACAGAGTTTAATCTGGACTGTAATGTGTCAATTATTCCAAACTGATCATTTAGGCTATTTATAGTGCGATTTTTCATCAAATCATCTAGTAATTGTGGAGCATTTTGAATCAAATTTGAACCTTGGCTCACCACCGGTGGAGCAACAACAAAGGCAAAAAATACAACAAATAAAATGACAGAAGAGAAAATTACTGCCACCGCAGAGCCTCTGGAAAGGTTGCGTTTGCGCAAAGCCTCAACGGCTGGGTTTAATCCTGTTGCTAAGAAAAGAGAGACCAAGATCAAAACAAATATCTGGCTAACACTTTCTAGCGCTCTCAGCAAAACTATTGCAGTTAAAACACCCAATGTTGCGACAAAACCAAAGTAAAAAGGCTGAGTCTTGTTGATTGGTAGTCCTGACACTCCAAAATCACTAACTTTTCTTTTTGGTTGTGAAACTGCCACAGCAGCTTTTTTGATTCTCTTTGAAGTAGCCATGTTCTTATTCTAAAGTGTATGAGCGTTACTTTGGTCGTAAAGGAAGATGTTTGCAGGTTAAATAGCCAGATAGATAGGATCCAACTATGAGTTTGCCACCTAATTTCGGGCAGGCCTTTGATTTAGGTTCATTGACTAAGCCAAAGGCAGATCCAAATCTGCCAATGCCTGGCCTAGAAGTAACAGTTGAAAACTTGAACTCCAATATTCTCCCCTTGTCCTTGGTTAGACCTGTCATTGTTTTGATGTGGTCACCTAGAAGTGCTGAGTCTCAAACGATGATTACAACACTTGGAAAATTGGAGCAGGAGTATCAAGCTAAATGGAGTCTTGCTCGGGTAAATATTGATACGCATCCAGAAATTGCACAAGCATTTCAGACCAAGAATGTTCCATATGCAGTAGCGATAATTGCAGAACAAATGGTGCCTTTATTTGAACAGGTATATCCAGAAGCACAGGTTCGCCTTGTACTTGATAAAGTCTTGACACTTTCTGCTCAGCAAGGAATTGGTGAAGCACCTGTTGAACAAATGGAACCTGAAGAGGAAGAAGCGATGAACGCTTTGGAATCTGGTGAGTTAGCCCAAGCCGAAACGGCCTACAAAAAATGGTTGACTAGAAAACCTAATGAAAACTTAGCAAAACTTGGTTTAGCTCAGACTCAACTTTTGATTAGAACCCAAGGCCTTGATCTGGATCAAGTGATCCAAGAGTCCAAAAAATCCCCCACAGACATAGATCTTCAATTAAAGGCAGCAGATGTTGAGATAGTAACTGGTGGAGTCGAGGCAGCTTTTTCTAGATTGCTGAACTTAGTGAAGGCGTCACAAGGTGATGACAAAAATAAAATCAAAACTCATCTGCTCAATTTATTTGCTTTGGTTGATCAAAGCGATCCGCGATTAATTTCTGCAAGAAAAGAACTAGCTAGTTCTATCTTTTAATTAGAAAAAATCAACCAGAACCTTCTGTATTACCTGCATCTGCAGCCATTACATCGTGAATCTTGTATTTAATCATAGCCTTTGTAAGTACACTCTTTTTGATCTTTCCAGTTGCAACAAGCTGTTGCAACACAGCAACTGCAATTGATTCGGCATCAACTTTAAAGTGTCGACGTAAGGCTCCACGTGTATCGGATAATCCAAACCCATCTGTACCTAATGAATAGAAAGGTTGCTCTACCCACGGCTGGATTTGATCTTGAACAGCGCGCATGTAGTCACTGACTGCAACTACCGGACCTTTTGCATCTGCTAATTTTGAAGTTATATATGCTTGTCGTTGATCATTAGGATTCAACAAATTGTGTCGATCAGTTTCTAGACCATCGCGGCGAAGTTCATTCCATGATGTCACTGACCAAACAGAGGCCTTTACGCCCCAATCATCGTTTAGAAGTTGTTGTGCCTTAAGAGCCCAATTGACGCCAACGCCAGATGCCAAAATCTGTGCACTCTTTTTGCGAGATTTCTTAGCAGATGAATACAAGTAGATTCCCTTGAGTAGACCTGCAACATCTAAATTCTCTGGCTCTGCTGGCTGAACGTAAGGCTCGTTATAAACAGTTAAGTAGTAGAAGATGTTTTCACTGTTCTCGCCATACATTCTGCGTAGTCCATCTTTAACAATATGTCCTAACTCAAATGCATAGGCTGGATCGTAAGCAACTACTGCAGGATTTGTTGCAGCTAGCAGAAGTGAATGACCATCTTCGTGTTGCAATCCCTCACCATTAAGAGTTGTTCGTCCTGCTGTTGCGCCAATGACAAACCCACGAACAAGTTGGTCTGCAGCTGCCCAGAAACCATCTCCAGTACGCTGGAAACCAAACATCGAATAGAAAATGTACATAGGAATCATTGGCTCATCATGAGTTGAATATGAAGAACCAACTGCAGTAAATGATGCAACTGAGCCAGCCTCATTGATTCCTTCATGCAAGATGACACCAGAGGTAGATTCTTTATACGAAAGCATAAGTTCGCGATCGACGGCTGTGTATTTTTGTCCGTGAGGTGAATAGATCTTTAACGTTGGAAATAGAGAATCCAAACCAAATGTACGAGCCTCATCTGGAATGATTGGAACAATTCGAGAACCTAAACCTGGATCTTTAATGAGATCTTTGAGCATTCTGACAAAAGCCATTGTTGTTGCGATTTCTTGTTGTCCAGAGCCACGTTTTGCTGATTCATAAACACTGTCATTTGGAAGAGTCAAAGGACGAGATTTTGATCGACGACGCGGAATAGATCCACCCAGCTCTGCTCTACGTTCGGCAACGTACTTAGCCTCAGGTGAGTCAGGTGCAGGCAAGTAATACGGTGGTAAATACTTGTCTAACTTTGAATCTGGAATATCTAAATGCAAGGTATCTCTAAACATTTGAATATCTTCTAAAGTCATCTTCTTCATCTGGTGCGTTGAGTTACGCCCTTCAAAGTGAGAGCCAAGAGTCCAACCCTTAACAGTCTTAGCCAAAATTACTGTTGGACGACCATTCTTTTGTGTTGCTGCTGTATAGGCCGCAAATAGTTTCTGGTAATCATGGCCACCGCGCTTGAGGTTCCAGATTTGATCATCGCTCCAATCTGCAACCAATGCTGCAGTGCGTGGATCCTGACCGAAGAAATGCTCACGAACATACTTACCTGATTCGGCCTTAAATGTTTGATAATCACCATCAAGGGTCTCATTCATGATTTTAACAAGAGCGCCTTCTCGATCTTTTGCAAGAAGTGGATCCCAACCTCGACCCCACACAACCTTAATAACGTTCCAACCAGCGCCACCAAAAATTGCTTCCAGCTCTTGAATGATTTTTCCATTACCTCGTACAGGTCCATCAAGGCGCTGCAAATTACAGTTAACAACAAAAGTTAAGTTATCTAACTTCTCTCTAGTGGCAAGTCCTATCGCTCCCAAAGTATCTACTTCGTCAACTTCACCATCACCAAGAAATGCCCAAACATTTTGATCGCTTGTATCTTTGATTCCACGGTTGTGTAGATATCGGTTATAGCGTGCTTGATAAATTGCATTCAGTGGTCCAATTCCCATAGACACAGTTGGGAACTGCCAAAACTCTGGCATTAATCGTGGGTGAGGATATGAAGAGAGCCCACCACCAGGATGTGAAAGTTCTTGGCGGAAACCATCTAATTGATTTTCAGTTAATCGTCCTTCTAGAAATGCTCGTGCATACATTCCAGGACTTGCATGACCTTGGAAGAAGATTTGATCTCCGCCACCGGCATGATCTTGTCCGCGAAAAAAGTGGTTAAAACCAACTTCATATAACGCAGCAGATGATGCATACGTAGAAATATGTCCACCAACACCAACACCCGGACGCTGGGCTCTGTGCACCAACATTGCTGCGTTCCAACGATTGATTCGGCGAATCTTGCGCTCTAAATCTTCATCTCCTGGAAAAGGTGCTTCGTGTTCTGGCGAAATAGTGTTGATGTAATCAGATGTGCGAAGGGCTGAGATTCCAACATTTTGTTCACGTGCATGTTGCAAAAGATTGAGCATTAGATAACGCGCACGAACTGGACCTGCAGCTTTTAACGCAGCGTCAAAGGATGCTCGCCATTCGGCGGACTCAGAGGGATCGGTATCGACTAGTTGATCGATATTTAAATCGGGCGCCTCGAAGTTTTCGCTCATGTGCCTATTCTCGCGTGTAAGGGCTGTAAGTGGAAATTGAACGGGTCAAAAATTGGGCCAAAATACCTCTTGCGCTTATGGGGCCGATTGTGTGGACTTATCCAGTGCCAACACGGATGGGATTAGCCAAGGGGGACCTTGTGCTGGAGATCGGTTTCGACAGTAATTGTGATTCCACACTTCGAGACGAGATCCGTGGAATTACCGAGACCGAATTAATTGAAAACTCCACAACCGATGTTGTAGATGCCGTGATCCTATGGTGGCGAGATGGCGACGGTGATTTAGTTGATGAACTGATGGATGCGATTACTTATTTGGCCGAGAACGGTTCGATATGGGTATTAACACCAAAGGTTGGTCGAGATGGTCACGTTGAGCCAAGTGATATTCAAGATGCAGCGCCGATAGCTGGGTTAAGTCAGACTTCAACTATCGCGCTCGCAAAAGATTGGACCGCAACACGTCTAGTGGCACGCAAGTCGCTCAAGCGCTAAGTTTGCCCAATGACATTATCAATTGGACAAGCGGCACCAGATTTCGAAATTCCAAATCAGCATGGTGAAAAAGTTACTCTTTCATCCTTTAAGGGTAAGAAGAACGTGTTACTCATGTTCTACCCATTTTCTTTCACGGGAACATGCACCGGCGAGCTATGTGCTCTTCGTGATGACCTTTCATCTTTCCAAAACGATGACCTGCAGGTGATTACAATTTCTTGCGATTCACCTTATGTGCAACGTGTATTTGCTGAAAAAGAAGGATATGAATTTCCAGTCCTTTCAGATTTTTGGCCACACGGCGCAGTTGCAAAATCTTACGGAGTCTTTGAAGAATCTAAAGGTTGCGCACTTCGCGGAAGTTTCTTGATCGACAAAGAAGGCGTTTTGCGATGGGAAGTTAAGAACGGTTGGGCAGCGCGAGAGAACGCTGATTACAAGGCAGCAATCGCATCTTTATAAGCGTGATTTAGTAGTTTGCGGGCTCGTAAGTTAAGATTCGATCCTGCAATACCGGGTGGTTAGCTCAGTGGTAGAGCGTCTCGTTTACACCGAGAATGTCGGGGGTTCGAAACCCTCACCGCCCACGTTTGAATTAGCAATTGCTCTAGAGCAGAAGCAAAACATTTAGAGGATTTACTTTTGGTTTTAACTCACCCCTAACCTAAACTGTTACTCAACAATCTAATCGCGGTGGGGGTTTATTAGCATGAAGGCCACTCCCAACGACCAGCGCTCAATCCTTAAAGTGGCGCAATTAGACCAGAAAGCAAATTTACTTCGACACAAAGCTGCGACACTTCCAGAGCTACAAGAAATCAATAGCGCAACAGTTAAGTTCAATAATGCTCGCGATCTGAGAATTGCTGCCGAAACTGAGTTAAGTGATGTAAAGCGCGAACTACTTCGCGCAGAAGCAGATGTTGAGCAAGTTGTATCTAGAATCACTCGAGATGAGGCCCGTCTTGCAGGTGGTTCTGCTTCACCAAAAGAGCTAGAACAACTACAACATGAAGTTGGAACCTTAGGTGCACGCAGGGCAGAGCTTGAAGAAGTTGAGCTAGAAATCATGATGAGAGTGGATTCAATTCAAGCAAGCATCTCCACGCTCTTACAAGAAGGCGATGAACAAGCCGCTGTAATTGCAGACCTAGAGATTCGTAAAGAAAATGCATTGGCTGCCATCAACTCCGAGCTAGAAACTATTACAAGTGATCGATCACAATTAGTTGGTGGAGTTGAAAAAAGCTTTATTGATTTATACGAGAAGATTCGAGCAGATTCTGGTGGGCCAGGTGCGGCTGCACTAGTTGCCGGTGCATGTTCTGGATGCAATCTTTCAATTAATGCAGTCGAGATAAAGCGGTTATCTGATTTAGCCGAAGATGAAGTTGTGCGCTGCGAAGAATGTCGATGTATTTTGGTGCGTGAGGTTTAATAAGTGGCCAGACATTTCATATTAACTGCAGACGGTGGCTCACGTGGTAATCCAGGACCTGCCGGATATGGATCAGTCATTACAGAAAATGGAAAAATAGTTGCAGAGCTTTATGACTTTATTGGCATTGCTACCAACAATGTTGCCGAATACTCAGGTTTGATAGCCGGTCTAACTGCTATTCACGAAATAGATCCAACTGCAACTATTGATGTAAAGATGGATAGCAAATTAGTCGTAGAGCAAATGTCAGGACGTTGGCAGATCAAACATGCCGATATGCGCATCATGGCCCAAGATGCAAGAGCTGCTCACAACCCTTCCCAAGTTAGCTACACATGGATTCCACGTGATGAAAACTCTCATGCAGATCGCTTGGCAAATAAAGCATTAGATCAGCAATCAGGTGGGGGAGAAGTTGTTTACCACCAGCAGAATTTCTTAACAGAGCGTTTACTATCGACAGAAAAAGCAACAACAATTTTTCTAATTCGACACGGTGAGACAGTACTAACTCCCTTTAAGAAGTTTTCAGGCGATGGCCCGCTAAATCCAGAGCTCACTCACATCGGTTTGGAGCAGGCAGAAAAAGTTGCACGGGCCGTAGCCGATTTAAATCCTGAAGTCATCATTGCTTCTCCTCTTCGAAGAACCACACAAACTGCCGAGGCCCTTTCTCGAATTACTGGATTGCCGATTAACTTTGAAGAAGCGTGGATCGAATGTTCTTTTGGTATCTGGGATGGCATGTCTATTGATGAAGTCAAAGAGAAGTATCCGGCCGACTATCAGGCATGGATATCTACAACAGCTTTTGCTCCACCAGAAGGAGAGTCATATGACAGCGTTGCTCAAAGAATTGATTTTGCTTTAGATAAAATCTCTAGCGAGTTTCCAGGTCAAAGGGTTGCTGTTGTAACACATAACGGAACGATTAAATCTGCCGTAAAAAATGTGATTGGGGCACCTACCGAATCAATTTTCCATATCGATGTTTCACCATGCTCAATCACCACTGTTTCAATCTGGCCAAGTGATGGTTTGCGCGCACTTAGAAC
Organism: Actinomycetota bacterium; assembly: GCA_041175545.1. Taxonomy (GTDB): domain Bacteria; phylum Actinomycetota; class Actinomycetes; order Nanopelagicales; family Nanopelagicaceae; genus Planktophila. The sequence goes on from JBEDES010000022.1 coordinate 9,099, forward strand.
ATTAAATGAACAGGCGCACCTTCGCTAAAAGAAGGATTAAATCTGTTTAGTTACACGATAAGTCTGAAGTGTTGGATCACTGGCGTAAGCAATTCGAACACCTGCTTTTTTGCTTGTAGCTAGTCCATCGACTATCTGCTCGGTTAACTCTTCACCTGGAGCAACGACTGCCACTCCCGGTGGATAAGGAGCGATTAAATCTGCACTCACTCGTCCAACTGCATCTACCGCATTAACGAATTCAGTTTCAGCAAAATATGCATCTCTAATCGACATATCCACCTTTGGAACAATCGACCAACTGAGCGCTGTTTGAGTCTGGCGTGGGTTAGTGCGCAATTTTTCTAGGATTGGAATTAGCTTTGATGCAACTTCATCAAAATCATCAGAGCTATCTGCCAATGTTGCAAGAAAAACAATGGTGTCTTGATCTGCCATTTCAACTCTGATCTTTTGCTTTTCTAACTCACTTTCAACTTCAACCCCTGAAACACCAAGAAGATTGGCCCGCAGCACTATTTTTGCTGGATCAAAGCGGCCCGTAGGAAAATCAGATGCGTTAAGAAATACGGACGTTCCGCATGCTTTCTCAACCTTGTTTTTAAATGAGTCGACTAATTGAACTAAATTTCCTGTTAGTTCTTCTCCGCGGGTTTGTAAGAGGGCCCGGCATCCATCAATTGATGCAAGAGGTGCACCTGCAGGCGATGTTGTGTGGGTTGTTTCAAAGCTCTGTTCAATGCGATCAAGATTTAACAATTTACCTTGCGCCAACAGCAATGCCGAAGCGCTATAGCCAGGCAAAGTTTTATGAACACTTGTTATCAGTGCATCGGCGCCCATCTGCAAAGCGTGTTGAGGCAGGTTTGAGTTAAAACCAAAGTGGGCACCCCACGCCGCATCAATAATTACAGGTATATCTCTGGAATGAGCTTTTGAAATTAAAGCTTCTAACTCCGAAAGAGTTCCTAGATAACTTGGCTCTGTAAGCAAAAGCGCGATTGGTTTTTGATCAAGAACTCTTTCCAACTCTTTAACTGGTATTCCCATCGGAACTCCAGTTTTTGTATCTATCTCTGGCGTTAACCAAATTGGCTCTAATCCCGTTAAAACCAACGCACTAAGAACAGAGCGATGGGCTGTTCTAGTCACTGCAATTTTCTGGCTTGGTTTTCCTAGCGCCAAAATAATTGCTTGATTAGCGTGTGTAGAGCCACCAGTTGAAAAACGTGCATAGTCGGCGCCCCATAACTTTGCTGCCAACCCTTCGGCTTTCTTGAGAACTCCTTGTGTCAGCTTTATTGCATCGAGTCCGCCGTATAAAGGAGTATCGCCATCAACTACTGCTCCCAAACCATCATCTAGTCGAGATGCTTTCTGTTTGTGACCTGGAATAGTAAAAGCTGTGCGGTTAGTCTCAAAATAGGACAGATAGGCATCTAATAAAGGCGCACTATCTCGTAACTTTGAGTTCATGATGTAAGCCTAACTTCTAGCCCTTAAACAAGGAAATGTTCGGCCTGAAAACTCAGAAATAGGCCTTAGACTTTATCCATGACAACACTTACCGCATTGACACAAGAGCGTCGGTTGGTAACGGCTATTCCGGGACCAAAATCTTTAGAGGCGTTAAAGCGTCGTACTGAGTCGACTTCTGCTGGTCTAGGAATGGCAATTCCTGTTGTAATTGAACGCGCAAGTGATGCAATTCTTCTAGATATTGATGGCAATCAAATCATTGACCTTGGTTCAGGTATCGGTGTTACTAATGTTGGAAACGCAGCACCACGTGTTGTCGATCGCGTTATTGAGCAAGTTCAAGCTTTCACGCACACATGTTTTACCGTTGCGCCATATATGGGATATATCGAGGTTTGCGAAAAACTAAATGCTTTAACCCCCGGAACATTTAAAAAGAAATCAATTCTTGTTAACTCAGGTGCCGAAGCTGTTGAAAATGCAGTAAAGATTGCTCGTCATTACACAAAGCGTCAAGCAATTGTTGTTTTCGAGCACAGCTATCACGGCCGTACCAACTTGACCATGGCGCTAACTGCAAAGAACATGCCATACAAAGAAGGCTTTGGACCATTTGCCCCAGAGATTTATCGAGTGCCAATGCCTTATGCCTTCCACTGGTCTGGCAATCTGGCAACAATTACTCAAGATGCTATTGAGATGGTTATAGGCAAAATTGAAAAAGAAATTGGCGCACACAATGTTGCTGCAATTCTTATTGAGCCAATTCAAGGTGAAGGTGGCTTTGTAGTTCCACCGCTTGGATTCTTGCCTGCGTTATCTAAGTATGCAACTGACAAGGGAATTGTCTTTATCGCAGATGAAGTTCAAACAGGTTTTGCACGCACTGGAAACATGTTTGCTGTTGAACATGAAAGCGTTGTTCCAGACATGATTGTGACTGCAAAGGGAATTGCAGGTGGCCTTCCACTTGCTGCCGTAACTGCGCGCGCAGAGATCATGGATTCAGTCCATGTTGCTGGCCTTGGTGGAACTTATGGAGGAAATCCAGTTGCCTGTGCTGCAGCTCTTGGAGTTTTTGAGACCATGGAGACCGAAAAACTTGTAGATCGCGCAAATCACGTTGGAAAGATTCTTGGTGATGGATTGCGTCAGATGCAGAGCAAGTATTCCGTAATCGGTGAAGTACGTGGACGCGGTGCAATGCAGGCAATCGAATTGGTAAAGCCTGGCACCAAGGATCCAAATCCTGAAGCAATGAATGCAATCGTTAAGTATTGCCAGAGCAAAGGAGTTCTTGTTTTAACAGCAGGAACATATGGAAACGTTGTTCGTTTCTTGCCTCCAATTGTTATCACTGACGAACTGCTAAGGGATGCACTTGGTGTTCTAGAAGAGGCATTAGCAACTCTATAAGTCTGCTTTTTGCGAGTGGCTAATTTGCACTTGAGCCAACTTGCCTCTTAGTATTCTCCACAGTTAAGGGGAGTACCTCGCAAACGCACCTTCGTCAATACGGATAGAAATATCCCGGAGTTGCGACCACATTGTGGTGAGGGAGACCTTGGCATCACTGGCCCCTTTAACGAATAGGTAATCACAATGGATGTATCACTTTTAACTTGGACTCTTGTTGTCGGCGCAATCATCGCTTTAATCGTTGTTGACTTGCTGACCGTCAGTCGCAAACCTCACGATGTAATGTTTAAAGAAGCTGCAATCTGGTCTATCTTTTATATCGGTGTAGCAATCGCATTTGGAATTTGGGTCTGGCAAACAGCTGGTTCACAGTTTGGAACCGAATACTTTGCCGCCTACCTTGTTGAGAAATCGCTTTCTGTAGATAACCTTTTTGTATTCATCATTATTTTGGCCCAGTTCAAAGTGCCATCTATTTATCACCAGAGAGTTTTAATGTTTGGAGTCATCCTCGCACTGGTTCTTCGTGCAATCTTCATTGCAGTTGGCGCGGCAGCATTGGCCGCATTTAGCTTTACCTTCGTAATCTTTGGCGCAATCTTGATCTGGACTGGTGTTGGATTATTCAAGCACTGGGACGAGGATCCTTCACCAGAAGACAATTTCTTGGTTCGTTCCATCAGAAAGCGCATCGCAATGACCGACGAATACGATGGGTCCAAGATCTTCACACGTCTAAATGGCAAGCGAATTGCAACACCAATGTTTTTGGTGATGATCGCAATTGCTTCTACAGACTTGCTCTTTGCACTTGATTCTATTCCAGCGACATTTGGTGTTACACAAGAGCCATTCTTAGTCTTTGCTGCAAATGCGTTTGCACTGCTTGGATTGCGCGCTCTTTACTTCTTGCTTAAGGGCTTGCTGGACAAGCTTGTTTACTTGTCTCTTGGTCTTTCAGTTATCTTGA
>JBEDES010000023.1:0-12140 GCA_041175545.1 Actinomycetota bacterium
AAAGTTTTCATCTTGGCGATCAGACAAACAAACTGTCGTTTAATTTGTCATTTATATACCAAAGGAAATCAACGGGTATAGCTTTTTATGGCTATACCTCATTGAGGTATTTATATATTTGCCGTGACAGAATCAATCAAAAAACAGTGTAAAACACTATCTTTTCGCTATTAAAAGCATGACGAATTAAGCCACTATTGGCATTGACTTATGGCACGCTGTTGAGTTCTCAAGGTACGGATGCGCACTGGTCCCCAGGATTCCTCCTAGTTTTCAGGGCAGACCACCAAACTTAGTGCACGCACGCAGGCGCGGTCAAACCGGCCTAAATGAGCTTCTAATTTGGCTAATACTCAATTTCTCGAGTATCTGTGCCTACTGTCCGGCCTAAATCGTCCGTTCCCAGCAAGGAGCGTAACTATACCTACGGGGGTTAGAGGGGTCAAATTGAGGGGGTGAGGCGAGTCTGATTCAAAACCCACTCTCACGCCAGGACTTATTCAACCTTGTCAGATGGAGTTCTTTAAATAAACAGTAAATTATCCATGCCGGCTAGCGTTTTTTGTACAAATCTGAATTTGTTAATTCTGCCGATTTAATTGCTGGCTACTGAGGTGAAATTTAGATCAATTCAACCGCAGCGAGGTCCCTTTTGCCTTTCCTTAAAACTGCATATTTACCGCATAAAAAGTCGGTTTTTGAGGGGCGAAAATCCTCTCCAGAAATTTTTTCATTATTGAGATATGCGCCACCCTCTTTTACGATTCGCCGAGCCGCAGATTTCGAATCGACCACTCCAGAGGAAGTAATGAGATCAACCCACGTTGGTATCTCTTGTCCGGCTGAAACGGTTGTTCGTGGAAGTTCGGATAACGCTGATGTCAAAGTTGATAAATCTAACTCAGTTAAATCCCCTAGACCAAACAAAGCCTTTGCAGCTGATTCAACTCGCGCGGCAACATCTTTGGAATGAACTAATGAAGTCAATTCCCTTGCTAATTCACGATGAGCTTCACGCAAACCAGGATTCTCGTTGTGTTTGATTTCTAGAGTTGCAATCTCCTCTTGAGATTTGAAGGAAAATACCTTGAGAAAATTAATTACGTCCTTGTCGTCTGTGTTTAACCAGTATTGAAAGAAAGCATAAGGTGATGTCATTTCAGGATCTAGCCAAACAGATCCACCTGCAGTTTTTCCAAACTTAGTTCCGTCTGCTTTAGTAAGAAGTGGAACTGTCAACGCATGAGCGCTGCCCTGTTCCACTTTTCTAATCAAATCTAAACCAGCAACGATATTCCCCCACTGATCCGATCCTCCCAATTGGAGAGTGCAGTTGTAACGTTTATAGAGTTCAAGATAATCAAAACTTTGAAGAACTTGGTATGAAAACTCTGTGTAACTTATTCCACCGGCTTCTAATCGTGATGCTACAGAGTCACGAGCTAGCATCTGATTGACACTAAAGTGTTTGCCAATATCACGCAGAAATTCAATTGCACTCATTGGTTGAGTCCAATCCAGATTATTGACAACTCTGGCAGGGTTCTTCGAGGTTTTAAAATCTAGAAATATGGAGACCTGCTTTCTAATTTTCTCAACCCATTCGGCAACAACATCAGAGCTATTGAGAGTTCTTTCCTCATTTTTTCCGCTTGGGTCCCCCACTAAACCTGTAGCTCCCCCAACGAGTGCTAAAGGATTATGTCCTGCCAATTGAAAGCGGCGTAGCACCAATAAAACGACGAGATTGCCTACGTGCAAGGAAGGTGCGGTTGGATCGAATCCCACATAAAGAGTCACTGGCGATTTTAAAGACTCTGCCAAGGCTTTCTCGTCGGTGGACTGGGCGACTAAGCCACGCCAACGTAGATCATCGATTAAATTCACTGGTTCATCATCTCTGAAAACTGAGCAATTCTGCGGGATATTTCCTTACGGGTTAGATCATTTCTCTTATTAGCATTTTCGATCTGGGCTTTAACCAGAGATGGCGCTGTGCCTCCAGCAGTGGTTCGAGATTTTAAAGCCCCATCAACTGACAAAACCGCAAGCACTGCCTCATCCAACTGTGAATGAATTGCGAGCAATTCCGCCGCTGTTAATTCATGCAGTTCCCGCGATGTTTTCTCACAGAGGGCCACACATTTACCGGCAGATTCATGCGCGGTAGCAAAAGGAATATTTTTTCTAACGAGATAATCTGCAATCTCAGTAGCCAGTGAAAAACCTTTAGGAGCAGCTTCCAATAACTTTTGACGATCGAAACTTGTTGTGGCAATCATTCCAGTGACTGCAGGGAGAGTTAAAAACAGAGTGTCAAAACTATCAAATAACGGTTCTTTATCTTCCTGAAGATCTCGGTTGTAGGCAAATGGAAGAGCTTTTAAAACAGTCAGAACGGTTACAAGGTTTCCAATGTGCCTTCCAGACTTACCGCGTGCTAACTCGGCAACATCTGGATTTTTCTTCTGAGGCATTATTGATGAACCAGTGGAGTATGCATCTGCAACTGTAGCCCAAGAGAATTCAGTAGAAGCCCACAATGTCCATTCTTCACCTATTCGCGAAAGGTGATTTCCGATCATGGAGAAAATGAATAGCGCTTCACAAACATAGTCGCGATCACTGACAGCATCGATACTATTTTCGAAAGATCTTTCAAAACCAAGGTTCTTTGCGGTGAACTCTGGATCAAGTGCTAGAGAAGAACCTGAAAGCGCACCGGCTCCTAAAGAGCTAACGGAAGTACGACCTAACCAGTCCTGTATTCGATCCAAGTCACGGGCGAACGCATGCGCGTGCTTTGCTAATTCATGCCCAAAAGAAAGTGGTTGAGCATGTTGAATGTGAGTGAACCCTGGTGCCGGGTCCTCTGCATATTCGGCTGCTTTGGACAAAATTGCATCTTGAAGTTTTACAATTAAATCAGAAACTTGCAGCATGTGATCAATAGAAAATAACCGCAGATCAGTAGTAACCTGATCATTTCTAGAGCGGCCGGCTCTTAGTGCACCACCTGCTGCCCCAATTTTTTCTGTTAATCCGCGCTCTAGCGCGCTATGAACATCTTCATCGCTATCAATTGGTGTGAATTTCGAGTTGACCACTTCTTCAGCTAATTCATTGAGTGCATTCAAAATTTTTGAGGCATCCTCAGAATTGATTAACTTGTTTCTCTCAAGAACAGCTAAATGGGCCTTAGAAGATCGAATGTCATAAGGTGCAAGTCGCCAATCAAAGTGGACACTTCTAGAAAGCGCGAAGACACTATCTTGTGGTGCTTCTGAAAATCGACCACCCCAGAGAGCCATTACTTCCTCTTTCCATCAGACTGCGCGTATGCAAGTATTTCTCTGGCTAAGTGTGCCCCACCGGTAGCTTTCTTTGAGACTAAAATAATCGTGTCGTCACCGGCAATAGTTCCGATTACTCCCGATAGGTTTGCGTGATCTAGCGAACTAGCTAGAAACTGTGCCGCACCTGGTGGTGTATGTATTACCGCCAAATTAGCACTTGAATCCACGGACAAAATTAATTTGGACGGAACAGGAACACTGCGTGCGATCGCACTATCACTGCTGTTGCTGATTTGATACGTACTTTCACCTTTTCTGTTACGTGAACGAACCGCACCAATTTCCTCTAAATCACGACTTGCTGTTGCCTGAGTAACTTCATATCCACTTTTTCTAAGCAGTACTACCAGGTCATTTTGTGAATGTACTTTTCCGCTTTCAATCAGCGAAATGGCTTTTGCTCGCCTTGCAGAAACAGAGTGTGCGTTAATTGCCATATGTCAGAACCTCTCCAAAAATTGACACGAATTTCTTAATCTGTGCGTCGCTAACGATTAGTGCTGGGGCAATTCGAATAGTCGTGGCGTTAGCTGCGTTAACTAAAATTCCACGTGCAAGTAGTTTCTGCGCAATTTCCTGGGCAATTGCACTTTCCAATTCAATTCCAATAAGGAGGCCTGATCCTCGAACTTGATGGACGCCTGGAATGAGGGCTAGTTCTTGAATTAGGGCTCGTCCTTGAACTTGAACTTTTCTCAATAGATTCTTAGTTTCAATTGTTTTTATAACAGCAAGTGCCGCGCCGGTTGTTATTGGATTTCCACCAAATGTTGAGCCGTGTTCACCAGGCTCGAATAAATCAGCCGCTTTGCCCAACGCGATCATGGCTCCCAAAGGAAGGCCACCACCTAAACCTTTCGCAACTGTGATCACATCAGGAGTGATTCCTGAGTATTCGTACCCAAACCAGTCACCTGTTCTACCCATTCCAGTTTGCACTGCATCAATAACAAGAAGTGCACCTGTCTTGTCGCACAATTGACGCAACTGCTGTAAATAATCATCTGGCGGAACTATGACTCCGGCCTCCCCCATGATTGGTTCAACAATCACCATAGCGGTTTTCTTTGAGATGGATCGTCGCATTGCATCTACATCTCCAAATGGAACGTGCTTTATATTCTTTAGCAAAGGCAGGAATGGTTCGCGCTTTGATGGTTGACCTGTAAGAGAGAGCGCTCCAATAGTTCGTCCGTGAAAAGATCCTTGCGTCGCAACAATATGGCTGCGTCCAGTCTTGCGTGAAAGCTTTATTGCAGCTTCGTTTGCTTCAGCCCCAGACTGACAGAAAAACACTTTCGCGCCCTTTGTGCCCGTAAGGGAACCAAGTTTTTCTGCCAAAACCACGGCATTAGGATGTGAAAAAAAATTACTGACATGACCAAGGGTCTTAACTTGTTTGGAAACAGCCTTAACAACATTTGGATGAGCGTGTCCTAAAATGTTGGTAGCAATGCCTGCCAAAAAATCCAGATAGGTGTTCCCTTCAATATCTTTAACGATTAAACCTTTCCCCTTAACAAGTGTTATTGCAGGGGTTCCATAATTATTTTGTATCGACTTCGTCCAGCGTTTTGAATACTGTCTATTTCTCATGCCGAAACCAACGTTCCGCCTTGGCCAGCTAATGCTCTTGCAAATGCCTCAGGTTTAGTTCCGTCAATGATCCGAACAGCTTTTACTCCAAAAGCGATTGCGTCCAATGTTGCTTGGACTTTTGGAGACATTCCATCGTGGAATGCGTCTTTAATTTTTTCAAGTTCTTCAGCCCTAATGCTTTGGATAAGCGATGATTCGTCTGGCCAATTCCGATAGATCCCAGAAACGTCTGTCATGATGATGAGTGCGGACGCATTCAAGGCAGAAGCAATTGCGGCTGCTGCAGAATCTGCATTCACATTTAAACCGGTAATCTTGTCGCTCGATGATGAAATAGGTGCGACAACAGGTGTTACGTCTTTATCAAGCATTTCCAAGATCTGTGCGGGATCAACATGAGTAACTTTGCCAACCAGTCCAACATCAATGAGTTTTCCGTCCAACAGAACCTGCATCTTTTCGGCAAAAACAGTTGGTAATGTCCGAGCTGACAAAGACGCAGCGCTAACACCTGCATTTTCAAGTGAGCGAGCAAGTTCTGGTCCAACCTCCTGGACCAAAACTTTCTCGACAATGTCAAAGGATTCTTGCGGCGTAACTCGTAATCCAGCGACCCATTGGCTCGTAATACCAGCTTTTGCAAGGGCATCATTTATTTGAGGACCACCACCGTGGACGATGACTATCTGTTTACCCTCTCTGATGGCCGCTGCAATTGCGCGAGCAAAATCACCATTTTCGTCACGCATTGCATTTCCGCCATACTTAACAACAATCATGTTGAATACGCCGAATTCTCGTGTACGTATGCGTGTGTTAAGTCATTTGTGAAAACGGTTGCTCGCGCTAAACCAAAATTCATGTCGATGTCAATCGTTACCAAACGTTCTGAGAAATCGACTAGAGATTTATCCTGATCTGGTGCGCTATCAGTGCAGACTTGTACGCCATTAAGTCGTACATCAATTTTTAAGGGATTCATCTCAGCGGAGGCAGTTCCAACGGCGGCCAATACTCTCCCCCAGTTTGGATCACCACCGAATATTGCGGCTTTCAAGAGATTATTTCGTGCACAAGCTCGAGCTATTTCAACTGCTTCAGTCTCGGTACGTGCATTCATGACAGTGATCTCAATTGTTTTGGATGATCCCTCAGCATCTGCAACCAATTGAGCAACTAGATCTGAACAAATCTTAATTAGGGATAGCCTCAATAGTTCATCAGAAAGAGAGGTTCGGCTGGCGCCAGATGACATGAATACAACTGTGTCATTTGTCGAAGTGCAACCATCGGAATCCATCCTGTTGAATGTGCGGTCAATTACTTCTTCAAAGATCTTCTTTGCATTTTCTGAAACGACGGCATCTGTCATGACAACGCAAAGCATTGTTGCTAATGCTGGTGCAAGCATTCCCGCACCTTTTGCTATACCTGAAAAAGTCACTCCCTCACCTTCAAAATTTGCAATTTTTGGAACTGAGTCGGTAGTCATGATCGCTTGGGCGCTAAGAGCCAAACCATCTGTATTCATTGAAGTTGAAATCTCAGTGATCCCGTCAAGAATTTTTCTCATCGGTAGGAACTCACCGATGAGTCCTGTAGAACAGACAAGAACCTCACTTGATGAGATATCTAAAAGAGAAGATAGATACTCCGCTGTTTGATGTGTATCGGCAAAACCTTGAGGCCCTGTACAAGCATTAGCACCGCCTGAGTTCAAAACAATTGCCCGTGCTATTCCAGCTGAGGAAACCTGCTTTGACCAAATCACAGGAGCAGCCACAACTTGGTTTGAGGTAAACACAGCCGCACAGAAATGTTCTGGACCTAAATTCTGAATAACCGTTAAATCCAATGCGCCGTTACTTTTCAAACCGGCAGCGACTGATCCAGAAATAAATCCGTCAGGCAGTTTCATGCGCCAATCCCATCGTGAAGCAGGCCCGTTGTCTCATCCAATCCGAAGATGATGTTGGCGTTTTGAATCGCTTGACCAGCCGCACCCTTGCCTAGATTGTCTATTACAACCGAAACGACGAGACGATTTGTATTCTCATCAATGGCTAATTGAATCAGTGCCTTATTGGTTCCTGTTACAGAACTAGTTTTAGGTAACTCACCAATCGGTAGCACTACTACAAATGGATGTGCAGAATAATATGTGGAGAAGATCTCATGAAGTTTTTCTAGTGAGATCTCTTTGGTCAATTTAGCAGTGATTGTTGAAATGATTCCACGAGACATCGGTGCCAAAATCGGAGTAAAGGAGACTTTGGCCGAATCTTTGCCCAAAGTGGATATTGCTTGTTCGATCTCCGGTATGTGTTGATGCACTCCACCAAACTTATATGAGGTCATTGAACCCATAACTTCACTTGCTATGAGATTAATACGTGCATTTCGACCGGCTCCTGTAGTGCCAGAAGCGGCAACAACAACAATGTCGGTAGCATCAATAATTCCTACCGCCGGGGCTGCTCCCAAAGAAATTGAAGTCGCATAACACCCAGGATTCGCCACTCTGGACTCTTGAGATATTACGTCTTTGTGTCCTGGTGACAATTCCGGTAGCCCATAAACCCATGCACCCGCATAACTTCCACCATAATATTTATCCCAAGCAGATTTATCTTGAAGTCTGAAATCAGCTCCTAAATCAACAATCTTCACGGTTGGCGGAATCTTTCCAACTATCGCTGCAGATTCACCATGCGGCAAGGCGAGAAAAACCAATTCTAATTCAGCAAAGTCAACATCTTCATTGTTGGTAAAACGACGTTCACCATAGCTTTGCAATTGAGGATGTACCGCAACTATCTCTTGGCCTGCATGAGAATGTGCTGTTATGACAGTTACGTCGAAATTTGGGTGCTTTGAAAGAAGGCGCAGAAGCTCTCCCCCGGCATAACCGCTGGCGCCGATGACTGCTGTTTTCATGAGGACAATGGTAACCAAGAGTCAATAGTTATGCAACTAGATGCATAATTATGCGGTACGTAAGATGGCGCCACAGGTTTTTGAGGCCATTTGCGTTGCGCTCTCCCTCATTGCACTAACTTCCTCACCTGTGAGGGTTCGGTTTTGATCTCGGAAAACCAGAGTAAATGCCAATGAAATCTTGCCATCTCCGATTTTGTCGTATCGGTCAAAAAGTTTTATCGATTCCAACAATGGACCCGCTCCCATTCGTAAGGCTTCTTCAACCTCTTTTGCGGTCACTTTCTGATCAACGATAAGTGCGACATCTTGAACAGCAGCGGGCATAGTTCCAACAGTGCTTGGTCGAACTATGTGTGATGGCGGCAACGCACTTAGTGCCACAGCAAAGGCAGCACTGCGTTCTGGCAAACCGTAAGCAGAAATTATCCGAGGGTGAAGTTCGCCCGCATGTGCCACAGCCTTTCCATCAACGAGAATTTCTGCACATCTGCCTGGATGCCATGGTGCAAAATCGGATCGAGCAATGGACCAATTTAGATTACAGAGATCCAGGATCTCTTGAGCATATGAAACAGCGTCTTGCCAATTGAAGCTTCGCGCTTTACCTTGCCAATCCTCACTCTCGGTTTTACCTACAAGTAGACCAGCAACATGAAATCCCTGTTGCGGAATCGAATCGAAGATTTCTTTAATCTCATCTTTACTTGGACGCACTCCAATTTGCGGAGAGAACGCGGGCTTTAATATTTGTGAACTTCTGAAAATTGAACCCATCTCAAAGATAGCAAAATCTTTCGCGCCTCTACTTATATTTCTAGCGGCAACTTCGATTAATCCTGGAACCAAATGAACGCGCATGAGCGGTAATTCGTCAGACATTGGATTAGCTAACTTATATGTTGCTGCACGCTCTCCAATAAAACCCATTGAATCTATAGTCGCTTGATTAGTAAAAGGAAATGTTTGGACTTCAGCGAATCCTCGATTAGCTAAGAAGAAGGAAATACTTCTGCGTCTTTTTTGAGAAGGTGTAAGAGTTGCATGAAGAGGGCGCGGTGGGAGAATCGACGGGATTTTGTCATACCCGATCATTCGAGCAACTTCTTCCGTCAAATCTGCTGATGTGTGCAAATCCAATCTCCAGGAAGGTGGTTGAACCAAGAAACTCTTTTCATCTACTTCACAACCAACAGTTCTAAGGTGCTGTGCTACCTCCTTGGAACTAACAACAAAACCGAGAGTCCTTGAAATATACTCAGGATCCAATTCGATTTTTGCTGGCAACTTTGGCTGACCAGAAACAACAGTGGCTACGTGAACGGCCGAACTATGCTCGGTCAAAAGTTGAACAAATCTTGCAGAAGCGAATTCAGGAAGAAATGGGTCAACTCCTCGCTCTAATCGTCGTGATGCTTCGGATGAAAGTTTATGTCTGCGTGAATTCTTTGCAATACAGGTTTGGTTAAAAACTGCTGCTTCTAAAGCTATCTCGGATGTTGAGTCGGAGATCTCTGAATACTGACCTCCCATAGTTCCAGCGATGGAAAGAGGTTGCTGTTCGTCACAAACCATAAGATCATCAGGATCGAGCGTTCGCTCCTGACCGTCCAAGGTTGTGAATTTTGAAACCTTTCCTGCTCGTTTTATAACCAATCCACCCTTTAACTTGGATTTATCAAATGCATGAAGTGGTTGACCTAATTCAAGCATGACGTAATTAGTGATGTCGACTACTAACGAAATCGAGCGCATTCCCATCTTTTCAATTCGCCTGCGCATCCAAAGCGGTGTCTTCGCCGAAGGGTCAAAATTACTAAGAGTTCTTAAGTAGAAAACAGAGGAGGTCGATTTATCTTCGATTGATGCCGGAACTCCTTTGCCGGTTTCAGGGAAATTAAGTCCACGTAATTGATCAACCGGATCCTTAAATGAAAGACCGAGGGAGGCAGCAACTTCTCGAGCTATACCCCGTATGCTCAATGCATACCCACGATCAGGATTTATTGCGACATCAAAGATCACATCATTGATCTGCAGAGCTGTAATTGCATCCATTCCAACAGGTGCTTGCTCATCACTAAAAACTAGAATGCCTGCATGGTCGTCGCTCAAACCTAGTTCTCGGCCAGAACAAATCATTCCATTTGAGGTTTTCCCATATGTTTCACGGGCGGAAATCACGAATTCACCAGGTAGGACCGCACCTGGAAGAGCCGCAACCACTATGTCTCCGACAATAAAATTTGTAGCTCCACAAATCACAAATCGTTCTGAATCTTCACCGCAATCTAGAGCAACATAACGAATAGGTTTTTTGTGTTCGGTTAACTCTTCTATCGATAGTACTTTTGCAAATTTAAGAGGTCCAGTTAAGTCTTGTCCTTGTGTAATTATCTCTTCAACTTCAAACCCCACGCGAATAAGTGCATCCGAAATTTGCTCCGGAGTTATGTTCGCAGGAATTTCGACAAATTCCTTAATCCACGACAATGGAACACGCACTAGATACCAACTCCAAATTGACGAGTAAACCTTATGTCTCCCTCGACGATGTCATGCATATCTGTTATCGAATGTCTAACCATGAGAGTTCTTTCTAAACCCATTCCAAAAGCAAACCCGCTGTAAATATCACTATCTATTCCACATGTTGCTAAAACTTTGGGATTAACCATTCCGCAACCGCCCCACTCAATCCAGCGGTTATTAAAAAATATATCAACCTCAGCACTTGGTTCAGTGAATGGAAAAAAAGATGGTCTCAAACGTGTGGTGACATCCGGACCAAACATGTGCCGTGCAAAGTTATCGAGAACGCCCTTGAGATGGGCCATAGTTATACCTTTATCAATTACTAAACCTTCTACCTGATGAAAAACAGGGCTGTGAGTCGCATCAAGTTCATCTGCTCGAAAAGTTCGACCAGGACAGACAACATAGATAGGTGGTTCCTGGGTCAGCATTGTTCGAACTTGCACAGGCGATGTGTGGGTTCTTAGAACCATGCCTGATTCAACTGGTTCTATAAAGAATGTATCTTGCATGGTTCGCGCCGGATGGTCGGCTGGAATGTTTAATGCATCAAAATTTAACCAACCCGATTCAAGTTCAGGACCCTCTTCTACTGCAAACCCTTGTTCAATAAAGAAATCAGATACTTCGTTTTTAATAATAGTGATTGGATGAAGACCGCCACGGTGTCTACGATCTACTGGAAGCGTTATGTCGACAACTTCCTCCAGAAGGATTTTCTGATCTCGTAGTGCCTCTAAGCTTTTTGTCGCTACCGCTATGAATTCAGAAATTGAAGCTTTCGCTTCGCCGATTAACTTTCCAAATGCGACTTTGTCCTCAGCCGACATAGATCCAAGAGATCGAGATGCAAGGGCTATCGGTGACTTATCCCCCGCATGCGCGGTTCGTACAGACTTAAGTGAATCAAGATCCTTCGCTGATGCGCACGCTTCCTGTGCATCTTTTACCCATGCTGAAATCTCCTCGGCGCGCATGAAATAATTCTATCTGTTGAGTGTTTATTAGGTCGGGATATTCGTCAGTTTTTGGCCTGCACAATTGCCTTCGAGGTAGCCTTAAAGTTGAATTACTTGGCGGCTAACAACGAGAAGTGATACATCACTATCGTTGCCGCGGCAGACAGATTAAGACTTTCTGCATCTCCTGGCATTGGAATGTTAACTATCTCGACTCCACTGACTGATTCAACAGAAGAAAGCCCACGGGCTTCATTACCAAATATTGCGACCACATCTCCATTAGGTTCAAAACCACTTAAAGGTTTTTCGCCTTCTGCCCCTAGAGATATTCCCTGAACTCCTAGTTTCAAAACATCTGAAAAATCTACCGATTCAAAAACAGGAATATGCCACAAGGAGCCAGCTGTACTTCTAACAACTTTAGGAGAAAACATATCTACGCTACCCGGAGAGGTGATTACTCCATCCATCCCAAAAGCATCTGCAGAACGCAAAATTGTTCCGGCATTTCCAGGATCTTGAATTTCTGAAAGGTATATAAAGCGTCGGTTCCCATTCAGTTTGATCGAGGAAATCTCACTTCTTGTGATGGAGCAAATAGCAAGAACGCCTTGAGGAGTAATAGTCTCAGACATTTCCTTCATGACATCATCGCTTACATCAATGATGTTAGTTGCATTTCTTAATTCAATGTCCTGAATTTGTTCTAACTTGGTGCGCCCGTTGCGAGTCAAATACAAAGTTTCTATAG
>JBEDES010000024.1:0-11378 GCA_041175545.1 Actinomycetota bacterium
TTTATAAGCTAAATCTAAGGTTCCTCCCGATGCGATTGCATTGAGCTGTGCTCCTGGGAGCCAACTTTGAAGCGAACTCTTCACGGCAATCAGTAAATTCTCAATAATTAGAAGCCACAAAACACCAAAAGAGATTGCACTTATTGGTGAGCGTAGAAGTAAACCAAGAACCATCCCGATTATTCCAAAGCCAATTACAGAGATGGCCACATTTACAAATGATGTAAAAATCGCCTCAATTCCATCTGATGTAAACCACAGGTCGGTGTTTACGTTGGCACCAGGTGCTAATAAAACTGAGGTACTAATTCCAATAATCGCCGCTACAACAATCATGATAAATGCGAAAATTTTCATTGCAACAAACTTGCCGATCAGAATTCTCATTCTTCCTGGTTGGCGAATCAAGAGATTACGCAATGTTCCGTATGTGTATTCCTGAGCTGTTTGAGCTGCAAATACACAGAGCGCAATAATTCCTAGAAACCCACCTGTACTTGAAAAGCCTTGGACTCCACCTGTTGCAAGTCCTAATACTTCACGCCCTACGACTTGTCCGCGATCTGCATTTCCTTGTGGTGAATCGATTAAAAGAAACAGTAGTGCAGAAAAAAGGCCACTAAAGAATACAACCGCAGCCATAGTTCCTAAAAACAAAGTAGGACGGCGAAGTTTTCTTAGCTCTGCAGAGACAACATGTAACATTACTTTTCTCCTGTCATTTCAAAGAAAGTCTCTTCCAGATTTGGCAGTTGTGGCGCCAATTGGGCTAAAACAATTCCTGCGCTAAATGCGGCTTTATTTAATTCAGGTGCCCACTCCATTGCTGCCAAGATGTGAACTGAATCATTTCGAATCACGGCTTGGTGGCCAGATGATTGTGCGATCTCTACAATCTTTTTGAGGTCAGAATGTTCTAACGATTTTGCAATAATCGTAGGTTGCTGTTTTGCCATCAAATCACCAATAGGGCCTGCAAAAACTAATAATCTCAAGTTCTGAAAGTAGATGTGAAGAGACAAAAACCGTTGTGCCTTCATTAGCTAAATCACGCAACAGGGCGCGGATTTCTTGAATTCCTTCTGGATCTAAACCATTTGTTGGTTCATCCAACATAAGAAGTTTTGGTTCAGGAAGAAGCGCCGCTGCAATGCCTAAGCGTTGCTTCATTCCTAATGAATAGGTTTTGTATTTTGACTTACCTCGAGTTCCTAATCCAACTTTTTCTAGCAAAATTTGAACTCGCTCTATTGGAAATCCACCTAGTTTTGCAAGGACCATTAAGTTTTCATAACCAGATAAAGCCGGATAAAACGCTGGTCCTTCAATCATCGCGCCCACACGACTTAAGTATTTTTCTGGATGATCGATTGGCTCGCCAAGTATGTGACCCTGACCAGTTGTTGGAGTAATCAGTCCTAACAACATTCTCATTGTTGTTGTCTTACCAGATCCATTAGGTCCAACAAATCCACATACAGTGCCAACAGGAACCTCAAAATTAATATGGGAAACAGCTAGGCGATTGTCATATTTCTTGGATAAATCCTGCACCGATATTGCTGATTTGTTCATAGTGCGAACTCTGCCACATGTGGCCATGGTTGAACGTCGATTATCCCCAAAGTTTCTTTATGAATTGGTCTTTACGCTTCTTGCACTTCGAATGTCTTTTAAATCAGCGAATTCAAGAGAGTATGGAAGAGTATAAGTAAAGGTTACCCAGCGCTTTTTAACTAAGCAGTTGGGCAATGACAAGAAGAACTGAAAAAAGACTTAGGTAGGTAATTGACCACTGAAAAATCTTGCCTGCAACTTTTGCATAATCTGGTGAGCCATCTTTCAACTGCAGAAGTTGAATTGCAAAGATCATTCCTAAGGCAATAGTTATTACCAACGACCATATAGGTAGTGAGGCCAGGCTAATCACGGCAATTGATGAGAAAATCATCAAAATTGTGTGCAGCCACATTTGCCTGCGAACATTACTTTTCGTTGCTACTACAGGCAGCATGGGAGTTCCAGCTAATGCGTAGTCTTCTTTGTATTTGATTGCCAACGCCCAAAAATGAGGCGGTGTCCAAAAAAAGATTACGAAGAAAAATGCCCAGGCAGTTAAGGAAAGGGAGTTGGTGACTGCGGCCCATCCAATTAATACAGGCATGCAACCTGCTGCACCACCCCAAACAATATTTTGAGACGTCCGCTGCTTTAGGGCCATCGTATAAACAAGTACATAGAAGACGATTGCTATTAATGCTAAAAGAGTTGCAAGTTCGGTAGTGAAAACCCAAAACAATCCAAGTGCAAAAAAACCAATTAGTGTTGCAAAAATCGTTGCTCGAGATTTAGAAATCAATCCCATCACCAATGGGCGTTTAGAAGTTCTTTCCATGAGTTTATCGAGATCACTCTCTATAACCATGTTAAATGCGTTGGCACTTCCAGCAGCCAGCGTTCCTGCAACAATTGTTGCTAGCGTTAAACCAAAACTTGGCAAGCCTTTTTCAGCTAACACCATCGCCGGCAAAGTTGAAACCAAAAGCAGTTCTACTACCCGTAACTTCATCAGGTCTATGTAGGCTTTAACGGTTGAACTCACCTTCTTAGATTACTCAACCTTTCAACCTAACGCTCCACAGTTATTCTCTATTTACCGAATTTGATGAGTAATGTTGCTCTCAATCTACGTATCAATTTAGGCCTCGGGCCTAAAATCAAAGCCAGCATGGCAAAACCTCGCAAATCTGTTGAGATTATCTCTCAGTTACTTCTCCTGGTGGCTAGTAGAGTTATTACATGCGAAGAATATTTCTCTTTTTAAGTTTGATAGCCTCCATAATTTTTGTCGCCCCTCCTACCATTGCGGACGAAACAGTAAACAAGAGCTCGATGAAGTTAATAAAGACAATTGATGGATCGATTGCGCCTAAATCTGTTAGAGCCTCAAATGATGGAATAGTTAGTGCACATAACATGATGTATAAGCACTCAGTGACAATTTATGACGCGAAAACTTTTGAACTTTTAAAGACTATTCCTGATTCAGTTTCACTGAAAGATTTTGGATTTTCAAAAAGCTCATCAATCTTTAGAGGCGCACCTGTAGAAGGCTCGTTCTCCCCGGATGGTAAGTACTTATATGTAAGCAATTATTCGATGTATGGCCCTGGATATAAAAAAGAAGGAAGTGATACATGCTCTCCTTCATCCGGCTTTGACAGCAGCTTTATTTACCGAATTAATCGAAGTAATTATCAAATAGATGCTGTCTATCCAGTAGGTTCGGTTCCCAAAGTTGTTGAGGTCACTCCAAACAATAAATATGTGCTGGCGGCAAATTGGTGCTCTTACTCAGTTTCAATTATTTCAATTGCCGATCAGAAGGTTGTTAAGACAGTGAAGATAGGCAAATATCCCAGAGGTATTGCGATAAGTAAGGACTCATCCAAAGCCTATGTTGCTGAAATGGGAGGCAACAGAATTCATGTGATTAATCTTGCGGATTTTTCAACTTCATATATTCCAATTGGAAGTAATCCTCGTGCAATTGTTCTCTCTCCTGATGATACAAAAATGTATGTAACCATGAATCTTTCTGGCCGAGTTGCATCGTGGGATTTAATTGCGAATAAACCAGGCAAATCTGTTCGAACTGGTAACAAAGCTAGAAGTCTTGCTTTATCTTCAAATGGAACAGAGCTCTTTGTTGTGAACTATTCAAGTAACACCTTGTCTAAAATTGACACTTCAGAGATGAAAGTGCTGGAAACAATTAAAGTTTGCCCAGAACCAATTGGTGTCACATACGACAATCAAAGTAAAAACACATGGGTAGCTTGTTATAGGGGACAGATAAAAATTTATTCAAATAGTTAATCAAGGCATTTACGGCAGAGGAGAAATCTCTGCAGGTATGTTTGGAGCCGCTATCCGGCCAAGTATTTTATCGATCGCAGCACGCGCCTTCTTAAGTGATGTGTAGCCTCTTGGAATCTGATCGGCCAGTGTCACAAATACATATTCTCGATCTGAAGACTCAACATACCCAGCTAACGTGGCTGTACCGTTAAGCGAGCCAGTTTTTGCACGGACAAGACCAACAGCAGATGGTGCTGTATCGATAAAACGCTCATTTAAAGTTCCAGAAACACCACTGACTGGTAGCACAGGATATAGCCCGGTGAATCGAGAATCTTTTCGAAGTTTATATAGAAGTTCGCCAATCATCTTTGCTGTAACTTTGTTTGACTTTGATAAACCACTTGCATCCTTTACTACCAGCTTTGTTGCATCTATTTGGAGATCAGCTAGAAGCTTCCTGAAGATTTTCTCAACGCCTAAAATTCCAAATGGTTCGCCTGCAGCCTTTGAAGATAATCGAGCCAATCTTTCTGCAAGTTCATTATCACTCCACAACATCATCCAATCCAGAATTTTTGCTACTGGCGGGGATGTCTCGGTAGCGATAGGAACTGTTACTACGCTAGATGTATCAAGTGTTTTCTCACCCTTAAAAATTGGATTAAAACCTCGCTTAGACCAATATGTCTTGAAGTTTTTAACATCTTGCTCATATAAATCACTATATACAACTGTGTAATCAGCTAACTCACCAGCGTTGTTACTGCGAACTGCATTAGTTGCATTGCTTGCCATATGAGTCAATGAAGCCCTATTCATTTTTCTGGCCACCGAATGAGTCGTGCCAATCCATGGATCAAGTGATCCTTTTATATAAATTGTCTTTAATTCCGGAGCAATGCTTACCTCTGTCGTGAATACTTTTTGTGGATCTAAATACTGCAAAACCATTGCTGCAGTTAAAACTTTCATCACTGAAGCAGGTTTTCGTTGTGCATTTATATTTTTCTCATAAATTGTTTCGCCTGTTGATCCATCAATAACAATCATTGCTGGATTGGCCAAAGTGGGGGAATTTAAGAGTTTTTCAAAAACAGGCGGGATTTCAGCTGGTTTAAGATTTGCATTTGCTGTTGGTGAAACCAAAGATAGGGCAATAGCGACTACAAAAACTTTTTTGAATTTAAACATTGAGATTTTTATCGGGCAGAGGCAATAACTATGTTAAAAACTGTTAGCCCGATCATTAGAAGCCAAACATTTTTTGACAGTTCTGGTTTTTTCAAATTCCTGAATCCAAGTGCAAGGATTACTAACAACACAAGAAACTTAACTCCAATAGTTGTGTGATTTAGTGGTTCTTCTGGTTTAACCGAATTGTGCAGTCCAACCATAATCAAACCTGCAATTAATGCCGTAAGGCTTGCGTGCAGGATGCCCGGATTGAGTCGTCGTGGGCTCTTCTTTATTTCTCGAAGCAAGAGGAAAAGAATCCCCAGCACGGAAAGTAAATGAATGATGTATGCGACTGTGTTGATTGCGCTCATGAGTTCAGTTTAGAGTGCTCACATGTCTTCTCCAACCACCCCTGCCAATATTGGTCCAGGAGAGTTCTTCCCCGTTGTCGGTGTTGGACCGCACGAGAAACCTTGGCCAGAAGGCAATCAATTTGATCCTGAATTATTACTTAATGGCGATCGTCGTAACGTTCTAGACAAATACAGATATTGGAGCGTTGAGGCAATCGTCGCGGATTTGAACACAAAGCGACACAAGTTAGAAATTGCGATCGAAAATTGGCAACATGATTTGAATATTGGATCGGTAGTTCGTACTGCTAACGCTTTCAATGTCAGCGCTGTGCATATAGTTGGAAAGCGCGACTGGAATAAGCGTGGGGCAATGGTTACTGATCGCTATTTAACTGTGATTCACCATCCATCGGTGGCTGATTTTTCGGAACATTGCAAAGAGCGTGGAATTCCAATTATTGGAATAGACAATGTACCTGGTTCCAAACAACTTGAGTCAGCTCAGTTACCAGAAAGCTGCGTACTTCTCTTTGGCCAAGAGGGTGCAGGAATGTCCGATGAAGCGATTGCAATTTGTAAAGATTTATATGAGATCAATCAATACGGTTCGACTAGATCGATGAATGCCTCAGCCGCTGGCGCCATTGCTATGTACCACTGGGCGTTGCAGCACTTACCGCGTTAGCTTTTTTGATCTGTTCCAAACGATTCTTCTGGTGATTCTTCAAGAGCCTCCCGAACTGATTTTAATCGACGTTCGATCTCATTGGCCTCATCGTTTCGGCCCTGCATTCTCATAATTTTAGAAATTCGGGTTTCAATATCCAAAATAAATTCAAAATCTTTAGGCTCATCTTCACTGACTATTGCAAGCACATTTTCCAAAGTTGCTAAACCATCATCGTATTTTTCAAGCAAAATTTGAGCTTTTCCATATTCAAAGAGAGCAAAAACTTCACGGCGATGATCATGTCCGGTCTCAAAAACATCCACTGCTTTTTGGGCAGTTTCTAGTGCGAGTTCACCTTCACCAAGCTCGATTAAACAGGAAGCAATTTTTTGATCACACCGTGCAACATGAATAATTTCTTTGTTGCGCTTAAACAAGCCTCGAGCCTCTTTGAAAGCTTCGATTGCTTTTTCGTAATTCTTTAACTCCCTTTCGGCACAACCAATTAGATGTAGATCATTTGCTGCACCAATTTCATTGCTATCGACTAAATGCTCCTGTGCACATTCATTCATTGTTAAAACCACTTTGTCATACTGCTTTGATGTGTACCACCATTCACCTAAAGTGCATGCAAGTTCTAATGCAATCGGTGATTTGTTCTCTCTTAAAATTTCAACGGCCTTACTCATTGCAGTTGCTGCTTCATCAATACGCTTGAGTTGATTTAAGTTGTAACCAATAGCTGAATACGCTTGTGCCAATCCTTCAGATGCTGATGTAACGCCTAGTTGCGAATAAATATCGCGCGCTGTTTCTGCAAGTGCGAGCGCTTCGTCGTATTGACCGCGCGCAAATATTCGAGCACTTAATTCATAGAAAGTGCTTGCACGTTCTTCACCTTCAACTTCTGGGATTCGATCCCAAAGCATCTCTTCGGAGATGAGCTCGTCCATACCTTCGTCTTCGCTCATGCATGTGACCCTATACGCACAAAGTTAAGGGTGAGTGAGAATTTCCCTGTGCGCCAAGGGCAATTTTGTGGGCAATCTTCGGGCTCGCCTCCTCCAATCGGCCCTTAATGCCAAAATGTTGCAGATGCGAATCGTTTGCATTAACATTTACCCATGCATATTCCTGATGGCTTCATAGACGTACCCACTTCTGCTGCATTTGTAGGCCTGTCTGCAATTGGTGTTGGAGCAGCACTTAAGGGTGCCCGAACCCAACTAGACGATAAAACTGCCCCGCTTGCGGGATTAACAGCTGTCTTTATTTTTGCAGTCCAAATGCTCAACTTCCCTGTAGTTGCTGGAACCAGTGGCCACTTAATTGGTGCTGCACTCGCTGCTGTTTTGGTTGGTCCCTGGGCTGCAACGTTAGCTTTAACGGTAGTGCTTCTCATGCAGGCATTTTTATTTGCAGATGGTGGCCTTACAGCACTTGGACTCAGCGTCTTTAATATGTCGATCATTTCTGTATGGGTTGGATACGCGGTCTTTTTATTGGTGAAAAAGATTTTGCCAAAGAATAAATCTTCGGTTGCAATTGCTGCCTCTATTGCGGCAGCTATCTCTGTCCCTGCCGCTGCATTTGGATTTTGGATTCAGTACGTCATCGGTGCAACCGGAACTTTTTCCGATTCAGCAGTTTTCACTTCAATGATAGGAATTCACGTTTTGATCGGAATCGGTGAGGCGATCATTACAGGGTTAACTGTCACTGCGGTGCTAGCAAGTCGAAGTGACTTGGTTTTTGGTTGGAAAAATAATCAGAAGGTACTGGAGATTAAGAATGTCTAAAAATCGCAAGTTTTATGTTGGAGGATTTATCATCTCCCTGTTTCTTGCGGGAGTCGTTTCTTTTTATGCCTCTTCGTCACCTGATGGACTTGAGAAAGTAGCAGGAGATATTGGTTTCATTGAAACAGCTAAAGACCACACATATGCCGACGGAGCCTTGGCTGATTATGGTGTTAAGGGAATTGAAAATGAGCGCGCCTCTGTCGGTGTTGCCGGAGTGATTGGTGTCATCGGGACAGCAGTTGTTGCTGGTGTCTTTTTTAAGATCATTGCCCGAAAACCGGAAAAGAAAAATCGCTAATACGCAGGTTCAAACCCATCATCATGGACATGATGTAGGTGAGAGGTTATATCTTCATCGCCACTCTATCGTCCATGAAACAGCTTCTTACCTAAAAGTAATTGCTGCAATCGCTTTTATTCTTGTTGCAGTTTCGACACCAATTACAAATTGGCAAGCTTTTATTGGTTATTTCATATGGGTACTAGTTGTTGCTGCAATAGCAAAAATTCCATTTACCTTGCTTTTCAAGCGCGCACTCATAGAAATTCCATTTATTTTCTTTGCCATTTTGATGCCATTTTTTGGTTCAGGTGAGAGATTTGTTGCTGGACCTTTTAATTTATACCGTGAAGGTTTAATCGCAGGTGCCGGAATTGTTGTAAAAGGCACCCTCGGGGTGCTGACAGCAATAATACTTTCGACAAGTACAACTGCCCGAGAAATTCTTCGTGGTTTAGAACGTTTGCGATTACCTGCACTAATGGTTCAGATCGCGTCTTTTATGTTGCGCTATATCAATGTGGTCAATGATGAAATGGAGCGAATGAAAGTTGCTCGTGATTCACGTGGCTTTGAAGCAACAGGACTCAAGCATTGGCGCGTCTTAGCCACTGCAGCTGGGGCACTTTTTATTCGCTCATATGAACGAGGTGAGCGAGTTCACCTATCAATGCTCTCCCGAGGATATGAGGGAGTTTTGCCTCATGATGAAGTTGAAAAATCAAAAGCATCTTCATGGATTATGGTTTTGATGTATCCGTTTGTTGCCGTTGTAATTCTCATAACAACCACTTTGATTGGAAACTAATAATGACTACACCTAGCCTGGAAATCAAAGAGTTAGCTTTTGCATATCCAGATGGCAATCAAGCTTTGTTTGGAGTCAATCTTTCAATTAACAAAGGTGAACGAGTAGCACTTTTGGGACCAAATGGTGCCGGAAAAACTACATTAGTAATGCACATGAATGGTATTCATCCAACTGCGCAGGGATCGGTTCGCATTGCTGGTGAATTAGTTGATGCGAAAAATAAAGAATCGCTTAAGCGAATTAGGTCAAAAGTTGGAATAGTTTTTCAAGATCCTGATGATCAGTTATTTATGCCAACCGTTGGAGAAGACATTGCCTTTGGCCCATACAACATGGGCAAACGAGGCGACGAGTTAGAAGCCCTTGTAAATGAAGCCCTTGAATTAGTTGGAATGGTTGAGTTTAAAGACCGCCCACCTCATCACCTTTCTTTTGGTCAGCGCAGACGAGTAGCGGTGGCAACAGTGCTTGCAATGAAGCCAGAAATCCTTGTTCTTGATGAACCCTCATCAAATTTGGATCCAGCAAGTCGACGTGAGTTGGCAGATATTTTGCGATCACTAGACATCACAATGGTTATGGTTACGCACGATCTTCCCTATGCAAATGAACTTTGTGAAAGAGCAGTTATTTTGAATGGTGGAGTCATTGTCGCCGATGATTCAACGCGTAATATTCTTACAAATAAGGCTCTTCTAGCGGCAAATCGCCTTGAACTACCTGTTGGTTTTTCTATTCAATAACCTGCGGTAGAATTAAGTCATTGGTGCAATCGCATCAATGCACTTCCCCCAAGTGCTGCAACATGCAGCACTACATGCGAGTCTTATTTTCGCCCTGGACGCCATTAGAGCGATCCATACCCGAGACGCGCTTGTCGTCTTGATTGGTGTTTATTTTCATGTCTCTACAACCACGTATTGCCGCGCCCGGAAAAGCCCGCCGCGCCGCCTCAGTCGGAAAACCTAAGCGTGCAAAGAAAGCTGCGCAGTTTAAATCTGCTGGTCCAAAAGCACGTCATACCTCTGCACAAAAGGCTGCTCGAAAAGGTGCAGCTGTTGGAGCAAAGCCAACGCATTCTTCGAATACGGCACGATCAACTTCGGCAAAGCCAGTAACTCGCCGTTATTCAGATGTTGATGCATCTACAGTTTCGAAAAAAGAAGCGCGTCTTTCAGATCGCTCAAAACTTCGTGCAGAGCGTTATCAAAAACAAACTGCTTCAAAGCCAAGACCAACAGAGGCACCTGAAGAGCGCAAAGCTCGTATAGAGCGTTCACAGCGACCAGAGTCTCGAGCAAAGAAATTTGTAAAAGAACGTGATGCTCGTGAATCTGCACCACGTGCAGGCCGTACAGATCGCACGGAGCGCGTTAGCAGTGCTAACCGCACAGAGCGTTCGGAAAGACCAAATGCTCGCACATCAGATAAACCAGATTTTAAAAAGAGTTACAAGAAAGCAGAGCGACCAGCCTTTAAACGCGAAGATACTCGTGGCGGAAACGCACGTGGAACTTCGGTACGTGGAGCATCTGATACGCGTCCAACTAATCGTCGTGACGCTGTTAAAGCAAAAATTGCACGCACAGATGATGGCCGTCCAAATTTTGAGCCCCGCAAATATGAAAAGTTTGATCCAACTCGTCCTAAAAAGCGCAGCGAAGCACCTGATACGCGCGCTGCTAATTTTCGTGCAGAGCGACCAAATCGTGATCGCCGTAATGATTCACCGGCATATGCACGTGATGACTTCAAAAAACATAACAAGACTCATTCAAATGCAGCGGTAGATTTTGGCGCTGATGATAATTACATTTCTGCAAACTTGGCTGATGCAAATCTTGTAGATGCAACGCCACTGACAGAAATTACAACTACATTTGCTGAACTTGGCATTGCTGCTCCCCTTGTTAATGCTCTGAGCAAACAAGGAATCTTGCATCCTTTCCCAATCCAGATTGCAACACTTCCTGATGCACTTGCCGGTCATGACATTTTGGGTCGAGGACAAACAGGTTCAGGAAAAACTCTTGCTTTCGGTTTAGCTCTTCTAAATAATCTAAATGGCAAAACTGCAAAGCCTCATAAGCCATTGGCTCTTGTCTTAACTCCAACACGTGAACTTGCACAACAGATTGATGAAGTCTTGATGCCTTTGGCGCGCTCGATTGGCCATGAATCAGTTGTTGTTGCCGGAGGAATGTCATATGCAAAGCAGATAACTGCCATGCGCCGTGGAACTGCAATCTTGGTTGCGACTCCTGGACGTTTAATTGATCTTCTAAACAAAGGTGAAGTTCAGTTAGATCACCTGCAGATAACAGTTCTTGATGAAGCAGATCAAATGGCAGATATGGGTTTCTTGCCCGTTGTAAAAGAGATTCTTGATCAGGCAAAACTTGATGGTCAGCGACTT
>JBEDES010000025.1:0-10330 GCA_041175545.1 Actinomycetota bacterium
GTAGCGAAGTTGATGAAAGATGGAGCTTGGCAAAGTCACTCGGCTTTAAGAACTTTCTTGAATCATCTGAGGGCACTTCTTCAACAGGGTAAGTATGGTCATGAATATATTTAGCGCTGCCCGTACCAGGAATTGCCTCGGAGATAATGAGTGGTGAAACATTTGCAGGCAGCCCAATAACTCGATGGCTACCAACTGCAAGTGCCGTCAAGGCTTCATCTGGCGGCACAGTTCCTTGCAACAGTGCATCATGATTGCCGTGAATGCTAAACCAATTATGTTTAAGTCCCTTGGCCACGAATCTATTTCGAGCAGCTTTCAATAATCCTGGAATAGTAGGGAATCCATAGGTACCAGTTGGTAAATCAACTTCCCCAGCTTTGCCTGATCCTTCGGGATGCCAGTAGCGAGCATCCCAAGTTACAGATTCAGTTGATCCAACCCAGTGGGAAACTTCACGGCCGGAACTTGGATCAACATAACCTCCATCAAGAAGTGTTAAGTACCAGTCGATCTCATTTTGCTGGGCATTGTCAGTAACATCACCTGTAATTACAACGGCATCAATAGAGCGACCCATCACTGGGCCCGCGGTAATCTCATTTAAAGCTTCGATCCAAGCAGCGGCTACTTGAAGCGTAAATGCCTCCTGTGGACGGTAGGTTCCAATGAATCCGATGTCTGAACGAAACTCTGAGTCTGGATCAAACCAACGGTCTAGGTATTCCTGTCTAGCTGGTGACTCGGCGTCGCAAATGTGCCAGTCAGATGAATGGATCAGAGTGACTATTGGAACGGCACCTGCAACTGGCATTTTTCCTTGATGCAATTCACCTGGGCCAAGTACTAAATTGGCCCAACCGCTTTGATTTGGTGATTGAGAGAGGATTGTCTGAAGGGTAGTCTGCACTATTCCTCACTCATCGTGAAACAAGTAGTTTGAAGGAATGTGATCATGTTTAAGTGAATGAGAGACATCTAAATCAGCTTTGAAATATTTTGAGCAGCCTGCAACATTATATTTTTTAATGCGTATAGTTCCTTCTTTGTCGTTGAATACGCAGGAAGAGTCAAGCCGACGTAGGCGAAATGATTTCCAGAATCGTCAACAACTGCGCTGGTTATTGCGCACCATTCTTCTTGGTGTTCTTTATAGTTGTACGCGACTTTTTCGTTTCCAGCCTGCGTAATCTGTTTCTTTATTTCAAGCTTGTCAGTAATTGTGTGCTTAGTAAGCGCCCTAAAATCTTGGAGTAGGTATTGATTCAACTCTGCTTCATCAAGGGTTGAAAGATAAAGTTTTCCGATTGAACTGCAATAAAAAGGAACAACCAGCCCCGCGAGATCAACTTGAATTGGACTGCTTGGCTTAACTTCATCAATAACTATGATCTCGCCTTGAGATGCAATTTCTAAGAATGCATTTCCACCTGTTGCATCTACTACATCTTGCAGCACGCTTCTGGACCTATTGGTAAAATCCTCAAGGTTAGAAGTTGAATAGAGCTGCCAGGACCCAAGTCCTAATTTGTAGGTGCCAGATCTCTCATCCTTATGAACCAGACTGAAGTATTCCAACGTATTCAAAAGTCTCCAAGCAGTTGCCCGATTCACGCCAGATTTAGTTGCCATCTCTTGAACCGTAGGAGGTGTGTCAGCTTTTGCAATTGTCATTAATAATTTGAGCGCTCTTTCAACTGACTGAACCCTGTTACCCATGACTTTTTACTCTTTTCTTGAGAAATATTCCAAAACTCATTGACAGTGTTTCACATCAATTCTACACTAAAATGAGAAGCCTGTTGCACGATAGAAGCACCATTTAGGAGCCCTGAAATGAAGATGAAGGCCGCGGTATTAAATAATGTGGGCGAGAAGTTTGAAATAAGGGAATTAGAAATTGCGGATCCAAAGAGCAATGAGGTTCTTGTAAAGATCAAGGCAACCGGATTATGTGCAAGCGATTTAAATGCAGTAGACGGGAAGCGAAACTTAGTTCCGTTTCCGGCTGTGATTGGACACGAGGCAGCGGGAATCGTTGAGGCAATTGGTAAGAACGTCACAAACGTTGCCGTAGGCGATCATGTGATCATTTCAATCGTTCCAAGTTGCGGGAATTGCGAGTACTGCCAACAAGGACATCCCAATTTCTGCGTCACTGCTGGCAATGCAATGGGACAAGGTGGACTCTTTGATGGCACCAGTCGCCTAAGTCTTGATGGCGAAAAGATAAATCAATTCTTATGTGTTGCCTCATTTGCAGAGTATTCAGTTGTCCCTGACTCTGGAGTCATCAAAATCGACAAGGCAATGCCGCTCGATAGAGCAGCACTGATTAGTTGCGCAGTACTTACTGGATATGGTGCCGTAACTAATACGGCAAAAGTAGAAGCAGGTTCAACTGTTGCAGTTTTTGGCTGTGGGGGAGTCGGGCTAAATACAATCCAAGCGGCAAGAATTGTGGGCGCGACAACAATCATTGCCGTAGACATCTCGGAAGAAAAACTAGAGTTAGCAAAAACGTTTGGAGCTACCCACGCGGTTAATTCAAAAATAGACGATCCTGTGAAATTCATCAGAGATTCAACAGGTGGGGTTGACTATGCATTTGAGGCACTTGGTAAAGAAGAAACAATCCAAGCAGCCTGGAAATCAGTTGGAGCCTTTGGTCAATTGACCCTAGTTGGACTAATGAAGCACGGAGCAACGTTGACCATCGATGCAGGTCCATTTGTCAATGAGCAATCAATAAAGGGTTGCTATTTTGGATCCTCAGACATAAAGAAAGATGTTCCAATGCTTGTTCAGAGCTACTTGAGAAATGAATTAATGCTTGACGAGTTAATCACGAGTCGTATGAACCTTAAGGATTTGGATGTTGCATTTGAACGTCTTAGACAAGGTGAAGGAGCGCGAAATGTCATCGTCTTTGAATAAGGATTTAATCGTTTCACGAAACTTTATTAATGGTAAATGGGTTGATGCAATTGATGGCAAGACCATAGATGTTGTAAATCCAACAACTGAGGAAGTTATTGCAAAGGTTCCCCAAGGTGAACAAAAAGATGTTCAAGCAGCCGCTACTGCTGCAAGAGAATCTGCGTTTGATTGGGGGCGTACTCCGCCTAAAGAGCGTGCAGATATGATGTTTGCACTGGCCGACAAAGTGCTCGCTGACATAGAAAACTTGTCACAAATAGAAACCTTAAATTCTGGCCACCCTATAAATGCCGTTCCAGGTGAAGTAAAAAGCGGTGCCGATAGATTGCGATTTTTTGGCGGGGCTGGAAGGACGCTAGAGGGCGGCGCTGCTGGGGAGTATGCCAGAGGCTACACATCGATCATCCGGCGAGAGCCAATTGGTGTGGCAGGTCTAATTACACCCTGGAACTATCCGCTTCTGACGGCAATTACAAAAATGAGTCCAGCATTAGCCGCTGGAAACACCATTGTTTTGAAGCCTTCCGAGCAAACTCCGTTGACAACTTTAAGGCTTGCAAAGTTGGCTGAAGGAATTTTTCCACCGGGTGTTATTAACGTAATAACCGGGTACGGACATAGTGCTGGTGCTGAAATGGCATCAAACAAAGACATAGACATTATTTCTTTAACAGGTGGTACGGACACCGGAAAAGTTGTGGCAAGAATTGCTTCAGACTCTTTAAAGCACGTCCACTTAGAACTTGGTGGAAAAGCACCAGCAATTGTTCTTGATGATGCTGATCCAGTACAAGTTGCAGAGTCTTTGAAATGGGCTTCATTTTGGAATGCTGGTCAAGACTGCAGTGCTGCCTCTCGAGTTATTGTCACTAAGAAAAGTTATGAAAGCATGCTTAAAGCCCTAGTTGCTGCGGTTGAATCGTTAAATGTGGGAGACCCTAGTTCCGAGGCCACGGAAATGGGACCACTAACTCATCTTGCACATTACGATCGCGTTTTAGGGTTCTTTGATAGAGCTGAAAAAAGTGGGGCTAAAATCGCCACTGGTGGAAGTCGAATGAATCGCCCTGGTTACTTTATAGAGCCCACCATCATGACCGATGTCGATCAGCAAAGTGAGATCGTGCAAAAAGAAGTTTTCGGGCCATTAATTACTATCCAAAGAGCAGAAGACAACAACCAGGCTCTAGAAATGGCCAACGATGTTGAGTATGGTTTAGGAGCATCGGTGTTTACCGACAACATTGGTTTCGCAATGGAAGCAAGTCGTCGCTTGAAATTTGGCACCGTTTGGATCAATGACCACGGCGCCGTTACTGCTGAAATGCCATGGGGCGGATTCAAGCAATCTGGTTATGGCAAAGAACGATCTGTCTATTCACTCGAAGATTACACGCAAATTAAGCATGTGATGATAAAGCTTCCTGAATGATTTCAGGGAAGGAAAGACCAAATGAAAGAAGGAGGAAAGTAATGAAGTTAAATAAATCACTTTTTGCCATCGTTACTGCTGGCGCATTAGTGCTTTCTGCCTGTAGCTCATCTGCGGATTCTGGTTCTGGCGAATCAGGATCAGCAGAAGTGGATGCAAAGACAGCAACTTCGGCTGCTGATTTCGGCGGCCTAGAAGGCCTAGAAGCTGCATGTAAGGCGGAGGGTAAGTTAAACGTAATTGCCCTTCCACCGGATTGGGCAAATTACGGCAAGATCATTGATGGCTTTGCCGCTAAGTATGGAATTGAAATTGACTCTCAAATTCCTGATGGCTCAAGCCAAGATGAAATCGATGCTGCCAACAACACAAAGGGCACAGACCGTGCACCAGATGTATTTGACCTTGGACAAGCAGTTGCAATGAACAACACATCAATGTTTGCCTCATACAAAGTTTCAGCTTGGGATGGAATAGATCCGGCATTCAAGGATGCAAATGGGCTATGGACAATGGATTACGGCGGCTTCATGTCGATTGGCTATGACGCATCCAAGGTTCCTGCCATCACATCCCTAGACGATCTACTAAAGGCAGACTACAAGGGCAAAGTTGCATTAAATGGTGACCCAACAGCAGCTGCGGCTGGCATGAATGGTGTCTTGATGGCATCGATCGTAAATGGCGGCTCAGTTGATGATGTAAGTAAGGGAATTGATTACTTCAAGTCACTAAAGGACGCCGGAAGCTTTGTTCCGGTAGATCCATCTCCTGCAACCATCGAATCTGGTCAAACTCCAGTGGTTTTTGATTGGGATTACTTGCATGCTGGACAGGTTGCTAGCCTGAAGGAAAAGGGAATTGACTGGAAGATCTTCATTCCAGAAGGCGTTGCACTAGGTGGTTACTACTACCAAGCGGTTAATGCTGATGCACCACATCCTGCCTGTGCTCGACTATGGCAAGAATATCTATACTCACCAGATGGCTCTAACGAGTGGTTACGTGGAGGCGCACGTCCAGTGCTTGCAGATTTGATGGTTGCTGACGGCACTATCGACGCTGAAGCATTTGCCGCGTTACCGCCAGTAACTGGAACTCCGGTGGTGGCAACAGTTGCACAAACTGAAGCTGCTAATGCAGTTCTTGTAGAGCGCTGGGCTGCTGAAGTTGGAGCTATCGAATAGTTTTCACCTATTCGTAGAACTAATTTTGGAATCCTCGCTAAAAGGTAAAGAGGTTGTTGGTCTCAAGAAAATTGGGACCAACAACCTCTTCCGATCCTCGTTACCTTATCTAGGCATATTGCCATTTGGACTTCTTGTTTTGTTCTTCCTGATTTGGCCAACTTTGGTCGTTATTTCGGGAGCACTTCAGAATCTAGATGGCGGGTTTGGCCTAGGGTCACTCGTAGAAGTAGCCACAAACGATAAGTATTTAAACGGATTTAAAGTTTCTATTCAATTAGCTGCTTACTCTGCGATTGCTGGCGCAATTCTGGGCGCACTGTTTTCTTGGGCCATTGCCAGAGGAAATAGCGAGGGCTACTTTAGAAGATTAGTCTTGGCCGCATCCGGCGTCTTTGCCCAATTTGGTGGAGTTATGCTGACATTTGCCTTCCTTGCCACATTTGGCTTCAACGGCATGTTAACTATTCTTGCCAATTCGTTTTTCGGAGAAAACATATTCACAGATGCTTCTTGGCTCTATTCTCTCATGGGCTTAGTAGTTGTTTACACATTTTTCCAAATACCTTTGATGTTGATCGTGTTCTTGCCAGCTATTGAGAATTTAAAGCCAGAATGGAAAGAAGCTTCCGAAAGTCTCGGCGGATCAACAGCTAACTATTGGTTTAGGGTAGGTGGACCCATTCTCGCTCCAAGTTTCTTAGGAGCGTTATTACTTTTGTTTGCAAATGCCTTTTCGGCGTATGCAACGGCAGCGGCCTTGATCAGTCAAGGAGCTCCTATTGTTCCGCTTCAAATCGGTTTTGCAATTTCAGGTGAAGTTTCCAGGACCAATCCTGGAATATCAAAGGCCCTTGCTGTTGGCATGATATTGATAGTCGTTCTTGTGATGTTTGGTTACTTTAAATTACAAAGCAAAGTTTCTAAATGGGTCAAATCATGAAAAATATTACACGTGTTAGTATCTGGCGCTGGACCATTATTGCCTTTGTTGGTGCCTATCTCTTGATACCAGTTTTTGCGATGCTGGAATTCTCTACACGGGGAGCTCCAGGCGAGCGAAGCACAGAAGCGTGGCTTGCTATTCCAACTTTCCCAAAGCTGCTTTCGTCAATTTCCACATCACTTCAACTTGCATTTATTGTGATTTTTTTAGTGGTATTTGTTCTGGTTCCAACCATGATTTGGGTTCATTTGCGACTTCCGAATCTAAGGCGTTACATGGAGCTAGTGTGTCTACTGCCCTTGACAATCCCAGCGATTGTGATTGTCGTAGGTATTGCCCCTACGTATCGAGCTTTGTACCAAGTATTTGGAAGCTCTCCATTGACTTTGTCGTTCGTTTATTTCGTGTTGATTTTGCCATATTCCTATCGGTCAATTAGCGCCTCACTTTTATCAATCGATAGTCACACCTTGTCCGAGGCATCGAGAAGCCTTGGTGCGTCAACCATTCGCATGATTTCGGGAGTGATAGTCCCTAACATCAAAGTTGGCATTATGTCAGGCGCAGTTATCTCCATCGCTTTGGTTTTGGGTGAATTTACAATTTCAAACTTACTCAACTTTGAAACTATGCAGGTAGTAATAAATCTTCTAGGGAAGCGAGATGCTGCAACATCAGTTGCCGTATCGCTAGCTGCCTTGGTGTTTGCATTTATCCTTCTCGCAATTCTTCCAACTGCTAATAAAACAAGATCGTCAAAATTAAAAACAAAAAGAAAAGTTGAGGCGGCCACAAAATGAGTCAAGATATCGAAGTGAAGTTAATCGGACTCTCAAAAACATTTGGAGAAGTTAGGGCACTGAATAACTTTTCGTTAGAGATGAAAAAAGGCGAAATGGTTGCACTCCTGGGCCCCTCTGGATGTGGAAAAACCACCGCCTTGCGAGCCCTGGCGGGTTTGCAGGCCCTTGATAGCGGGAAAATCTTTATTCACGACGAAGACATAACTGATCTGCCCACGAGCAAGAGAAATATGGGAATGGTGTTCCAGTCGTACAGCCTGTTTCCACATATGAGCGCACTAGAAAATGTTGAATATGGTTTAAAGATGCGCTTTCGAAAGGTTTCGAGTACTGATAGAGAAAAAAGGTCGAAAGAGCTCCTTGATCTTGTTGATTTAGCATCGCACATGGATCATTACCCACATCAGTTATCCGGTGGCCAGCAACAAAGAATTGCCCTAGCACGAGCCTTGGCAATTTCACCAAATGTCCTGCTACTTGATGAACCATTGTCAGCACTTGATGCAAGAGTTAGAAGTCAATTGCGTGACGAGATACGAAGAATTCAACTTGAAGTAGGAATTACCACTCTTTTTGTAACCCACGACCAAGAAGAAGCTTTGGGTGTCGCAGATCGCGTGGGCGTTATGAAAAAAGGCGTATTGGAGCAGATTGCAGCGCCAGCAGAACTATATGATCGGCCTGCCACTTCATTTGTTGCCGAGTTCGTTGGGCTGACAAATCCAATAGAAGGCGAAGTGCGAAATGGAAGAATCGGCATATTAGGCCAGGACATCGAAGTCCTGCCTGGCTCAGTGACTTTAGGTAAGGCAATAGCGTTGATTCGCCCGGAGTCAATTTCGTTGAGTAAGGACTCACTTCCAACTGCCCAAGTAGTGTCTGTTAGTTTCTTGGGTTCTATGTTACGAGTTGTCCTTAAGTTAGACGGCGGTTCATTGATCACTTCTCAACTTCCAAGCTCGGAGAATTTGAATTATCAAGTTGGCGAAAAAGTCTCGGTCCGAATTGTTCCTGCTCCAGTGTTTGCAAAAGCGTTATGAGTGGTGATACCCCATTTGGAGTAGTTAAGTCTCTCGAAACCTATTCAAACGAGTTTGTAAGTTTCTTGAAAGTTGAAACTTCAACGGGACACGTTGGATGGGGCCAACTTTCTACATACAACTCAGATATTTCAACCACTGTATTTCATCGACAAGTTGCTCCTTGGGTTCTTGGACAGGATGCACATGACTTGAGCGAGTTAATCACCAGAGTTGAAGAAAAAGAGCATAAATTCCCCGGAAGTTATCGCTATCGGGCGATTGCTGGATTAGATACCGCGCTTTGGGATCTTTACGCTAAAGCGCAGAATAAACCCGTAGTTGAGCTATTGGGTGGAAAACCAGGATTGCTTAGGGCCTATGCCTCAAGCATGAAGAGGGACATTACACCCAGAGATGAAGCTGCACGACTAGTCAAGTTACGAGACGATTTCGGCTTCGATGCCTTCAAATGGAGAGTCGGTGCCGAAAATGGACGAGATGTTGACGAGTGGCCAGGTCGTACCGAAGAAGTCATTGAGATTGTAAGTAAATCCTTGGGTGAGAATGTTTCAAAGTTAGTAGACGGTAATAGTGGTTTTTCTCCTAAAAGGGCAATTGAGGTTGGCAAACGACTAGAACAGCACGGCATCTGTCATTTTGAAGAACCGTGTCGATACTGGAAATTGGAAGAAACTAAGCAAGTTACGGAAGCCCTAGACATAGATGTTACTGGCGGTGAGCAAGATTGGGATTTCATAGTTTGGCAAAAAATGATCGACATTAATGCCGTCGATATCCTGCAACCGGACGTAATGTACATGGGAGGTATCACAAGAACATTAGAGGTCGCAAGACTTGGTCAAGCAGCTGGTAAATCTATTACTCCACATTCAGCAAATCTTTCACTCGTCACAATGTGCACAATGCATTTATTGAAATCGCTTCCTAATGCTGGAAAGTATCTTGAATTCTCTATTGAAGGTGAGGATTACTATCCATGGCAGGAGAATTTGTTCTTAGGAGATCCCTACAAAGTTATCGACGGAAAAGTTGAGATAACAGATGCTCCAGGTTGGGGTGTAGAGATAAATCCAGATTGGTTAAAGAGCGCCAATAGACAAGTTTCTACACTTAGCTAATTCATAAGTGACTAATTAGTAGATTCTCTAACTTGGATTGCAAACTTACAGTGGCGGGTTTAACATTTGGCAGGAGAGTCGGGCACTATTCAAAAATTAAAGAACTCTAAGGAATTTAATTCCAGTTACTTCTTAACAGCCACTAACAATCCGCCACCAACTGGTAGCAACGATCCAACAAAATCCTCATTGCTAGCCAGCGCTTCAATCGCACCGCGCATTGCGACAGTATCTGGATCACGTTGAGCTGGATCGGCTAATTTATCGTTCCAAAGTGCGCGATCGATAATCAACAATCCACCACTTCGAAGTAACTTCTGTGCCCGAACAATGTGATCTGCAAGATCAACGGGCTTGCCCGCAATCAAGACAATGTCATACGCGGATTCAGTTAGTCGATCTAAAACTTCATCTGCCCGACCATTAATCAAGCGAACGCGGTTTGCAGCAATGCCGGCTTGTGCAATTGCATCCTTGGCAATCAGCTGGTGTTCGGCTTCAACGTCAACACTCGTAAGTACGCCTTCAGGATTCATGCCGTCCAAAAGCCAAAGGGCTGACACTCCAGCACCTGTGCCAATTTCAACAACATTCTTAGCGTCTACTGCCGAAGCTAATGTGCGGACAATGCTTCCGGCACCTGGACCCATCGCAACGCAGCCAATTTCAGCAGCCTTTGCTCGCGCATGTGAACGAATTCCATCCTCGCCAGCCCAGCTTTCGGCGTAGTCAGTAGATGCGCGGTGTATTGCCAAAATTCGTGGATCAGTTGGTGCCATAAGGCAAGCGTACGGCCCTGGCTGGAAATTTGCTAAGGTCCTGCCAATTTTTGGTTAAGTCTAAATCTGGATCAGGTAAAGA
>JBEDES010000026.1:0-8949 GCA_041175545.1 Actinomycetota bacterium
ACCGCC
The DNA here is from genome assembly GCA_041175545.1 of Actinomycetota bacterium. Lineage (GTDB taxonomy): Bacteria > Actinomycetota > Actinomycetes > Nanopelagicales > Nanopelagicaceae > Planktophila. The sequence goes on from JBEDES010000026.1 coordinate 7, forward strand.
TGGTGCTGCAAGATTAAGAACAGCTTCATTTGTTGCAAGATCTCTGATAGTTCCACCATTTAGAGCAAGTGAAGTAGTACCTACGTAATCTAAATCTGCAGATGTATCTCCAGCTTGAACTGTGTATGTAAAGGTTAAAGCTGTGGTGCCCGTGCCAGAAACATAGTTAATTACACGGTCCGTAGCACCGGTTTCCAAAGTAAGTTGAGGAGTACCAGTCACATTTACTGCCTCTGAGAAATTCACTTGGATCGATACTGCTGATCCCAACCGATAACTGCCATTTAATGTCGAGGAGTTCACGTTTGAAACTGTGGGGGATGTTGTGTCTATGACAATCACTTTATTTGCACCGAGTGAACCCGCCGCACCAGGTGAAGGCAAAGTGAGAGTGGTATTCACTGCGGCTGAATTTCGAATTGTGCCGCCATTGAGTGATAACGAACTTGTATTTACGTAATCCAAATCAGCTGAAGTATCCCCGGCTTGAACCGTGTAGTTAAAGGTTAACGCGGTAGTGCCCGAACCCGAGGCATAGTTTAGAACTCTATCGACTGCGCCCGTTTCAAGAGTTAATTGTGGAGTTCCAGTTACGGTTACTGCTGCAGAAAAATTCACTTGAATAGAAATCGTAGAACCTGCCTTATAAGATCCATTGGCAGTCGATGAGTTAATACTTGTTACACCTGGTGTTGGAAGCACACTCGAAAAATTTACTGAGTATGAACATCCTGGGCTGTAACAGTTGTTCTGTAATCGATAATTTCCGCCTGCACCGGCAGGAACTGTATAAACAATTCTTGAATTCAAATCACCGTTTGAGTCATCATCTTGAGCAACTACCGATCCACCAGAATTCTGTAGATAAAGGTAGGGATCCCCCGATCGCCCGTACGTGAATACTGTAAGAACTTCACCAGCAACTAAAGCCCACCAACCGCCAACATAGTTTGATGCCGAACCTGCCCCAGCGTTATAAGTTCCAGAAACTGCTGTCGCTGGAATTGGATTAGTAAGCGTTAAAGCCGATCCCAATAGCCCAGCGGCTAACAAAGTGCGCAGATATTTGTGCGAACTTAATTGGGAAAGTGGAGAGCGCATAAGACTCTAATTTTACTTGAATAATTTCAATTTCTTGACCTTCGAATATTTCGTAGAGGACTGCAAAATCTGAGAATCCAGCCTTTTAGGCCTCTTTTCCAATCGAATAAAAGCCGGATGATCCCACGCTCAAACGGGTCTTTCTCATGACATATGAGAAAGGTCTTTTCGCACAAGCCGACCCAGGGATCGTCTCTGGATCGACTATCGAAAGGAAACAAATGTCTACAAAGACAATTTACAAGCGCATTGCGCTTGTTGCAGTAGCTTCGTTGGGTGCAGGTGTTCTATCTGTTGCTCCAGCTAATGCTGCTGGCACAACAACGATTACAGCACTGACAGTCACTGATGTGACTGATTATGTAAATATTGGTGCGGAAGCAACTTCAGGTATTTCCTTCACTTCAGGTGGTACCTTCGATGCAGCTGACACAATTGCATTCAGTGTCGCAGTAACTTCTGCTCCAGCTGGTTCTGCTCTAGCAGTTGAAGCTGCACATGCTTCTAACGCTGCATCAGCAGGAAAGATTAGGTTAACTATCCAAGAAGTTGCATCTAACTCAAACGTTGTTTCAGCTGCATCAGGAAACACAATTGTCGCAACTTTGACTGCAGCACAGTCTTCATCAGGTGCAGCAGGAACGATTAAGGTAAAGCCAGATGTTGCTGGTAAGTACGTTTTCACTGTTACAGGTGATGCTGTTACAGGTACTGACCTCACAACTACTTACACCGTTCATGCAAGTGATTTGTATGCAACTACTGCAGACGCACTCACAAGCGGAAACCAAAGCAATGTTGCTGTAAATGGTGTTGCTGGTGCAAATAACTATGTAACTCTTCAAGCTGTTGCAGGATCTGCTACACCTGCGAATGATCGCCTTCTAAAGGTTACTGGTTCAACAATTTATGCAGTAACAACAGCTGCAGAATGGTCAGTTGCAACAGATAAGGCATCAGCAATCCTTCTTGGAGGATCAACAGATGACACTCTACGTATCGCAACTCCATCCGTAGGAACAATTACAGTTGCATTGTTTGATCAGAGCCAGGGTGGCGTATTTTCATCCACTGCAATTAGCTCAGTAACAATCACTGTAAATGCAACTGCTAATGCAGGTGTCATCAACACATCAAATTCAGCTGCAGTCATCCTTGCAAATAGTGCTTCACTAGGAAGCTACGATGATCACACTGAAATCTCAGGCGGAACAGACCTAGCAAGTGCAGTCGATGGCCGCGTCTCAGGCGTAGCATCTGCAGTGATTGCAGGTATCGTGCGTGATTCAGTGCCTGGTGGCGTAACTGGTTCAACAATTTCTATGACAGTTTCAGGTCCTGGAACAATTAGCGCATCTGTTGATGGCTCAACATCACAAGCACTTGCTGATGGTGGAAAAGCTGATTCAATCGTTACTGTCTCAGGTGGCCTTTACTACGGCCGCGTGTACTCAGATGGAACATCAGGAGTAGCAACTATTACAGTCAAGAGTGGCACAACTACTTTGGCAACAAAGAAAGTTACTTTCTACGGTTCCGCAACGGCAATTAGTGCAACTCAAAATCTTTACAATGTTGCAGCTGGAGCAATTCTAGGTAAGGCAACTGCATCAGGTGCCGCAACTGGAGCTGACGTAGCAAACACATATGCTGCTGTTATTAAGGTAACTGACGCACTTGGCAATCCAGCTGTTGGTACTGTTTCAGTGGTTTCATCTAACGTATCTGCTATTGCAGGTGGAGCATGTACAGCATCTGCAACAACAACAGGAACATATAACTGTGAAGTTTCTGGCGCATCAGGTGCAACTGTTGGTACATCAGCAACCTTGACATGGCAAGTACTACTAGCTGATGGAACTAAAGCGTCAGCTACGCCACTTACATTCAAAGTTGGTGGAACAGCTGCTAAGGCAACTGTTGCTCCAGCTGCTGCATCATATGCTCCAGGAGCGCTTGTCACATTGACAGTAACTGTTACCGATGCACTTGGAAATGCTGCAGCTGACCTTGATACCAACATCTTTGCTGCTGGAATCAAGTCTTCTGTATCCTTAACTAAGGATTGGACTGCTGCAGGAGCAGGAGAAGTGAACGTTGCTGTTGTTAATGGTAAAGCTTCACTTACTTTCTATGCACCATTGACAGCGGGTCCAGTCATAATTGACCTACCAGTTGAGTCTGCATTCAATCTATCTTCAACGATCACTAAGTTGACAACAACTGTGAACGTTACAGATTCAGCATCAATGGCAGCACTTACAACATTGATCAACAGCTTAATTGCCAAGATCAATGCATTGAACAAGCTAGTTATGAAGATCCAGAAGAAGGTAAAGGCATAATCTCTTCAAGGGAAACCTTGATGGGTTAGTACTTAACTCACTTCAAACCGAAGCCCGGCTCTCACTTAGATGGGGGCCGGGTTTTGGCCTTCTCATGGTGAATGAGAGGGTGATGTAAATACTTGGTGCGTTCTAGTAAATTAATCACTATGAAGAAGCCAATCGCTGTGCTTTCTTTAATGCTTATGCTCAGTCTGCTACCCAGCAATTTCGCTAAAGCTGCAATAAAAGAGCCCAAGCAAGTTACTGGATTCCAAGATGCAATAGACAGACCCCAAGATGTTTCCTATTGGGCTTGGAAGAAGAGCAGAGTTCAAATATCAAGCAACAACAGCAAATCCCCACCGGTCAAATTAATAGTTGGACCAAATACAAAACTTTCAAATCCAAAGCCTAAGGTCGCATTTGATGGAGTCACACGGCTTTATCCAGAATTTAGAAAACCAAACAAAATCTATGTCATTTATTTCTCACATAAAGATGTAGCGTGGGCTCAAAATGAATATAAGGCTATCTTTCCAGATGCAAGTGGGCAGGAAACAAAAAACTTCTGTCCTAAAATTGAATCGTGCGAGGGTGCAAGTGCGACTATCAACAAATCAGGTGATGGAGTAATACTGATAGCAGTTATGAAAAACCCCGATGTTTTGCACACTTCAGGTGCGTTGGAAGCTCACGAGTACACACACGTTCTCCAAACTGGAACTTTCTTTGGAACTTCAAATCAAATGCAAGCCATGGTGGGCATCAAAGCATTTGTACCTTGGTGGTTTGCAGAAGGCGGAGCCGAGTTTTCACAGATACCGGCAATTCATTCATCATCATTTACCAGTTACACAAAAGATAGAAGAATTTGGGCCAAGAACATTATTGAAAATAAGAATGGGAAATACACCGAAGCTTGGATCGCAAACTTTCTTAAACCGCCAAATACTTCCATATGGAGTGATCCAGAAACTCAATGGAATCTCTATGACATAGGGATGTTAACGTCTGAACTATTCACAGCCATAAAAGGTCCAGCCATCAACATCCAAATATTTAAGGACATCTCAGCAGGGATGACATATGAGAAATCATTTGAAAAGCATTTTGGCATCAAGTGGACCGCGGCAGTTCCTTTAATTGCAAAATCTATCGCAAAGTTGACAGGTAAATAGCCCCAGCGTGCTCCCTTGCACCAACTCTTGGTGAATCAAGAGTTGTGGGATTAACCAACATCTTTAAATCTTTTCGGTTCTGACCTTTCCTTTTTGGACCCTCTATTAACTTTTGCCGATGACTTTTCTCGGGATTTGCTTTTTAGGGAGACAACTTTGTTTTTCATCCTCCAATCAGGTGGAAGTAACTGGTTGGAAATTCTGGCCATTTTCTCTGCTTCCAGACCTCCAGCTCCAATTAAATGCTTGATGGGTCTATTAACTTGAAAGGACTCCAATGGGAAGTGTTGACCTTCACGTCCTATTTCTGTGTACCTCATGAAGTGAGGTCCTACATAAACTCTTTTTTCAAATTTCCTTAAAAATATATCATTGCGCCCTGAGGCAATACTCATGTTTCGAAGTTGTTGCTTAATCAAAGCTCCATAGAAAATCTCATCTAACTCGTTCCAAGTCTTCTCATAAATTAAATTTGGATCAGGCCATAACATTTTGTCTGTCAAATACTCTTCAAGTCTATGTTTTTTTAGACTCTTTTTTACGAGGGGAAGTAGAATTACCACTCCTTCAGATGTTCGATGAGTTAAATCGGAGTTAAGTGGCCTGTATCGGTTTTCTACTCGCCACTCCTTTAGTGTTCGAACGTTTGTAAAAACCAAACTCGCGATTTGATCCTCATGACTAGGATATAAATCTAGGAGGATAATCCCCATAGCTCTCTCATATTCTCGAGGCATCTTGATAGAAAATTTTGCTCTACGAGTTTCTTGTCGAAACCAGCTTTGTAAAGTTCGGGGTTTAACGCATGCCATTGAAGCTATTGCTTGTAATCCAAAAAAATCATTTGCCATATGGTGCATTGCCCAGGCACGCGTTGCATAAGAGTGAGTCATAGGCCAATTGTCCCTAAATTTAAAACTTTGTCGAATTAACATTTTCCAATTTTGTAATGTATTCACAAGAATTACACCGTAACAACACCACACTTCGCGACTTGCTTTAATGCAGCTCTTTGAGCAACATGTTTACTTCCCCAACCGGAAAAGGATTACATAAATGACAGCTCAAATAACCCTCGATGATTTCGCCTTATCGCTTTGGAACCACCTAAAGATTACAAAAAAGACTCTGATAAATTACAAGGGAACCTATCGATTACACATTTCACCCTTGCTTGGAGACAAATTACTAGGGGCAGTGACAAGACGAGATTTACTTGATGCATTGGCGCCATTGTCACCGCATACTTACTACCAAACTCTGATGTCTTGCAGAGTAATTTATCGAGAGGCCCTCAATCGCGAACTAGTTGACGTCAGTCCCGTAGCGGCGATCAAAGCGCCTAGATTGACGAATAAGCCTTCCAAGTTCCTAACGTGGGAAGAAGTCGAGTCAACGAACTTTGGTAAATACGATGAACAGATTAAGTTTCTAGCTCTACATGGTCTTCGATGGGGAGAGGCAGTTGCATTAACCAAAGAGGATATTTATGACGAAAAAGTTCATGTGACAAAAAGCATTCATGGTGCAACAAAGACACAAGCAGGAGTAAGAGTCGTGCCGTATTTGGGTCATTTCAATCCATTACCTAAAACGCCAAAACCGCTGCGAAAGGCACTGTTGCCCTATGGTGTCAATATTCATTCACTAAGGAAAACTTATGCGTATTTCCTAAAAAGCAATGATGTCCATGTCACGACTGCTGCCAAATTTATGGGACATAGCAATCCTTTAGTGACGTTGAAGATATACACCTTAGTAAGAGATAACGAGGTCATGGATGTGGGAAACGCGATGCGAGAAAGTTTGTTACTTAAATGAGTATCAAGAATTTGGCTAGATGCATCAGTTGAGCTTGATCGCCTTAATCAACTTGTTTCCACGTTTGATCTGCAGTTGGAATCCTTTGAGGTTAACCCCTGTTGGCACAAAGAGCTCTCCGTTTGCATCAACACCAAGCGTTAGTGGCTTTGGCTTAGCACCTTTCTTAGTTGCAACAACGGTGAGAGTTTTATCAACGTAGGAGATTTGATCATCAGTCTCTAAAAGATATCCCTTGCGAGTTTTCTTAGCCAAAATCTCTGCTGCCGCAAACTCTTGGTTAACAATTTCGCGGGCTATTGGATCAGTAAGAGCAATTGGCTGTCGAAGATTGGCTGGCACATCTGGCAGTTCAGAAACGCCGTGCACATACGGTGTTCCATCAGGATTCCACAACGGTGCAGGCACTGGAGTTCCCAGTGAGTCATAACCAAACGGTGCACCAATTATTCGTTTTGGAACAGGAATCGGTGAGACACCCAATACAAATGGAGTTCCATCTGGATTAAACAGTGGTGGTGGAACAGGTGTGCCATCTTGTCTAAAACCAAATGGCGCAGCATCTGTTGCACCAGGAATACGTAAAACTGGTTCGCCGCCATAGACAGATCCATCTGGATTAAACAACGGAGGCGGTGTGTAGCTTCCATCTGCTTCGATACGAGAACCATCCAGATTCACTCGAAGTGGTGGAGGTTTGGGAGCGTTATTACTTTCTCCAACTAGCGTTGCACCAATCGGTGGTGGCACAGCGATGTAGTTTCCGCTCATGTCACGACCTGCTGGAATGTCCATCGTTGTTCCATCAGAAAATCTATATGTGTAATAGGGGCGGGAGTCGATTCCTAAATTACCGCCGGATGGTGCACTTGGACCAGATAAAGTTCCACCAATTGGTGGTGGAACAGGTATGAAGTTTCCATTTGCATCTTGTCCAGCTGGAATGCTCATTGTTGAGCCATCAGGAAATGTGTATGTGTATGAAGGACGATTATCAAGATTTGGGAAAATCGGTAGTGGAGCTGGCAATCCTTCTGTAGATGGTGCCGGTCCATAAATTGGACTTCCATCGGTTGTGTACCCGAGCATGATTACATCTGGTGGGCGCGGAATCGATGGTGGATCTTGTGCAAAAACTGCCGGTGAACTTGTGACCGCAAGTGCAGTAGCAAGTGAAAATGCGAAAGCTTTTGTCTTCATTAGCTGACCTTTATTTTGATAGTTGAGAATTGCTTTTTGGGCAGTGACATCTGAAGTGTGAAATTTCCTTTTCCTTTAAAATTATCAAAGACAAAGTAAGGTTCTCCAGTTGACTGGTATCTGATTACTCCCTTGTCGATGACCTTGCCTTTGTTATTGAGCAGAGTCACAACTGTTGAGAGCAAATTAACCTTTGTAGGGACCTTTGCAAGAACTAGCAGAGATCCGTTTTCATCTTTGGTATTAAAGGTCGAAGCAGTACTTGCTTCTTTTGCAGCTAAAAGCGCTGTGAACTCAACCCTTTTAATCGCTTCATACTCGAGATTTTCTATTTCACATGCTGGTGTAATTGAAGCTGGATAAAGTGAACATGGACGGGAACCATTGCGTATGTAGTCGGCTTTTTGTTGTGCCGCTTCTGCTTTGATAGCTCTTTCGAGCTCTTCTAATTGCTTCTTTTCATAAATCCCTTGACGCTCTTTTTCATACTCTAAGTTCTCGGAAACACATGCTGGAGTTACTGACGCTGGATAAAGTGAACATGGACGAGATCCATTTGCGATGTATTCACGTACTGCTTGTTCCTTCGCTCTAGTTTCGGCATCAACCATATCTTGGGCGCGCTTTGCTACATCTGCCTCTTGTCTACTTTTTTCATAATCAAGATTTTGCACAACACACTCTGGTGTAACTGAAGCTGGGAAAACAGAGCATGGCCGTGAACCGTTAGCAACGTAGTGAGCCTCTGCATTGGCTTTTGCTCGGGCTTCGGCATCCAAAAGATCTTGAGCCATCTGGGCTGCAGTATCAACTTGTCTAGCCTTCTCTTCTGCCAAATTTTGTGCAACGCATTCGGGAGTTACCGATTCTGGAAAATCTCTACATCCAGCAAATGCTGGTTGTGAAATGCCAATCAAAAGCGAAGTGGCAAGAATGCCTGCGAGAGAGCCAGAGATCGCTGCCTTTAATTTCATAGGTAAATAATAAAACAACTCAACTTTTTTGAATATGCCAAAAGGTTACGTACGCCTAAAAAGCATAAATCACCCTCTCATTCACCATGAGAAGGCCGAAACCCGACCCCCACCTAAGTGAGAGCCGGGCTTCGGTTTGAAGTTAGTTAGTGACTAACCCATCAAGGTTTCCCTTGATCAGATTATGCACGTACCTTCTTCTGGATCTTGATTACTAGCTTGTTCAATGCATTGATCTTGGCAATTAAGCTGTTGATCAATGTAGTGATTGCTTGCATTGATGCTGAGTCAGTAACTGTCGCTGTTGCAGACAGAGTAATTCCCTGTGCAGCAGTTACAAGG
>JBEDES010000027.1:0-8829 GCA_041175545.1 Actinomycetota bacterium
TAGATGCACGCGAAACTAATTCAGATGGATCGATACGCAGCTTTGCATCCTGTGCGCTGAACTCTCGCATCACCATTGAATTTACATAACGCTTCCAGAAGGCAGCCGCTGCCTCCCAATACTTTTCTCCCTCTTGCCTTCCAAGAGCCGCTAACTCATCTGCATCGATGCCACGCTCTGATGCACGCAAAATCAAGTCGCGAAGTTCACGGGCAAATCCGTTTGTTGTTAAGGCCTTATGTAAATCTTCTGGCCACTCTTTAAAACCATCTTCGATATCGCCTTTCAGCAATTCACGAATGTAACTTTCTTGTTCTGGGCCGCTGAGCAAAATTGGATCAGGATCGCCCTTTGCCTTCATCTTCAGGATTGAAAACGCAAGCGAATGGAATGTTCGCGCTAAAGGTTCAAACATCGTTTTGGTGGTGCGAAGAGCAATCGCATCACGTAACTCTGATGCTCGCTCTCGACCATATGTCAGCAGCAAAATCGAATCCGGATTTTGTCCATCTGCAATTCGAGCAAGTGCAGCTTCAACTAAAACAGCTGTCTTTCCAGTTCCAGGTCCACCGTGAACAACAATCGGTGAACCACGGTGTGCAACAACCACCAACTGCTCAGCATCCAGAGTTAGCGGGGCAGCCTGAAGTACCTGTCGTACAAGGCTGAAGGGCTGCTTACTCACAGTGAGCATCTTGCCCGAATGAGCCGACAAATCGGCCTCATTACGCCTGTGGCGCTAGTTAACCGCCGTTTCAACACGATAGCTAACTGGAATCCACTTCTTGTTCACCGTTGTCACAGGTGCCTTGCTAGCAGGATAAACAACGCTCTTTGTCAGCAATGTTGGGTTGATCTTTTTCATCGATGTGCACAATGCCTTTGCTTGCTTAGTAGCAATAACCTTTGCCTTTGCATAGGAAAGAGTCTTTGAACTCTTGGCATATCCAATACAGGTCACCGTGCTTCCAGCAGCAATCTTCTTTGTGTAAGTGGAAAGACGCTTTGTGTAAGTGGCGTTGAGTTTGAAAGCCGCCGATGTTGAATACACAGTTGTGATCTTCTTTGCAGCAGCTGCCCTCTCTGCAGCAATTCTCTGCTCTTCGGCAAGTTTGAGTGCAGCGGCAGCTTTGAGCTCTTCCTCTGCCTTTAGTTGAGCGGCTGCTAACTCTTCTTGAAGTTTCTTTGCTGCGGCTAACGCATCAGCATCTGCCTTATCTTGCAAAGCTTTAATCTGTGCAAGAAGTTCTGCCTCCTCTGCAGCTTTCTTTTCAGCAAGAGCCTTTGCCTCTGCGGCTGCCTTTTCTTCAGCAGCCTTTGCATCGGCAAGCGCCTTTGCTGCAGCAGCCGCCGCAGCGGCTGCTGCTATTGCAGGATCAATGGTTGGTGTTGGTTCAGGTGCTGGTTGTACGTAGGTCGAGCCTCCGCCTCCACCGCCTCCACCAGAACTTGGAGGTGTGACAACTACGGGGGCGACAGGTGTTGCTGGCGCAGATGCAGCACTTGGATCACTTGTGCCGATTGAGTTAGTCGCAGTAACGGTAAATGTGTATGCCGTTCCGTTAGTAAGACCTGTAACAGAACATGATGTTGTTGTACTTGTGCATGTCTGACCAGCGTTAGACGTGGCTGTATACAAAGTAATTGGAGAGCCACCATCAGAAGGTGCTGTCCAGCTCACTGTCGTAGAGGCATTACCCCCAGAAGTTGCTGAAACCCCTGTCGGCGCATCGGGTTTAGTGATGGCAATAATGATCTGCGGGTCATCGGTAATCGAAATTACTGCACTTCCATCTGTTGTTGCGGTAGTCAGTAGTGTCGGGGTTACACCGATAACCGAGTAAATCTTTGCACCCTTTTTAATGACGTTGTTTGTGATCGTCATTGTGATTGGTTTACCAGTTGCCGTAGTTGGAACTGTTCCATCCGTTGCAACCCATGCTAGAACAAGTGACATTACATAGTCATTGCCAGCTCCGATTAAAGAGGTAGCCGTGGATGTATCCGAAAGCACATATGCGTCAATAACCGTGCCTGCAGGCAAAGCATCCGCTAAATACTCGATAGCTATAGTTCCACCGCCAGCATTTGCAGAGTATGTATTTCCAACGCCTGACAAAGTCGTGATTGTGAGAATCTTTGTATTAGTTCCCATGCCGTACAAAGAGTTTTGAATCCACCGAGCCCACAATGTTGCGGTTGCAGTTGGTGTGTATGCACCAGTTACTTGCACGCCATTTGTTTGAAGCGTGTACCAACCTGTGAATGTGTAGTTTGCGCGAGTTGGCGTTGGTAAAGTCAAAGCAGTATCTCCAACAACAAAGTCAACCGCTGTTGTCGTGGAGTTTGATGCTAAGAAGCCTCCATTGGCATTGTAGGTAACTGTGTACTTGGCAAGAATTGTCACAGTTGCTGTGTCATACGAAATTGAGTAATTACCAATTGTTCCTGTACTCAAGACAGCACTTGATGGTGTCACTGTATAAACACCGACTGCCGTCGGAGGCGTTGAGGTTCCAGTTCCTGTATATGTATAGGAAGCTGAAGCGACAGCATCAGGTGCAATCAAACCTGAAGCTGTAATCCCGCTTGTGATCGGTGCTCCGAAAGCAACTGTTACATTATTTGCCGCTACTCGTGCGGCTTTTTGGGTGATATTTGCAGTAAGTGTTGGCTGGGTTAATGTGTAGTTAGAGGCAGAGGACTCGGAAAGCGTGTAACCAGAAGCTGCCAGAGAGACGCCATTGCCTGCATTCGAGGTTGCAAATGTGAATGTCGGCGTTCCACCTAACAAAACATTGTCTGATCCGACAACGCCTAACAAAGTAGGAGTGCCCGTTGCAGTTCCCGCACGAGTGCCGTCATACTCTTTATTTACTCCCGTCAGCCCCGAAACAGTCAGACCCTTGGGATTAACTGTGATCGCAGTAGAAGCAGATGAAGAAGCCAGAAAGTTTCCATTGGCAGCCTTGGTGGCTGTCACCATACAAGTGCCAGCTGCCGTCGGCGTAAGCGTTGATCCTGAAACAGCACATGGACCAGAGTCAACAACAAATGAATTCGCTCCAGAACCGCTTCCACCAGTAGTCGTCAAGGAAAGTGTTGATCCGTAGGTGACAGAAGTCGAGGAAATAACAAGTGGAGTCGTCTGACCGCCTTGAGTAACAGTGATTACGCCAGCGGTGTAGGCAAAGGAATAATTGCTTGCTGTTGCACCACTACAACTTGAAGCTACTGAACCAACTGCTGTAGTGGTCGTGTAAGTAGTTGAACAACTTAATCCCGTTACAACGCTTGCATCTTCCCCGTTTACGAATCCTGAAATAGTTGGAGTGATTGTTGGAATAGCACCACCATAAGCAACGGTGTGTGACGAAGCAGTAATGCTTAATGTTGGCTTGTTAACTGTCACTGTCATTGAGGTTGTTGCACTGTTGTAATTGGTTGAATCTGTAGGTGTGAAAGTTGCCGTAATCACAGATGTGCCTGCGCCCACAACAGTAAAGGTAGATCCCGAAACACTAATGACAGCTGTATTTGCAGAAGAGTAAAAAAAGGTGCCAGCTAGAGAACCGGTGACAGAGGGTGCTGTAACCGTGAAGGAAGAGTCTCCATAGTTTTTAGAGACATTGCTCCAAAACGAAAAAGTAGGCGTAGCTTTTCCCACAGTAGATGTAGCAGTACTAGTGGCAGAGGCCGAAGTACTTTCATCTGACACAGTGATTATGACTGAAATAGCAGTTCCAACATCAGCTGAGGTCAATGTGTAAGTCTGGTTAATTGCACCAGAGATAGTTGTACCGTTCCTGCGCCATTGATAACTTGCGGTGTAACTTGATGTATTAGTCACAGTTCCTGGATTCGCTGTTAACACTTGTCCGAAATTTGTTGTACCACTTATAGTCGCCCCAGAAATGGCTATCGCCGCGCGAGTGGTGAAAGATTGTTGCACCTGAGGTGCGGCTTCATAGGAGGAATTTCCTGGCTGGTTCAAATTTAACGTACAAGTACCTACCCCAATAGCCGATACAACTCCAGCGGAAACACTACATATCGCGGAAGAAGAAGAGTCAACTGAAACCACTGGTGTGAGGCCTGATGTTGATGAAGTAGTTGGTGTATAGGTACTTCCAACAGCCAAGTTCGAAGGGGCAGATGAGGTAAATGAAACTGTTTGAGCGGTAAGTGGTAGCAGGACTGTTACATTCCCAGTCGTTGACTGGCCAAGCGTGAAGGTTCTCCCAGCAGATTTAGAATCGGTAATCCCACCGCTACCGACGCTCATCAAAAATTGAGTTCCACTGACATCACTAAGAGAAGTGAGAACTGATGGGCTATTTGCACTTGCACCATTTATGTATTGAGGAAATGGATTCGTAAGGCCGCCAGATGTGGCATACAGCGCCGTTGCGCCGCTACCATTATTGAGCCAATTAACTGTCACTATTCTTGCAGCGAATATCTTTACGCCCTCGGCCCAGTTGAGCCGTGGGTCAGCTGGAGTTACCTGGCTCCACGCGGTCTGATTAGATGTGCCACCAATCTGATCCATTAAACCTCGTAGGGGGCGATCAATATTTGCTTTTTGACCATTAAAGCGACTTGCTCCTTCTGTATTTCGGACGCCGTTCAAAAAAGCAGCGCAAACTGCAGCTTCATTACATTCGAAAGCAAAATGATTTTGCTGGCCGAACTGCAATCCTTGGGCAAAAGTCAATTCAGTAGTAGCGAACCCATCTGCTAAGGCCACCGTTTTATCAGTCACAAACGTTAAGGCCTGGGAGCCAGCGTCCCAATCACTACTGCCTAGCAAGCCTCCACCTTTAAAATTTGTCGCATTTCCATAGGGGGTGAAAATGATTTCAAAATTGAAAGCCTTTTGACGCACCTCAATACCAGGAGAAAATGTCAAGTAATTTCCAATTTGAGCTTTAGTTGTACCTAGATTTTGTATCCAGACAGATCCTGAAGTTGCCTCAGAAACTTCAAAATGAAATGGCATGAATTGCAAAACTAAGGTGATGATAGTCAGCCGAAATATAAAATCCTTAATTCGAAAAAGTTGTGTCCGCAAAGCTGTTGCCATAGTTCAAGCGTAAGGATAAGAAATACAACGAAGATAAATGGATATAAACTTAATAATTCTAGGAACAGATGTGACAAAAACTCGGTGAACTATGTCCGCGGCATGAGAAAATCAGATATGCGAGCAACCCGCCTACTTTACATAGAAAATGACGCTGCGTTGCGCCGAATTCTTGGTGGCATGCTGTCTCAATCAAAAGAGCTAGACGTCATTGGTTCATTCTCAAACTCAGATGAAGCATTGAATAGAACTTTGGTTCGCAAAGCAGATGTAGCCTTGATCGATTTTGCACTAGACCAAAATGGTTTGAATGGAATTGAGCTCGGCATCGCACTTCGAAATATTCATGAATACATTGGTATTGTCATTTACTCTCAATACTCAGTTTCCCAGATGGTAAGTCGGGTACCGAAGTCGATGCGAAGCGGTTGGTCATTTTTTGATAAATCCGCTGAAATGAACCTTGAGGATTATGTAAACATAATTAAATTGACATCATCTGGCAAAGGCAATTGGGAGAGTGTTTCTGCAAGTGCGATTGCAGGTAATGAAGTCGAATCCTCTATTTACTTCAAATTGTCCCCTCGCCAACGCTCAATCATGTCCCTAAGTGCGCAGGGAAAAAGTGCACAAGATATCGCAGTGCAATTGGACCTAAGTTATTCATATGTACGTAAGGAGCTCTCGCGTTCTTACGCAATCCTCTTACCTGAGGCTCTGCCGAGTGATGATCTAAAGACTGCTGCGGTGCTTAAGTACATGGAAATAATGAGGATGAGCTAATGTCTCAAAAGATAAAGGCTCTTCTCTCCTTAATTGGTCCATATCCTTATAACCCTTATCTTATCTTTCTCTTTTTTTACTCTTTGCAAATCACCCGTTTTGCAGCTTTGATTTTTGAAGAGCCACTTGGATTAAACAGGTATAAAGCAATTGTCTTCACTTTAATCGTCTCTCTGCCACCGGCATTATTTTTTGCCGGTTTGACCTACCTCTTTGGAAAGTACCGGTTTTGGAGCGGCAAAAGCCTAATTGCCTACTTGTTAGAGGTTGCATTTGCCCAATCGTTTCAATTTTTTTACTACCCAGTCTTGAGGCCTTTCTTAATAGATCGTTTTGATTTTAAGTTACCCCCTGCCTCAACTCTTTCCCTGGGTGTGTTCTCGGGATCCATAATTTTCGGCCTTTTTGCCCTCTCGCTATTACATCGCGCCGAACGCAGCATCACTAATCGCTTAGAACAAGCAAATGAACTAGTGGAGCAACTCAAAGCTGATCGCGAAGAGTTAGTCAACCTGAATGAGGCTGTTCGACGCCAAACCGCACGTTTTCTTCATGATCGTGTTCAATCAGATCTCATGGTGATTGGAATAGAGTTAAAATCGATTTCAGGTAAGTCCTCGACTCAGGTCAATGAAGTAATTGAACGCGCAATCACACGATTAGAAAACTCTAGAGCCAAAGATTTAAGAGAGCTCATTCAAACCCTGTCACCAAACCTTGAAACAGGCGGCTTAAGCGGAGCTCTTAGTACATTGATGATGCAGTACCAATCACACATGAAGGTCTTGGTTCAAGTTGATGAAAATAGTGAGAGATTGGATTCGCTTCATCTTTTAGGGATTTATCGAATAATTGAACAGGCTCTACTTAACTCACTTGTGCACGGTCCAGCGAAGAATGTTCTAGCAACGGTGATAACTTCTTCAACGGGTACAACGGAGATATCCATTTCAGATGATGGCCCTGGTGTTGATTTAGCTACGGTGCGACCGGGTGTTGGAAGCGCAATAATGGATTCTTGGATTGGAATTATCGACGGGCAGAAGAGAATAGATTCAGTACCGGGACATGGATACCGAATTCAGGTCACATTCCCCCGTTAAAAAAGAATTCTACTTTTTTGCCGCACTTTCATGTAAAGATGCGAAAAGCAAAACAATCAGCACTAAGAAGGAAAGGCCATTCAAACTTTCACCTGGTGGTGTTCCTTTTGTAGTTACAGGCATGATCTGACCTGAAATCCAACGGAAAATTGGGTCAATAGCAAGGGTCAAAACAATTAGGGGCGTAAATCCCGGGTACTTGAAGAATAGAACGTAAAGCAAAAGTACAAGAAGAAGTTGCATCGCGCCCCATTGATGGAAGATTGCAACAATGTTCTCTCCACCTTCAACTGAGATATCAACACCTGCGATGCTATTAGCTCCACCATCTGATGAAAAGAAGTGAATGCTGCTACGCACCACAAACACAAACATGTACATAGCTAACAAAACTCGGACTGCGCGAAACCCACTAAAGAGCGATGGATCCTTGGGAAGCACTTTTTTGATATCTACCTTCATCTTTTCTCCTAGAACGATTTCCCGAGATTGGTTAATAGTAAGTCGTTGCCTTGCAAATTAATAGAAAGCCCTTTGGAAGAGATTGCAACCGATTTAACTGTTAGCTCCTTTGGAAAAGCTAGATCGCGCACACTCTTGCTTTTGATCTGTTCTTGAACATCAGCTGGTAAGGAATCTGCTGGAATCTTTCTGCCAAATAGCGAAACGCTTTTGATTTCAAAGTACAACTGATTATTCGAGCACTTTGGAACAAGCAAGGCTTGGCCTAATCCTGCAGCTCCTACAGAAACCTGTAATGCATTACCCACTATTTGAGCGTTCTCTAAACCTGAAGACTGTGTAATCGTTGCAGCGGGAATAGTTGCGATCAGCTCTAGTGTGCCAACTCGTGTTGGCTTGTCTTTGGAGATATCTCGCACTGTAATTTCTAAGTTTGGCGTGAAGGTTGAATCTTTCAGTGGGTACTGATCAATGGTGATGTGCGCAGTTTTGATTGAATCAGATACGAGGTCACCTAGAACTTCCAAGAATGGAATTGATGCAGATACATTCTCGGCCTTAGGCAGAACCTCTTGCATACGTTGTTCTATTCGTGACGATAATGAGCTTTCTGCGAAAAATATAAAGCCGCCCATGAACAGCAATGCGGCCACAAGAACAATGCGTAGCACTTGGTTTTTCTTCATCTAGCATCTCTCCCACATTTGGCTTAGGGCTGCGAACTGCTTGATAGTAGAGAACAAAACTGGGAATTCGACTGGCAGGGAACAAATGTGAAGGGCATAGGGAATAAAAAACCCCGAACTGATCAACAGTCCGGGGTTTTTAGTAGAAGTAATTATGCGTTGAGGTTCGCCTTCTTCTGACGAGAAGCCGCACGTGCGCGCTCATTCTGATCAAGAACAACCTTACGGATACGAACAACCGCAGGTGTTACCTCGACGCACTCATCTTCGCGACAGAATTCAAGTGCACCTTCCATGTTGAGCTTCTTAGGCGGAATCAAACGTTCTGATTCATCAGTACCTGAAGCACGCATGTTAGTTAGCTTCTTTTCGCGAACACAGTTGACATCCATGTCATCGGAACGAGAGTTCTCGCCAATAACCATTCCTTCGTAAACTTCGTCACCTGGTTCTACGAAAATAGTTCCGCGATCTTGTGTTCCATACAGTGCATACGATGTCACTGTTCCCATGCGGTCTGAAACAAGTGATCCAGTTGCACGAGTACGAATATCGCCGTACCAAGGCTCGTAACCATCAAATACGTGGTGTAGCAAACCAGTTCCGCGAGTTTCAGTTAAGAACTCGGTACGGAAACCAATAAGTCCACGTGATGGAACCTTGTAATCAAGACGGATCCAACCGGTTCCGTGATTAACCATTTGCTCCA
>JBEDES010000028.1:0-8703 GCA_041175545.1 Actinomycetota bacterium
AGATCGATGCAAAGGTTTTCGATTGTGCGGTGTAGATAAGAGATCGCGTGATCTGCTGACT
The DNA here is from genome assembly GCA_041175545.1 of Actinomycetota bacterium. Classification (GTDB taxonomy): domain Bacteria; phylum Actinomycetota; class Actinomycetes; order Nanopelagicales; family Nanopelagicaceae; genus Planktophila. The sequence continues at coordinate 62 of JBEDES010000028.1, forward strand.
CAAGTTCTGGTGCTGCAAGGATGAACTTGATTAATGCATCCTGAGTAATTTCCTCAGCCTTGTTTGAATCCTTTAGAACGCGGTTTGCGTGTGCAAGTAGCTCTGTGCGGTGTGCTGTGTAGAAAGCACCAAGCTCTGCCACGGTCCAAACACGAGGACCTCCAGAGTTTGCAGAGTTCTTAATTGACACTTAAGGATTCCTTTTTTACCGGTTTTGTACTGCAGAGCCATCCGTCGATGTCTCTATAGCCTTCTACGAAACTGTTGCCCGAATGTAGCGTTGAAGGGACAAAACGGACATTTTGCCAGGTAGGCGGGGTTGGGCAAAGGGGGTGCTCAATTGCACCTAATCCAGGTGTGGTGCTTGTGTGCTTGGAAAGGCTTGTGGGTCTAGTTAGACGCCGCGAGCGCAGGCTAGATCACGAAGATCAACAGCCATATCTACCAAGAGTTGGTAGGTACCAAGAGTTGAGGCATCAAGACCTGCTGCACGTTGTGCGGCTAGGTCTTTTCTAGATGCTGCCTCTTCATTAATGGCTGTAACGCACTCGGCCACAGTCCAGGTCAAGCGAGTCTTGTTTACGTATGGGTTCTTACGGCAGGTGTATGTGTAGCGATCACCTTTGTATGTGTAACTTGTCTTTGCGTTGAGCTTCTTGCAGCTTGTGCCATTTTTTACCATTGCCGCGCTGGCAGGTGCTGCCGAGACTGCAGATAATGTTGAGATAGCAAAAAGGGCAACTGCCGCTGTTGTTAGTACTTTACGCATAAGAACCTCCGTAGTAATAGTGCAACCTTACAAGATCGTTAGGGCGAAAGCCAGATTTTTATCCGCATAAACACTGCGAATAAGCCGTGTGTTTATTGGGTTTTGGGGTGAGATGCCGTGTTGGGTTAAAAACTAAGTGGGCCCAGACAGGCTCGAACTGTCGACCCACGGATTAAAAGTCCGTTGCTCTACCGGCTGAGCTATAGGCCCCACTGTTGCAATTACAAGGCGTAATCGTATCGGAAAAATCTAAATCCCAGAACGGTGAAGAATCTGGCTGAAGGGGAAACTAGCGGCCGTTAGCTGCTCTCATGAGGCGGTCTCGAATAGCAATTGCAATTCCTGCGCCCTGTGGTTGTTCAATCACTACATGGCTAAGGCCTAACTCATCTGCTTTGCGAAGTGATGCATAAAGAGATTGCGCAAACTCCACATCATTATTTGGTGATGCCAAACGAATCACTCCTTCTGGAGTAGCAGTTGTTGCGATCGCAATAAAACCTTGACCTGCTTGGGGGGTTTGATCCAACAAAACTTTGGCTGCAGGTGCATAGTGCGCTTCAAGTGATCCACTTACTCGAATGTTTTCATTGCTTTCATTACTTGATTCTGTAGGTGCAGCAACATCTAAAACCGTTGATTCTGTAATCATCTGGGCGGTAATTGCGCCTGGTCGCAAAATCTTTGGGACGCTGCCAGTGCAATCAATAATCGTTGATTCAACACCAACGGTGCATGGACCGCCATCTAATATCTGATCATCTGCAGATAAGTAGTTACTTAATTCTTCACTGACAGCTTGGGCAGTTGTTGGTGAAACATGGCCAAAACGATTTGCACTAGGGGCGACAACGCCCTTTCCGCCTGCTGCATTAAATGCTTCTAAGAGTGCAAGTGCTACAACATGATCTGGAACGCGCACTGCAACTGAATCTTGACCACCAGTAATAAAGTCTTGTGCAAGTGTGCTGCGCTTTAAAACAAGTGTCATTGGCCCTGGCCAAAAATCACGGGCAAGTGCAATTGCATAAGCTGGAATATCTTCGGCCCAATCACCCATTGCCTGCATCGAATGAATGTGAACGATTAAGGGATGATCTGTTGGACGAGCTTTTGCTGCATAAATCTTTGCAACAGCGCCCCTATCTGTTGCATTAGCGCCAAGGCCATAAACAGTTTCTGTTGGAAATGCCACTAGATGGCCAGAGATTAAAGATTTCGCAGCAACAGATAGTGCATCGACTGTGCACTTTGATACAAACTGCGACTGGCTCATAGGATTAATTCTCCCACTAAACTCAGAATTAATTAACACCAAGCACAGGCAATGGTAGATACTTAGAGTATGAATCTTTCAACTTTTAGAAAAATCGCATCCCTTTCAATCGTCGTTACCCTCATTAGCGCAGTGGGATTATTTAATCCGGCTACAGCAACTGCTGCCACCCGCTACATCACAACAACGGGCAATGGCACAGTCAGCGTGGTACCTGATGCGGTAAAGATCAGCGCAACAGTCTCTGTTGTTGCCACAACAAGTAAGGCAGCGCTGGCATCTGCAAATACAACATCGGCTGCTGTTAGAAAAGCGCTGACTGCAAACAAGATTGCTGCGCGCGATGTTGCATCTCAATCTATTTCTGTTTACCCAGAATATTCATACCCAGACAATGCAAACCCAGTTATCTCTGGCTATAGAGCAAGTCAATCTTTTTCGATCACAGTTCGCGCAGGATCAACTGCAGGAATGATTGTTGATGCAATTGTTGATGCAGGGGGAGCAAATCTTTCTGTTAACGGCGCGTCACCATTTGTTTTGGATAATGACAAAGCAACAGCTTTAGCACGTGCTGCTGCAGTAAAAAGTGCGAGAGCAAAAGCGGTTTCATACGCGCAGTTGCTTGGCGTAAAACTTGGTCGAGTTGTTTTCCTCAATGAGCAATCATCTCCAAATCCATTTCCTATGTTTGGAGTCAGTGCAAAGGCCGAAGATGCGCCAACACAGATCGACTTAGGCCAACAAGAAGTAACTGTTTTAGTCACAGTTCGCTGGTCTATTTAAGCGGGTTTGGTCGCCTGCTTAATGGCAGGTAAGATTGGCGAGCCTCGTACGTCCCCATCGTCTAGGGGCCTAGGACATCGCCCTTTCACGGCGGTAACACGGGTTCGAATCCCGTTGGGGGCACGCAGTACCGCAGTAAAAGATTTACAGATGTAAATGCAAAGTAATTTGCAGTAGTTCAGGCAAGTTCTTAAAGGCCTTAGCGGTGACATAAGAGCCACTTATGTTTGTTTTTAATTCTTAAGGCCCGGTAGCGCAGTTGGTTAGCGCGCCGCCCTGTCACGGCGGAGGTCGCGGGTTCAAGTCCCGTCCGGGTCGCAAAGGTTTTGGTGTTGTATGCAAATTTATTTGTGTATTGCGCGTACTTATGGGCGACCATTAGCAAAATCTTTGTTGGCTTGGTAGCTCAGTTGGTACGAGCGAACGACTGAAAATCGTTAGGTCGCCGGTTCGATCCCGGCCCAAGCCACGTAGTTTTAAAGAGAAAAGTTTTATAGGAAATAAACTAGAAGTAAAGCGAAATAAAAAAGCCCCTCACAATTGCGTGAAGGGCTTTTTCTTTAAAGCTATTTCTTTAGATTAGTCCAGAACAACCACACCAGCTGCTGTCTTTAGGTGAACAGCAACGATTCCGTTTTCACCATCGTTTGCAGATGGGTCTGTCCATTCAATTGATGTTCCCGCAAGTCCTGCAAGGATCTCATCCTTAAACCAAGACTCAGCTAATTCGCCTTTGTCTGCAATTGTTATTTTTTCAATTGATGCAACTGCTTTGCCATCTTGTGAAGGGTGATCAGTTGTTAACCACTGAATGAAAAATGGTAGTTCGTGTGAGTCTGCAATCTCGTTGACACCGATCTGCTTCCACTTTAGGTCGCTTCCATCTGGGCGTGTGCGGTGGCCTTCTACTGCTTGTCGACCAAATTTTTCTTCCACCTTTGAAATATCTTCAGTGCTAAATACCCACGTTAACCAACCGCCACCGGCTTGAGCTTTTTTACTTACAGCCTTGCCCCATGGAGTTTGTTCTGTTGATGGATGATCTAGTGGACATACAACTTCAATGTATTGACCGTTTTGAAGTGCTGCAGTGAAGTTACGTGTTCCAAAGCGAGGGTGAACACCGCCATCAACAAAGCTGCTACCAAGGCGTGAACCAAGACGTTGAACAGTGTCGGCTAGTTGATCATGGGACGTTACATATGAGACATGGTCTAAGCGCATGGGCAAATCTTGCCCTATGAATTGGGGTGCTAATTACCATTCAGTGGGCCATAAGCGGCCGGTTTTATGCGTGAAAAAAGGGATGTATCCAGTTCTGTGGACTAGCGAGCCAGAGTGCACATGAGTGCTTCAACAGTTAACAATGGCGCTGCGTTGTGACCCAAGTTGGTGCGGGCCTGCATGATTGCGCTGATCTTTTTAATCGTATTGTGTGGTTTTGTTTTTTCAGCCAATGCGCGGATCTCTGCTTCTAACTCTTTGTTAATCAGGGCATCATTTGCCCCTGCTTGCACCATCATGACATCGCGATAGAAAGTTGCAATATCAAGGAGCGCAGCATCTAGGCCATCTCGAATCATTCTTGTTTGACGAGCTTTTTGTTCTTTTTCTAACTCTTTAATCGCTTTGCTGCCACCAGTTGCCATGCCCCGACCTGTTGCACCTTTTCCGTAGGCAAGAGAAAGGTCATCTACTTCTTTCTCATTTCGAATCTCAGCAGCACTAGTTGCTTGTTCTGTTGCAAGATCAACCAGAGTTTGCGCCGCAGCAAAGGCAGATGAGATACCTTGAAGTGTTAGTGGCAATTTCATAATTGTGTTGCGTGTGTTACGTACTGATTCATTTTTTGCTAAATACCGTGCGCGACCAATATGGCCCTGAGAAACACGAGCAGCAAAATCTGCCATGTTAGGTGAAATGCCATCTCGAGTTTGTAGAACTTGTGCAACCGCTGCATTAGATGGTGTGACAAGTTGCAAGTGACGACAACGGCTGCGAATCGTTGGCAATACATCATGCAAAGTTGGCGCACACAATAACCAGACAGTTCTATTGCCAGGTTCTTCAATTGCTTTTAGTAGAGCGTTGGCTGCCGATTCTGTTAAACGATCAGCATCTTCCATAACAACTACTCGCCAGCCGCCCATAGATGGCGCCCATGCAACGCGAGTTAGCAATTCTCTTACTTCATCGATTTTGATTGATAAACCTTCCGTGCGAATGATCTCCACATCAGGATGCGCACCAGCTGCTGCTGACTTACATTCATTACATGTTCCACAGCTGTTGTTGGGGCAGATGAGTCCTTGTGCAAATGCAATTGCTGCATTTGATCGGCCAGATCCTGGTGGGCCTGTAAAAACCCAGGCGTGTGTCATTTGATTGTTAGTTTGCGCAGTTGAATCTAAGTCTTGTGTGCGAGTTGCGAGGACAGCGTTTTGAAGGATTTCAATGACGTGTTCTTGTCCAACTAACTCTTGATAGACGCTCATTATTTAGCAGCTCTTTTTGATTTATTTGCTGCAGACTTTGCTGAAGCCGAACTCTTTTTAACAGCCTTGCTTGCACTTGCTCCGCTGTGTTTTACAGCTTTACTTGCAGCACTTCCAGTGTTTTTAACAGCCTTTGCGGTCGCACGAATTGGGCGAAGAAGTAAATTGCCTTTATCTTCTCGCGCATTTCGCTTTAAGCCAGCGATTTCACTAACGCGAGCGACAATTTCGGCATGCGTTGCCTGAATTGATTGGTTGCCTGAAACAATTAAATAGCGCTCTGGGTCTAGCGCTGCAATTTGTAAAAACTCTTGGCGAACTCTTTCGTGAAAATCAATTGGTTGAGATTCAAGTCGATCTTTACTCATCAATCGTCCAAGACCAATCTCTGGTGCAAGGTCAATAATGATTGTCAATGTTGGAAATAAAGATTCGGTTGCCCATCTAGAAATTCGTGCAACTTCGCCAGGTTCTAATACGCGCCCTGCACCTTGATATGCAATTGATGAATCAAAGTAGCGATCGCTAATTACTACTTCGCCTCTAGCTAACGCAGGTCTAATAACGCTATAAACATGGTGTGCGCGATCTGCTGCATAGAGCAAGGCCTCTGCGCGCGGACTGATTTCACCTGTTGAGTGTGAGAGCAAAATCTTTCTAATCTCAATACCAAGATCTGTTCCACCAGGTTCGCGGGATAAGACAACGCTTTCACCTTCTTGTTCTAACCATTGCTTAAGCAACTGCGATTGTGTTGATTTTCCAATTCCTTCGCCGCCTTCGAATGCAATAAATATTCCCTGTGTAGGTGCACCAGTGATGCTGCCTAACTCACCCTTTAGAGCATTAGAGATATCTGACCACAATGAAACATTTGGGCGATCCTTCATTTGTTTGTATGAGACAAAACCAATCAAGGAAGCAATAAGTCCTGCAATAAGAATTGTTACTGCAGCACCGTTATATGAAAGTTCATTGTTTTGAAACTTAAATGTGTGTTGACCAACAGCTGCTGCAATTAATGGTGAGATAGCTAAAACTGCTACTAAAACCACGCGGATTAGGCTTTGGACGAATGCAAATGTGCGTCCTCTAACATCATCTGTGACCTCTAGGCCAAGCATCGTAAAACCTGTTACCCAACAGATTCCACTAAAGGCACCAAGGATAATTACAACAAAGACTGCAATTACTAAGTTGGGGATTGCTGCCAAAATAACTAGAAGCGCACCTGCAACAACAAGGGATGCACCAAATAATCTGCGGCGAGAGAACTGCGCAAAAACTTTTGGTCCAAATGCAATACCGGCGGCAAGGCCTGTAAAGACTGCGCCAAACAAAACACCGTAGGCAGCATCTCCGCCACCTAGATCGCCTACAAATGTTCGAGCAAGTCCAATTACTGCGCCTGCTGCAACGAATGCGCCAACCATTCCTACGATAAGGCCGCGAATGATTTTGCTACCGCTTACTGTTTTCCAACCTTCGTGAAGTGATTTTAGTAAACCGGTCTCTGCTGCATGTTTTGCTGCTGCGCCCTTTGGGATTTCCCTAAGATTAAAAATAACAATTGCAGCAAAGAAAAATGACGCAGCATTTGCATAGAGTGCTAGTTGAACGGCGGTTAGATTAGTTGAAAATGTTGCGTTAAAGGCCGATGTAAATAAAGATAAAAATGTAAAGAGAATCGCAGCTATGGGAGCAGTGCCATAGGCAGCTAAAAGTGAGACTTGATTGGCAGACTCTAATTTTTCCCGGGGAACCAGGTTGGGAATAGATGCCTCTTTAGCTGGTGACCAAAAAAGTGTTAGACACTCAACCAAAATCATTGCTGTGTAGAGCCAGAAATAATTATTTACAATTGGAATTGAAATATAGAGAGCACCGCGCAAGATGTCGCAGTTGACCATTAACTTTCGGCGATCTAACCTGTCAGCGATTACTCCTGCAATTGGGCCAAGTAAGGCCGCTGGCAACAAACGTGCAATAAATACACCTGCGATTGCAAAGTTAGCAGTCGCATAATCTCCACCAGATAGCTGTTGTGCCATCGCCGTGGTTGCAAGTAATCCAAGCCAATCTCCCAATGAGGAGTAGAGCATTGAGTTCCAGAGTTTTCTAAATGGACGAATCGCAAGTACTCCACGTGTTACATCCGGTGCTGGCGCAGCCGGGATTGGGAGTGTTTTAGGCATAGAGCAGAGTCTATCGGGTGAGGCTATTCGCTCTTTTTGGTGGCTTTTCCGCTTGCTGCCTTCTTAGCCGCCTTTTTTGTGCCCGCTTTTTTAACTGTGTTTTTAGTTAGCGTTGGCGCAGTTGCACCGGCCTTAATTGGTTTTGATTTTGCTGCAGCTTTTTTGCGAGATTTTTTAGGTGATGGACCGTTTTCTGCCTCCCACGCACGACGACCGGCCAGCAGTTCTAGACCGCGTTCAATTGTCATTGCTTCAAGTGTGTCACCGCGACGCAATGTTGCATTTGTTTCACCATCAGAGACATACATTCCAAAACGACCATCTTTAATAATAAGAGGTCTTTGAGTTTCAGGATCAAGACCAAGTTCTTTCAACGGTGGCTTTGCAACACCGCGACGTCGCTCTTTTGGTTTTGAATAAATCTCTAACGCTTCTTCAAGCGTCATCGAAAACAATTGATCTTCCGAGGTCAGAGTGCGGCTATCAACGCCAGCTTTTAAGTAAGGACCATAGCGACCGTTTTGCACAGTGATTTCATCTCCTGCGCTATTTGTACCAAGTGTGCGAGGCAAAGAAAGCAGTCGCAGTGCATCTTCATATGTAACGGTATCTAAAGTCATTGTAGAAAGCAGGGAAGCAGTTTTTGCTTTTGGTGCATCAGCTTTCTTTCTTTTCTTTTTTCCAGAAGCTGTTAGTTCTATAGGTACTTCTGGTAATACTTCAGTAATGTAAGGACCAAAGCGTCCACTCTTTGCAATGATCGGCAAATTAGTCTCTGGATCAATTCCAAGTTCGCGCTCACCAGATGGCGCGGCCAATAGCTCTATCGCTTTTGCAAGTGTTAGCTCATCAGGTGCTAACTCTTCTGGGATGTTGGCAAGTTTGCGCTCTTCACCCGGCAAGTTCTCTTGTAAGTACGCACCGTATCGACCAACTCGAATCTCTATCTCTGGAGATAGATTCATGGTGTTAGTTGCACGTGCATCAATAACACCTAAGTCTGCAGAGAGTTCGTTAAGTCCTGGTTGTCCGTCTACTCCGTAGAAGAAATCGCGCAACCAATCAACTCGGCCAGCATCTCCTGATGCGATCTTGTCTAAATCTTCTTCCATACTTGCCGT
>JBEDES010000029.1:0-8559 GCA_041175545.1 Actinomycetota bacterium
TCAACGTTATTTAAGTCCCATCCAAGAGATCTTGCGTAGTCATTTCCCGTTCCTGCTGGGATTATTGCTACCGGTACTTGAGCTGAGACAACTTTTTGCAAAACTACATGGAGGAGTCCGTCTCCACCAACTGCAATTACTCCCTGGCAATGTGCTGCTGTCTTTAGAAAATTCTCTAAATGTTTTGATAATGTTGCAGCTGAATTACCTGTCACTATTGTGTACGGAATGGATTTCTTACTTAGAAACCCTGCAACATAACTGCCTACTGAGGCGCCCTTACCTTGACCGGATACAGGGTTAATTACTAGGGCCCACATGGGCAAAGCCTATCTGCTATTCGGAAATTGAAGTTGGCGAATCAATTGAAGAACTGCCAATTATCGACGTACTTGATTTCTTGTCCCTTGCTCTATCAACTAGAAGCGCAATAGAACCCGCCATGAAGTACAAAACCATGATCGGTAATGCCAGAAGTAGCATAGTGAAAGGATCGGCAGTTGGAGTAAATGCCGCTGAAAAAACAAATATTCCGAAAACCCAGATCCTCCACGGACGTAAAATTGTTGCTCCTCGTAAAAATCCAATGAGATTGAAAGTCAGAAGAAATACAGGAAGTTCAAAAGCCAAACCAAAGAGCAAAATAATGCGTAATACAAAATCAAGGTAATCATCAAATCTAACTAAGTTATTCAGAGCCTCTGGTGTAAAACCAAAGAGTACTTTGATTGCTATTGGAAGGATCAGATATCCAAGTGTAGCTCCGAAGCCAAAAAAAGGTGTCGCTGACAAAATAAATAAAAGACTGTTTCTTTTCTCTTTTCGGTGCAAAGCTGGAGCTATAAAGGCCCAAAGTTGATAAAGCCAAAATGGCGCAGAAATAATGATGCCGGTCAATACGGCAACTTTCATTTGCAAATTTAGTGGCCCTAGAACACCACTTATGTACAACGCCCCGCAGTTTTCCGAACCTGAAAGTTGCGCTGATTTAAGGTCACAAACAGGCTCGGCAAGCGTTGTGATAATTGTGTTGTAAAAATACCAACCAATTCCAGAAGCTAAGAAGATCGCAACGGCTGCGCGAACAATTCTTTTGCGAAACTCCCGCAAATGATCTAATAACGGCATCCTCGCGTCATTTGTGGACGCCATAGATTTACTTTTCTTGACTGCCTTCGTCGTTAGCCGGCTTGTCGTCGGCCTTCATTTCTTTCATTTCACTTTTAAAGATGCGCATTGAACGTCCAAGTGATCGTGCAGAATCCGGCAAACGCTTTGCACCGAAAAGAACTAAAACAACAACGAGAAGAACGATTATTTCACGTGCGCCTAGATTCATCTTCTAACTCCAACCGTTGAGAATATGTAGAACACCAAGTTTACACCAGGTTAAAAGAATCTCATAGGCGATTCTAGGAGGTATATAGGTTTAAGACAGATTTAGCGCGGTCATAAATGTCCTGACGTATGTCAGCGGGTTTGCTCAGCTCCACATCAGAGGCACTTGCTAATACCGCTCGTTCTATCCACAAGTGAGAAAAGGACGCCAACTCGATGACCTTCGGTGCTTCATTTTCTTTTTCTTGTAAAATAGTGTGAATCCCGAAACGTTCTGCAATATCGCGCGTGACAGTAGCGATTTCTATTACATAGGTGATCTCACCATTTTTTGAATGCTTTGAAAGGCCATCTTTAACCATGTTCGGGATAGGCGCTTCGCTTTTATGACCTTCAGGTATATCTAGATCCTTGCACGATAAAATTCGATCAACTCTAAATACTCGGTACGAATTTGATAAGTAACAAAAGGCCTTTATGTAACTTCTTCCACTTTCTTCATACATTGACTGTGGATTGATTCGTCTGGTTGAAATATTGTCAGAGTACAAAGAATGGTAAACGATTTCAATATCCGTAGAACCTTTCATCGATTGGATTAACCGAGGGACAACCTCTGGATTAAGATCGTTGGAAATTCGAACCGTTTTAGGCACTCCTAGGGTTAGTGAAAGTCGTCCTGATAAAGAATCTATATCCTCATTCAAGTCCTGGCGATCTGATGGAATTCTCTGTTGCAGAAGTTGCAATCCCAATAGCAATGCCAAGCCTTCCTCAAATGAAATTTTTCGAGGTTTAGCTAAAGTGATTGCATTCCGAATAGTTACGAAACCAGATTCAAACTCTAAATCCATCAATTCCAAAGGGGTATACCCTGGAAGTCCGCACATCCAAAGAGTTGTTAAGTCAGATTCGATTTGCGATTGAGAAACTCCAAATTCATCAGCCAACCTCTTGATTGAAATTCCTTGATTTGCATGTAAGTACGGAACAAGATCCAACAGTCTTGCAGTCCTTAGCAACGGCGCTGACAAAGATTTACTCATGAGCCACCATAATTTTCTTCAACGAATCCACAATCATCTCTATAAGTTGATTTGGTGATCTAACAATCACATCTTCCCTATGCCATAAGGCTAGAGATCGAAGATTTTCTAGACTCACGATAGGAATTTCTAGTTGATCCCACTCCCCTAAGTCTTTGACAGAAACTGCAAGATTCCTTAATAACTGCCCTTTTGCTTTTCGAACATCAAATATGGCAACAGAGTTTGATTGTGATTGAGTTAGCGCGCTACGGAAATCAAAATTTGCTGGAGTTTGGAACTGGTTATTAATTGAACCTTTTGAAACATGTCCTGAAATTCGATCTAAACGGAAAATCCGCACATTTTCGACACTTGGGTCAAAGCAAGCTACATACCAAAACCCTTCATGCGTAGCTAAGGCGAAGGGAATAACGGTACGGATTTGGTTCTGAAAATCAGAAGATCTGTAATGAAAAACTATTGATGATTTCTCAGATATGGCACTGCTGATTGTTGCGATATCTTCACTGCTGTTTGCCAATCTAGAAGACATTGCTGGTAGCTCTAATTCGTCTACAGGAATTCCAATGGATCTTAGTTTGATCAGAATTTGATGTGCCGGTTGATCCAATGCAGCACCTTGCCAGCTCTGCGCTGCGAGTGAAAGTAAGGAAACTTCTTTTGGCGTAAGAATTCCTAAATCCATTTGGTATGAGGCTTGATCAATTCTGTATCCAGCCTCATCTAAGAAAACCGGATCGAAACTTCCTACTTCTATCTCGATACCTAGTGCTCGAAGGTCATCTTTGTCTCGTTCAAACATTCGCTCTTTAGTCTCATCAGAGCCCTCGTAACCTTCTACTGTCCGAAAAATCTCCGACTTGGTAAGAAATCTTTTTGTTGCTAGAAGAGCTATCGTTAAGTTAACTAACCGTTCAATCTTCCGAGACACCGTAGGCACCTTTTGCGGGACGCCGACGTCTGGCCAAAACCTGAACACCAGGAGCCATTCGACGACTGTAAATAAGAAAACCGGTATGTCCGATCATTCTTTGTTGAGGTCTGACTGCTAGACCCTCATGATGCCAACCTCGAACTAATGTTTCTGAACTCTCAGGTTCTGTGAAGCGACCATCATTTTTTAGGGCCTCAGCCGTTGCCGACAATTGAGTGCTTGTTGCAACATAGGCCAAAAAAACTCCTCCGGGGCGCAAAGCTTTAGCCGCTATATCTATACATTCCCATGGCGCGAGCATGTCGAGCACAACACGATCAAATTGCGAATCAAAATCTTGATCCTGTAAATCTCCAACTTCCAAGGTCCAGTTCTTAGTGTTGTGATGAAAATACTCATCGACATTATTCCTGGCTATCTTGGCGAAATCGTCACGTCTTTCAACGGAATGAACTGTTCCGCTTTCTCCGACAGCACGAAGAAGTGAAATAGTTAAAGCGCCACTTCCTACTCCAGCCTCGAGGACACGAGCGCCTGGAAAAATATCAGCTACTCCAACAATCATCGCAGCATCCTTTGGATAAACAATGGTTGCTCCACGCGGCATAGTTAAAACAAAGTCTGCCAGTAACGGTTTGAACGCTGAAAACGATAGTCCTGCGGTAGTACTCACCACCGAACCTTCAGGTAGACCTATCAGATCGTCATGAGTTATCCACCCTTTATGTGTATGCCATTCTTTTCCTGGCGTGATGGTGAAGCTGTATAACTTTCCTTTTGGATCGGTCAATTGAATCCGATCGCCAGCGGCGAAAAAACCTAGATTAGACACGGGAGCATCTTAGGCGAATTAAATCCCTTCGGTAGGGGTATCTTGCGCAACATGAGTAAGAGTCAACCTTTACGGCTTTCCCCTAGTGCGGTCAGTGAGTACCAAAACTGCCCGCTTCTCTATCGCTTTCGAAAAATTGATAAATTGCCAGAACCTGCATCAATAGATGCCGAAAGAGGAACTCTTATCCACACGGTATTGCATGATCTTTTCGATTCTAACGCTCTCGAAAGAACTTCCGAAAAGGCGATCTCATTGCTGCCATCAAGGTGGAAGGCGCAAATTGAAAGTAAGCCTGAGCTTGCCAATCTCATAGGAAGTGAAAAAGAATGGCTGGATCGAGCGGCCTCACTTTTGGAAACATATTTTACAGTTGAAGATCCCACAGCTTTTGAAGCGACATATCGGGAAATTCATTTAGAAAATGATTTAGCACAGGACATATATTTGCATGGATATGTTGACCGACTGGATGTCGCCAACACAGGTGAGGTGCGAATCGTAGATTACAAATCAGGTAAAGCGCCCAAACCCGGTTGGGAAGAAAAGGCGCTATTTCAACTGCGCGTATATGCACTTCTCTATTGGAAAAATAATGGTGTACTTCCTCGCCTGCTTCAGTTAATTTACCTAGGTGATGGAAAATTAATCAAGAATTCACCGACGTTAAATGATTTAGAATCAACAGAGAAAATTCTTTTGCGTGTGGCTAAAGATATTAACGTATCGATGGAGAAAGACTACTGGCCGCCTAACCCAACTAAACTCTGTGATTGGTGTTTCTTTAAAAGTATTTGCCCGGCCCACTTGCGCTAAATTTGAACCGAAAAATCCCTTCTCAACTCTAGTAATTTTTCAATATTGATCTGTGCAAGGGATTTAATGCTTCGTACACGTGAAGATTCTTCGACATGAACTAAATGAGGAACAGCAATCAACCAGGCGCCACTGTCCATAGCAGCCTGCATTCCCGGAAGTGAGTCTTCGAAAACAAGACAGTTTTTAATGTTGCTCTCAGAAATTAGTGCTGCTTTTAGGTAGCCCTCTGGATCAGGCTTTGTGTTTCGAACATCATCTCCACTTAGTGAGAAGGGAAATAGATCATGACCAATATTGTCAAGAACAGCATCGACAATTACTCGCGGACTTGCCGAGACTAGAGCTGTCTTAATTCCGTGTGATCGCAGCGATTTCGCAAGCTCTATAGCCCCAGGCATTGCTATTGTGTTTGATCGCATGCGATTTGCCTGAATTCTTATCAATTCATCTACAAAGAAACTGGAAGGTCTTTGGTCATCGACCTTGCTTGACATGTAATCGCCTAATTTACTCAGTGGCCCACCTAAACAAGCAACTTGATCTTCTTGAGTCCATGTATAGCCGAAGGGTTGAACTACTTCTTGTTCAGAAAGTAACCATTGAGGTTCTGAGTCAACGGTTAGCCCATCCATGTCAAAGAATACGGCTTCAAAGAAGTTGGTCATATGTGGCTAGTTTGCATTGAAGTATTTGGCTTCAGGATGATGGACAATAATTGCAGAAGTTGATTGCTCAGGATGTAATTGGAACTCTTCAGATAATTCGACACCGATACGTTCAGGTTGAAGTAATGAACATAATTGAACTTGCTGTTCTAGGTCTGGACATGCTGGATAGCCAAATGAGTATCGAGAGCCTCGGTATCCTTGATCTAAGATTCCTTGTAACTCGGCTGAGTCTTCTTCTTTAACGCTTAACTCCTCGCGAACTCGCCCATGCCAATGTTCGGCCAATGCTTCAGTTAGTTGAACTGAAAGACCATGCAGTTCTAAATACTCTCGGTACTTATTATCTTCGAACAAATGCCCGGCGGCTTTGCTGACAGCTGCGCCCATAGTGACGACATGGAAGGCAACGACATCGGTTCTACCAGAATCCTTTGAAGCAAAAAAATCACTAATGCACAGTCGCCTGTCGCGACGTTGTCGCGGAAACGTAAACCTCGTGCGCTCCTTACCTTTGTTTTCTCCCTCATGATGGAGGATAACGAGATCATTTCCTTCGCTATAACAAGGAAAATATCCGTAGACAACTGCAGCATTGAGCCAACCATTGGATTGAACTTCATTCATTAATGACCGCAATCGAGGTCGGCCTTGTGTAGCAACCATCTCTTCGTATTCACCGCGGTTTCCCTTTAGGCCCCACTGTCCAACATAGAGAGCGCGCTCGTCCAACATTCCGGAATAGTCCGCAAGTGAAATCCCTTTCACAACTCTGGATCCAAAGAAAGGAGGGGTTGGTATAGAAACTTCCTGACTAACATCGCTGCGCACGTGATCGACTGGCAAACTACTTTCTTTAACCCGTGTATTTATTGTCTTACGTTCTTTTAGCGGAGGCAGTGCAGCACCTTCTTCGCCCCGCTTCACCGCCATCATTGCATCCATTAAACGTAACCCCTCAAAAGCATCTCGCGCATATCTAACTTCACCGGGAAAAACTGAGGCTAAATCTTGCTCCACATAGGCACGCGTTAGCGCTGCTCCCCCAAGAACAATTGGCCAACGTTGGTCTAAACCTCTTGAGGTGATCTCTTCCAAGTTTTCTTTCATAATTACCGTTGATTTAACTAGCAATCCACTCATCCCAATAACGTCGGCATTGGCTTCAATAGCACCATCAATTATCTGGTTTACGGTTTGTTTAATTCCAATATTGGCTACTCGATAACCATTATTCGTAAGGATGATGTCAACTAAATTCTTACCAATATCGTGAACATCTCCCTTAACTGTGGCTAGCAACATCGTTCCGCGGCCTTGATCATCAGTTTTTTCCATATATGGTTCTAACAGTGCAACGGCTGTCTTCATTACTTCTGCGCTTTGGAGAACGAAAGGTAACTGCATTTCACCCTTACCAAACAAATCTCCAACAACCTTCATCCCCTCTAAGAGATGGTCATTGATAATTTCTAATGGCTTAGTCCCTTGATCGCGTGCTTGCTTGAGATCATCTTCCAATCCAACTTTTTCGCCATCGATGATTCGTCTCTGCAATCTTTCAAACAATGGCAGGGCAGCAAGTGCTTCTGCGCGTGCATTCTTGCTGGAAGTTAGTTCCACTCCATCGAATAGTTGTAGAAATTCTGCAAGAGGATCGTATGTACATTCATCACCGTCAAATGTCCTACGATCATAAATCAGATCTAGTGCTACTTGCTTGACTCTCTCGTCGATACGGTTCATAGGCGTAATTTTCGACGGATGGACTATGGCTGAATCCAATCCAACCTGAACACACTCGTGAAGGAATACTGAGTTTAAAACTATGCGAGATGCCGGATTTAAACCAAATGAGACATTGCTGATACCCAAAGTTGTTTGTACATCAGGAAACTCTTCCTTCAGTTTTTTGATCGCATTTATGGTTTCAATTCCATCACGTCGAGTTTCTTCTTGTCCTGTAGCAATCGGAAATGTTAGGCAATCGATTAAGATATCGCCTACGTTCAACCCCCAGTTATCTCGTAAGTCTGTAATCAGTCGTCGAGCAACCCGCAGCTTCCAGTCACAATCTCGAGCTTGTCCCTGTTCGTCGATTGTTAAAGCTACAACTGCCGCACCGTGTTCTTGAACAAGCGGCATTATTTTTGCAAAGCGAGAAGTCGGCCCATCTCCGTCCTCATAGTTAACGGAGTTGATCACACATCTTCCACCGAGATTTTCTAAACCAGCCTTAAGAACCAATGGTTCGGTTGAATCCAAGACGATAGGAAGGGTGCTTGCAGTTGCAAATCTGGACGCAAGTTGTGCCATATCGGAAGCACCGTCTCTACCGACATAATCGACAGAGAGATCTAACATGTGAGCGCCTTCTTGGATTTGATCTCTTGCAATCTCGACACATTTTTCCCAGTCTTCTTCGAGAAGAGCATCTCGGAATGCGCGAGAACCGTTTGCATTTGTTCGCTCACCTATTGCTAAATAGGTTTTATCTTGTCGAAATGGAACATATTGATACAACGAAGAGGCACCGGGTTCCAATGCGCTCAACCTTGCTTGCACACTTTTCCGATCCAAACGTTCGACCACAGCTTTGAGATGAGCTGGAGTCGTTCCACAACATCCACCAATAAGGGAAATTCCGTAGTCTTTGACAAAAACCTCAAGCGCAGTTGCTAGTTCCTCTGGTCCAAGTGGATAACTTGCACCCTTTGGACCTAAAACTGGTAAGCCAGCATTTGGCATTACAGAGATTGCTACATCGGAATTCTTACTCAGATACCTTAAGTGCTCCGACATTTCTGCTGGCCCTGTGGCACAGTTGAGACCGATTAGATCGATTCCCAAAGGTTGCAAAGCATTTAGGGCTGCGCCTATTTCCGATCCAACTAACATTGTTCCTGTTGTCTCAACAGTTAC
>JBEDES010000030.1:0-8295 GCA_041175545.1 Actinomycetota bacterium
CATCAATATCTGCCTTGTTCATAATTACATTTGTGTGTTCTAGTTTTGGAAGATCGCGGAGCTCCGGTGAAGTAAAGGCAGCATGCTCTGGGCCGCGACGTGCACTAATAAATACCTTACGAATGTTGCTCTTTTTTAATGCATCAATTGCATGATCAGCGGTATCGGTTGGATCTAATTCAGATGGTTCAAGGGCCAACATGCGAGCAACATCCATCGCAACATTACCTGCACCAATAACTACAGCGGTATCTGCATCCAAGGGTGTATCCACACCAACAAAATCAGGATGAGCGTTATACCAAGGCACAAAATCCGCTGCAGAAAGCGATCCGCGCAGATTTTCACCTGGAATTCCTAACTTCTTACCAAGTGATGATCCCGTAGCAATAATGACGGCGTCATACTTTTCTTGTAGTTGTGAAACTGTGATCTCTTGGCCAACTTCAACATTTGCAAATAATCTAAAGTTTTCGCTATTCGCGATCTTTTCAAAGACCTTTGAAACGGTTTTGATCTTTGGGTGATCTGGTGCAACACCGCTACGGACCAATCCCCACGGGGTTGGAAGTCGTTCAATCATGTCGATTTCAAATACACGATCTTCATTAGCTAAGTTTTGAAGAGCTTGTGCTGCAAAGTAACCTGCAGGACCTGCACCAACAATCGCGATTTTGAATGAATTCACTTGCTTAGTCTAATGACTAGGCTCAAATCTCGCACATTTGAGTAGTTCAGGTTGGCAACTCAACCTTTACAACTTTACTAATGGCCCGAACTTGCCCAACCATATGATCCAAGAATTCTGCGGATAATTGAAAGGTGAAAACTGCACACCTTGCTTGAAGATCTTCGATTTGAATGAGTTGTCTAATATCCAATAAGCAGATTTTTTCTAAACTCGCTAGTGATTTTCCCTCAAATACAATTTGATCGTCTCTATCCATTATTCTTACATTTGTAATTTCTTGATCTCTTTCATTAGTGATTCGCACACTAAATCTGATCTCGTCGTTCAAGTGAAGCCCTGGCGAAATTTCACCTAAGATTTGATCTAATTCACTAGATGTAAATAATGAATCGCCACTAGTGCTTCCCCCAATCCCTCCCACTTCTTTTCTTTCATATGATTGAAAAACACTCATATCTACATTTGGAACAAGGGGTGCCGATTTCAAAACATCCTCAATTTTTGAATCTCGTGCCGGCCGGATGTATCTAGCTATCACTGTAAATTCAATGTCATCTACATTCTTAGTTTCTGAAAGAACTTCATCTATCGGTCTAAATTCTGCTAGCTGAAATTTGGAAAATACAATTTCCTGGTAAGCATTTCTTTCATACAAAACGCCGATACTGCCATCCGTTAGTTCGCAAGCAGTTGAATATGCAGAGCTCCCTGGTTCAACAGAGATAGCAGTTATCCAAGTCCTGCCTCCATCGTGAGATCTTTTCAACACAGTATTTCGTCGAAGATCACAGTCATGGTTGTGAGTACAAATGACATCGCCATTTTTTAAGGTGGCAATCGATCCATTGTCGCTAGGGTCCGGTAGTCCAAGATCAGGCTCTAGCCAAGTAAGCGTTTTTCCTCCATCGATGGATTTTCCTGCTAATCGAAAGGGTGTGGCACGTGAATTAACGAGAACACTTCCATCTACAAATCCTGCAATCGCAGTTTCATTACCCCCTGGGATTAAGGCTCCTAATTGCCAATTTTCACCGTGGTCATCGCTGTATCCAATAGCTGAGAGAAGTTGTGAATCTCTGCGCAAAACAAAGGTTTGTAGGAGCCTACCGGCAAATTCGCCGTCTGGGATAACCGCCCCCATTCCGGAGGTAGCGAAAATCCCAGGGGTATTTTCATCTTTGAGTTGCTCAGTAATTACCTCATGACGCCAACTAATTCCATCATCATCTGATATTGATCTACCAATATGTGCGACCAGTGGATCATCTAGATCTGACCCTAATTTACTCTCAAAAAACCCTGCAATCTTGGTTGATTGATACAAAACAATGATTCTTCCAAAATTCCCGACATTTGGATCGATAATAATGCTTGCATCACCGAAACCTGCGATGCCTTCGTGTTTGCGAAAAATACTTTGCGGGCTCCATGTTGTTCCATTGTCATCACTTGTGCGAATTACAAGATCAACTGGACCGGGCAAATCATCAAAGTCGAAGCGGCCATCGTAAATAGTGATGATGCGACCAGATGGAGTAACAGCCATCGCAGGAATTCGATATTGGCGATATCCACCAACACCTCGGACTGCAAGAACTTGATGTTCCATTATTTAACTGAGAGACCTGCATTCTTCAAGAATGGAATGATTGCGGCAATCTCTTCTGAGTTAAGTGGAATTTGAGGAGGGGCTGTGCGCCCATCTTCGATAATTCCTAATAGTTTCAACGAAGCCTTAAATGCGCCAAGTGCAGATGATCCGCGACCCATTCTGCTTGGTGCGCCAACATCGACTAACCCAAACATTTCAGTGAGACGCTCTTGCTCGGCGCGAGCCGATTTGTAATCACCCGCGGCAACGTAATCAAAAATCTTTACGTATCCGACTGGATCAATATTTCCAATTCCGGGAACAACACCGTGTGCTCCCGCCATTAGGGCGGAATCAACGGTTAACTCTGAACCGGTCAAAACTACAAAATCATTCAATCCCAGTTTTTTGGCGCCGAGCACGACAGCGCGGATTCCAGCATCGTTGCCAGATGAGTCCTTAAGTCCCTGAATTACGCCCTCTTTAGCGAGCTTAAGAACAGTAGAGGTCTCAAGTTTTACCCCGTTTGCTGCAACTGGAATGTCATAGGCGTAAAGCGGAACATCTCCGCATGCCTCTTTAACAAGTTTGAAATGAAGGGCGATCTCCTCTGGGTGGGTGCGCACATAAAACGGAGCGGTCAGAACTATTCCATCAATGCCAGCTTCGACTGCAGCACGCACATGATCATTAACGCGAAAGGTTGTCATGTCGATCGCACCCGCAACAACAGGTACGCGTCCCTTTGTTTCATCAATGGCAATTCGAATTACATCTGCGCGGCGCTTATCGGTTAGATAAGCAACCTCGCTTGTAGATCCAAGCACGAAGAGACCGTGAACTCCGCCATCGATGAGATGGTTGATCAATCTACGGAGCGATTTTTCATCGACTTCATAATCTGCTGTAAATGGGGTGCATACTGGCGGTACAACGCCTCGAAGAAGTTTTGAATTGCTCGCCATTTTATGCTCCTTTATTTAGGTGACAGGCAACTTGATGGTCGCCCTTAGAGATATTAGAAATTTTTAGCACTGGTCGTTCTGTGCGGCAGATATCCATTACAGACGGGCAACGTGTTGAGAATGCACATCCACTTGGCATGTCTATAGGACTTGGAACCTCACCTTGCAAAGCAACTCGATCTTCCTTCGCTTTTGGATTCATGCTCGGTACCGCTGATAGCAAAGCAATTGTGTATGGGTGCTCGGCAGCTTCGGGTAAGGATTCTGCAGGGAGAATCTCCACAACATTACCTAAATACATAACCGCAACACGATGTCCAACGTAACGAGCAACCGCAACATCGTGAGTCACGAAGATAAATGAAAGTCCAGTCTCGCGTTGAATCTTCAAAAGCAGGTTAACGATCTGAGCCTGGATTGAAACATCTAGTGCTGAAACAATTTCATCAGCGATGATGAGTTCGGGTTTGGTAGCTAGACAGCGAGCAATTGCTAAGCGCTGGCGCTGTCCGCCCGAGAACTCGTGTGGGTAGCGCTGCAGATATTCAGGACGAATATTGACCATTTCACAGGCCTCAAGGATTCGTGCATTTCTCTCTGCTTCATCCTTAACCCCATGAACCCGTAAAACCTCATCCATTGCCGCTCCAACGCGCTGGCGCGGATTAAAGGATGTGTATGGATCTTGGAAAATCATCTGGACCTTTTTGCGGAACTTCATCTGGTTCTCTCCGCGCAAACTTCTTACATCTTGTAACCCATTTCCAAAATCAAAGGAAAGTTCTCCATCGGTTGGCTTATCAAGCAAAGCCAACATGCGACCAAGGGTTGTCTTTCCGCATCCGGATTCGCCAATTACAGAAATAGTTTCTCCGCGGAAAACCTCTAGATCAACACCATCAAGAGCTTTGACGTAACCTTTGGTGCGCCTTAATACACCGCCAAGAACCGGAAAGTGCTTTTTAATCTGTCCTACTTTGTAAAGAGGTGTTGTTGAATTACTCATTTGTCGCACCTCCGACTAGAACAGGCAGCTTTCCATTTGCATCCAAACGTATACATCTAACCTCGTGGCTTGAACTGATTTGGGTCATTTCAATAGTTTTTTCTTTGCATGCATCGATCACATATGGGCATCGACCGGCAAATTCGCAACCAACTGTTACTTCGGCAGGTGAAGGTGTTTGTCCTTCAACTGTTTGAAGCTCTACATCTTTGTCAGCATCAAGTGTTGGAACACTTGCCATTAATGCTTTGGTGTAAGGATGTCTAGGGTCGCGTAAAACTTCATTGACTGTTCCATATTCAACAACGCGTCCTAGGTACATAACTGCAACGTGATCAGCAACCTCAGATACAAGGGCCATGTTGTGTGTAATCAAGATGAAGCTCTTACCTGCTGTTTTCTGAAGATCCTTGAGCAAGGTCATGATCTGCGCCTGAATAGTTACATCCAGCGCTGTTGTTGGTTCATCTGCAATCACTAAATCTGGTTCACATACGGTAGCGATAGCAATCATTACGCGCTGGCGCATACCCCCCGAAAACTCATGCGGGTATGCGTCATAGCGTCGCTCTGGATCTGGGATACCCAATTTGCGGAATAACTCGATTACTCGTGTACGCGCCTCATCCTTAGAGATATCAAAATGCTGCAACAGGCTTTCAGCTACCTGACGGCCAACTTTATGCGCAGGATTCAATGATGAAAGCGTGTCTTGAAAAATCATCCCGATCTTCCCGCCACGAATATCTCGCATCTCTTTTCCGAACTTTTCCAACTTATTAAGTTCGACGTCATTATTGTCTGAGGAGAAGAGGATTTCACCGCTGCTGATCTGACCGTTGTCTGGCAATAGTTGAACTATCGCCTGAGCGGTAACTGACTTACCGCAACCTGATTCGCCCACAACGCATAAAAATGATCCGCGGGGAAGGCTCAGCGAAACATCTCGAAGGATGTGAATGGTGTCATCTTCAACTTTGAATTTAACATTTACTTTTTTAAGATCCAGTATGAGATCTTTGCTAGTCGATAGAGTCATTATTTTCTCCCCCAGCGACCCAAAACCATGGTCTTCCATTTATTTTTTGTGATTAGTGACTTATGACGTGGATCCAAAACATCACGCAAACCATCACCAACAAAGTTGACTCCAAGTACGAAGATGGCAATCGAAAGGGCGGGAAAGACCCAGAGCCACCAGTACTCATTTACAACAACAGGATTCTGTGCCGCTGTGAGCAAGTTACCCCATGTAGGTGTTGTAACGGGAACACCCAAACCTAAGAATGACAATCCCGCTTCAGCAATAATAAAGATCGCGATGTTAACTGTGAATGCGACAACGATTGGGCTCAAAGTGTTTGGAAGCAAATGACGGAAGATGATTCTTGGTTTTGAGAAACCAAATGCTCGATCTGCTTCAACAAACGCCTCTTCACGTAATGAGAAGAATTCACCACGAACTAATCGGAAAGTGGTCATCCAGCCTGTGAGTGCAAAGACGATAATTACATTGTTGATGCCCTGCCCTAGCAGAGATACGAAAATAAGCACCAAGATCAACTGTGGGAATGTCATTACTAGCTCGGAAACACGCATGACAATAGCGTCGATTTTTCCACCCAAATAGCCGGCAATAGCGCCTAAAACCGTTCCGATTAGATTGGCTAGGAATGAAGCAAGAACTCCTATGTAGATTGATTGTCTAGCACCAGACAGGATTCGGCTAAACATGTCTCTGCCTAGTTGATCGGTTCCCATTAGGTGATCCAAACTTGGGCCCAGTCGTGAATTAATTGGATCAATGTAATCTGGCTCAACGCCAGAGATTTGAACCGCAAAGATAGCGCCAATGATCATCGTAAAAATGATTGCCAAACCAATGACACCCGAAGGATTATGTAAGAAGTTGCTCACGAAGATTCGAACCGTTGAATCTTGACTTCGATTCTTTTTTAACATTACTTACCTCCTCCCAATCTAACTCGTGGATCCAAAATTGATTTAACAATGTCAACCAAGAAGCTTGCAACTAAAATAACCATTGCAATTAACATACTAATAACCATAATCACTGGATAATCTGATGCAGATACCGCGGCGATGATTGTTGTTCCGATGCCTGGCCATTGGAATACCGTTTCCACGAGGATTGAACCTCCGACCAAAAGAGGAAGTCTGAAAGCAAGAATCACCATTACGGGACCTAAAGAATTTCTAAAAACGTGACTGTAAAGAACCCGCCACTCCGGAACACCTTTACTGCGAGCCGTCTTTACAAAATCTCGATTCAAAGTGTCTAAGACAGAGTTTCTTGTGTATCTAATCAAAACCGCCAACATCGCAATAGTTAATGTGGCTACCGGCAAGATTAAGTGTGGGAAACGATCCCAAAATGTGATTTGGCCGGGTGCGATTCTGTTTCCAGTTGGTAACCATTCAACCCGATATGCAAAAACATTTAGTAGTGCTAATCCGATAAAGAAATCGGGAACCGCAATACCAATCACGGCAAATACTCGTGAGAGTTTGTCAGCTATTCCACCTCTTTTTGCTCCTGCAAAGAGGCCCAGGGTCAAAGCTAAAATCGTCGACAAAATCAATGCTGACAGTACTAATTCGAGGGTAGCCGGCATACGTAGAGCTAAAATTTCAGAGATTTTTTGGCCGCTTTGCAAGCTATACCCAAATTCACCGGTGGCGATGTCTCTTAACCAATGGAAATACTGCAAAATAATATGGTCATTTAACCCAAGCTCTTCGCGTAGCTGGGCAAGGTTGGCTGAGTCCGCCGCCATATCAGGCGGGACCATTGCATTGATTGGGTCAATCGGTGAAAGTCGCGACGCGAAAAAAATCAACGCACTGATCGTGAATGCCATAGGCACCAAGATTGCGATCCGCCGAATTAGAAACGAAACCAAGAAAACACCATCCTTAAGAAATTAAGTAGCGATACTGACCGAAGGTACCCTCGCACTTCGGTCAGTATCGCCTTTATCTAGTTAGTTTGCAGACCAGCTAGCTATGTTATTTTGGTAAACATAGAGTGGGTTACCCCACTTTGCTGGAGTGCCACTGATTCTCTTGGAGACGAATACATACTGTTGCAACAAGTGCATTGGCAGTTTGTACAAGTCAGCCTGTTCTTGCTTTTGCAACTCCTTCAAAACCTTTCCGGTTTCGCGAATAGAAGTTGCCTGCAACAAACGTGAGTTCAATGCTGCGTATCCTGGCTGAGCGCCAATCAACTTTTCAAATGTGGCTGGGTTGCTGTACTCCGCAAACCATTCACCGACGTTAAATGCACTTAGGCCCTTCAATGCAATTTCATAATTGCGATTAGTCCAAAGTTCTGTCGTTGCATCGCCCTGGAATGGAAGGAATTCAACCTTCATTCCAAGATCTGTCATTTGTTGCGCAACAGCTGTTAGCAGAATCATTACTGCAGGCTGTGTCTGATTGTATGTGCGTAGGCGAACTGTCTTTGAGAAGTCAAACTTGGCTTCCTTAAGAAGTGCGATCGCCTTTGCCTTATCAAACTTGTACTTTGGAATAGAAGGGTCGTGGTGAGGCATTCCTGAGGTAACGCCACTATTAATTACCTTGCCAAGCTTTGGATAAACAGCTGGAACCAAGCGATTCCAGTCGATTCCATACTTAAGCGCTTCACGAGCCTTTATGTTGCTGAATTGTGTATTTGGATTGATCACAAAGTAACGATAGAAGAGGACCTGCAAAGGTGCACCCTTGAAAGTCGAAACTGAACTCATTGCACGGATTGTGTCTGGGTCATTAGTTGTGAAGTAATCCAATTTTCCAGATTTTGCGTCTGCAACTAGGTTTGATGAAACAATAATGTTGATCTCTGAGATGTTTGGCTTTCCACCTTCATACTTGTCATTTGGTACAAGTGTGATGAAGTTACCTTGACTGAACTTTCCTACTTTGTAAGGTCCAGAAACAACAGGATCTTTCCAGAAATTATTTGTATCTAGCTTCAAGATATCTTGATCTGCCAAAACATGCTTAGGCATAATCA
>JBEDES010000031.1:0-7854 GCA_041175545.1 Actinomycetota bacterium
GCCTTGTTCATGCAAGGAACGCTCAGAAAACCAGACATCAAAGTGTGTGTTAAAAACTTCGAGAACTCTTTGTTGATCCTTTAACTGTACTTTGTATGCCGCTTCACGAAATGCTTGCGTTCTAGTTTCAGATGGGAGCTCTTTTATTCCCGCGTTTTCCTTAACTACCTCTACGGCCAAATCTTTTATGTAATCACCTTGATAACCATTTTCAGGTACAGATTGACCTAATGCCACTGCTTCTACTGATTGGCCAAACAAATCCATCTGAGTGCCGCGATCATTTATGTAAAACTCTCTAGTTACATGCGCGCCCGCTGCAGTCAACACTCGACCAAGTGCATCGCCAACTGCTGCCCAACGCGTGTGACCAAGGTGTAGAGGACCAGTTGGGTTTGCACTTATGAACTCAAGATTTATCTTTATTCCAGAAAGAGATTTACCTTGTCCAAAAGAATCTTTTGCCGCAACAATCGTTTCAACCAATTGAGCTTGACTCGCCCGATTTAAAGTTAAGTTAATAAATCCGGGTCCAGCAATTTCAACTTTGTTAATTGATTCAATACCTGTTAACTGGTCGGCAATTACCTGTGCTACTTCTCGCGGGTTCTTCCCCATTGCTTTTGAAATTTGTAGGGCAATCGACGTTGCATAATCGCCATGGCTTCTATCTTTTGGACGTTCCAACTTGATGGAATCTGGGACTGTGCCCGATAGCGCATCGGCCTGGATAGCCCGGGAGATTGCCTCCTTGAGGGTGGCCTCGAGCTGCTCGAGTTGTGAAGGCATGCTCATAGGTTAGCGCCAGCAGGCGTAGGTGTTATCAAATCGTTAGGTCCCGCGCTCAGATTCTGGGAATCGCTAGTGACGTTTCTAGTTTTTTCCACTACTTTCTACCTTACGTTGTGCCAACTCAACAAGGCGAAAACCGCCAAGGGCACAACCCCTTTCGAAAGGTCTACTAAATGAAAAAGCGTCGCCTCGCGATTGTCGCTGCAGTGTCAGCGTTCGCAATCGTTCTAACAGGTTGCTCAAGCTCATCAGATAGTTCAGCTGACGGTTTCGTCGGTGTAATTCTTCCTGATTCAGCTTCATCAAACCGATGGGAAAAAGATGACCGTGGATTCCTACAGGCAGCATTTGATGCAGCTGGTGTAGAAGTTGATATCCAAAACGCAAACGGAGACAAGGAAGCATTCGCAACAATTGCTGACCAGATGTTAACTGCTGGTGCAAAGGTTCTTATCCTTGTAAACCTAGATTCAGATTCAGCTAAGGCTGTTCAGGACAAAGCTGCTGCACAGGGTGTAAAGACAATCGATTACGATCGTCTAACACTTAATGGTTCAGCTTCATACTACGTATCATTTGATAACGAAGCTGTTGGTCGCCTACAGGGCGAAGGAATCAAGGCATGTCTTGATGCAGCTGGTAAGTCAAAGGCACGTATCGTTTACCTAAACGGTTCACCTACAGATAACAACGCAACACTATTCAAGGCTGGATACGATTCAGTTCTACGTCCTTTGATTGATTCAAAGGCTTACACACTCGTTGATGACCAAGCAGTTCCAGATTGGGACAACGCAAAGGGTGGAGTAATTTTCGAACAGCAACTAACTAAGGCAGGCGGAAAGCTTGACGCAGTTGTTTCAGCTAACGAAGGTCTTGGACTTGCAGCAGTAGCAGTTCTAAAGAAGAACAAGCTAAACGGTAAGGTCTGTGTATCTGGTCAAGATGCAACAGCTGAAGGATTGCGCGCAATCCTTACAGGAGACCTTTCAAACACTGTTTACAAGGCAATCAAGGCTGAGGCAGAGGCAACAGCAGAGCTTGCAATCGCACTTCTACGTGGAGAAGAAGCAACTACAGCTACTGGATCAGTTAACAATGGAACAACAGATGTTCCATCAGTTCTCTTGGTACCAGTTGGAATCACAAAGGCAAACGTCAAGGACGTTATTGCTGATGGATTCAAGACTCGCGAAGAAGTTTGCGAAGGAATCGAAGAGCTCTGCGTAGCTAACGGAATCTAATTTCCAAAAAGCTAAGCTCTAAGAGCTAGTAGTAAAAAGTAAGGTGCGGCTCGGGGTTTTCCCCGAGCCGCACCTGCTTTAACTATCAAGGTGTGAAGTTAGTGTGAATTCAAGAACTCAAGATCACTTGCAAGATGGCTTACAAAGATGGCAAAGAAATAATAGGATTAACACCATAGAAGTTTTCAACATGAAGAAACTGGGAGACTATGACAACGGCACTGCTGTCTTTACGCGGAGTAAATAAATCTTTCGGGCCTGTCCATGTTTTAAAGGATGTTGACCTCGATGTGTATGCAGGAAAAGTCACTGCTCTCGTAGGCGATAACGGAGCTGGAAAAAGCACACTTATTAAATGTATTGCAGGCATCTACCACCCTGAAGATGGAGATTTTTTCTTTGAGGGCTCCAAGGTCTCAATCGGTGGACCTCGTGATGCAACCTCACTTGGAATTGAGATCGTTTATCAAGATTTAGCACTCTGTGACAACTTAGACATTGTGCACAATATGTTTTTGGGTCGTGAACAAAAGCGCGGGCCAGTTCTGAATGAATCTTCGATGGAAGCGTTAGCCCGCAAAACTTTGGATGGTTTAAGTGTTCGTACGGTTAAATCAATTCGACAAACCGTTGCCTCATTATCTGGTGGGCAGAGACAGACAGTCGCAATTGCCCGCGCAGTTCTTTGGAATAGCAAAGTTGTTATCCTGGATGAGCCAACTGCAGCTTTAGGTGTCGCACAGACAGAACAAGTTTTAAACCTTGTTCGCCGATTGGCAGATAACGGTCTTGCAGTTGTTTTGATTAGCCATAATTTAAATGATGTATTTGAAGTGGCAGATAACATTGCCGCTCTTTATCTTGGAAAATTAGCTGCTCAAGTCGATAAGAAAGATGTAGAGCCACGCCAAGTAGTGGAGTTAATTACAACTGGTAAATCTGCAGGAGTTCAAGCTCCAGCGTCTAAGACAGGAGCAGATAAATGAGCACTGTAAATGAGTCCGAAGTTTCAACACTTAAGGGTGCCATGGCTGATTACTGGGCTCGTGTAAAAGCAGGAGACATTGGTTCTTTGCCAGCAGTTCTTGGTCTTGTAGTTCTTTGTATTGCCTTTGGCTCGATGTCTAACGTTTTCTTAACCCCAGGTAATTTCGCCAATCTTTTAACCCAGGCAGCTGCAGTTATCGTGATTGCAATGGGATTAGTTTTTGTTTTACTCCTTGGAGAAATTGATCTCTCAGCTGGATACACCGCGGGTGTATCTGGTGCGGTTCTCGTAATTCTTATTACTAATCAAGGACAACCTTGGTATGTCGCTCTCATTGCAAGTATTGCAGTTGGAGCTTTATTGGGATTTTTCTTGGGTACGTTGGTTGCTCGACTTGGTATTCCTTCATTCGTTGTCACTTTGGCAGCATTTCTTGCTTTTCAAGGAATTCTTTTACTTTTAGCAGGTGAAGGTGGAACCATCCGTGTTGAGGATGAAACAATTCTTGCAGTTCAGAACTCAAATATTTCTCCAGTAGGTAGCTGGGTATTTTTCATCGTTATTGCGGTTGCATACGTCTTGGTGGGTTTGAGTTCTATGAACTCTCGACGCAATGCTGGACTCAAAACAGAGTTGAAAAAGCTATGGATTATTAAAACAGCGGCACTTTTAACGATAACAGGTTTAGCTGTTTTTGCGCTTAACTTAGAGCGCAGTAACAATCCGGATTTAGTTAGCCTAAAAGGCATTCCTTATGTAGTACCGGTAATCCTGTTGCTTCTAGTAGTTGGAACATTTGTTTTAGGCCGTACCGCATTTGGACGTCACATCTATGCCGTAGGTGGCAATGCTGAAGCTGCTCGCCGAGCAGGTATCAACGTTAAGAGAATTCGAATTACTGCATTCATGATCTGCTCTGGTTTTGCAGCGATTGCAGGAATGATCTTTGCCTCTCGACAGAACTCTATTTCTCCTACAACTGGTGGTAGTTCAACCTTGCTATATGCAGTTGGAGCTGCAGTCATTGGTGGAACCTCACTATTTGGTGGAAAAGGGAAAGTTAGGGACGCAATTCTTGGCGGTTTAGTCGTTGCAGTAATCGATAATGGAATGGGATTGCTTGGCTATGCAGCAGGTATCAAGTTCATTGTTACAGGATTAGTGCTCTTGGTATCTGCGGGTGTTGATGCAATTTCACGCAGGGGTAATTTAACTCCTTAGCGCTACTTCAGCCCCATCAAGTGCTCAAGTGCTAATTGATCAACTGCTTCATATCCATAGCCGCGTTTTCCTGCTGCTTCTACATCAAAGACATCTTTTGCAAGGTCTTTCCATGTTTCACCTGTAGCAAGAGTTGGCTCTGTAAGCCCAGGTATGTTGGACTCTTTCATTGCCGCGATAACTCGCGAATCACTTCTAAATGCCGCAGCTCGCTCTTTAAGTGCAAGGTAAGTGCGCATGTTTGCCGAAGCAGACTCCCAAACTCCCTTGTCGTTTTCAGTACGTGCAGGCTTGTAGTCAAAGTGCTTTGGTCCGGAATAGTTATAGCGTTCCAAAAGATCAACTAAGAAAAAGGCTGATTTCAAGTCGCCATGACCAAAGACTAAATCTTGATCATATTTTGGTCCATGTTGACCATTGAGATCGATGTGGAAAAGCTTTTTATGCCAAAGGGCCTGAGCGATTCCGTGAACGAAGTTAAGACCAGCCATTTGTTCGTGACCAACTTCTGGATTCAATCCAACTAATTCGGGTCGATCAAGTGAGTTGATAAATGCAAGTGCATGACCAATTGTTGGCAAGAAAATATCTCCACGTGGCTCATTTGGCTTTGGTTCGATTGCAAACTTGATGTCATATCCATTATCGGTAACAAACTCACCTAGAGTGTTGAATGCTTCTCTAAAACGATCTAAAGCAACATAGGCATCTTTGGCACCATCAGATTCAGCACCTTCACGGCCTCCCCAACAAACATATGTGGTTGCTCCGAGTTCAACTGCAAGTTCAATATTTTTCATCACTTTTCGGATTGCGTAGCGACGGATGTCTTTATCGTTAGATGTAAAAGCGCCGTCCTTAAAAACAGGATGTGTAAAAAGATTTGTAGTTGCCATAGGAACTTTCATGCCTGTGTCGGCAAGTGCCTTTTTAAACCGATCGATGTGAGTGCGACGGGATCCATCATCACTTCCAAAGGGAATCAAATCATCATCATGAAATGTCACACCATAAGCGCCTCGCTCAGCCAGTTCATTGACCGTTCGAACTGGGTCCAATGGATCTCTAGTTGCATCACCGAAAGGGTCGCGCGCCTGCCAACCGACAGTCCAAAGTCCGAAGGTGAACTTATCTGCTGGTGTTGGTTTCAAAGTCATGAGGGCAAACCTTTCGATTTTTGGCCGTTTTGGCAACACGCATAACTTACCTCTAATCTTGCTTCCTATCCATAGTGGTGCCACGGCGCTGTTATGGGTTTGCGGGAGTGGTGAAATGGCAGACACGCAGGTCTTAGGAACCTGTGTCTTCGGACGTGCGGGTTCAAGTCCCGCCTCCCGCACATAATTGGTTTAGAGCTCATATTGAATTTCAGTTCACCATACAAGAGTTGTTCGAAGATTAGTTGTTCGAAGATTAGTTGTTCGAAGATTAGTTGTTCGAAGATTAGTTGTTCGAAGATTAGTTGTTCGAATATGAATAGCAATGAGAGTTTGCCGGAGATATATTAAGTATTCAAAAAGTATTGCGTTGAAAAGAAAGTTGACAGGCATATGGCAAAGAAATCTCCCGC
The DNA here is from genome assembly GCA_041175545.1 of Actinomycetota bacterium. Taxonomy (GTDB): domain Bacteria; phylum Actinomycetota; class Actinomycetes; order Nanopelagicales; family Nanopelagicaceae; genus Planktophila. Next base: position 5,816 of record JBEDES010000031.1, read on the forward strand.
AAAGGTTAAGAAACTTGCGGCTGAAGCCAAACGTATTGCTGCTGCAAATCGTGAACTAAAAAAAGCTTCGCACCAAACAATTAATAGAAACGGCTCCAGCGACTTAGATCGTTATGAAGCACTTGATGGAGCATGGCGAGAGATTGGGCTTGCCGCACCTGCTCGGCGAGCACTCATAGATGATGGGTTATTTGAATTAAGTGATCTGCGAAAAACTTCACTTGCAGCTCTTAAGGAGCTCCATGGAATGGGTCCAAATGCTGTGCGCATACTTGTCGCAGAAATGAAGAGAGCTGACTTAACCTTCAGAAAATAAGCAAGAGCTGCGGTAATTGATCACCTGCAAATTAGTCGCAAGTCGGCTGCATGCCGCCTGAATAACTCTCCCAATCATTGCCCGAAATACTCCCGTGGCTGTGTCCTTCATTGAATTCGCCCCTCAACTTTTCAATTACGAAGTATCGGGTTATGATTTTCCTGTTCACGAGTCCTACGTTTTAGCCCCGGCTTAGTAGGCGGCAACCCTCCAACGCGGTGGGGTGCTCCGGGTGACGAACTGGTCAGGAAACTGATAAGCGCGGTATTACAAATTTAAGTAGCACTGTTAAGTGACTTAAGTTATTTCATACCATCGTTTGCAATCTCCTGACACCTACTGCGATGGAGAGAAATAATGTCAAACAACTGGTCATTTGAAACACTACAAATTCATGCGGGGCAAACGCCTGATCCAACAACGGGTGCACGCGCACTTCCTTTGTATCAAACCACGGCGTATCAATTTAGAGATACAAAACATGCTGCAGATTTGTTCTCATTGGCAGAACTTGGAAACATTTACACCCGAATCATGAACCCAACTCAAGATGCAGTAGAACAGAGAATTGCAGCACTTGAAGGTGGAGTTGCAGCCCTTTTGCTTTCTTCTGGATCTGCAGCGACAGCATTTGCAATTATGAATATTGCAGAAGCTGGTGACCACATTGTCTCTAGCCCAAGTCTTTATGGTGGCACATACAATTTATTTCACTACACACTTCCAAAGTTTGGAATTGACGTAACCTTCGTTAAGGATCCAACTGACCCACAATCCTGGAGAGATGCCGTTAAGCCAAATACGAAAGCATTTTTTGGTGAGACGATTGCTAATCCAAAGAATGAGATCTTGGATATCAAAACAGTTGCTGACATTGCACATGAAGTAGGCGTGCCTCTGATCGTTGATAATACGGTTGCGACGCCTTACTTGATTAAGCCAATTGAATTTGGAGCAGATGTTGTAATTCACTCAGCAACTAAGTTCTTATCAGGTCATGGAAACGCTGTAGTTGGCGCAATTGTTGATGCAGGGACCTTTGATTATGCAAAGTACCCTGACAAATACAAGGGCTTTAATGAGCCAGATCCAAGTTATAACGGAATTATCTACTCGCAAGCCTTAGGTGTTGGCTCTGCATTTGGTGCGAATCTTTCTTATATTTTCAAGATTCGCTTGCAGTTGCTTCGCGATATCGGTGCAGCAGTTGCTCCATTTAACGCATGGCTTCTTGCGCAAGGCTTGGAGACTTTAAGTCTTCGTATCGATCGCCATGTTGAGAATGCAAAGGCGATAGCTACTTGGTTAGAAGCACATCCGAATGTTGAAAAAGTGAACTACGCAGCACTTGCCTCTTCTCCATGGAATGCGTTGGCTAAAAAATACTCACCAAAAGGCCCTGGTGCTGTGCTTTCCTTCGAACTAAAGGGTGGAGTTGAAGCAGGTAGAAAGTTTGTGGAATCACTCAAACTTTTCTCACACGTAGCTAATATCGGTGATGTGCGCTCATTAGTAATTCATCCAGCAACAACTACTCATTCACAACTTTCAGGTGAAGAGCAGTTGGCTGCAGGTGTAACACCTGGCCTTGTGCGATTGAGTCTAGGGTTAGAAAACATTGATGATCTAAAGGCAGACCTTGAAATAGGTTTTTCAGCTGCTAAGTAAATAAAATCAATAGGTTGTAGAAAAGTCCATCTGGTCCGGTTGCGAAAGTTTGCAG
>JBEDES010000032.1:0-7491 GCA_041175545.1 Actinomycetota bacterium
GTACAGGTCCTGCAACATCTCAATGGTTTGTTGGTGGCACAGCTGACATCACAACTCGAGGCCGTCTAATCATTATCAATAGCGGGCTTAGTGATGCACTAGTTGATGTGCAAAGTTTTACTGAGAATGGAAAACAGCCGCTTCGCACGATTTCCGTAGTCTCAAAAAACTACCTAGTAATTCCAATAGATTCTCTGGCACCCGGTGATAAATATTTGACAGTACATGTGGCACCTCGCTCTGGACGTATTAACGCATTTATGATTGATGAGCAGGGCGCGGGGTTGAAATCACTTGGTGGAGATCTTGTTAACTTTGCGCCAAATGCCAGCAAATCGGTAATGATTCCTGCAATTCCAAATCAAATTAAGAACAATTCGGCTTTGCCTCACACATTAAGAGTCCTCACACCTGGTGACGTGGATGCAAGTGTTACGGCCGAAGTTTTATCAAGTGATGGTGTTTTCGTTCCGGTCGGCTTAACTTCTCGTTCAGTAAGTTCTGGGATCGTCACTGAGTTCCAATTCTCTCCAAAGATTACTTCGACTGTATTGGGTGTTCGAATTACCTCTACGGAGCCGGTAGTAGCGGCTATCAAATCCACGGTCACCGTAGGTGGAAGAAAAGACTTTGTATGGAGCACATCTGCTCCTGCACTGGAGCCTTTGACAATTGCAATCTCTGGTTTAACGCCACTCGTTTCATTTGTGGGTGAACGCATTAACGTTTCACTCGATGTCACTTTGAATAATGGAAAAATCGTAAGGAAAACTGTTAAGGGTAGCGATATTGCCACCTGGCGCGCACCGGAGACAGCTCGTTCATTTACGATTACAAAAGTTGGCCCTGACACCTTCGCAGGCGCTCTTGTATCTTCGGTAAATGGATATGGATACTTTCCAATCTCTCCTGGCAGCCTTTTAACAAAGATTGAATTACCGGATTCAAATATCCGTGTCCTGAATCCCTGACAATCCCAAGTTTTTTACCTACTTCCCACTAATGTTGCTCACATGAGAACAGTTGGTGGACGTGGGTGTTCACGTGCAGGTTGCCGATCACAGGCAACCATGACACTTACTTATGTGTACTCCGAATCAACTGCCGTTGTTGGACCGCTAGCGACATTTTCTGAACCTCATGCATATGACCTATGCGAAGTTCACGGAGCCCGACTAAAAGTTCCTCATGGGTGGAATGTCATTAAGCAAGAACTTGATGGTCAAGCACAAGGTCCAACAGATGATGATTTGATGGCGATCGCAGATGCAGTGCGCGAAGTTGCCCTGAAGGAAACTCCAGAAGAAGTCCCCGTAGAGAGTTCATCGGCGCAACAACAAATTGGCCGTCGCGGACATTTACGCGCTGTTCCTTCTTAGGAAAATTTAGTGGACGAGTTCGCGCATATATTTAAGGCATACGACATTCGTGGCCTTGTCGATGTTGAAATAGATGTTGATTTTGCATTTGCAACAGGTGTTGCCTTTGCACGATTTTTGCAGATCGAAAGAGAACCCGGAACGATTGTTATCGGGGAAGATATGCGTCCATCTTCACCATTATTAGCTGAGGCATTTTCTGCAGGTGCAACATCTTTAGGAATGGATGTTATTCGTATTGGGTTAGCTTCAACTGACATGCTTTATTTCGCATCTGGAAAGTTGGGATTACCTGGTGCGATGTTTACTGCAAGCCATAATCCTGCTGAATACAATGGAATAAAGCTTTGTCTAAGTAATGCTCGTCCAATTGGCAAAGAATCTGGTCTAGTTACGATCGAGAAATTTGTTCGTGAGGGATCACCGATTGCAATAGGTGGTGCTGGCGTAGAAAAGCATCGTGACATGCTTGAAGAGTATGTAGATCACCTATTGACCCTTGTGGACATTAAAAATATCCGCCCTCTTAAAATAATTGTTGATGCTGGTAACGGTATGGCCGGCCACACCGCCCCAGCGATCTTTGCTCGGTTAAATTGTGAAGTGATTCCAATGTACTTTGAACTAGATGGAACATTTCCTAACCATGAAGCCAACCCACTAGATGAATCAACGTTGACGGATCTCAAGCAAGCAATGAAAGATCAGAAAGCAGATCTTGGTTTGGCATTTGATGGGGACGCAGATCGCTGCTTCTTAGTTGATGAGCGAGGAGTTGCAGTGAATCCTTCAGCGCTCACCTCATTAATTGCCCACCGTGAATTGATAAAGCGCCCTGGATCTTCAATCATCTATAACTTGATTTCCTCCCGCACTGTTCAGGAAGTTATTGATGAGAATGGCGGAGTCGGATTGCGAAGTCGTGTTGGCCATTCATACATTAAAAAAATGATGTCTGAAAGCGGAGCGATCTTTGGTGGCGAGCATTCTGGACATTTCTACTTTAAAGAGTTTTGGAGAGCAGATTCTGGAGCTCTTGCTGCTTTGCATGCAATCGCGGCTCTAGGTGAATCCAACACAACGATGTCAGAATTGCTTGCTCCATATAACCGATATGTCATAAGTGGTGAAATAAATTCAAAGGTTGCAGATACTAAATCAGCAACAGAACTGGTTGAAAAAACTTATTCATCCGGCCAGGTCACTATTGATCATCTCGATGGACTAACCGTTAATGGGGATACCTGGTGGTTTAACCTTCGGCCTTCAAACACAGAGCCTTTACTTCGACTCAATGTTGAGGCTTCGACTCAGGCTCAAATGGAGACCGTGCGTGATGCGGTTCTCTCACTTATTCGCAGTTAACTCCCGTTTTCCATTAGAGAGTTTAAGCGTGTGGCGGTAATCTTTGCCTATAGTCGCCTAGCACTGTAGAGCCCTACGCCTTAGGTACCCAAACAATTCGGTGAATACCACTTAAGGAGAAATACGTGAACGTTCCAGTAACAGCAACTCTTCCAGCACATGACATTGCAGATGCTTCACTTGCTGCAGAAGGTCGAAAGAAAATTGAATGGGCAGAGCGAAACATGCCTGTCCTAGCGCAGATTCGTGAGCGCTTCGAAAAGTCACAACCATTTGCAGGTGTGCGTATTTCTGCATGTATGCACGTAACAACTGAGACAGCTAACTTGATGCGCGTGCTAAAGGCTGGCGGAGCAGAGATTGCTCTTTGTGCATCGAACCCATTGTCGACTCAGGATGACACAGCAGCAGCATTAGTACACGAATACGGAATTTCAGTATTTGCTCGTAACGCAGTTGACCGTGATGGTTACTACAAGCACATTAACGCGGCACTTGATATCGCACCTCACCAAGTGTTTGATGATGGTTGCGACCTAGTAAATACTCTTCACACAACACGTAAGGAATTAATTCCAGGTATCTCTGGTGGTTGCGAAGAAACAACAACCGGTGTAATCCGCCTTAACCAAATGGCAAAAGATGGCGCTCTTCAATTCCCAATGATCGCAGTCAACGACACCGATACAAAGCACATGTTTGATAACCGTTACGGAACAGGTCAATCAACCCTTGATGCTGTATTCCGCGCAACTAACTTCTTGCTTGCAGGTCGCGTGGTAGTTGTAGCTGGATTTGGATATTGCGGCAAGGGTGTTGCAGAACGCGCAAAGGGTATGGGCGCTGATGTAATCGTGACTGAAATTGATCCAACAAAGGCACTAGATGCAATGATGCAAGGCTTCCGCGTAATGCCGATGCTAGATGCAGCAAAGCTTGGTGATGTGTTTATTACTGTTACTGGTAACCGCGATGTATTGCGCGACGAGCACTTTGCAGTAATGAAGGATGGCGCAATCATGGCTAACTCAGGCCACTTCGACATCGAAATCGATGTTGCATGGCTAGAACAGAATTCAAAGAAGAAGAACGCAAAGATGCGCCACCAGACTGATGAGTATGTATTGGCAGATGGACGTCGCTTGCTACTTCTTGCAGAAGGTCGCCTTGTAAACCTAGGTGCGGCAGAAGGACACCCTGCATCAGTAATGGATATGTCATTCTCAGATCAGGCACTAACAGCTGAGTACCTTGTTAAGGAAGCAAAGAACCTAAAGCCTGGTGTTCATGAAGTTCCTACATACATCGACAAGGAAGTTGCAGCACTTAAGTTAATTAGCATGGGTGGTCGCATTGACGTTCTAACTCCTGCACAAGATATGTACCTGAACTCTTGGGAGCACGGTAGCTAATGACTTTAGTTATGGTCGTCGATGACGACCAGGATCTTGCGGAGATGCTTGGCATCGTTTTAACAGGTGCCGGCATCGACGTGGATCTAGTAAGTCGTGGCGATGAGGTCATGGATGTTTTTCGTAACAATCCACCAGATTTAGTTCTGTTGGATGTTATGTTGCCGGGCCTTGATGGAATCGAAGTATGCAAGTTAATCCGTGCAGAATCTATGGTTCCAATCGTCATGCTTTCAGCTAAAGGTGATACGCAAGATGTTGTTAAAGGACTAGAAGCTGGTGCCGATGATTACATGGTTAAACCATTTCGCCACCCATCTGAGTTAATCGCGCGCATTAAGACTCGTTTGCGTCGTACTAATTCAGATATTTCAGGCCTCTTAACAATTGGTGATTTAGCAATTGATGTTCAGGCTCACCAGGTTTTGCGTGCTGGCAAGCAAATAGCTTTAACTCGTCTTGAATTTGATTTACTGGTTGCATTAGCAAAAGAACCAGGCCGCGTATTTACTCGCGACGCTTTACTCAGTGAGGTATGGGGCTATCGCCATTCAACAGATACCCGTTTAGTAAATGTTCACGTTCAACGTTTACGTTCCAAGATTGAACACGATGCCGAACACCCTGAAATCGTCATCACAATTCGCGGTGTTGGCTACAAAGCAGGAGTCATGGGCGGTTCCTAACCATGAACCGTTTTTTCTGGAAAGTACGTAACTCCCTTGCTTTCAAGGTAATTATTTCAACGGTAATCCTTTCACTTGGTGTTGTCTGGATTACTGGCTCAGCCCTAAATTCACGTCTTTCGAGTGGAATTAGAGAAGTAAATCTGAACTCTGCAATAGTTGAGGCACGCTCGACCATCTTTACCGCTGATTACCGTTTCTTACTTGCTCAAGGAGAAAAGGATTCAGTCGTTCAAAAGGTTGTTGACGATGTCATTAGCTCTGCAACAACAATTACTTCAAATGAAAATACACGTGAAGTAGTATTTGCTCGCAGCCCGGGTAATACAAGAGCAATCAATTATGAGATTGCCTCAAACTTGCTAGATCCAGCAACAATTCCGAAATCTCTAAGTGACCGAGTCCGTAAATCTAGTGACATCACTTGGCAGTACGTCACTATGCGATATTTGCAGGGTACAAGTGCTCCGGGATTAGCTATTGGTCAAAAGGTACAGATTCCAAATGCAGGTCAATATGAGATGTATATTGTATTTTCACTTGCAAACGAAGAAAAAACATTAAACTTAATTAACACCTACTTGCTCATTGCCGGTCTCATCTTAATTATTTTAATTACATTGATTACATGGGTTGTAGTAAGACAAGTAGTTAAACCTGTGCGCGAAGCAGCTCGAATCGCAACTGAGTTTACCTCGGGAGATTTTAGACAGCGAATGAAGGTGTATTCGCAGGATGAAATTTCCACCCTGGGCCACGCCTTTAATGAGATGGCGGAATCTCTCGAGCAACAAATTGCCAGATTAGAGAACTTGTCTCGCGTACAGCAGCGTTTTGTGTCCGATGTCTCTCATGAATTGCGCACACCACTTACGACCCTGCGTATGGCATCAGAGGTCATTGCAGCTTCCAGGGATAGTTTCGACCCAACAGTTGCACGCAGCACTGAGTTATTAGTCGCGCAACTAGATCGCTTTGAGCGACTACTTGAAGACTTGCTTGAAGTCTCACGTTTTGATGCTGAAGTTGCCGTACTTGAAGCGGTGGATTTTGACATTGTGCAGTTGGTGAATCGTTGCGCAGATGACCTGGCACTTGTTGCAAAAGAAAGAAAGACAGAGATATTTGTTAAGTCTGCAGAGCCAGAGATCATGATTAAGGCTGATATTCGCCGCGTAGAGCGCATTTTACGCAATCTTTTGGCCAATGCCATCGATCACTCGGAAGAAGTGCAGATTGATGTGCAGATAAAAGCAAGTGATCGTGATGTCGCAATTGGTGTTCGAGATTACGGAATTGGTCTCGATGAGAACTCGCTAACTCGAGTTTTTGATCGCTTCTGGCGCGCAGATCCTTCTCGAGCACGAACACGTGGTGGCACAGGACTTGGTTTGTCCATCGCATTAGAAGATGCCCGTTTGCATAATGGCGAATTGGAAGCGTGGGGACGTCCTGGGCGAGGAGCCCATTTTGTTGTCACTCTGCCCCGCAAAACTTGGGAGTCAATCGATCAACGCCTAATTTCACTACAACCGGAAGACTACACAGCTTAGTTTCCACATAACTTCTGTGGTTAAAAATAAGGACCGCTTTAGTAGGCACTATGTGCGGATGCGCATTCTTGCCGAACTCTCACAGTTGGTCTTCCCAACTAGATGTTATGGGTGTAACGCATTGGGCGTAAGTATCTGTACAACATGTCGTCGTGAATGGATCCCGCACTATTACAAGACCAACTTGAACGCACTTAGTGTTCACTCAGCCTTAATTTACACACCAACTGCATCAAAGATTGTCCTTGCTGCAAAGGAAAATGGTTTGCTTGGAGCAGATGATTTACTAATAGATGCAATCATTCATGTTCTAGATAAGGCTCGATTAGACAAAGGTTATTTCACACTCGTTCCAGTTCCATCAAATAAACAATCTCAGCGAGGTCGTGGTCGTAGCTTTATAGTCGATTTAACAAAGACAATTTCAAAACAGACTGGTATCGCAGTAAATGATTGCCTTCAGGTATCCCGTCGAGTTTCTGATCAAAGCGGACTCAATCGAGTTCAGCGAATAGCTAATATGCAGGGAGCCTTTTCTTTAAAGCCAGGTTCAATTCTTCGAGGTGATGCAATTGTGATTGATGATGTGGTTACAACGGGTGCGACCCTGCAAGAAGCGTCCAGGGCCCTGAATTCGCAGGGTTTTCATGCCTTTGGCTCAGTTTGTGCGGTTACCGCCTGTGTTGCTCAACCTCTACGATAAGGGGGTGAAAAGGCGCCCTAGGGGAGCCGCGATGAGAGGTAAGAATTAATGCCAGCATTTGTAGACAAGATTTTGCGTGCAGGCGAAGGACGAATCCTTCGCGATCTGACCAAGGTCGTTGCCTTAGTTAATGCTCAAGAGGCTCGCTTTGTCGCGATGTCTGATTCTGACCTTCGCAGCCAAACAGGAATTTTCCAAGACCGTTATGCAAAAGGTGAATCACTCGATGATTTACTGCCAGAAGCATTTGCAGTTGTTCGTGAAGCGGCCAAGCGCACACTTGGCCAGCGTCACTATGACGTTCAGATCATGGGTGGAGCAGCACTTCACAAGGGCAACATTGCAGAAATGCGTACTGGTGAAGGTAAGACTTTGGTTTCAACTCTGCCTTCA
>JBEDES010000033.1:0-7438 GCA_041175545.1 Actinomycetota bacterium
ACTTCACCGATTCTCCACTTGGCATCTAATACGCCATAGCCGTTTTGCCAAAACTCAAGGAAGTTAACAACTGCTGTGCTGTTTTCTGCTGTGTATTTCTCAAAGGCTGTCGTTGCCTCACCCACAGCGGCCCACGTAAGTGCAACAGGTGCGAAAACAAGCACATTTCGAAGAACGGTTAAGTTATCAATCAGCCTGTTCTTCTTCTCTGAACCAACTGCCCCTGGAAAAGGCAAAAACTCAAAGGGATCTAACTCGGCCCACTTATGAAGATTGGATTTGCTCTCAAGATCTTCGACTAGGTTCTTTGTCAGCTCGTTATGGGAGTTGTATTTTTTAGCCCAGTTTGAAACCTCTTGAGCCATCTCTAGGTGTTCTGTCGTTGCCTTCTTTGCCATAGGGGTAATCCTACTATGCAAGGCAATTAGGGGAAAAAACAGTTACTCAATTTCAATTTATGGGGTGTAATGAAGCCATGAATCAGACAACGGGGGGCTTTTCTAGCCAAGGTCTTGCCCAAGAGGCACAGACTTTACAGCTTGAATCTCTGTCACAAAAAGATGCGATTGAAATCGGTGAGATCGCTTTAGATTTTGGATTCCAACGAGGATTATCAATTGCAATACAAGTTCAACTAAAAGACTGGGTTGTCTTTCATGCATCTTTGCCGGGATCAACTCCAGACAATGATGAATGGCTTGCACGTAAAGCTCGAGTTGTTCTTGCAACGGGCAATTCAACTATGTATGAAAGAGTTTTAGCAGAAGAGCAGGGAATTGATTGGTATCAAACAAAAGGATTACCTGAAAAAACTCATGCAATTCACGGCGGTGGACTTGCTCTAAATGTTAAAGGTTTTGGATGTATGGGGATTTTGCTTATTAGCGGTTTGCCGCAAGTACAAGATCATTTATTAGGCGTTGAAGTCTTAACAGAGTTTTTAGCACGCAAGGGCGAATTGATATGAGCGTTAGTTGTTTGGCGCAATGAGTATCTGGGTCTGCGGTGAAGTTTTAATCGATGTGTTGCCAACTGGTCCTGTTGTAGGAGGAGGGCCAGCAAATACAGCTAAAGCGTTAGCTCGTTTAGGCCACGATGTGCAATTTGTTAGTGGCATCTCTGCAGATGCATATGGCCAGATGGCACAAAAAGAACTTGAACGTGATGGCGTCGATCTTTCGTTAGCTCACGAAAGCAGTAAGCCAACTAGTACAGCAACTGTAAAGCTAGATAGTTCTGGCAGTGCGACATACACATTTCTAATTGACGAGACTGCAACCTTTAATTTTTCTCCTTCATGGCTACCAGATCCTGAAAGATTAAAGCCCAGCGTCTTGCACATTGGAACGCTTGCAACAGTTGTAGAACCTGGTGCATCTGTTTTGTTTGATTGGGCAATTAAATGCGCCGAGTTTGCACCAATTGTTTTTGATCCCAATGTAAGGCCATCTTTTTTGGGTGATCGCGAAAAATACTGCCAGGCCATTGAAAAATGGGTTGCAATATCATCTGTGGTCAAACTTTCTGATGAAGATATTGCCTGGTTATTTCCAAATGAAACTATGGATGAAGTGGCACACCGCTGGCTTGCTGGAGAAACATCGTTGGTTGTTATTACACGGGCTGCAAAAGGGATTATTGGCTATACCCGTGGCTCGCAGGAAGAAGTAGAAAGCTATGCCGTTAACGTAGTCGATGACATCGGTGCAGGCGATACTGTTGGGGCGATTATTGCTGAAGCAGTAGTTCAACATTCCGTTGCAGGCGTTGTCGGAGAAGTTTTAGTTGATGTTTTGCATAAGGCTGCAGTTGCTGCAGGCATTACAGTTTCACGTGCTGGCGCTCAGCCTCCACGATTGCACGAACTAGTAGAAGCGTTGGAAAAATAATGCAGTTTATTGATGATGCCGAGTTTCAGATTGCAATCGATGATGACAACGGTGCACGCATCACATCTCTAAAGTGGCGCGATAACGAGTTTGCTGTGCCCTTTAGAGGACAGGTTCACACATCTGGTTGGTACTCCATGGCGCCTTGGGCTGGTCGAATTAAAGAAGGTTTGATTAAGAATAGTGGCGGTGAATTAATTCAACTGCCTGCAACTATCGATCCTCCACATGCAATACATGGTTTTGGTTTGATCTCATCGTGGCAAGAGATTGGTCCAGGCAGATCACTACTTCATTTGCCTTCACCATATGGTGATGCAACAGTAGAACAGCGAATTGAAGTATTAGATGATGCAATTAGATGGTCACTTGAATACGATGCAAATGGATGTGACTTACCGGCTTGGCTTGGTTTTCATCCATGGTTTGCACGTGATTTAGATCGTGGTGGGAGTGCAGAGATAGAGTTTGAAGCAACGCAGATGTTGTTGCGAGGTAGTGATGGTCTGCCAACTGGTCAGTTGATTACACCAACACAACAACCTTGGGATGATGCATTTACAGGGATTAAAGGCACCCCTGCAGTTGTCTGGGAAGATGTTGCAAGGATTTCTATCGAATCGGATGCACCGTGGTGGGTTGTTTATACCGAAGATTCAGATGGTGTTTGCATAGAGCCACAAACCGCCCCACCTGATGCGCAAAATTTGGGAATTAAAGGCGAAGATTACATTGAAGCACTTTTTGTATTTGAATCATTGGAATAATCCTCTAACTTGGTTGTAACGAACGTATGCAACTGCAAAAAAACTTGAATTCAAATTGATAGACTGCCCGCATGATTAATCGCGATCGCTTGAAGCAATTACGTGCCATAGAAGATGAGCGCTTTCTAAAGCTGCATCCAAAGAGTGGCCAAATGTTTAAAGATGGACAAGCAAACATGCCAGGCGGTGTGCCAATGTCGTGGATGGCAAAGTGGCCGGGTGCTTATCCAATCTTTATTTCGCAAGCAAAAGGTGCCAGCTTTAGCGATGTTGATGGCAATACCTATATAGATTTTTGTTTAGGTGATACGGGCTCTATGACAGGTCATTCACCTGATGCAACTGTTACTGCGATCCGCGAACAAGCAGGTAGAGGAATTACCTCAATGCTTCCAACTGCAGATGCGGCCATAGTCTCTGGTGAATTAGCACGCAGATTTGGATTGCCTTTATGGCAGTTCACTGTCTCTGCCACAGATGCTAACCGACACGTTATTCGCTACTCACGATTGATTACTGGACGGTCAAAGATTGTTGTTATCGATCGCTGCTATCACGGCTCAGTTGATGAAACATTTGCAACGTTAGATTCTGCAGGCAACACCATTGCTCGCGAAGGAAACATTGGAAAACCAGTTGCACTTGATCAAACAACTCGCGTTGTGGAGTTTAATGACATTGCAGGGATGGAAAAAGCATTAGCTCATGGGGATGTTGCGGCTATTTTGATGGAGCCAGCCATGACTAACGTTGGAATAGTCTTGCCACAGGCTGGATATTTAGAGGCAGTTGCAGCACTTGCAAAGAAGCACGGTGTTGTTTTGATTATCGATGAAACTCACACAATCTCTGTGGGCCCTGGCGGAATGACAGCCGATCGCGGATTAAAGCCTGATTTTCTAACTATTGGTAAAGCAATCGGTGGTGGTATTCCCACCGGAACATTTGGCATGACCAAGGAAATTGCAGACAAGATTAAGTCAATGGTGGAGTTAGAGATTATTGATACAGGTGGCGTCGGTGGAACGTTAGCTGGTAACGCTTTATCTCTTGCCTCAATGCGTGCAACGTTGACGCAGGTTTTAACGCAGAAAAACTTTGATCACATGATCCAACTCGGGTCGCGTTGGGCAGATGGAGTTGATGCTGCAATAGATGAGTTTGATCTGCCATGGAGTTGTAATCGCTTAGGTGCGCGCGCCGAGTACATTTTTGGAAAAACGGCACCTGTCACAGGGGCCGATGCAAATAACGCTGGCGACTTTGAATTAGAGCAGTACATCCATCTGCGCATGCTAAACGATGGTTTTTTAATTACTCCATTTCACAACATGGCTTTGATGTGTCCTGACACAACAACTGCCGATGTTGATGCACACACAAAGGCTTTTAAAGCGATGTGCGCAGATCTAACCCATCCTTGAGAGTTAGCCCTTAAACCACTTAATTTATTATCTGTATTTTCACTAAGTACGCAGTTAATGAATTAAACGCTCAAAATGGGGAGTAGAGTGAGATTTCAAATTACGAGTGGAGTTGCTTCAATGGATCTAATAACTGGCCTACCAATACATCCCCTAATCAATCACGCTGTTGCCGTGTTGGTTCCTTTATCTGCCATCGGGGCAATTTTGGTTATCTTTGTTAAGAGATTTCGTACAACCTACAGCCCACTTGTCTTAATCGCCGTCCTGTCCGGTGCAGTAAGTGCATTTGTTGCGGGGCAATCTGGAGAAGCACTTTCAGAGCGCGTAGGTCTTCCTAATGCCCACTCAGTCCAAGGTGAGAGACTGTGGAAGCTGACCATTATTTTTGCAATTCTTTTTACAATCTGGTTTGTTATCAACAATTATGAGGTAGTAGCTGAAAAGTTGCGAAATGTTTTACAGAAATCTTTTTTGGTTCTTATTCCTATAGTTGCAGTAGCAAGTTTTGGTATGACTATTGCAGTGGGTCACTCTGGCGCAGAGGCAACATGGAAAAATCGGATTGCACAAACAGAAGGAACAGCCCTACCTGATGCTGGCACGACGCCAGATGCATCTGGACAACCTGGTACAAGCGGACAATCTGGATCAACAACAGGTGCCTTAATTCTTAGCACCGCAGAGGTTACAAAGCACAATACGCGATCTGATTGCTGGAGCATTGTTAAGGGAAAGGTTTATAACTTAACTAGTTATGTTCAAAGCCACCCCGGTGGTGCATCAGTGATTGCAAATATTTGTGGCAAAGATGGCTCAGGGGCCTTTAGTAATCAACATGGCGCCCAGTCCAAACCAAATAACACATTGGATGGTTTTCTATTGGGCACAGTAGGAAGCTCAATCTCTTCGCAGGCTAGTCAAAAAATAATCACACCACCAGCATCTAGTGGATCAGGTGAAGGTGACGAAGAGGGCGAAGAAGAAAATGAATCAGGTGAGAAAAACTAAGTTTAAAACTTAGTTATATCCCAAAGAGCTATAGAGCTTTAAACCCTTTTCATTATCTGCATCAACATACAAAATGGAGTGCTTTAGGCCTTTGTTAACAAAGTAGTTAATAGAGGCAATCGAAAGTGCGCGAGCAATTCCCTTGCCTGCATAATCTGGATGAGTACCGACGACGTATAGCTCTCCTACAGGATCTTGATTTGTCAGATCTTTATGAATTTTGGTCCAGACAAAGCCATTAATCATTCCGTTAAATGTTGCTAGAAAAAAACCTTGAGGATCAAACCAAGGCTCACTCATTCTGTTTTCTAAATCCGCCATTGCCCAATTACCTTGATCTGGGTGGTGAGAAAAGATCAGGTTGTTTAGATCTAGCCATTCTTGCTTATGGCGGGCGATGTTAAATGTTTCAATTTTAAACTCATAAATTGGATGAGCAACAGTATGTATATCTAAATCACGATGGAGCTTTAATATGTGCCGCATTGTTATACGTGTTCTTGTGAGTTAACTTCTTTACCCGAAACTGTAAATCGATAGCCAACGTTTCTTACTGTTCCGATAATCGCTTCAAACTCTGGACCAAGCTTTGATCTTAGTCTTCGCACGTGCACATCGACGGTGCGAGTTCCACCAAAGTAGTCATAGCCCCAAATCTCTTGCAACAACTGTGCGCGAGTAAAAACTCGACCTGGATGTTGTGCAAGATACTTCAACAGCTCAAACTCTTTAAATGTTAAATCTAAAGCATCCCCTCTAAGGCGAGCAGTATAAGTTGCTTCATCAATAGAGATCTCACCAACGCGAATCTCTCCGCCATGAGGATCTGATGCAACAAGTTCGATTGCATGCTTGCCAAGAACCATACGAATTCTGGTATCAACTTCTGCGGGCCCTGCAGTATCTAAGATGACATCATCAATTCCCCAGTCAGCATTAATTGCTGTTAAGCCACCTTCTGTTGTAATTGCAACAATTGGGCAACCAACACCGGTCGTTGTTAAAAGTTTGGTTAATGATTTAGCTGCCGGTAATTCGCGGCGAGCATCGATAAATAAAACATCAAACTCTGGAACATCAATTAACACACTTGCTTCGGCAGGCAAGATTCGCACTTGGTGTTGCAACAAGCCCAGTGCTGGAAGCACTTCTGCGCTAGCGCCAAGTGTGTTCGTGAGTAGCAGAACCTTCGCCATTGGTACAGACTACTCCCGTGAATTCATTGCTTCCAATCGCACTGGTGTTAATTGCCAGTACCGCCTATGGCATTTGGTATCAGCGCACGCGCGGACGTGTTGTTGTTAAGGGCGGCAAGAAAAAAGCTGGGCTGATTACCGCCCAGATGATTGGCGTAGATCTTGGTCCTCGGGTAACAGTGGTTCAGTTCTCTTCTGCCTTTTGTACTCCTTGTCGCGCAACGAGAGCATTGATCAGTGATGTGACTGCAACCATGGACGATGTGAAATATGTAGAGATCGATGCCGAAGATCAGTTAGAACTCGTGCGCACATTAGATATTCGAAGTACCCCAACGACATTGTTTGTTGATAGAAAAGGCAATGAAGTTGGGCGGGCAATGGGTGCTCCTAAGCGTGCTCAGGTGCTCTCTGCCATCGATGCAATCCGATAGTTGCAAATTATTCGCAACTCGCAATTAGCCAGCCCTGCATTTACCATTAAGCCATGTTGTTAGCAGCCACTAAGCGCCGCGTGATTGATTACGGTCGTATTGCTGCATCTTTGTGTCTTGCTTAATTGTTTCTTCATCTAACAATTAATCCAACGAGCAAAGGAATTTAAATGATTCAAGATACAAATACTTTAAAAGTCAAACAGAGCCCAACAATTATTGATGCGCGGGGTCCACGATTTGGCGCAGTCATCACAACTATTGTTTTGGCTACAGCCCTTGCCACCAACAATGTTTGGGTAATAGTTGCACAAGCTGTTGTTTTTGCAATCGGTGCTATTAAAGGACCTCAGTTCACACCGTATGCATTTATTTTCAAAAATCTTGTAAAGCCGCGATTGAAAAAAGCAGGAGCCACAGAAGACGTGCGCCCACCACAGTTTGCACAAACTGTCGGATTGCTTTTTGCATTAACAGCAGCAGCAGGTTCATTTGCGGGTCTTGACGCTGTCTTTACGATCGCGGTGGCCTTTGCGTTGGCTGCGGCATTCTTAAACGCCGCCTTTAACTTCTGCCTTGGCTGTGAAATCTACCTCCTCTTACTTCGAGCTCGTTCAAAGTAAGAGGGTAGAGTTCTCGCATGGCCGAAAAGCATGAACTACATGAAAAAGGGTTACGCCTTACACCTCAGCGCGAATTAGTTTTATCTGCGGTTCG
>JBEDES010000034.1:0-6980 GCA_041175545.1 Actinomycetota bacterium
CAGGACATCTTGATCCCATGGTGCGATCAACACATGTTTGCTAGAGGCGGAAGCCCCGAAGATGTAATGCTTATCTAGTTTGACCATAGGTTGGTTCCAAGCGATCACTAGCTCTAATTGTGGGTACTTGCTTGTGATCGCTTTGAAGATCGCTTTAATTGTCTTGGCCTGTGGTGCTGGGATGGATTTGTAAAACTCAGTTGGCGTATTGAAACGCTTTGAGGATTCAGAACCACGTGAGTACATGACAAGTGCGTTGGCGTGGGCTTGGGAAAAACCGTAGTTTTCTTTCAGATGTGCGATCTGTTCTGGATACTTCTTACCCTCCAGTTTTGCCATGACCTTGAACCAGTAGGCCATCTTCTCGCCGTAACGTTTTTCGATAGCTGGGAAGTGGGCTTCGCGGGAAGAATCTTTAGGCACAGCGAAATTCTACAGTTAATGAGAGTTAATCAAGAATTGCTAGTAATTCCAGCCCTTAAGTGGCTCACATTCTTAACTACTGAGGTGATCGAGGTTGATTGACCAGCCTTTGTTGTGACCGCTCTGAGTTTTACAGAGTCACTTAAACCACCATTTTGATAGGTAAGACCTAATCCAGCATCAATGATTGAACTGGTTCCAGAGGATGTTGAGAGAATGTTTGTAATTGTTCCAGAACAGGCACCAGTTGATTCGGTCCACGTCCCAGAACACTTTTGAATTTGAAATCCTCCCGGCACGTTGCCGGAAACAGTCTGCTGTAAGGCAAAGTTGCTCACGGTGATGGTGCCAATATTGTTTGCGTAGAAATACTGTTGATGGCAGCCAAGAAATGAAATGCTCGGACCAGTTTTTGCGATTTCAGCTGTGAGCGCTTGTGAGAGGGTGACATCTAAGCCAGAAATTACTGTGATAAATGCGCCTGATGGGATTCCAGTGGCAACAGCACTCATTCCGACAAGAAGTCCAGTTGATGTAGTCAGACTTAAAACAGTATCGCCAATTTTTCCTTTAGCGGTTAAGGTCGATGAAAAAGAACAGGAGGAGGTAGTCGCATTGATGGCGTGCGCTAATGTTCCAACTGATACTGACGATGTACCAACTATCACTCGAGCAGTTCCAGAGTTCACACTTAAGGCTGAGGACACCGACCTTGCTTTGGCGGCTGCATGAGCGGAGACCAAGCTAGCCGGCGCGATGATGATCGCGCCGGCTATAGAGAAGACCACAATGCTTCTCATGGTGCCTGTCCCACAGTTAAGTTTCATAGTTGGCTCGTTGTCAGATTAGCTATCTGAAGTTGTTCCAGCGCGCTGTGTCTGAGTGAATGTCCAAGTAATTGTTGAAGTAAGACCCTGAATAGTTCCAACAGGAAGTACACCGTTGGTTGTTACTTCAGAACTTGCAGGTAAAGAGATTGCGATCTTCAAATAGGTAGTGGCTCCTGAGTTCAGGGCACCGCTCTGCAGGGTAAGTGCAGCAGGTGTCGCCAGAGATGCAACTGAAGTTGAGCCCAAAATAGTGGTCTCTGTTCCACCGCATGTACCTGTATCTGGGTAGGCGGTCGAACACTGCTTAACAAGTACTTGAAGGCCCTTGGTTCCATCAGTTACTAACAACCCAGAACCAGATGCCCCAAGGGTCATTGCCGATGAGTTCAAAGTTCCAGGATTAGAGAGAATTACATAACGATTTACTGTGTCAGTTGGAGCTAAGCCTGTAATTGCAGTCTCAAAACCGCCGGTGATACCTGAGACACCAGAAGCTGCTTGCGTTAACTTCAAGGTACCGGAAGTTACCGATCCACCCGAAGTGTTAGTTGCACTGGCAGTCAATGCTGCAAAGACGGATGAGCTAATGAGTGCCGCACCACCCACTGAGGCGGTGGCAACAATGAGGATCTTGCCGACAGTTCCAGCTAGGGCACCTGATTTGATGGACATATTAGCTCTCCTTTAGTTCTTGTAATTCTTTACGAGTTTGCTCATAAAGATCTTTGTATGTATCTGAACGCTGTATTTCTTTACGATGTGAATGCAATGTGTCGGCATATAGGCTCCTGAAAACCTCTTCGGCTCTGCTGATTCCGACCACAATTTTCTTCCTAAATAGAAAGAGAATAAGAACCATCAAATTTGCCAAGACAATTAGCGTTAAAGCCAGCTGCTTGCCCTGTATTGAGGTGAGGTATGCAAGTACGTAACCTACATACTTAACCCGAACTACAGTCATCGGGACTTCTACGAGGCCTGAAACCATGTATGGATTTTCTTCACTGAGCTGATTTGCATCACCCTTTGTGACAATTCTTAGTAATCCACTTTGTTCGCGAATCTCAATAATTCGGTGAGCAAAAAATGCGCCAGACTCTGCTTCTCGCAAAGTAACGATATCTCCGACATTTAAAGTAGAAGCTTTTTTATTGATGGTTATAAATGCATCACCTGGCTCTGCAGCTGGACTCATACTCGAAGACAGAATGGGTGAAATTCCCAAACCAATCTGACTATGAAGAATCGAGGGAGTTGCGACCAAAGCGAGAACTAATACCCAACCAAATACGCGTGAAATCACCTTGATGCGATTTGCGCGACGTTCTCTCTTTTGCATGTGTTGAAGGTAGGGGTCAATCCTCACGTGAACCTCACTTTTTGATGACAGCCCATACACAACAAATATTTGATCCAATTAAGAGCGATTTTGGCTATACAAAGCTGTTTGAGCCTGTCAGGCTTCCAAGAAATCAGAATTAGAGAGAGAAGAGATCATGGGCAGTGAGATTCAAACAGTCTTAGTCATTGATGACAATGAAGATATTCGCAACCTCCTCTCGATGGTTCTAGAAAAAGAGGGGTATGTGGTCCTCAAGGCAATCGATGCAAGTGATGGTCTTGAGAAATTAGAGGCAAATGCAATTAACCTAATTTTGTTAGATGTGATGATGCCAGGGATCAGTGGGTTAGATCTCTTAAAGACGATTCGAGATCACAAGAAAAAAGAGATAAATACTGTGCCGATTTGCATGATCACTGCAAAATCCTCGGTTGAGGATATTGATTTAGCTCTAGAACTTGGCGCAACCTCTTACATAGTTAAACCCTTTCGCCCAACTGCTTTGGCGGAAAAGGTCAAAGCTCTCATTAATCCAACCAACTAAAGATCCAAGGACGGAACAGCTCATGGCAAAAAAGGTAATTGGTACTTTGCTCACGATGGTGATGATGACTTTCACCTTTGCGTCAGCATCTGTTGCATCTGAAACAAACCCTTATGGTGGAATTGCAGTTAAGCCTCCAGCAAACAATGAAGTTATCTTTACCGTAACTAATGGAAAAAGTTCCAAGAAGTATTCCATGAATCTTCTTAAGGCGATGAAGACCTCAACCATCAAGATTTATGAGCCATTCGTAAAAAAAGAGCAAAGTTTCACCGTCATAACAATGGCTGATCTAGCGAAAGAAAACGGAATCTCTCAAAACGCTATCTTGAAGACAATCGCTCTCAATGATTATGCTTATTCGAATACTTTAAAGAATTTTGTGACTGCCAAGGGATACATTGCGATCGCCCGCAATGGAAAGCCAATCCCGTACGATCAAGGTGGACCTATTCGCATTATCTTTCCTAAGGACAGTCGTTGGGCAAAGTATTTAGATCCTTGGAATTGGTCACTCTCATCGATCGTGGTGAAGTAAACGAACCAGGAGCTACCTACTTTAAAGCCCTTTAAAGTCGGTGCAATTTTCAATAGGGGACAGGCTGCACTGACCGCTGTCATTTTAGTGAATTTAGTTGCACTGGCGATCTCGACTTTTTCATCCTCAGATCAAGCAACGGAAGAAAGAGATGTTTTTACCTCCGCCCAGACGACCGCATCGTCGATTATTTTTACTCAGAGAGAATCCTTGGCTTATACAACCCGGTATTCGATGTGGTTGGCAGGACTGGTTACTAAACGTGAAGTAGAGATTTCTCGAGCGATTCTGGCTCAAAGATTGAATGTGATCGATATTGAGAATCTTTCGATGGGTGCTCGATTAGATCCAGAGTTCATCGATGCGTTGCGGCTATCAGACAAGTTACTTGCAATGTCACCAGATGGAGTATTGCCTAGAACTGAAGTTGCTCCAATTAAGGAGCAGGCGCAAGAGTTCATCACTACGATACTTGGGGCATCAAGGACATTAGTAGTGGCCTATCAGCAAGAGTTAGATGCCCACTTAGTTGCTGTAGCAGAAAAACGACAGGCTGAATCTCTGCGCAATTTAGCGCTTTTGATTTCTTTAATGATTTTGACATCGATATTTATTGGCTGGAGCGGAATTCGATTTATTCGGCAAGTAAAAAGGACACAAATTTACATTGATAGCGAAATAGTTGCCCTCGAAGCAGCACGTAAAGAGTTATTAAAAATGAATTTGACTGTTTCGAGTCTTGAAGAGTTAAACGACACAAAAAATGATTTCATCTCAACGGTCAATCATGAGCTTCGAACCCCACTCACTTCAATCATTGGATACATCGAATTGCTAAAATCTGAAATCGAGCTAGGGAAAGATCCACAAATAGATTTGATAATCGATGTAGTAGATAAAAATGCATTAGTTTTATTGGATTTGGTCGAGAGTATCCTGTCTCTGTCAAGGCTCGACTCAAAGCAAAATAAACCTCTTTTTGAAGAAGTAAATCTCATTAACACCGTGGAAAAGGCCATATTTGTTCTTACCCCTCAAGCTGATTTAAACCATGTTGATATACAGCTTGCTTTTAATCAAGATAATGATTATTTAGTCATGGGTGACCCAAATCAACTCTCGCAGGTTTTTCTTAATTTGATTTCTAATGCCTTGAAATTCAGCCCTGAGAATAGTGAAATTCTCATCACCTTCTCTCGAGTTCTGAACGACCAGATGGAAAATCATATTTCTGTGTCAATTATTGATAATGGAATAGGAATACCTGAAAAGGAGATTCCTGAACTTTTCCATCGTTTCTTTCGGGCAAGCAATGCCATAAACAAGCAGATCGTTGGAACTGGACTAGGCCTAGCCATCGTTGCGAAGATTGTTGAAATACATAAGGGAAAAATCTCGGTTTCCTCACAAGAGAATAGAGGATCCACATTTCGAGTTGAGATTCCTGCTTTTGTATCTGCACTTGACCAACGAATTTTAGATAAACGAGTTGAAGTTTTAGAAAGAGCTATTGTTGCAATTCGCAATTCCGAGATAAGCAAGCTCAAAGATGTGTACCATGAAATGGGTGGAGCATTAGGTATTTATGGTTTAGATGAGTTAGGTTCACAAGTGCTTGAACTATCTCGAACTTTGGTAAATCGTAATATGGATGAGGCTACTGTTGCAGATCAAAGAATTTCATTACTGGAAACGCTCAATGAGTCCTATCAACGCTTGAATAACAAAGGAAATATCTAATGCAAGATAAAATTCTAGTAGTTGATGACAACGCCGATATCCGTGCCTTCGCTCGTACTTGTTTAGAGGAAGAGGGATATAGAGTTATTGAGGCTGTCGATGGCGTAGATGCTATGGAAAAGTTCAAAAAGGATTCTCCATCACTGGTAATTCTAGATATTGGCATAGGGCAGCCAGATGGTTTTGAGGTATGCCGAATGATTCGCAAGATTTCAACAACTCCCATTGTCATGTTAACAACTCGAGGCGATGAGGTAGATGAGGCAATGTGTCTTGCTGCTGGTGCTGATGATTACATCACTAAGCCTGTTTCAGCTCGAATTTTGGGTCTTCGTGTCACCAATCAGCTTCGACGAAAGGTGATGGTTCAAGCACCAGAGACAGAGGTTTTATCGGCAGGATCTTTAACCTTGGATTTAGCAAGTCATGAGTTAAGAACAAGTGGAAATTTAGTTCCCTTAACAAGGACTGAGTTTGAGTTCATGCGTTTATTAATGGAGCAACCAAAGCGAGTATTTACTCGAGAACAAGTTATCGAAGCTATTGGTGGATCAGTTGATTTTTCAAGTGATCACTTACTAGATACACATGCCTCTCGAATCAGATTAAAGATCCAATCGGCAGGCGGACCACGTGTAATCAGTGCTGTACGGGCAGTCGGCTATCGACTCTTTTATCCAGAGTCGATTCCTAGCGATCTATAAATTCAAAGTAACTTGGTCGATCGTTTAACGAACTGAGCGAAGAACTGCGGTTACCTTTCCAAGGATTTCGCAGTTGTCACCATCGATGGGTGCAAAGGAATCATTAGCTGGAAGCAGCCAAATATGCCCATTTTTACGTGAGAAGGTCTTCACAGTTGCTTCGCCATCGATCATCGCAGCAACGATTTCACCGTTGTTGCAATCCTTTTGTGAACGAATAACTACATAATCTCCATTGCAGATAGCAGCATCGATCATTGATTCACCAACAACCTTGAGCATAAACAATTCGCCGCTTCCGACAAGTGATTCTGGAAGTGGGAAGGTCTCTTCAACTGATTGCTCTGCGGTAATTGGCCCACCTGCTGCGATGCGACCGACGAGTGGGATGTAGCGGGTCGCATCAACTGGTGTTGAGTTTTCATCGGGCATCAAAACCTCGAGTGCGCGACCACGGGTTGGGTCGCGGCGGATAAAGCCCTTCTTTTCTAGGGCTTCCAGCTGGTACTTGACCGAGGCTGGGGAGGTCAGGCCGGCGACCACGCCGATCTCGCGCATTGATGGGGGATAGCCGTTGGTTTCAAGGGCATCCTTGATTGCGCCAAGGATCTTGAGCTGGCGGGCGGTTAAGCCATGCTCACCTGCTGGGCCATCTGGGAGTTCAGTTACTTTTGCCATGTCCATATGGTGACACAGCTTGGGAAATAATTCAAACACCTGTTCGAAAAAATGTTGCATTTGTCGGTGGTGGGGTGTTTAATTGCCTTATTCGAACAACTGTTCGAATACCTTCCCCAAGGTTGTTCAGCAGGAGAAAAGACGATGAGCACACTGACATATACAACTGGTTTTAATTCAA
>JBEDES010000035.1:0-6835 GCA_041175545.1 Actinomycetota bacterium
GACATGGAGCGAATCGATGCGGATCCTGTCAGATGCTCTGACCCGACTACCAGTAAAAAAATGGTTGCAGAGATTGATTCCGCTCACCGTGACGGAGATACGTTGGGCGGAGTTGTTGAAGTTCTAGCTTTTAACTTGCCACCAGGTTTGGGCTCACACGTACATTGGGATCGTCGTTTAGATGCGCGTCTTGCTGGAGCAGTTATGGGAATTCAGGCGATTAAAGGTGTTGAGATTGGTGATGGATTCCAAACTGCCGCCCGTCGTGGTTCTGTTGCTCATGATGAAATAGAGAAAAACAAGGACGGCGTAATTGTTCGTCGCACTGATCGGGCAGGTGGAACCGAAGGCGGTATGTCCAACGGAGAAATACTTCGAGTGAGAGCGGCTATGAAACCTATCTCTACAGTACCGAAGGCACTTGATACGGTAGATGTTGCAACTGGAGAGGCCGCCAAGGCGATTAATCAACGCTCCGATGTTTGTGCAGTGCCTGCGGCGGGAGTAGTAGCAGAGGCTATGGTTGCGTTGGTTCTAGCAGAAGCCGTTTTAGAAAAATTCGGTGGTGATTCAGTTACGGAAACCCGAAGGAATTATCAGTCATACATTGCTTCATTAAATTTTAAGTAGTGCCAATGAAATCCATTGTATTCATCGGCCCGCCCGGAAGTGGTAAAAGTACCGTAGGTCGCTCAATGGCCAAACGACTCAATAGAAAATTCATCGACACAGATTCACTTATTGAGGAAAAATCGAAGAAGAAGATCTCTGAGATTTTTGTTGATGATGGCGAAGATTTCTTTCGAAATCTTGAGCTTGAGGCCCTTAAAGAAGTTCTCCTAGTGACTGACTGCATCCTCAGTTTGGGAGGTGGAGCACCGATAAAAGAAGAGGCTCAAGCTTTGATAACAAGTGCAGATGTCTATGTTGTTTTCTTGGATATATCTTTGGCGGCAGCAGCTCCCAGAGTGGGATTTAATCGTGACCGACCTTTGCTTTTAGGTAACCCAAGGGCGCAATGGCAAGCACTCAACGAAATTCGCCGGCCAATTTACGAGAAGTTGGCTACATTGAGTATTAAAGTTGATGATATGAGCGTTGATCAGATTGTGGGGGAGATAATCCCAAAGTACGAATTGGTCGCGAAATGAAATCCCTTTTGGTTAAGGCAGAGCGTGAATACGTCATCAAGATAGGCGTGAATTGGCAAGAGGAAGTAGCGCAATTGATTCAAGGCAGAAATAAGACCGCGATAATTACTTCTGCTGGTTTTTCACCTGATCTGTCAGGACTACTGCATTTAGATTCTGATGTGCATCACTTCACCGTTCCAGATGGTGAAGCCGGTAAGTCATTTTCAACTTTAACAACCCTCTGGGATTGGCTTGGCGCAGCAGGCTTTACACGAAGTGATTTAATCGTTGCAGTCGGGGGTGGAGCCCTGACTGATTTAGCGGGATTTGCATCGGCTACATGGCTAAGAGGCATCGATTGGGTTGCGGTGCCTACATCATTGGCAGGTATGGTTGATGCGTCGATTGGTGGCAAAACAGGAATTAACTCCGATTACGGTAAGAACTTAATTGGTGCCTTTCATTCTCCTGTTGCTGTTGTTATTGATCCAGTGTGGTTACTCACGCTTTCAAATAGAGATTTCTCTGCTGGAATGGCAGAGGTAGTTAAATGTGGATTCATAAAAGATGAAGAGATTTTGAATATGCTCATCTCGCTCAACGTGCAATCACTTCGATCCGATGAAGAACGAGTAGTCGAGCTTGTTTACCGTGCGGCCAAAGTGAAGTCAGAGGTGGTCTCTGAGGACTTTAAAGAAAGTTTCGCTCGCGAAATCTTGAATTATGGACATACGCTCGGACATGCCGTTGAAATTCATTCAAAATTTAAACTCCGCCATGGGGAAGCGGTAGCAATCGGTCTTGTCTATGCCGCAGAACTGGCCTGCGCAAGATCCATGATTACACCAGATGTCGTTGATTTACATCGTAAGTTATTAGCCAGTTTGGATCTACCTATAACCTATGATCGAAGCGCTTGGTCTTCTCTGCGCCCACTTTTAGCTCTCGACAAGAAGTCACGAGGTGAAACTATTCGTTTTGTTGCTTTGAGTGGAATTGCAGCAACGTCACGCCTAGAGGATTTAACCTCCAATGAACTTGATGCTGCCTATGAGAGAATTTGCTCATGAAGATCCTAGTTATAAACGGACCGAATCTTTCTCGCCTAGATATACGTGATTCTTCAATGTATGGAGATTTGAATTACTCCGAACTTAAGTCAATGATTGAAATTGCCTCTACAAAGCATGGTTTCCAAGCAGATGTACGTCAAAGTGATGATGAGGCAACAATCATTTCGTGGTTGCACGAGGCTGCCGATTCCAATACACCTGTGATTATTAATCCTGCTGCCTTTACTCATTATTCTTATGCGATTAGAGATGCTGCCGAGTTAGTCAAGGCACCACTCATTGAGGTTCATTTATCTAATCCATTATCACGTGAGGAATTTCGTCACACATCTGTAATTTCAGGTGTTGCGAATGGAACGATAGGTGGCTTTGGTCCTAATTCCTACGTTTTAGCGATTATTGCCCTCACTAACTTGATCGCGAGATAGTTAGCAACGCTGTCTAACAACGGGTATCCTTATCCGGTCAACATGACAGATAATTTCTAGTAATGAGCGGGTGGGGCAGCTGTGTCAACAACTAATGATCTAAAAAATGGAATGTGCCTGGAGATCGAGGGCCAATTGTGG
This sequence comes from Actinomycetota bacterium, assembly GCA_041175545.1. Lineage (GTDB taxonomy): Bacteria > Actinomycetota > Actinomycetes > Nanopelagicales > Nanopelagicaceae > Planktophila. The sequence goes on from JBEDES010000035.1 coordinate 2,776, forward strand.
ACTGTTGTTGAATTTCAGCACGTAAAGCCCGGCAAAGGTCCAGCGTTTGTCCGAACGAAATTGAAATCAGTACTCACTGGAAAAGTCATCGATAGAACTTTTAACGCTGGCGTCAAAGTAGATGTTGCAATCCTTGAAAAACGCGAAATGCAGTTCCTTTACAAAGAGGGCGATGATTTCGTTTTCATGGATACAAAAACTTATGACCAGATGACAATTTCACAGGCAACAGTTGGAGATGCTGCTAACTACATGTTGGAAAATACTGAAGCGATAGTGGCAGTAAATGAGGGAAATCCTCTTTACATTGAACTGGCTGCTTCTGTACCGCTCAAAATTACTTATACAGAACCTGGTCTTCAAGGTGATCGCTCTTCAGGTGGTACAAAACCTGCGACGGTAGAGACCGGTATCGAAGTTGCAGTGCCTTTATTCATCAAACAAGATGAAATTATTCTGGTTGACACTCGTGATGGGTCTTATCAGGGTCGCGCAAACTAGTGTCCGCTCGTAGTAAGGCTCGCAAACAGGCGTTGGATCTTTTGTATGAATCCGATATCCGAGGTAGTGAGGCCTTGCATCTGTTGGAGTCAAGAGATATTGCAGATGATGGTCCAGATTCTCGTCCAATAAGGGAGTACACGCGCGAGTTGATTTCTGGAGTCGCAGATAACCGTCGCAAAATAGATGAATTGATCATTACATATGCACAGGGTTGGGACATGGATCGACTGCCTGCCGTGGATAGAAACATTTTGAGGCTTGGAATCTTTGAAATCTTGTGGACAGCTACGGTGCCAGTGGGCGTAGCAATCGATGAAGCTTTAAATCTGGCAAAAGAGTTATCTAGTGATGAATCGTCAAAGTATATTCATGGCGTACTAGGGCGAATCGCATCGCTGAAGGATTCTATTTCGATCTAGGTACTGTGCATTCTGAAATAAAGCACTGTATTTCTTTGCTTGTTAGCCCCGAAAACATATGTAAATTCGAAATATCACTAGCTCTAATCGAGAGAACTTCGCCATTCCAATCACCTCGCTGCGCTGCTATAGATTTGAAAACGTTGACAAGAGCTGCAGATTTTAAAGGTTGATTGGATACTAGTTTTCTTAAATCGACAGTTATGCGTCCTGGCTCTATATGTTCAACAGAGTCAACTAGTAAGTGGGATGCTGGAATATTGTAGATACACGCGATTTCAAGAAGTTTTTGCAGAGCTACATTGCGATCACCTCGTTCATAACTGCCCAGCGAAACGGCTGTAATTTGACCACCTGAACTTTTCTCGACATCAAGCAGGGTGAGCCGTTTTCCCACCCGTACCGCACGCAATCGAAGGCGAAAGCTTTCAATCTCTTTTTCCGTATCAACCGTTCTCATGATGCAGACGGTAATGCCAGCCCGGGACTCACCCTTTGGCTTATCCACACCTTTGATGCGAGATGCTATAGTTCGTGACGCATCCTTTAACAACCCATCCAGAGAGGTGGGAAAGGAGATTTAAATGAGTATTGCCCTGTCCGCAGAGGACATCTCACGTGCGCTAACGCGCATTTCCCACGAAATTCTTGAACGAAATCACGGTTCTTCAAATGTTGTTCTTCTAGGCATCCCCACACGTGGTGCTCACTTGGCAGTCCGAATCTCAGAGATAATGTCAAAAATTGAAGGAACCAGCATTGCCTGTGGAACTCTCGACATAACCTTGCATCGAGACGATCTACGCATGCGTCCACCCAAAGCAATAATGCCCACGTTAATTCCAAAATCAGGAATCGAAGGAAAAGATGTAGTCCTAGTCGATGATGTGCTTTTTTCAGGTAGAACTATTCGTTCTGCGTTGGATGCATTAGGTGAAGTTGGTCGTCCGAATACCGTGCAGTTAGCGGTGTTAGTTGACCGCGGCCATCGAGAACTTCCAATAAAGGCCGATTTCGTCGGCAAAAATCTGCCTTCATCATTAGACCAATCAATTCGTGTATCACTTAACGAAACCGATGGTAGCGACGAAGTTGTGATCGAACAGCGGACACAGCAATGAAACATCTACTATCAATTTCAGATTTAAGCGCAGTTGAAGCCACAAGGATCCTAGATACCGCAACAGAACTTTCTCGAACAAACGAAGGACAGATAAAGAAACTGCCGACACTTAGAGGAAGAACTATTGTAAATTTGTTTGCAGAGGATTCAACACGCACAAGGATCTCTTTTGAGGCTGCAGCAAAGAGATTGTCGGCAGATGTAATTAATTTCTCTGCAAAAGGATCAAGTATTAGCAAAGGTGAATCTCTTAAAGATACGGCAATGACTTTGCAGGCGATGGGAGCAGATGCAGTAGTTATTCGCCATAGTGCATCTGGAGCTGCCCAAAGATTGGCCGATAATCAATGGATGTCTGGTTCGGTAATCAATGCAGGTGATGGAACACATGAGCATCCAAGTCAGGCTTTATTGGATGCTTTCACAATTCGAAAGCATCTGGGTAATGGTTCAAGTGATTTACAAGGAATTCATGTGGCAATAGTTGGAGACATTCTTCATTCTCGTGTTGCTAGATCAAATGTACTTTTGCTCTCATTATTGGGAGCTAAAGTCACATTAGTCGCACCACCAACCTTGTTACCAATCGGAGTTGAAAAGTGGCCATGCGCATTTTCTTATGACCTAGATTCTGTATTACCCCTTGTTGATGCTGTCATGATGTTACGTGTGCAGCAAGAGAGAATGACAGAGTTATTTTTTCCCAATTCTCGGGAATACTCACGATACTACGGACTTAACGCCGAGCGCATGCGCAACCTAAAGCAAACTGCGATCGTAATGCATCCAGGACCCATGAATCGCGGACTAGAAATTTCTGCAGAGGTTGCAGATAGTTCACGTTCGGTGATTACCGAACAAGTCTCAAACGGGGTTAGTGTTCGAATGGCTATCTTGTTCGTACTTCTTACTGGTTCACATCTTGAAGTGGGGAGCATGTAAATGGATCGCCATAGATACATAATTAAAGGCGGAGCACTACCCAATGGAGATCTCAAAGACATTACGATCGAAAACGGAGTTATCGTTGCTCTTAGTCAAACAGATTCTGCAACTTCAAATGCCTCGGGTTACACAGTCATACAAGCTAGCGGAAGCAGAGTGTTACCTGGCTTAGTCGACTTGCACACTCATCTTCGTGAACCAGGACGCGAAGACTCCGAGACCGTGCTAACCGGAAGTCGGGCTGGATCTAAAGGTGGATACACCGCCTTATCTGCGATGGCTAACACATCCCCAGTTGCTGATACTGCCGGTGTAGTTGAACAAGTTTTCAGGTTAGGCCAAGAAGCGGGTTACCTAGATGTATTTCCAATTGGCGCAGTAACAGAAGGACTTTTAGGTTTGTCTCTGTCTGAAATTGGAGCCATGGCAGATTCAATCGCTCGCGTACGTATTTTTAGCGATGATGGTAACTGTGTTTTTGATCCACTACTAATGCGAAGAGCTCTTGAGTACGTTAAGAAATTTGATGGTGCCATTGCACAGCATGCACAAGATCCTCGCTTAACGGTCGGTTCTCAAATGAATGAAGGGGAAATATCTTCGCGTTTAGGTTTGAAGGGTTGGCCGGCAGTAGCAGAAGAGGCGATAATTGCTAGAGACGTATTACTTACAGATCACGTTAAATCACGTCTTCATGTATGCCACGTAACAACTGCAGGTGGAGTTGAAATCATCCGTTGGGCAAAACAACGAGGGATCAATGTAACGGCAGAGGTAACGCCTCATCACCTTTTACTCACCGACGATTTAGCAAGTTCCTACGACCCAATTTTTAAAGTTAATCCACCTCTTAGATCTCAAGCAGATGTTCATGCCCTTCGAGACGGTTTGGCAGAGGGAATTATTGACATTGTTGCAACAGATCACGCTCCACATCCCACAGAATCAAAAGAATGTGAATGGCAGGAGGCCTCATTTGGAATGCTAGGTCTGGAAACTGCTTTATCAATCGTTCAAAAAACTATGGTCGATTCAGGATTAATGGATTGGAATATGGTCGCCGAGCGTA
>JBEDES010000036.1:0-6824 GCA_041175545.1 Actinomycetota bacterium
TCTCCAGACTTTAGTGCACCAAAGGAATCTGATTTTGCGGTTCACGGATGTGATGAAATTTCTATGCACATTCAATCCCATAAGGATGCGCCACTAGTGGCAGTTGCAAAAGGTGCAAGTGGTGGAGAAATGTCAAGAGTCATGTTGGCGCTAGAGGTGGTAATTGCATCAACCCATCCAATCGGCACTTATGTTTTTGATGAGGTAGATGCTGGCGTAGGCGGGAAAGCTGCTATCGAAGTTGGTCGACGCCTTTACCAACTTTCAAAGCATGCACAGGTAATCGTCGTAACGCATCTTCCTCAAGTCGCCGCATGGGCAGATTCACATTTCGTTGTAACGAAGAACAACGATGGTTTGGTTAGTGAAAGTGATGTACAAAAAGTTGAGGGCGAAAACCGTATTCAAGAAATTGCACGCATGCTGGCTGGACTGGATGGTTCAACTAGTGCTCGGGAGCACGCCACGGAACTACTAGCCCTCAAGGTGTAAGCAAAAAAGCTTGGTTGGTGATAGGTTTGTCTTCCATGGGCCAAGCACATGTGACTAAGCATTTATTCGTAACAGGTGGAGTTGCCTCAAGTTTAGGCAAAGGGCTCACGGCATCAAGTTTGGGGCGTTTATTAGTAGCCCGCGGTGTTCGAGTGACAATGCAAAAATTGGATCCATATTTAAACGTAGATCCAGGAACCATGAATCCATTTCAACATGGTGAAGTATTCGTTACCGATGATGGTGCTGAAACTGATTTAGATATAGGCCACTACGAACGTTTTCTGGATAGGAATCTTCACGGCTCAGCCAACGTAACTACAGGACAGGTTTATTCTCGCGTCATAGCTCGTGAGCGACGAGGCGAATATCTGGGTGAGACAGTTCAGGTTATTCCACACATAACAAATGAAATTAAAGAGCGAATTATTGCTATGGCCGGACCTGAGATTGATTTAGTAATTACCGAAGTGGGTGGCACGGTTGGAGACATTGAATCACAACCATTCTTAGAAGCGATAAGACAGATACGTCAAAGCGTGGGCCGAGACAATGTTTTCTACCTTCACGTTTCACTAGTTCCATACATTGGTCCATCTGGTGAGTTAAAGACTAAACCAACTCAACATTCTGTTGCAGCCTTAAGAAGTATAGGAATTGCCCCGGATGCAATTGTTCTTCGATCTGATCGCGAAATACCAGAGGGTGTTAAAAAGAAGATTTCCCTCATGTGTGACGTTGATGCCGAGGCGGTCGTTGCGGCAGTAGATGCACCCTCGATCTACGACATTCCAAAGGTTTTACACTCAGAAGGATTAGATTCATATGTTGTTAAGCGTTTAGGGTTGAAATCTCACGATGTTGTTTGGGGCGAGTGGGATGCACTCCTTGAAAAAGTACATCATCCAAAACTTCATATAAAGGTTGGCCTTGTAGGCAAGTACATTGATTTGCCAGATGCATATCTTTCAGTTTCTGAAGCGTTGCGAGCCGGTGGATTTGCTAATGAAGCAAAAATTGAGATTGTTTGGATCGCCAGCGATGAGTGCGAAACTGCCCAAGGTGCATCGGAGTTGTTATCAGATGTTGATGCGATATGTGTTCCTGGCGGTTTTGGAATTAGAGGTATTGAAGGAAAAGTTGGAGCATTAAAGTTTGCAAGAGAGAAAAAGATTCCAACACTGGGATTGTGCTTAGGTTTGCAATGCATGGTCATTGAAGCAGCTAGGAATTTGGCTGGCATCACAGATGCCATTTCTGCTGAATTTTCAGAGACAGGTACCCCTGTTATTGCAACGATGGATAATCAGAAAGAAATTGTTTCCGGTAATGCGGATATGGGTGGAACTATGCGTCTGGGGCTCTATAAGTCAGATTTATTAAAAGGTTCTGTAGTCTCTGGACTTTATGGTTCTAATGAAATTTCGGAAAGACACCGTCACCGTTATGAGGTAAACAATAAGTACCGAGATCAAATTTCTCAGGCAGGACTTGTATTTTCAGGTATGTACACTGAACGTGACTTAGTTGAGTTCGTAGAACTTCCTAAGGAAGTGCATCCTTTTTACGTTGGAACTCAAGCTCACCCAGAGCTTCGTTCGCGCCCAACAAGACCTCATCCATTGTTTATCGGTTTAATTGCAGCGGCGGTTGCTGCTAAAAGGTAAGTGCGTTGATAATCGGAATGGTCCGCAATCTGAGCATGGGGGATCTAAACCGTGAATTATGAAATGGCTACTCAATCATTTCTCAATCACCTTCAGATTGAAAAGGGGTTAGCTAAAAACACAATCTCAGCATATAAACGTGATTTAGCTAAATTTGGTTTGTTTTTAAATGGTCAGGACCTAATCTCAGTAAAGCCAGCTGATGTAACTAAATTTGAAGTTGCTCTACGTGAAGAAAAACTCTCAGTCGGCACAATAAATAGAATCGATTCCACCCTGCGAAGTTTCTTTAAACATCTGCAGATAGAGCATGGAATCACAGATCCAACTCTTGAACTAGTTACGGGCAAAAACGTAAGGCGATTACCCAAGGCCATTTCAGTAGATCAAATGAGTGCCATCATCAAAGCTGCATATCGTTCGGGAGAACCAATAACCTCCAGGGACCGAGCAATTGTCGAAGTTTTATATGCCAGTGGGGCTCGAGTAAGTGAGCTTATTTCTATTGATGTAGCCGATTTGGTCTCTAAGGATGTGGAGGGTGAAACTCTGACCACACTTAAGCTGCGAGGTAAAGGGGGAAAGGAGCGAATCGTTCCCCTTGGAAGTTTTGCCAAGTCGGCAATTGAAGATTATTTGGTGAGAGTTCGTCCTGGACTCGTTGAAAAAACAGCGCGATCCTCGAATGCATTGTTTTTAAATTCACGCGGTTTAAGAATCTCTCGCCAAAGCATCTGGCAGATTGTTTTGGATTCAACTAAAGCCGCGGGAATAAAACAGGAAGTTTCTCCGCATACTTTTCGGCATTCATATGCAACACACTTGTTGGATGGGGGAGCCGACATACGTGTAGTTCAGGAATTACTGGGTCATTCATCTGTCACAACCACACAGATTTACACATTAATTTCAATCGATAAAATTCAGCAAACGTATCTAACTGCTCACCCTCGGGCTCAGTAGTTACATGCGATTTTTTTTTACTGACCGCGAAGTCTGCGAGCCAGAATACTTTGGTCACCCTTTGCTTCAAGATCTGCAATTATTACCGCAATAGATTCACGAACGATACGACCGCGATCTACTGCTAAACCAAGATCGCCGCGCATTTGTAACCTTGCTTGATCGAGATCAAAAAGTTCATCTGGTGATAGGTACACCGTAATTTTCTCATCATGTCTTTCTCTGCCTGTAGGTGAGCGGTCTACAGTCGTTACTCGTCTGCGAGCAATAGTACGAACACCTTTCTTCGATGACGCCGCCTTTGGTGTTGTAATCGCAGGTGGGACTAGTGGAGTAGCAGCCTCTTGAGGAGATTGTGCAGGAACCGCTGTGAGTGCAGGAGTGGTGGAACGAAATAATTCGTCGGCACCTGGAAGATTAGCTCTGCGTGTCATCGTGCGCCTCCTCTGGCGATCAATTCTCTGGCGAGGCGACGATATGAAGCGGCACCGCCAGATGAAGTAGCGTATTTAGTAATTGGTTCACCGACGACAGTTGTTTCCGGGAACCGAATAGTTTTTGCAATGATTGTTTCAAAAACATCTTCAGGGAACTGCTCCAGTAATCTTTCCAATACCTGGCGATTGTGCGAAGTCTTCTTATCGTACATAGTTGCCAAGATTCCGATCAATCGCAGATCAGGATTAAGAAAGTTCTTCACCTTATCGAGATTTCCCTTTAGTTCGATGAATCCATGCAATGCAAAGTATTCACATTGCATTGGAACGATAACTTCGTCGGAAGCAACCAAGGCGTTGATCGTCAATTGACCCATTGTTGGCTGACAATCGATCAGAATTACATCGTAGAAATCTTTCAGGGGTGCAAGGGCACGCTTTAAATACTGTTGTCCACCTATTTCGGCGCCCAATGTTGTTTCAGCAGTACCCAAATCTCTATTTGCTGGCAAAAAGTCGAGACCAGGAACAGATGACTTCAAAACAATGTCATCAATCTTTGCCGTTGGTGTCATTAACGCGTAATAGACAGTCTGTTCCAAAGGTAATGAGTGCGCATTTACTCCTAGGCCTAGTGATAAACCACCTTGCGGATCAAAGTCAACAAGAAGAACTCTGCGACCAAGCTCAGCAAGTGAAGCTCCAAGGTTTATTGTGCTCGTTGTTTTACCAACGCCTCCCTTTTGGTTAAAAACAGAGATGACCTTTGCATTACCGTGCTCTGCCAATGTTGAAGGAGCAGGAAAGTCTTTGGCTTTTTTCCCAAGCAAGTTGGCCGTTGTGGCCACTTCTTCGGCAATTGTCGATTTAGCGCTCAATCTTCAAACCTCTTTCCTGATATAGCCGTGAGCCTAGGCGGTACTTAGAAAACAGGCAAGCGTGAAGTAGGGTGCGCCAATGGAGATTTCATTAGAGGAGTCAACCGATGTAAATCCCGCATCGGGAGCCTTCTCTGTCCACTTGGAAAACTTCGACGGGCCTTTCGATCTACTGCTTCAGTTGATTTCTCGGCACAAAATGGATGTGACCGAGGTGGCCCTGAGCGCTGTAACTGATGAATTTATAGCTTTCATTCATGCATTGGAGACCTCGGGCCAGGGCTGGGAATTGGACCAGGCAACTGAATTCTTAGTTGTAGCCGCGACTTTGCTGGATCTAAAGGCGGCCCGACTTCTGCCTAGTGGAGATGTCGAGGATGAAGAAGACCTTGCTTTACTGGAAGCCAGAGACCTGCTTTTCGCCCGCTTGCTTCAGTACAGAGCCTTCAAACAAATTGCCGCCACCTTTAGCGAACGGATTCAGGTGGCAGAGAAGAGTTTTCCAAGGGTGGTCGCCCTCGACCCAGCACTATCTGCCCTGCTACCTGAGGTTCTGATCGGAGTTGGCGCAGCCCGATTCGCCGCGATTGCTGAGAGGGTTTTGACCCCAAAGACAACCCCTGTGGTTGCTTTAGAGCATCTTCACTCAGCCATGGTGAGCGTGACTGAGGAGTCCAAGCGGGTGGTACAGGCTCTGCGAGCCGGCAAGTCTGTTAGTTTCAGGAATCTGATTTCTGATGCCGACAACACTCTTGTTGTGGTCGCCAGGTTCTTAGCTCTATTGGATCTTTATAGACAGGGCGTTCTAAGGTTTGAGCAGGTTGTTGCTTTGGGTGAACTGCAGATCAGTTGGACAGGTAGCCTCGAAGGAGAAGTAGAAGTAAGCGATGAGTTTGACGTGCCGGTGGTTTTGGATATGAAAGATTCGACAGAAAGCGACGAAAATGTCTAATGTAGAAGTTGAGCGTTCCATAGAGGCGATCTTGATGGTCGTAGATGAGCCATTGAGCGAGATCGTGTTGGCTCAAGTTCTCGAACAGCCTGTTGAGGTTGTAGAAATAGCCCTAACTCACTTGGAGTCGAGCTATGAAGATCGTGGCTTCTCCCTTCGAAAAATCAACGGGGGATGGCGCTTTTATAGCGACCCTAACTATTCGGCTGTGGTCGAAAAGTTCGTCCTTGACGGACAGCAATCCCGTCTAACCCAGGCTGCACTTGAAACCCTCTCGGTGATCGCATATAGACAGCCAGTCTCGCGCGCACGGGTCTCGGCTATCCGTGGAGTTAATGTGGAGGCCGTGATGAAGACTCTGATCACTAGGGGCTTGGTCGAGGAGTCAGGGTTAGAGCATGAGACGGGGGCAATCCTGTACAAGACGACTAGTTATTTCCTGGAGCGCCTAGGACTGAACTCCTTGGAAGATCTTCCGGCCCTGGCGCCATATTTGCCAGACCTCGAGGGACTAGACGAAATCCTTGATTCGCTAACTGACTAAGCCTTCGGCTACCCTAGCTCCTGACTGTCGGGAGGATAGCCATGGCCCAAATGAGGCTTAATAAAATTGTTGCAGACTCGGGTGTAACTAGCCGCAGAGGCGCTGACGAATTAATTGAATCTGGTCGTGTAAGTGTCGACGGGGTAGTAATCAGAGAGCTCGGGAGTAAGTTCGACCCTGACCTTGTTCATGTAATGGTTGATGGTGAGACAATTACACGTACTTTGTCTAAGAGTTATTTAGTACTTCATAAACCTAGGGGAGTTTTGTCAACCATGTTTGACCCCGAAGGGCGACCCTCACTAGATGACTTCATAGACCTTCGCAAAGAGCGCCTTTTCCACGTTGGGAGATTAGATAAGGATTCTGAAGGATTAATTCTTCTGACCAATGATGGGGATCTAACTTTCCGAGCTACTCATCCCTCTTTTGGCCTTGAAAAGACTTACATAATCGAGTTCGACGGAACCTTGCCGCAAGGGGTGGATAAGGTGCTTCTCAAAGGTGTTGAGCTGGAGGATGGGATGGGCAGAGTTTTAAGCTTCCGCCAGATTTCGCCTCGATGGATCGAGGTCTCGATTCACGAAGGTCGATATCACATCATCCGACGATTGATGGAGGCGGTAGGGGTCGACGTTCTACGGTTGATCCGAACAAAGTTTGGCCCTATTTCCCTAGGGGACACGCCCGAAGGCCGATGGCGAGACCTTAACTCAACAGAATTGCTTAATCTACAAAAAGCTTTAGACATATAACCTTTTTACTATAAATTGCTTTTATACATAATTATCGTTTTAACTATTTATTGATACTAGTCTTTATGATTAACAATTTATCGACAAATTGCGTCGTAATTGCGCTGGAAGATCCGTCGAAGTATCTCTTTATAGA
>JBEDES010000037.1:0-6380 GCA_041175545.1 Actinomycetota bacterium
CTTGTTTACATGACAATTTTTATTGCTTTTTGGGTTATCTGGAACTTTGCTGCACCTGTGAATTTAAGGTTTGATGATTATCCGTTTATTTTTCTGACTTTGATCTTATCAATGCAGGCATCGTATGCAGCGCCCTTGATTCTACTTGCCCAAAATCGCCAAGCAGATCGTGATCGAGTTCAACTTAATGAAGATCGTGAACAGAATGAACGATCCATTGCAGATACCGAATACTTAACTCGCGAACTTGCTGCGCTTCGAAATTCACTGGGCGAGGTTGCTACTCGCGATTTTGTGCGAACTGAACTGGCTGACCTGGTCGAGGATTTAGCTAAAAAATTACGTCGAGACACCCAATCGGACTCCGAGTAAAGACTTACTGCGCTTCATTAGCTTTTCAGCAACTTCTGAAATTGCAAGTGCAGCAGGTGATTGTGGATCGGCATCAACAATCGGCGCACCTTCATCCCCACCCGTACGTAGCGCGGGACTAAACGGAATCTTTCCAAGTAGCGGCACATCAATGCCAACAAGTTGTGACAGGCGGCGAGAAGTTTCTTCTCCCCCGCCTTCGCCGAACAAAGAAATTGTGTCGCTGCAGTTAGGACATGGAAATGCCGACATGTTTTCAATAACACCAATGACATGTTGGTGAATTTGATGTGCAATTCTTCCTGCACGTTCAGCAACCTCTGCTGCTGCAATTTGTGGCGTTGTTACAACAACAATCTCTGAAGTTGGAATCAGTTGGCCTAATGAAATCGCTAGATCGCCGGTTCCGGGTGGTAAATCAATCAGCAGAACATCCAAATCGCCCCAATAGGCATCAGATAGCAGCTGCTCCAGCACACGATGAAGCAACGGTCCGCGATAAGCAACCGGATCAGAGCGTTCTGGTTTAAACATTTCCATGGAAACTGTTTTCACGCCATATGACTCGAGCGGGATAAACATTTGATCGATAGCCGTTGGGCGTTGACCCATAAGGCCCATAAGACGAGGAATCGAGTGCCCATAAACATCTGCATCCAAAATTCCAACAGTTAAGCCATTCTTAGCCATAGCAACGGCTAAGTTGGCAGTAACTGAAGATTTTCCAACCCCGCCCTTGCCAGATGCGATACCAATTACTCGGGTCAATGAATCAGGTTGAGCAAATGGAATGAATTTTTCGCGTCCACCTCGAACAACTTTCTTTACAAAATTACGTTGCTCTTCATTCATGACACCAAACAGGAGATCAACATCTTTTACACCTTCAACTGATTGCACTGCACTTGTAATGTCTGTGCGTAAGCGATCTTGCATGGGACAGGCTGCAATCGTTAACAAAACCTTTAAGGAGACCGAACCATTTTTTTCGGAAAGATCTTCAATCATTCCAAGTTCAGTGATTGGATGACGAAGCTCTGGGTCATTAACCTTTGAAAGCGCTTCTGTAACTTGTTCCAGAAGGGTCATAATAAATCTGGATCAATCATCGCAGTTGGTTTCTTAACCTTGGGCTTAGGCGTATCTTCATCTAACAAATCTGAAATCTGCTTCTTAACAAAAGTTCTAGGGTTTAAATCTTTTGGCTGTAAATCTTCAAAACCTGGTCCCAGATTGTCTCGGAGCTCAGTAGTAGCTTTATTTGCTAAACCACGAAGCTTCTTCACCCATTGCGCAGCTTCAACTGCAACTTTTGGCAAACGTTCAGGGCCAACAAGAAGCATGGCAAGGATTGCAAGGCCCAGAAGTTCGCCCGCGCCTAGATCAAAGAACATTTCTGTAGCCTACGCCAATTACTTCTTTGCCGCGATGAGAGTCAAAGACACAGTTCTTTCAACACCATCGCGTTTAAATGTCAGGCTTACTACATCACCAACATTCATGGAACGAACACTGACAATGAGCTCTTCGGGGCTATTAATTGGCTTTCCATCCAAGGCAATTACAACATCTCCGTTACGCAAACCCGCTTTTTCTGCAGGGCTGCCAGGCAAGATTCCACGACCAGAAGTAGCTACTTGAGCTCCTTCTCCCATGTAATTCATATCAAGTGAGATACCAATTACTGGATATGTTGCAACACCATTTTTGATTAACTGATCTGCAGTCTTTCGCGCTTGATTGATTGGGATTGCAAACCCAAGTCCAATTGAGCCGGTTCGAAGATCTGATCCCAATGATGCGATTGCAGAGTTAACACCAATTACAGCTCCCGTTGAATCAACTAGTGGTCCACCAGAGTTGCCAGGATTGATTGCGGCATCAGTTTGTAAGGCGTTAATAAAAGAACTTTCATTGCTGGAATCCCCAGCTGTAACTGGACGATTCTTAGCGCTGATGATTCCTGTCGTAACTGTGCCAGAAAGTCCCAAAGGAGAACCAATTGCAATAACTGCATCTCCAACTGCAACTAAATCGCTATCACCAAATTGCATCGCCTTTAAACCAGATGCAGCAATTTTTAGGACCGCTAAGTCGTAAGAAGCATCTCGCCCAATAACTTTTGCCGAGAAAGTACGCCCGTCATTGAGCTTTACTCTGATACTTCCGCCTGATTGTGCTGCAGAACTAATGACATGGTTATTAGTTAAAATGTAACCATCGCTATCGATAAAAAATCCTGATCCAGTTCCGGCACCTGTTAGTGAACGAGTTTGAATCGAAACCACTGAAGGCAAAACTCTTTGGGCAGTTCCGGCTACAGAATCTGGCGCACGTTCGATTGTGCTTGTTGATGAAACTAGATTGACTCGATTAAAAAGTGAGGCACCTGATGCGTTAACTCCCAAAATTCCACCTGCAGCGCCAGCCAAAACTGCGATCAGCGCAATCGAGCCCTTCGAATTTTTCGAGACTGTGTTTGCCTGCCACCAAGGGGCAGGAGCAGGGGCAACTTTTTTACGTGGAAAGATCATGGCGCTATTTTGCTACAACTTTGTTGCTATCAGTAATCCATCGCCGACTGGGACCAAAGAACTCACCCAATGATCGGTGTCATTCTTAATGATTTTCCCAGTATCGCGCAGGGCAACGGTGCGTGGATCACGCTGGGCTGCGTCGCACACTTTTCCGCCACCGTAATAATTGTCAATTACTAATGCCCCGCCGCTGCGCAGAATTCTGTGCGCTTCATTTATGACATAACTCAGATCTTCAGGGTTATGGCGAACAACAACTAAGTCATAGGCACGGTCAGTTAACTTCGAAATAACTTCTAGGACTGAGTTTGTAATTAAGCGGTATCGACTTGGTGCGATATCAGCATCTGCGAAAGCAAGTTTGGCAATCTGTGAATGCTCCATCTCATCATCAATAGAAGTCAAAGTTCCACTTGGAAGCATTCCGTCAAACAACCACAAGCTACCAACACCTGAACCTGTACCGATTTCGACTACTGATTGTGCTTTCAAAGTGGATGCTAAAAATCTTAGAAATGCACCAGCACCAGGAGTTGTATCTACTGTGCCTAATTCAATGCCACGGGCTCTTGCTTGAGATTTGAAATGATCTTCAGCAATGAAATTCTCGGCGAAGGTATGTGGATCTACTCTCATGACAACGAGGTTATCCATTCAGTAAGAAGGCGTACTCCGAATCCTGTTCCACCTTTTGAATTTTCGCCTGCATCAACTTCGCTGCGCGCAGTTCCTGCGATGTCTAAGTGAACCCATCGTCTTGTCGATGTGAAATTTTCTAGGAAAAGTGCTGCAGTAACTGAACCAGCTGAGAACTTACCTTTATCTGCGGTGTGATTGAGATCTGCAATGTCACTTCGCAATGCTTCCTTGTAGTCATCAACTAATGGCATGTGCCAAACACGATCACCGGTTGCATCTCCTGCTTTTGACAGCGCGGCAGCTAAAGCGTTATCGCGGGTGTACATAGCTGCATACTGGCGACCTAAACCAAGGGTTGCTGCTCCCGTTAAAGTTGCAATATCAAGTAAGTAATCTGGATCTAAATGAGCATCGGCATAGGCCAAGCCATCTGCCAAAACTAAACGTCCTTCAGCATCGGTATTAATTACCTCAACTGTTGTTCCACCGTAATGTTTGATGACATCACTTGGACGTTGAGCTGTCGCAGAGATAGCGTTTTCAGCCATCATCATCAAAGCGGTTACTTTGACATTTGGCTGCAATTGTTCAAGAGCTGTAAGTGTTCCAAGGATTGCCGCAGCGCCAGCCATGTCACTTTTCATCGCCATCATCGTGTCATAAGGGCGCTTTAATGAAACTCCACCAGTGTCAAAGGTGATTCCTTTGCCCACTAAAACAACATGTGGCAAAGCATTAACAGACTTCTTCTTAGATTTTGGTTGATACGTAACTTGAATCATGCGTGGTCCTGGCTTCGGTGATGAGCCACCGACTGCACGCAATCCGCCAAACTCTTTCAGCGCTGTACCTGCAAAAATTTTTACGGTTAAACCGGTTCCTTTTGCACACTCTTCTGCTTGCTTACCCATCCAAGCCGGTGTTTTGATGTTTGCAGGAGTGTGAACTAAATCGCGCGTCGTGCAGATGGCTTGTGCAATCGCTGCTGCAACTTTAACAATCTGTGCATCTTTGCTGGCAACAAAAATTGTTGGCTCTTCTTTTTTCTTGTCAGTCTTGAGATTCCAGACCCAGGCCCCAAGTGCTGTCGAAATTGCAAAGGATTTAATCTCTGTGACAACGCATGCAGAAAATACTGTTGTGTTTTTTCCTCGCACCTTGCGGCCAACGGCTGCGCCAGCTGCACGCGCTGCAGAACCACTTTGATCCCCAATTGCAACTAAAAACAAGCGATCGGTTTGAGAATCTTCAGCGCTAACTGGAATTTCAAAAAGTTCTCCAGCTTTTCCAGTTGGTGCAAAAAAAGTTAATTCATCAACAAGGTTCAGGCCAAAATACTTTTCAATCTGGGGTGCAATAGGTGATATAAATTCAAAGTCGCCGGCTGAGTTTTTAATGAAGCCAAGAGCGATTGAGTGAGCACTTACCGCCTTTGAAATCTCAAAGGGTGCATACTGAGGTAGCGCTGACATGATTGGTAAGGCTAGTGCCTTTAAATCTAAATTACTTCTTAACGAGAGCTACAGCTGCGTGAAGTGCTGCGCTGAGGTTATTTGCTTCTTCGGCGTTCATTTCGACAACCAAACGGCCGCCGCCTTCGAGAGGAATTCGCATTACGAGGGAACGAGCTTCCTTCGTGACCTCCATTGGACCATCACCAGTGCGGGGTTTCATGGCTGCCATGGGAAGACTCCTCTAAATCGTTGGTACTGCTAGGTGTGAAGCAAGGGGGTAAGTATCTCGCAGAATCAGCCTGAGTGCGAATTCGAGGTTGGGCTACATGCCCAGAATCGCGCTCAATCGGGCCTTACCCTGGCGAATAATTGCCTCAACGGAGCGCTCTGGAACTCCAAGGATTGCAGCAATATCGGCGGCGCTCATCGACTTCAAATAATGCATGGTCAAGATGATGCGCTCTTCTTCCGGTAACGAGGCAATAGCTTGCGCCAGTGTTTGCGGTTGCTTGCCCATGAGGCAACTTTACTTCCTTTGCTGCAACTGGCGGCGTAAGGCTGACAAAGAGATGCGTACTCCTGCGTACAAACCTGGTGCAATAAGTAGAAATAGCGCTCGCGGAGCAAGGACTTCTTCTGACCAATCAAACCGTGTCGTATTTGGTGTGATCGCAGTTAATTCAAAACGTCCCGTGCCCTTAATTATTTTTCCTGTATGAACAACATCGCACACGGTTGGTGGATTCCATGCAGTCACAGTCATGTAATCCATGATTCCAAATTTTCCGATACCGGTAAAAGCTGCAATTGAGGTTCCAACACCTGAGCGAATTTCAGAAGTAACTTCAACAGTGGTTTGAAGCATCCATTCACTTTGTGATTCCCAGTCAGCCAATGCATCCCAGACTTTTTGAATTGGAGCATCAATAACCAGACTCATGGCAATGTGATTGCTTCTCATGATTGACATGCTCGCAATGCTTCATCGACGGTGGTTGTCCATTGAACAATTTCGCGCATTCCTGGCTTAATAAACTTTTCATCTTCTAAGTGAACAATTAATTCATGTAAAGGTGCATAAATTCCAAATGGATCTAAAATTACGACTGGCTTTGAATGGAACTTCAAATAATGCCCAACCCAGATTTCAAAGAACTCTTCCAGTGTGCCTGCACCACCAGGTAGCGTCACAAACGCATCTGAAATGTCTGTGATCATGTGCTTACGTTGTCCCATAGTTTCAACAACATGCAATTCATCATTGTCGTGATCGGCGAATTCAATTTCAACTAATGCTTGTGGAATAACACCGATTGTCTTTCCCCCAGCAGCACGCGCTCCCCTGGATACCGCCCCCATCATTGAAATGTGTCCGCCA
>JBEDES010000038.1:0-5143 GCA_041175545.1 Actinomycetota bacterium
TATCAGAATCCACATACTCATTGTATGCGTAATTTTGTTCTTTCGACGGGCAAAATAGTATGCAGGAGCTGCAATCAATAAAATAATGAGCAGAGTTGAGGTTAGTGAAACAAAAATACTATTTAGAAAGGCTCGAATTATTCCACTTTTTTCAAGAGCATCTGAATAATTACCCCAATAAAATGATTTTGGAAAAATTTGTACATTATCGCCAAGAAGTTCAATCGGTGACTTCAAACTTGTATTTATTAACCAGTAAATTGGTCCCATAAAAAAGACCATTAGAATTAACGCAAGAATTGATCGTCCAAATTTTAGAATCTGATTCATTGATCAGACTCTTTTCTATTACGAAAAAATACGTAAAGACCCAAAACTATAACAAGAACAATGGTAATTATTGTTCCCAATGAGGCTGCATAACCAAGATTTCCATACTTAAAAGATTCATGATAGACAAACAGCGCAGGAAGATAAGTCTTTCCACCAGGGCCACCAGATGTTAAAACATAAACCAGACCGAATGAATTGAAATTCCAAATAATATTTAAGACAAAGAGGGAGGTAATTACAGACCGCACATGTGGAATCTTGATGCTTTTAATTATTTGCCAACTGGACGCACCATCAATTTGTGCGGCCTCAAGTAGTTCTATCCTTATAGTCTTTAATGATGCAATTAAAGAAATCACCACGACTGGCAATGAAACCCATGCCCCAATTACAATGACAACCGGAAGTGCCGTGTTGAAATCACCCAAAAGACTTAAGTCCTTGCCTGGTAAGTTAAAAAGCCTCAGAAATCCATTGACTGGACCAGAGCTCGGTTCAAGCAAAATTTGCCACAAGATCGCCACTGCAACTGGTGACATAGCCCAAGGTAATAAGGCGCTTAACTTGAGCGAGCTTGAATACCATTCATTTTGACCAACAAGAAGTGCTGTTACAAATCCAACAAACAGCGAAATAATTGCTACCGATAGAGACCAAATAGTTCCTATTCTGAATGAATCAAGAAACAGCTCATTTCTAAGCCCTCTTGAAAAATTTTCAAGTCCGATGAATTTCCACTGCACATTCAATCCCAACACGACATCAGTGAATGAAGATGCGATAGCAAATATTGTTGGAATAGCGCTTACTAGTAGGACACCTAGGATCAATGGGAAAGCTGCTATGGTTATCAAAACTGAGTCTGTACGGAAAATCTTGGAAACAGAAGGATTCCTCATACCGACTTCCTTATAACCAACTCTGGTTCAATCAACATTCGTCGTAAAGGTGTTTTTGGATTTGCTAGTCTTTCGATCATGAAATTCGCTGCTAACTCACCTCGATACTCGGCCTTAAAATCGATACTTGTAATTGCTGGATTCAAGAGATCGGCTAGATCTGTATTATCGATCCCAACCACCGACATTTGATGTGGGACCTTAATGTTCACATCGGAAAAAAATCGAAGCGCCCCTGCTGCCAATAGGTCATTAGCGCAGATCACTGAGTCATAATTCTTTAAATCTTTGAAACTTCCTAGGGCCTCAATTGCTGCATTCGCGGTAAAAGCTTTGCAATTTACGATGTGTGATTCCGGATCTTGTACGCCTCGTTTTGCAAGTCCATCAATAAACCCCTTTTTGCGTTTTTTCGCCGGAATCGTGCTTTGCGGTCCGTTTAGAAGAAGAATCCGATTGCGATTTTGAGAGTGAAGGTAATCAATTCCAATCTGAACACCACGTTCATTGTCAACGCGGATTGAATCAGCATTCAATCCCTTAGGGGTTGTACCAAGAATGACGACGGGAATGTTGAGTTTACGGAGAAGTTCTACGATTTCGTCATCGTAAATCAGCGCGTTAATGATCAATCCGTCTGCATAACTTTGACCCAAATTTTCAAGTTGTCGGACTAGTTCCAATGTGGTCATTGCCGAAGTTGATAACATCACTCGATATTTTGAGTTTCGAAATCCACGTTGAACGCCCCTGATCATCGATTGAAACACCGGGTTGGATAGGTCAGGCAAGATCAAACAAATTTGCTCGGAGGTTCGAGCCTTAAGCGCACGAGCCGATGAGTTTGGCTGATATCCCAACTCTGAAATGGCCTGTTCGACACGTGCTTTTGTCTGCGCCGTCGCAGGTCGCCCGTTGATCACCCGTGAGACAGATGCGATAGATACTTGAGCGCGTTTGGCAACAGAATGAAGAGTTGGCTTAGTGCCAAGATTCATATTCGCTCCTAATTCTGTAAACGTTTACATATTTCTCCTTTTACGTTACCTACAAAATATGGCTTGTCAACTACTTTTTTGGGATTTTTAGGAAAATTAATGTAAACGTTTTACACCGCGTATGCATCTAAAGCCTTGTTTTAAAACTTTCTCCATTCATTTAGCGCCCCGTAAGTAGATCATTTGTACTGTCTAGGCTCGCCATATGCCAAAAAGGGTCCATGGGAAATTACCCAATTTCGTAGACTTCAGCCTCTAGTGAATTTTGTGGAAGGAAAGGATATTGTGATCAATACTGCTCAATCTTAACGACGATTTTTACAATCGCTTCTGGGGTTGCGCTGCTTCCTAATTCGGCGTTGACATTGGTTGGGATTCCATTGATTTGAGCTGCGGCAAGGGTTGCAAGTTGAGCTGCGATTTCAGTCATCCAGTAAAAGGAGGCAGGGCCGGCGCGATCCAAGATGCGTTGTGCTTGGGCGATGCGGGCGTCGGAGAATTTTTCTTGATCATAGGCATTGTCGTTGAGGACATCGAGTAAGAAGCTTTTGATATCGGAGCCGATTGCGGTCGCATCGTTGGATTCCTGGATGAGGTGTTTGAGTTCGGCATCGAGGGTGCGCGGTTTGCGGGTGCGCTTTTTGCGGTTGAGGAAGAGATAGATCAGTGCAGTGAGGGCGAGTAGTTCGAACACAGTTCGAGGTTACTCTGCGCAACTGACAGGTTTATCCCTTTGTCGCGCATTTGTCGGTGGGTGGGGCTACATTTTTGGCATGAGGACATTGCGGATGTGGGTTGGGCTGATTGGGCTATCCCTGCTGTCAATTGTAATTTTGAACTTTTCAGGTGATGCGGTTCCTGGTGATCGCTTTGATGGAACTGTTAGTTACTTTATTGTGGGGTTGTTCTCCTTTGCTGTGATCTGGTGGCTGCGACCAGCGACATGTGCCTACTTTGCTCTTCCTGCCTTTGGGTGGAGATTTGTTATTGCCTTTATTTTTATGGTGAATCTGATTGTTGTGCAGATCCGGGGCGAGGATTTCACTGGCTTGACTACCGAAAAATGGATACGTGGAGTTATCTTTTTGATACTCGTGGCTGTTGCGGAAGAGATATTTAGCCGCGGAATTGTTTTTGGTGTACTGCTGCGACATGGATTAACAGTTGCTGTGATTGGCTCTTCATTGATGTTTGGCTTGATGCACATTAATAGTTACATCGGAAACTTTGATGCGTGGCCGGCGTATTGGCATGTTATGTCAGCTGCCTCCTTTGGAGTATTTGCCTGTGCTTTGATGGTTCTGACTCGCAGTATCTGGATGCCGATTGTTTTGCATGCCTTTTCAAATGCTGGGTTGTTGCTTACTTCAGCTGAGGAGGTTCAGGCAGAGCGAGATTCGGTGACCTCGGTTGATTTTGTAACGGGATTAACCCATCCGCTTCCAGCTGTTGCGACCTTTCTGATTCCATCCTTGATTATGTTCTGGATCGCCGCGGGCATGCCGTTGCATCCACGATTGCGACAGTTGGCTATTAAATGGAGGTTAATCGAGCCTGTTGCTGAGGAGCAATTACCTGTTCAGGAAAGTTAACACCTTTGTTGCGAATTTAACGGGCAATGAGTTTCTATGGCTTGCGATCCATCGATAACCGGCTCGACCAATCGGCCCTGAAGCTTTGATGATTGTGGATTGAAATCTGTTGCCACGGTGCTTGAGCAAGAAAGCAATGGCATTTGCTCCCCCAAGTGTTTTGTTCTCGCAAATTACATAAACCTGCTTAGCGCATTGTTCGCGGGTGAGGTTAAAGGCGCTTAGATCTGTGGTTTGAAAAGGTAGTGCGGTTACTTGTAACTTGTGTTGAATCCAGGTGACAGATTGTCGGCAGAACTCGCACTCTCCATCAAAGATAACTGTTATGTGGCTCATGACAATGAAAGTTTGATCTCTTGGCCATCATGGAGCTCTTGATCTGGAAGTCCTTTGAGCACATGAACCTTTGCTTCGCCGACAACGGTCCAATGTTCCGAACCTGAGCGCTTTACAATCGCTGTTAGCTCATCAACGCCGATAAGAATTGAATCGTTGGGAACATGCAATAAAACTTTGGCTGCACTTTCGGGAATCCACTTAAAGAACTTATTGAAGTGCGGGATGACGCGGATTTCAGGTAGCAGGTTTAAACCAGCTGTTGGCGATTTTTTCAGCAAACGAAAGTTTGGAATCTGCGCAGAAAGAACCATTGCACCTGCGCTACATCCAGCAAGTGATGCGCCGCTTTGCCAGTTTTCGAGTATCGCAGCCCACACGGGTGTATCGATTAAAACCTCTGCAAGATGGTGCGGATCTCCCCCGGACATGTACATCAATGCGCTGTTTTTAATCGCATCAACATGTTCTTGCTTAAATGCATCATCGCGGGTGTAGATAGGAAGGTGAACAGCTGAAACTCCTAAAGCATCTGCTTGAGTTTGGCCCAGTCTTTTCCAGTAATCCAGACTGTCCTGGCTTTCGCGGCCTGCAGCTGTTGGGATTTGAATGTAGTTGGGCGCTTTGCCGTTGTTGATTCCATCGTCGAGCAAGGTTTTTTCAAAGGCGGTCATGGCAGGCAGGTATTCACCCGATCCAACTAACGCCAGCGACCCGTTCATGGAGTCAGTGTAGGTCCACAAAACTGCGCAAATTTTGGGAGTTTTTTGGGAATCTCTTACTGGTTGAGCGCTTTTCAAGTAGTGTGACGGCAAGTTTTGGAGAGAAACGGGGTTAGCCAAGTGAGCTCACAGGGTTCAGTCATTATCTCCCTGCGTGGCTTGGCAAAAAGTTTTGGCGCAGTCCGCGCAGTAGATGGTGTTGATCTCGATATATACCAAGGTGAGTTTCTTACTCTTTTAGGACCATCTGGATCAGGCAAGAC
>JBEDES010000039.1:0-5129 GCA_041175545.1 Actinomycetota bacterium
GGAACACTTCTCATTGGTTTTGTTGGAGCTGACGTTGGATTGTTCAATGGCGGAGGAACTGATCAGCTTGTTAAACAGGCAATTGGTGCAGGAGCGGTTCTTGCCTATTCCTTCATCCTTTCTTATGTGATTGCTAAGTTGGTTGACCTAACTGTTGGTTTCCGAATTAGCGTTGATCAAGAACTAACGGGAATCGACTTGTCCATTCATGCTGAACGTGGATATGAGTTTTCAGACAACAACCAAGGCAATTTCCTTTCAAGTTCTAAGGGGGCATAAGAATGAAATTAATCACCGCAATTTTAAAGCCAGCCAAATTAGATGATGTTAAAGATGCATTACATGCGGTTGGGATCAACGGCATGACGGTCTCGGAAGCAAGTGGTTTTGGCCGCCAGGGTGGTCATACCGAGGTGTATCGAGGAGCTGAATACACAGTTAATTTGGTTCCAAAAGTTCGCCTGGAAGTTCTAGTCGATGATAAAGACGTTGACTCCGTGCTTGGAGTAATTGTTAAGTCTGCATCGACGGGTTCTATTGGTGATGGAAAAGTATGGACCACGCCAGTTGATCAAGTAATTCGTGTACGCACAGGAGAGCGCGGTCCAGAGGCGATCTAGTGATGTAGGTATGAGTATCTGCGATAGTCGGAAGTGAAATCCAAAAGGCAAGAGCTATCGCAGGTACTCATGCAAAATTTGATGTGAAGTCTTGATCATTTAGCCACAGATCCTGTCTCTCAAGTACTCTGCTCCCATTATGTTTGAATCTTTGGCATCTAAATTTAGTGGCGCCTTTTCCTCTTTGCGGGCCAAAGGAAAGATATCAGCGGGGGACATCGAAACGGTTTGTAGCCAAATTCGAACTGCACTTTTAGATTCTGATGTCGCACTTGAAGTTGTCGATAGGTTCATTCTTGAAATTAGACAAAAGTCTCTGGATGCACTGCCAGCAATGCAATCAGGTTCAAATCAAGCCAATGCAATTTTTGAGATCGTCAACCGAGAGCTCATAGAAATTCTGGGTGGAGCTACACGTCGGATTCGAATGGCAAAGAATCCGCCCACTGTAATCATGTTGGCAGGTCTTCAAGGAGCAGGAAAAACAACGCTAGCTGGAAAATTAGCAAAGTATTTTGCCGAACAAGGAGAAACGCCTTTACTTGTTGCTGCAGACTTGCAACGTCCAAATGCAGTTACGCAACTTCAAGTTGTTGGACAGTCAATCAATATTCCTGTTTTTGCACCAGAAGTTGGAAATGGGATTGGCGATCCTGTTGAAGTAGCAAAGGCAGGAGTCGATTACGCCAAATCTAAACTGCATAATTTTGTCATTATTGATACTGCAGGGCGATTGGGCGTAGACGAAGAGTTGATGCTCCAAGCCTCAAAAATTCGCGATGTGGTAAACCCGAATGAGATTTTGTTTGTTGTTGACTCAATGATTGGTCAAAATGCAGTCCCAACCGCGCAAGCATTTTTAAACGGTGTTGGATTTGATGGTGTAGTACTTACAAAACTAGATGGTGACGCCCGAGGCGGTGCTGCACTATCGATAGCATCCCTTACAAAGCGCCCAATCATGTTTGCATCAACTGGTGAAAAGATGCAAGATTTTGACATTTTCTATCCAGAGCGTATGGCCTCTCGAATTTTGGGGCTCGGGGATATTGCAACGTTGGCTGAGCAAACAAAAAAAGCATTTGATTCACAAAGCTCTGCAAAACTGGAAGAAAAGTTTGTCCGTGGCGAAGAGTTCACCTTTGATGACTTTTTGGAGCAGCTACAAGCCATGTCAAAAATGGGCAACATGTCTAAACTTCTTGGGATGCTTCCTGGTGCAGGGGCAATGAAAAAACAGATTGAAAATTTTGATGAAAGTGAGATTGTTCGCTCGAGGGCAATCGTCGAATCGATGACTCCATTGGAGCGATCTAATCCAAAGGTTCTCAATGGTTCCAGACGTGCTCGAATTGCTCGTGGAAGTGGTCGAAATGTTTCGGATGTGAACAATCTTGTGGACCGTTTCGCTGCTGCACAAAAATTAATGAAACAAGTGAGAAGTTCGGGAATGCCGCCGGGAATTTCAGCTGGAATGCCAGCAGGAATGAATGCGAGTGGAATGCCTGCCATGCCAGTGGGGTTCGGTGGCGTCTCGAAAAGCAAGCAAATCGCGAAGAAAAAATCCAAGTCCGGCAATCCAGCAAAGCGAGCGCTCGAAGAGGGTTAGTCATAGAAGTCTGGGCTTTACTCTGGCGGATTTCACCCATGAATTAGAGCTCGAGCAGGCTCGATTTCCTTCTCGGCACGGTAGATGGCAGAATTACGAGCCTGTTGATGGGGCCCTCTACCCCCGTTCAACATCCATTACCGATAGTTACGAATTTTGATTGCGCACCCCGCTGCATTCAATGCTCGTGACACACAAATACAGGAGAACAACTTTCTTGGCTACAAAAATTCGTTTAATGCGCATGGGCAAGATCCGCACACCATTTTTCCGTGTTGTGGTTACCGACTCACGCAAGGCGCGTAATGGTCTTTCAATTGAGGAGATCGGTCGCTACGTTCCAGGACAAGAACCATCACTAATCGAGATTAACTCAGAGCGCGCGCAGTACTGGCTTGGAGTTGGTGCACAACCATCAGAGGCTGTAACTGCACTTCTTAAGGTAACCGGTGATTGGCAAAAATTTAAGGGACTTCCAGGAAGTGAAGGAACTCTTCGTGTAGCAGCAATCAAACCTGCAAAGAGCGTTGCATATGAAGCAGCAATGAAGGCAGCAGCAGCTGAACCTGCAGAGGGTGCCACAACATTAAAGAAGAAGGCACAGGAAAAGCTTGCAGCTAAAGCAAACCCAGTTGCCGATGAGCCAGCTGTAGAGGCAGTTGCTGAAGCAACACCAGAAGCAGTCGTTGAGGAAACACCAGAAACTGTCGTTGAAGTAACTCCGGAAGCAACACCAGAGGCAGTTGCAGAAGTTTCTTCAGAAGTATCTTCAGAAGCGGCATCTGAATAACAATGATGGACGAGGCATTAGAACACTTGGTAAAGGGAATCGTTGATAATCCTGATGACGTTGTGGTCAAGGAAGTTAATCATCGCCGAGGAACAACGTTAGAAGTTCACGTTAATCCAGAAGACATCGGAAAAGTCATTGGCCGAAATGGTCGTACTGCAAAGGCGCTTCGCACCGTTGTGAGTGCGCTCGCAGGTCGAACTGTGCGCGTCGATCTCATCGAGACCGACGAAGCCAGATAACAATGCGTCTTCTCGTGGGGCGAATCGGTCGCGCTCACGGAATTCTTGGCGAAGCAACGATCGAAGTTCGAACTGATGAACCCGATCGCCGCTTTGCCATCGATTGCACGGTGTCAACTGATTCTCATGGTGAATTAAAAATCATCTCTGGGCGCGTTCATAACGGAATTTTGCTCCTTGGCTTTGAGGGTTTTAACGATAGAAATGCAATCGAAAAGCTGAGAAATACACTTTTGTATTCAGAGGTCGATATCAACGAAGCCAACGATGTTGCTGATGAATATCATGTTTTACAACTCATTGGATGCCAAGTGATTCTTGAAAATGGAGACGTCTTTGGCGAGGTGGCCGATGTCATTAATCTACCGGGACAGGATTTACTGGCGATACAGACAAATGAGGGCGAACAACTCATTCCTTTTGTTCATCAATTGGTGCCTGCTGTTGATATTAAGAATAAGAAAATCACCGTAATCCCGCCGGCTCTGATGGGGCAAGAATAAATGAAAATAGATGTAGTTACGATCTTTCCTGAGTACTTAGCGCCAGTTCAACTTTCACTTCTTGGTAAAGCTCAAGACCAAGGGATACTTGAGATTAATATCCACGATTTGCGTTCTTATACAAATGATAATCATCATGCCGTAGATGACACTCCATATGGCGGTGGTGCAGGGATGGTGATGTTGCCTGAAATTTGGGGACAAGCTTTAGATCCATTGATGAATCAGCAATCGGATCTAATCATTCTTACACCAGCAGGAAAGCAATTTGATCAGCCGATGGCCGCAAAGTTTTCCAAGGCGCAGCATCTCATTTTTGCATGTGGCCGCTATGAGGGAATCGATGATCGGGTTCGAATGCACTTTGAAAACAACGGTCATCGCGTCCATGAGGTTTCAATTGGCGACTATGTTTTAGGTGGCGGAGAAGTTGCTGCACTAGTCATGATTGAAGCAATTACTCGATTGATTCCTGGAGTACTCGGAAATCCTCAATCACTTGATCAAGAATCACATAATGATGAGGGTTATCTTGAATATCCTAATTTCACTAAACCTTCAGATTGGCGTGGCTTGCAGGTACCTGAAGTTTTGCTCAGTGGGAATCATAAAGAGATTGAAAAGTGGCGCGCAGAGCAAGCCACTGAACGTGCAAAAAAGAATCGTTAACAACTACCAACTATGAAAACTATGGGATCAAGTAGAGTTATCAACATGCGCAGAGATTTTGAAAATAGGCTGACATGACCCGTTCTTATTTGGTAGAAACCTATGGATGCCAGATGAACGTGCATGATTCAGAGCGCATTGCAGGTTTATTGGATGAGGCAGGTTATGTTCCTGTAATTGAGGGCGAACAAGCAGATCTAGTTGTTTTCAACACATGCGCAGTACGTGAAAATGCTGACAATAAACTATACGGAAACTTGAGTTTTCTAGCCCCGATAAAAAAGGCAAACCCGCAGATGCAGATAGCTGTTGGAGGTTGCCTTGCCCAGAAGGACCAAGCCACCATTATCAAAAAGGCCCCGTACGTTGATGTTGTATTCGGTACTCACAATGTTGGTTCACTACCTGTGCTCTTGGAACGTGCTCGAATTGAAGAAGAGTCTCAGATAGAGATTTTGGAAGCGTTAGAGCATTTTCCTTCAACATTGCCAGCACGCAGGCTTTCAGCTTTTTCATCATGGGTATCAGTCTCTGTAGGGTGCAATAACACTTGCACATTTTGTATTGTGCCAACTCTTCGCGGTATTGAAAAAGATAGAAATGCAGAAGATATTCTCAATGAGGTAAAGGCATTAGTTGATCAAGGAGTAATTGAAATTACTCTCTTGGGACAAAATGTAAATGCATACGGTGTTG
>JBEDES010000040.1:0-5022 GCA_041175545.1 Actinomycetota bacterium
GAAGATGCGTTACGACGATTACCTGTGCATGCTTTGAAAGTTGGTAAAGGCGTCGACCAACTTCGATAGCAGCTTTCCCGCCTACGCCAGCATCTACCTCATCAAAAACATATGTGCCGATTGGATGGGTTGATGCAATTACCACCTCTAGCGCCAACATGACTCTTGACATTTCTCCACCACTTGCACCTTTTGCAACTGCCACTAATGGCGCATCCTTATGGGATTGAATGTGCATAGAAATTTCATCACATCCGTGAACCGCAAAATCAGATTCCTTTGGTGCACTAAAGTCTGGAGAAACAACTTGAACCACAAATCGTGCGTGAGGCATTGACAATGCCTGAATCTCATTGGTAACTGCATCGGATAATTCCTCAGCAGCTTTTCTACGTTTAGCACTTAGATCTTGAGCAGTTGTTAAAAGATCCTTTTTAATAACCTTTAACTCATTGTTAAGTTGATTTAATCTTTCATCTCCACCATTGAGATCTGCAATTGCATCTGCACTATTTGCAAATTTAATACCTAATTCTTGGATACTTTCATCATGAGTCTCTGATGTTCCGTAGCGCTTCAAAAATGCAACTAGTTCTGCCTTTCGAGAATGCAACGCCTCCAATCTTTGTGGGTCTGCCTCAAGTGAAGTTACATAAGAATTAAGCGCGATATTTGCATCATCGAGCGTGAAATAACTTTCGCTTACCTGTTGATAGATCCCATCTAAGGATGGATCCATCTCTTTAGCCTTTTCAAGAGAGCGTCGAGCCATGCCCAAAGCCATGAGCGCTCCTGCATCTTCACTAGAAATTGCAGATGATGCTTCCTGGGTTGCAACTCCTAACTCTTGAACGCTAGAGAGGCGCGATATCTCTGCTTCAATCTCACTTACTTCAGCGGTTTTAGGTTTAATTTTCGAGAACGCGTCAGAGAACTCCGCTAATACTGAGAGCTCTTTTTCTTTATCAGCAATAGATTTCGTTAAAGCAGAAATTCGAGCCTTCATATCTTGGTAGGAGTTAAGGCATTTTTGGTACTGCGTTAGATCTATCTGTGCAAATCTGTCGAGTAATTCCCTTTGCTTAGAACCTTTCGAAATTCCTTGACTAGCAGATTGGGCATGGACCTCTACAAGATTACTTGCCGCTGCACTCAACATTGCCGCTGTGACATTTACTCCATTACTAGTTGCTTTGCTTTTTCCATCGCTGTTTACCGTACGAGTAATGATCAACTGGCCATCTTCAACAATAAGCTCCTCGAAGAGTTCTTCGGATGATTTTGGCACAGCAAATTTACCGCTTGCCAGTAACCGTTCGGAGCCTTTTCGAATGAATGAACTATCCGACTTCCCACCCAGAATTAGGTTTAATGCTGTCAAAATCATTGTCTTACCGGCACCTGTTTCACCTGATAAAACAGTTAAACCTTTTGAAATTTCCAAAGTAGATTGATCAATAACCCCGATGGAGCGAATAGTTATTTCTTCAAGAAATGTACGTTCACTCACCACGCCAGCCTTCAACGGGAAGCTTGAATTTAGCTACAAGACGGTCACTAAATGAGGTGTTTTTTAAGTGCGCCAAATTAACAATTCCAGCATTCTTCGTTACAAGGACCTTGTCCTTTGCAATCAATGGGAATTTACGAAGTGCGTCAGCAGATAGCAATGCCTCGGCAGATTCGATTCCGACAACTATCTTGGATGTTGGAGATATTACTAATGGGCGAGAAAAAAGCGCATGAGCTGATATTGGTAAAACAACAAGAGCATCTACCTCTGGCCAAACAATTGGTCCGCCAGCAGAAAATGCATACGCAGTAGAGCCAGTTGGTGTCGAACAGATCAGTCCGTCGCATCCCCATCTAGAGATAGGACGATTGTCAATTTCTAAAAACAGTTCAACCATGGTGGCTTTTTCTCGTTCGACGGTAACCTCATTGAGGGCCCATCCCGAATCAATGACTTTCCCGTCTCTGCTCACTTCATATTTGAGTGTAATTCGGGAATCGATAACATAACTTTTGTTAAGGACTGCAGAGATAACATCTGAGATATTGGATTCTTCTACCTCAGACAAGAATCCAACGTGACCTAGATTTACACCAAGTAGTGGTACCTGACTTAGATGGGCAACTTCGGCTGCTCTTAGAGTTGTTCCGTCTCCTCCTAGAATAATTGCTACTTCAATTTCGGGAAGATCACTAATCTTTACTTTTTTAATTCCCGCAATCTCTACATCTGAAATAGTAAAAATCTCAAAAGAAGAAGAAAGTGATTTTTGAAGTTCTATGGCGGCGCTAACAGCATCTTTTCGAGAAGGATTACAGACTACGAGAAGATTTCGCATTACTGTGGACCCTTCGCTATTGCTTCATCAATGGCTTTCACATCGATTTCGGGAGCACCTCTGCGCAACCACAGAAAATACTCTACATTGCCAGCAGGTCCAGGAAGTGGACTAGCCGTTACTCCTAAAGTACCGAGCCCGACATCGTAGGCTGATTGCGCGACATCGATTACTGCAGACCTGCGAAGTTGTGGATCACGAACTACCCCACCAGCTCCTAGCTTTTCTCGACCAACTTCAAACTGTGGTTTCACCATAACAACAAAATCAGCATCGGACTTGGAAACGGCCGCAAGGGCAGGAAGAACTAGCGTTAATGAAATAAATGATAGGTCTGCTACAACTAGATCAATAGGCTCTCCCACCATCTCGCCAGTTAAATGACGGATATTGGTTCGATCTAATACTGTAACTCGATCATTCTGGCGAAGCTCCCAAGCTAATTGGCCATAACCAACATCAACGGCGACCACATGCGCTGCGTTGCGGCGCAAGAGCACATCTGTAAATCCTCCTGTTGAAGCCCCGGCATCTAAACAACGTCGTCCTTCAACTCTCACGCCAGTAAAATGTGACAGCGCGCCATCTAGTTTGTGACCGCCTCGAGAGACAAAATCATCTCTATCACCTGCGATTACAATCGATGTTTGAGCGTCAACCTGCGTTGCAGGTTTTGTTGCTGGAATTCCATTTACTAGAACAGAACGCTTTTCAATTAAGTCCGCAGCAGCATCTCTAGATCGTGCTAGTTCTCTGCGGACTAATTCAGCATCCAATCTAGTCTTCATCGTGGCCTTTACATGCCGTCGATAGAAGACAATGCAGTATTCAACTTCGTGTGTAGTTGTTCAAAACGCTCTGCGTGATCACTCACGTCCATTGCATCAATTTCAGTTAAATCAGCACGTATCTCGGCCACTAGGTTTTCTGAAGTAACATCCAAAGGTTGAATCTGCCCGTTAAAGTCTTCGTTGTTTTCCATCACTTTACCTTTTTATTTCTGCTTGATGTTTTGGCCTGGGACGATTTTAGCGCCGATGATGTACGAGAGCTTGAACTTTTCTTCGTGGCCGTGGTTTTGATTTTCGAAGAAGTTGACTTGCGCGCTGGAGAGGCCTTCTTTGCGCTTTGTTTTTTTAGCTTTGGCTCATGCCTCACGTGATCCGAACTTGCTAGTTCGGCGACCTGTTGTCTCAAAGCTTCAAATTCTCCACGCTTGATAAATCCCATTTTTGAAACGGAGCGTTCTACTTCATCCTCAATCTTTAGCCTCAAGGCCTCTCCGCCTTCTTTTAGCCATTCATTGATTGATCCGGCGACTTCCGTTGCAGACTTGTTACCTGAAGCTAGGTTTTCAGTAAATGATTTAAATGTCGATCTAAGGTCGTTGCTTCTGCTCATGAGGTTTAGCCTACCTAAGTGGAGGGGTTACCGAGTCTAAATAACGTATGAGTGGACTGGGTGAAATCGAGCAAAAGCGAATTTTTGTGGGTGCCAATTCTCATGCTCGCTCTGATGCATCCGTGGATTCTTCATTATCAAGTTGCGCACATTTAGAAAACCACAGTTTTGATTCTTCGATCCGTCCGGCAGATTCAAGGGCGTCTGCGTATGCATAGCGCAAGCGCACAGCCCAATCATCAGTTTCATTGTTTAATTCCTTACACGTTAATGTCACTACAGCTGCATCAAACTCCCCAAGATCCCGGCGAGCACCGGCTGCAACAATTCTCATTTCAATCTCTTCAGCTTTGGCCAACTTTTTAACATCAGGTGATCCAGCAAGAGATAACGCTTTGAGTGGATTTCCTAACCCTCGTTCGCAATCTGCCATTACAGGCAATGACGAGACATCGCCAGAGATTCTAAATGCTGCGCGTAATTCCTTTAATGCAATTTCAAAATATCCAGCTCTGTACGCGGCATAACCTGCTGTCTCTCGAACCACGGCTAATCGCCCTGCGTGATGAGCGGCTGCTATTCCATGTTTGTGAGCAAGCAAAGGGTCGCTGTCTTGATACAAATTAATGCACACTAAATGTCGTGCAACCAC
Source organism: Actinomycetota bacterium (assembly GCA_041175545.1). GTDB lineage: Bacteria > Actinomycetota > Actinomycetes > Nanopelagicales > Nanopelagicaceae > Planktophila. The sequence goes on from JBEDES010000040.1 coordinate 4,405, forward strand.
TTTCGCGTTCTCCGGAGAAAGACTTAACAATTCGGCCCTTACTGATTTTTCTAGCTCTTCACCTGTGACCTCTTCAGGAATATCAGGTTCAAAAATTCTGGGGCGCAATCGTGATTGTTCTCGCTGGATGGGCGCAGGCCTTGCCCCGCGTGGGTTTGAGCCATCTCTAGTTTGGCGTGGTGCTCCGGCGCGAGTTAATGAACCACCTCTTGCAGGTAAATCTTCGCGTCTTCGGGATGAGTTTGGTCCACTTGGTTTTCTAGGTGAACTATTTCTAGGTGAACTATTTCTAGGTGTATTGCTGGAAGCTCTGTCAGGGCGTGAATCTCTATCGGCCATCAGCAATAACTCCTTTTCTTCATATGCTTTACTAAATTCTTTTTACAAAAGAAGAAGAGTTGAATGCTTTTTCTCTTTTGTTCTTCTCTACCTTTTCATAACTTTACTTTTTTTCAATCAAATTGTAATGATTTGAAGTTTTAAAGTGAGAAATAAAAAAGGGGCGCTGGTTAAAGCGCCCCTTTTTATAAAAGAAGTCCGGCGACGTTCTACTCTCCCACAAGGTCACCCTTGCAGTACCATCGACGCTGAGAGGCTTAACTTCCGGGTTCGGAATGG
>JBEDES010000041.1:0-4654 GCA_041175545.1 Actinomycetota bacterium
GGTGTGTACATCTTGGGCTTAACACCGCCATTTGCTTTAACTCCATTAACACCTGACCACACCAAAGAAGTAGTTAGTGCGATACCTAATTCTTTGGACGGTGTTGGAAGATCGGCTAAACGACGACCATCACTTGTCTGAAGGTACGCATCAAAAGGAGTTGGCTGATCCAGACTTCCTATTCCAAAGAATGGATCGTAAGCATCGTTAGAGAGAAAACCTAGACCGTGACCCAGTTCGTGCAAGAAAACAGATTGCAAGTCATACTCATTGCCGGATGGAACACCGTCACCTCTGGAATTCCAAGAAGCTGCTGAATTAACTTGGATAACTATTTCAGGGTTCTTCTTATCTAAATCCCTACCGGCTAAAGCGTTTGCAAGAGCTGATGGGTACCAAAGAGATGCATCAGGTGCACCTGGAAATCCCGAGAAGAAACTTCCTGGGCGCGCACTACCTAAAACACCCCACGAACTTGAACGTCCCCACGAAGCATCTACAGAGATAACAACTGATGATTTGAAGTTTGCAGACCAAACATCAATCGAGGCCTGAACCTCTTTCTTAGCCCATTCTGGAAAATTGTTGTACTTAACTTGGAAGGATGATTTAACTTCAAGATTTTTGCTTCTTGTCGGGCTTGCTATTGTCGTTGTTGGTTCGGTACCCGCATAGATGTGTCCCCAATTTGTAGCGGGGATTTGTTTGAAGCTAAGAGCGGGCGCTGCAGGTGCGGTTAACAATCCAAGAATTAATGCGCCAGCTAGAGCAAAAGGCCCCATTCTCTTCATGCGCATCATGGTCACACCGTATCAGGGCTCTAAGCGTGGGTTAAGGTCAGGGGTAGGAATTATCAATTCTCTATGTGAATTAACAGGGGCGAAAGGGCGAATCAATGACCATCGTGACAATTTATGGCCGAACTGGTTGCCATCTTTGTGAAGATGCATTAAAGGTTTTAGAGTCCCTTAAAGATGAACTGAATTTTGAGATTAAAGAGATTTTGATTGATGGAAATGAAGAATTACAAAGTTTGTATGGTGAACAAATTCCAGTCACACATATTGATGGTATTCACCATGATTATTGGCGAGTAGATCCAGAAAGATTTAGATCTTCCCTTGAAAAACATCGTCAGCGTCAATGATCTTGTAGCTGTAACCCTGCTCAGCTAAGAAGCGTTGACGATTTTGTGCAAAATCTTGGTCGATAGTGTCACGTGAAATCACAGAGTAAAACTTTGCTCCACGACCATCTGATTTTGGACGCAAGATACGACCTAAACGTTGCGCTTCTTCTTGACGGCTACCAAATGCACCAGAAACCTGAATCGCAATAGTTGCGTCCGGTAGATCAATAGAAAAGTTAGCCACTTTAGAAACAACTAAACACTTAATCTCACCAGTTCTAAACTGATTAAAGAGAATTTCGCGTTCTTTAATTGGTGTTTCGCCTTTGATTAGCGGTGCACCTAAAACTTCGGATAGCTCATCAAGTTGATCAATGTATTGACCAATGACCAGCACCTGATCTTCAGCGTGTTTTTCCACTAGCGCTTCTACAACGTCTCGCTTGGTACGAGTTGTTGCACAATTTCGGTAGCGGTTTTCAGGTTCGGCGGTTGCATAAGCAAGGCGCTCTGTTTCAGTCAGATTGACTCGAACCTCAATACATTCAGCAGGTGCGATATATCCCTGGGCTTCAATCTCTTTCCACGGGACATCAAATCTCTTGGGGCCAATAAGAGAGAAAACTTCACCCTCCATGCCATCTTCTCGTACCAAAGTTGCAGTTAGTCCTAAACGTCGGCGAGATTGAATATCTGCAGTAAATCGAAAAATCGGTGCGGGTAGTAAGTGAACTTCATCGTAAATAATCAAACCCCAGTCATAAGAATCAAAGAGATCCAAGTGGGCATAAACCCCATTCTTCTTCTTTGTCATAACTTGGTAAGTGGCAATAGTTACGGGGCGAATCTCTTTCTTTGATCCTGAATACTCGCCGATTTCATCTTCATTTAAAGTGGTGCGCTTTAGCAGTTCATCACGCCATTGGCGCGCGGCAACTGTATTTGTTACCAAAATTAAAGTGGTTGCTTTGGCGTGTGCCATTGCTGCTGCGCCAACAATTGTTTTTCCAGCACCACATGGAAGTACAACCACACCTGAACCACCATGCCAAAATCCTTCAGCAGCTAATTCTTGATATGGGCGGATCTTCCAATCTTTTTCTACCAAGCTGATTGCATGCGCTTGTCCATCGACGTAACCTGCAAAATCTTCAGCTGGCCAACCCAAGCGCAAGAGTGATTGTTTAATTTGGCCACGTTGACTAGGCAGAACCGTAATTGTTTCAGCATCAATGCGCGCTCCCAGAAGTGGAGCAATTTTCTTTGCTCGAATAACTTCTTCCAGAACTGCAGTATCAGTCGTAATCAAAATCAATCCATGAACTGGATCCATTTCAAGTCGCAAACGTCCGTACCTAGACATTGTTTCGGCAACATCAATAAGAATTGAATGAGGCACGGCATACCTTGAGTACTTAATTAAGGTGTCAATTACCTGCTCTGCATCATGACCAGCAGCACGGGCGTTCCACAACCCCAAAGGTGTTAAGCGATATGTATGAATATGTTCGGGGGAGCGCTCTAATTCAGCAAAGGGAGCAATTGCTCGACGACATTCAACTGACATTGGATGGTCGATATCGAGCAGAAGCGTCTTGTCGCTCTGAACAATTAGTGGACCATCACTCATTAAGTAAATCCTTTATTAGCGCATTCAATAGTTTGCTGCGATCTTCAAGGGTACTGATGTCTACCCATTCATGCGCGGCGTGAGCTCCAGCCCCGACTGCACCAAGCCCATCTAGCACTTGCGCACCTGCAGCGGCAGCAAAGTTTCCATCACTTGCTCCGCCAACAGATGCGTGGCCTAGTGGCGGCATTCCAAGAGATTTAGCAACTTTCTCTGCACGCTCGTACAAAGCCATAGTCGATGATGTTTCAAGTGGAGGACGATTAAAGCCTCCAGTGATTTCATAACGCGTATTTGTATTAACTGGCTTTAGAGCTTTGATTGCGGCATCAACACGTTGTAGATCTGCCATCGAATATGAACGAATATCAATATCTAGAACTGCCAAGTCCGGCACAGTATTTGTTGTGTTTCCGGCATGCAATGTTGTTGGAACAACTGTTGTTCCATGCTCTGGGTTTTCCATCGCTGCAATTGCCAAAACTGCGTGAGCAATTTCAGTTGTTGCATTAACACCTTTTTCTGGTTCTAAGCCAGCGTGGGAAGCCTTGCCGTGAATCTTGACTTGGTACATCGCTGTACCTTTTCTTCCAGTCTTAACTTTTCCATCTAAAGTTGCTTCTAAAACTAAAACAGCTTTGGCCTTTGCTGAAATCTCTTTAATGAACTCTTTACTAGTTGCACTGCCTGTTTCTTCATCTGTTGTTGCAACCAGTGCAGCGTTGCCAGTGATTCCCTTCATTGCATACAAAGCTTGAATAAATCCAGCTTTCATATCGAAAACTCCGGGGCCACGTGCTGCTGTACCTTCTACTTGCCACAAAGGTTGAAATGAACCTTTTGGCCAAACTGTGTCTAGGTGTGCAAGTACAACAACCTCAGGAGTTGTAGAACCCCACCAAAAAACTGGACGTCCATTAACTTCACGAATTTCGGCAGGTTTTCCTAGAACACGGGTAGCAATCTCGTTTGCTAATGCGATGACATCGCGGCAAGCCTGAAGATCTTCAGTTGGTGATTCCAACTTAACTAACGCTTCGAGGTCGGCCAACATGGGATAAGTCTATAGCGGTGCTACGCCGGTGATACGTGGAATTCTGAAGGATTGCACCTCTCCCGTTGCATGGTCCTTGGCAATTAAGGCTCCAGCGCTTATTCGGATGGGATCAATGATTCGATGCGTTACTCCGCCGTTGTTATCGGCATAGCCAATAGATAGCGTTTTTTCATCGGTGATGTATTGATTGAGAATTTCCATAGTTTCATTAGCGGTGGTGCGCGGCAACTGCCCTAATGCTTCACTTGCAACTTGGCGAAGCTTTGATTGACGGTGTGTAGATTTTTCTCCGGTTCGCAAAACTCTGATTGCAGCGCTGATCACATCTGGTGTTGGCGTTTCTATCTCACCAATAATTCGTGGAGGCCTTGGCTTTGCAATTGATCGGTTAGATCTAGGTCCAGTTAACATCATTCCATTTGCTGATTCTCCGGCAGGTAAATAACCAGCCTCTCGCAACACTCGCATTGCATCAGTTGCATCCATGTCGCAAATAACAACTTCTGGGGCAATACGACGTAAAGACAAAATTTCTAACTTTTTATCATTCATGATTTGAGAAATCAAAGCAGTGTCTTCACATCGAATAAATGATGAAGTGTTACCAACACGAAGTTTTCCGTGCTTCTTGGCAACATCTGCAATTAAATATTCAAGAGGTTGTGGCATCGGAGTTTTCGATGTCTTAGTAAGAAAACTCTTAATCTCATCACCCGTTTTACCATGATCTAAAGCTCTGCGAATTGTCGCTTCTGTGAATCGATAAACTGTTGCGCCACCACGACTTTCGATCTCAGCCATCATTGCAAGTGCTTGAGAAATCTCATGTTCTAGGGGT
>JBEDES010000042.1:0-4646 GCA_041175545.1 Actinomycetota bacterium
GCTTCAATTGTTTGGCTGCGCAGGGGCAGTTCGGCAAATGTTGGTGACATATAAATTTGTTCCTATCGGATTAATTGCGCGGGAAACCTGAAATGCCTCGCCACATTAGGTTGTGAACTAGTTCCACAGCCTCTTGTCGACTCAACTTGCTATCTCGTTCGAGCCAGTGACGAGCAGTTACTTGCGCATAACCAATCATTCCAACACCCAAAAGCATTGATGCCTCTTTTGGTAGGCCAGTATCAAGAGCAATCACAGCACTTGCTGCAGCTGCACAGTCATAAGTCATACGGTTAAGACGTTCGCGAACTTGTGGTTCAACGCTCATGTCACTTTCGAAAAGTAGGCGAAAGGCTTCACCTTCCTTTTCAATGAATGCAAAGTATGCATCAACAGTTGCATGGACTCGATCTTTGTTATCCGGAGTCGAAGCAATTGCCTTTTGAATCTCAAAAACCAAGGAATCGATGTGCAAATCCAGAACTGCCAGATAAAGCTCTAGTTTTGATGGGAAGTGCTGGTACAAAACCGGCTTTGAAACATTTGCACGATCTGCAATTTCATCCATTGCAGCTGAGTGGTAGCCAGCAGCTGTGAAAACTTCAAGGGCTGCTGAAAGCAACAATGCTCGGCGCTCATCGCGAGGCAAGCGCGCCTTGTTGGTGGTGTCTACGTTACTCATTGGTGTAATCGTACGGCAGAATTACCAATCATGAACCGCCCATATGAAGGTATTCGCATCCTGCTCGTACATGCACATCCTGATGATGAAACCATCAACAATGGAGCAACAATGGCTCTTTATGCCGATCGTGGGGCTCAAGTAACGCTTGTGACCTGCACTCGAGGCGAAGAGGGCGAAGTATTAGTTCCTGGGCTCTCACATCTAGCTAGTTCTGAACAAGACTTGCTTGGATCACATCGCGAAACAGAACTCGCACTTGCCATGAAAGCTCTTGGAATTTCAGATTTTAGATTCCTTGGAGCACCATCTACAAAGTTTAGAGATAGCGGCATGATGGGTACAGCACCAAATAACCGCCCTGATGTTTTCTGGCAAGCAGATTTAGATACTGCAGCAAAAATTCTTGTGGATGTTATTGATGAAGTAAAACCCCACATCTTGATTACATATGATGAAATTGGTGGATACGGCCACCCTGATCACATTCAGGCACACAGAGTTGCAATGCGTGCCTCTGAATTATCTACTTGGCAGATTCAAAAGATTTACTGGAACACAATTCCTAAATCTGTAATTGCTCAAGGCATGGAGAAGATGAAGGAAATTGGTTCAGATTTCTTTGGTGCAGAAAGTATTGATGATGTTCCATTTGCCAAAGATGATGAGTTTGTAACCACTTTGATTGATGGTTCTGCTTATGTTGATTTGAAGATGGCGGCCATGAAAGCACATGAAACTCAAATCGCTTTAGACGGCCCATTCTTTGCTCTTTCGAATAATCTTGGAATGCAGATTTGGGGAGATGAGTACTACACCTTAGTTAAAGGTACAAAGAGTGCACCTTTTGATTCAGCTGGACGTGAAATAGATTTAACATCAGGTGTAGTTCTCTAATGCGCTACTTATTTTCACTTCTTTTAGGATTGGCACTTGGTGCAAGCTCTGTCTTTATTTACAGTTTCTATCCACCTATTGGGTTAATACTCTCAATTACAGCCACCTGCATTGGTGTTTGGGCAGCAGGGCGCATATGGGGAAAACGGATTTATAGGTTCATTGCAGCTGCAGCTTGGGGATTTGTAATTTTGCGTGCAGGATTTCCTGGAGTTAATGAAGAGTATTTGATTCAAGGAGATTCCATCGGAATTTCTCTCATTAACTTTGGATTCATCGCAGTTGTAATTGCGATATTAACTCCGCTTTAACTCCAGATTTGCCCCTCGGCAGTGTCTTTAATCTGTAATCCAAGTTCTTCTAATTGAACTCGCAATACATCACTATCTGCCCAACGTTTCTCGCTGCGTGCTTTGACGCGTTCATCAAGAAGTTTTTTCATCTGATCAGTTAGCTCACGTGCCACCACAGGTCGATCTAGATCTAAGCCAAGAACTTGATCGGCATATAAAAATATTGCGCGCTTATCTTCCAGATTACTTTTTTCGATTTCTCGTAAACGAATAATGACCTTTGGAGTGTCAAGATCATTATTAAAAGCTGTTTCAATCTCAGGATCAGTAGAGATATCAGTTGATTGCCCCCACGTGGCCATTTTGCTTCGCCAACGCTTCAAGGTTTCATCTGCTGCATTAATGGAGTTCCATGTCAGATCCATTTGAGATCTATAGCGATTTTCTAGGAAACATAATCTCAGGGCTAATGGATCAATCCCGCGGGCCATGATGTCGCTCACTAGAACGACGTTTCCACTACTTTTCGACATCTTTTTGCCTTCAAATAACAGGTGCTCTCCATGAACCCAGAGATCTACAGCTTCACGCCCAATAAGAGCGTTTGATTGCGCACGTTCATTTTCGTGATGCGGAAATCGCAGATCAATTCCACCAACATGCACATCCACATGTTGATTCAACATTTTCATGGACATTGCAGAACATTCAATATGCCAACCAGGAAAACCGGGACCCCACGGAGAATCCCAAATCATTTCGCTTCGCTCACCAGCTGCTTTCCATAATGCCCAATCTGCGTGAAACTTTTTGGCACCGTCATTGTGGTATTCGTATCTATGCCCTGGCTTAAGAGAATCTAGTTTGTTGCCACTTATCTCACCGTAACCGAAAAATTTTTGCGCATCAAAATAAACAGATTTGTCATCGCCAATGTATGCAAATCCCTTAGATATTAACTCACCGATCATCGTTTGCATTAGATCGATGGTTTCGCTAGCTCGGGGATATGCATCGGCTGTAGCAATGTTTAAAAGTGCTAAATCGTGATGAAATTTTTCCTCGTATTTTCGGGCAATTGCAAGTGGGCTAACTTTTTCTAATGTTGCTTGGGACAAAATCTTGTCATCTTCGGCAAAGTCTTCGGACATGTGCCCGACATCAGTGATGTTTTGAATTAAAGTAACTTTGACTCCGCTTAAAGCAACAACTCTTGAAATCAAATCTGCCAGCATGAAGGTTCGTAGATTGCCCACATGTGCATCGCGATAGACCGTTGGGCCACAGCAATACATTGCAAGATTGCCACTTGCGCTGGAAGTCTCTTTTAGGAGTCGAGATTGGGTGTCGTATAACTTCATGATCGCTCGATCACCTCACGCCAGATGAAGATTTGATCATGTGCAAATTCAATTAACTTCCCGTGGCGATTTCGCAGGGTGAATGCGCTTTCCAGATAGCCAACGATGTCTCGAAACCCACCTTCTGGATCGTGGAGCCGGATACTGATCCTTTTGCCAACTAATGAGGCAAAAGTGCTTTCTAGCTCGGTTGGCATAGTAGAACGATAAACCGATGGGGCAAATATCGCGCACTGGCCGACGGAGGAGTTAGAATTCCCCCGTAACTAACTCACTCGATTTTTTGGAGGCAGCCCGTGACGTATGTGATCGCTGAACCTTGCGTCGATGTAAAGGATAAATCCTGCATCGAAGAATGCCCTGTGGACTGCATCTATGAAGGCGGACGTATGCTCTACATCCAGCCTGATGAGTGCGTTGATTGTGGAGCGTGTGAGCCAGTGTGTCCGGTCGAAGCTATCTATTACGAAGATGATGTTCCAGGACAGTGGAAAGATTTCAGCAAGGCCAATACAGAGTTCTTCATTGAAATTGGTTCACCAGGCGGTGCAAGCAAGGTCGGCCCAACAGGCACAGATCACGCATCAGTATCTGCCCTTCCACCAAAGAGCGAGTAAGCATTGCGCGGCCAGCTCCCAGATTTTCCCTGGGATGCACTCGCACCTTACGGAGATACAGCTAGGTCGCACCCGCAAGGAATTATCGATCTTTCACAAGGCACCCCTGTTGATCCAACCCCAGAATTTATTCAGCAGGTATTTCGCGATGCATCAAACTCTCCAAGTTACCCAGTGACTGCTGGAACACCAGAACTTCGATCAGCTATCAAGAAGTGGGCGGTAGAGCGCTTAGGTGCAACAGGAGATTTTGATGTTCTGCCACTGATTGGATCTAAAGAGTTGGTTGCATGGCTTCCAACAATTTTGGAATCAAAGAAAGTTTTAATCCCTGAAATTGCATATCCGACCTATCACGTTGGGGCTGTTTTAGCAGGAGCCGAATCTATTCCGGTTGCAATCGATGCAAAGAGTTGGCCCAGTGCTGATTTAGCGTGGTTGAACTCTCCATCAAATCCAACTGGTCGAGTACATAGTGATTCTGAAATCAAAGCCTGCATCGAGTGGTCCCGTGCTAACAAAGCATTATTAGTTTCTGATGAGTGTTACTTAGAATTTGAACATTCGGCACATCCTGTTTCTGTTCTCTCACATACCGGGGGAGACAATACAAATATTTTGGCTATTCACTCTCTTTCAAAGCGCTCATCAATGGCTGGTTATCGAGCAGCATTAATGATCGGTGACTCAGAATTAATAGCAAGGATTCGCGAAATTAGAAAACATGGCGGAATGATGGTGCCGCTTCCTGTGCAAAAGGCAATGACAGCTGCACTATCTGATGACAAACATGTCT
>JBEDES010000043.1:0-4603 GCA_041175545.1 Actinomycetota bacterium
GACCGGCGTTTTTGCGTATCAAACAATTTGTACTCACCAAGGTGGAGTAACCAAGTACTTCAGTGCTAGAAAATTGCTCGTCTGCCCAGTTCACAATGCAAGCTTTGATCCATTTAAAAAAGGCGCAGTTGTGACAGGGCCAGCAACTAATCCATTGCCGACAGTTAAGGTCGCTATCAAGGGTGGTTGGGTAGTCCTGGCTTAAGTTGCACCAAATAGTAAGTCGTTTTTAAACTTTCTCTCAGTTTGTCATGAAAACTTTGCCATGTTTTAGGGGAGGATGAAATGAAAAAGTCATCGATCAAAATCATTGCAGCATTCATTGCCGGTGCCTCCGTGGCTGGCGGAATCGCAACAGCTTCCACATCTGAGCCACTGGGAATTAAAGTGTGCGTGGATAAACGTAACCAAGCAATGTACTTAGCTGGATCAAATGGCTGCTCTTCAAATCGCACAGCATTGACTCTAGGTTCACCAACATCTGATGTGAAAAGTATTGCCTCACTTGTTACGCCATCTGTAGTGTCGATCAAGGTTGTCTCCGGAACTGGCGGCGGAAGCGGAAGTGGCTGGGTCTATAAATCTGACCGTTCTTCCTCATTTATTGTCACAAATAACCATGTGATTGCATCAGCTGCAACATCTGGCGTCATCACTGTCGAGCTACTTAACGGGGACACAATTCCTGCACAGATCGTTGGTCGAGACATTGCATATGACCTGGCGGTTCTTAGAGTTAATCGAGGCAATCTTCCAATTGTCACCGTCGGGGATTCTTCAAGAATAAGTGTTGGCGAATCTGTTGTTGCAATAGGTTCACCACTGGGGTTGGCCAGCACCGTTACAAGTGGAATCGTGTCAGCGCTAAATCGCCCGGTAACTGCTGGTTCTTTTGGATCCGAATCATTTGTTAATGCGATTCAAACAGATGCAGCGATCAACCCAGGTAATTCTGGGGGAGCATTACTAGATTCTCAGGGAAGAATTATCGGTGTTAATTCAGCCATCGCTACTTTGTCCTCAGGCGGAGCCAGCGGCAGCATCGGACTTGGCTTTGCGATACCTATCAATGAGGCTAAGCGAGTTGTTGATGAATTAATCGCGACTGGAAAATCAACTCGTCCGGTCCTGGGAGTTTTCTTTGATTCGACATTTACAGGAACCGGTGCACGAATCGGTCGTTTAAGCCCGAATGAAGGAGCTGAAAAAGCAGGAATTCCTGCAGGATCTGTAATCACAGCTATCGATGGAGTAAAGATTGCAGATCAAGTGGGTGCGATTGTAAAGATCCGTTCATACGCTCCGGGCTCGACAATCACTGTGACTGTAACTCTTCCAACAGGTGGCTCACAGAGTTTTAAGGTCACTTTAGGAACTGCGCCGTCAAATTAATTGGCCGAGGTTGAAATAGTGTCAGGGTATTGTTAACCCATGGCACTATTTCAACTTAACGTAGCTCTTCCAGATCGCCCTGGTTCATTGGGCCTCTTGGCATCAGCAATTGGCGCAGCAGGTGGGGACATTCGTGCGCTCGCAGTTGTGAAATCTGAAGATGGTCGTGGTTACGATGACATCACCGTTGCTGTGCCAGGAAATGATCCAACCGATCTGCTCAACGTTTTGGGTGCAATCGGTGGGGTAGAAGTACTTTCAATTACCCCGTTGTAATCAACGACGTGAAATAAGCTCTGCGCCTTGACTTGGCAAAGAGGTAAAAAAGCGCGGCGCTTTAAATCCTTTATTTGAAAATGCTTTTTCAATAGCCTTGATTGTTTCAGTTGTTTTGCTTGCCTGAATAAGTGCGATTGCACTTCCGCCAAAACCACCACCCACCATTCGAGAACCCAAAGCACCCGCAGCTAAAGCCGCATCAACTGCCGTATCTAGTTCTGGGCAAGAAACGGTGTAGTCATCTCGCAAAGAAGCATGGGATTGATTGATTAACTGCCCCACTAGTTCGAAATTTGATTCACTAAGGGCCTGGACGCAATCTAGAACACGTTTCATTTCGGTCACTGCGTGTCGGGCGCGTACAAATTCGGTGTCAGTCAGTAAGCCACGTGATTTTTCTAGCTGCTCCATTGTTAATTCCCGCAAAGATGTAATGCCAAGTTTTTCGACTACGGATTCACATGATGCTCGACGCTCTGCATAACCTCCATCAGTTAACGCATGATGTGCTTGGGTATCAATAATCAAAAGCTCTAAACCGCTAGATGCGACATCAAAGGGAATGTTTTTGGTTGTTAAATCGCGGCAATCTAGTAGCAAAGCCGAACCCTGGGTTGCCATTAACGAAACCGATTGATCCATGATTCCGCAGGGGACTCCGACATATTGATTTTCGGCTTTTTGAGTCAAACGCGCTAACTCTTCAAGGCTAAATCCCAAATCAAAAAGGTGGTTCATGGCAGTAGCAACAGAACATTCAAGTGCTGCAGAAGAAGATAAGCCGGCACCCAGTGGCACATGCCCATCGATTAACAGATCAACACCTTCTTTAACGCCTAAAGCCCAAAGGACTCCGAGGGCGTAACGCTCCCATTCACCCTTTAAACCGGGTTTAACTGTGCCGATATCAACGGTAACAATTTTGTTTCGGCGTTGAGCAGATGCAATACGAACTGTCGTGTCACCACGTTTTCTGGCGGCAACTAAGGTGCGATCTTTGATGGCAAATGGCAACACAAAACCATCACTGTAATCAATGTGTTCACCGATTAGATTTACCCGACCGGGTGCAGCAGCTACTAAATCTGGCTCGACGCCAAATGTTTCTAAAAATTTCTTCTCTATCTGGCTCATGATTACGCCATTGAATTTAAGGTATCGGAAACCATGGTTCTCATGTCACGGGTGGGAGCCCAGTCCAGCAGCCTTTTTGCCTTTGAAATGTCAGCAATAAGAACAGCAGGATCTCCGGCACGTCGAGGTGAATCTATAAATGGAATCTGATGCCCAATGGCATCACTTGCCGCTTTTACAACTTCGCGGACTGAATATCCTGAACCACTGCCCAAGTTGTAAATTTCATGACCAGGCTTACCGAGTGATTTCAAAGCTTTGATGTGTGCATCGATCAAGTCAATTACATGAACGTAATCACGAACGCAGGTGCCATCTGCCGTTGGCCAATCAGTACCAAAAATCTTGACTGGATTAGATTCGGTGCTGCGCAAAACGTTTGGGATTAAATGAGTTTCTGGATTATGACGCTCTGCTAACCAACCACGATCTGCTTTCAGTGCACCTGCTACATTAAAGTAACGAAGAGACGCCGCAGAGATTGCGTGCTTGGCTGCTTCTTCGGTAATCATGTGGTCAATCGCCAACTTGGTAGCACCGTAAGGATTAGTGGGTTGGGTTTCTGCAGTTTCAAGAATTGGAACAACTTTTGGCTCTCCATAAGTGGCAGCAGAGGATGAAAAGACAATCTTTGTAACTGACTGCTTACGCATTTCATCCAGCAGAATCCGAGTCCCATCAACATTTACGGATTGATATAAGTCGGGTTTTTCCACTGATTCGCCAACTAGTGATTTGCCGGCAAAGTGCATAACTGCATCACAGCCAGTAAGTGCATCAGCAACTTGTGCTGCATTCAAAAGAGAACCTTCGATGAAACGCACGCCCGCAGGTACGGTATCGGCATGTCCCATGCTGCAGTCATCAAGGATTGAGATTTCATAACCCTGGCTGAGTAAAACTTCAACCGCAGTTGATCCGATGTAGCCAGTTCCGCCGGTAACCAGAATGCGCATTACAAAACTACTTCGCGAAGTTGTGCGGCAGATTGCTCAGGGCGCATATCCATAATGAAAGCTCCCATGGCTGATTCTGATCCTGCTAAGTACTTCAACTTGCCAGGTGCGCGTCGAACACTGGTGATCTGCCAATGCAAGCGCAGCAGATCTCGTCCAACACGTACAGGTGCTTGATGCCATGCAGCGATGTAGGCCATTTCAATTCCAAAAACTCCATCTAACCGTCGTGTGACTTCAAGTGCGATTTCAGGGAATGCATCTCGGTCTGCCTCAGTGAGTTCGGTTAAATCAGCCACTGGGTTAAGTGGTGTTACATGAATTTCAAATGGGTAGCGAGCTGCATAGGGCACATAAGCGATCCATCGCTCATTGCGTGCAACAATTCTTTCCTCATCACGAATTTCGCGTGCTACTACTTCATCAAAAAGTATTTTGCCATTTTCCTGCTTGTACTTGCTGGCTGCAGCCAACATTTTTTCTACACGCGGCGGCAGATACGAATAAGCGTATATCTGTCCATGTGGGTGAGAAAGCGTTACACCAATTTCTTCTCCGCGGTTTTCAAATGGTGCAATGTGTTCAATAAAACTTTCCTTAGACAGTTCTGCAGTTCGATCGATCCATGCTTCAAGCAGCACACGAACGCGTTGGGCAGATAAGTCCTTAAATGCATTTCCGTGTTCGGCGGTGAAGCAAATAACTTCACACTTTCCGGCAGCTGTTCCCAAATCGGTATCCGGTCCAACAAGGTCAGGCAACGCCCAAACTCCTGCTGGGGGTCGCAATGAGGGAGATCGATTATCAAATACAACTACTTCGAAATCTGATTCTGGAATCTC
>JBEDES010000044.1:0-4547 GCA_041175545.1 Actinomycetota bacterium
CACTTGGATTTCACCGGTACAAAACGCACTCCAGCGCATCCTTGAATCGATAAACTAACAACGATGATTGCAACGTACGGGCACGGCACCGAAAACGATTTTGTCCTCGTTTTCGATCCTAGCGATGAGCACTCAATTACAACCGCCCAGACAGCGGCTATTTGTAATCGAGAAACAGGCATTGGTGCCGATGGTTTGATTCGCATGATTAAGCGCGATGGCAAATGGTTTATGGACTACCGGAATGCCGATGGATCATTAGCTGAAATGTGTGGCAATGGTATTCGCGTGATGGCCAGATACTTAGTTGAGCGCGGACATCAGCCAGAAGGAATTTTTGCAATTAATACGCGAGATGGCATTAAGCACTTAAGAGTTCCGCTGACTGAGGATATTTCAGTCAATATGGGTCAAGTAACAGATGAGTCAGAAAGCATTACCGCTGGCACTAATGGGCATATCTGGAATGGATACAACATCAGCGTGGGTAACCCACATGCAGTTGTGTTTGTAGATGACATGTCTGACATAGGGGAACTCAAAGAGCCACCAGTTGTTCGTCCTCGAGATTCATATCCAGAAGGCGTCAATGTTGAGTTTGTAAAGATCACCGAAGGCAATTCAATACAAATGCGCGTTTTTGAACGAGGCTCTGGCGAAACACGTTCGTGCGGAACCGGAACCTGCGCCGTGGCTTTAGCTGCAACTATTCACACTAAGGGAAAACTTCCGGCAACCTGGATTATTAATCCACCAGGGGGCCGACTTGAAGTATCAATTGATGGACATTCAAATGCGACCCTTACTGGTCCAGCGGTTTTGATTCGCGATGTAGATATTTCAAGGTTTCTCGTTGAGTAAAGATTTTGATTTAGAGTTTGAAAAACTCCTTCAAGAAAGCGCCAGAGTTGCGGCTGAATTTGATGCAAGTGAAGCAGATCAAAACATTGATCAGTCTCAGGAACTTTCTGAGCGCCACGCTTTGCGACGTGTTCAGGGATTCTCTACTGAACTTCAGGATATTTCAGAGGCTGAATACCGACAGTTACAACTAGAACGCGTTGTCTTGGTGGGAGTTTGGACCGAAGGAACCATTAAAGATGCAGAAAATTCTTTGGCCGAATTAAAAGCTTTAGCAGAAACTGCTGGATCTGAAGTTTTAGAGGGACTGATCCAACGTCGAGATAAGCCAGATCCAGCAACTTATATTGGTTCAGGAAAAGTTACCGAGCTCAGGCAAGTGGTAGCTGCAACTGGTGCGGACACAGTTGTGTGCGATGGTGAACTTTCACCCTCACAACTGCGACAACTTGAAGATAAGTTAAAGGTAAAAGTCGTAGACCGTACCGCTTTGATTCTGGATATTTTTGCCCAGCATGCAAAGAGCAAAGAAGGTAAAGCTCAAGTTGAATTAGCTCAAATTGCATATCTACTCCCACGCTTGCGTGGTTGGGGAGATTCTTTATCACGCCAGGTGGGTGGTCGTGCTGCCGGTGGTGCGGGTATCGGTGGGCGTGGACCTGGTGAAACAAAGATTGAAACAGATAGACGTCGCATTAGAGACAAAATGGCAAAACTTCGTCGAGAGATTGCCGAAATGAAGGTCTCGCGCGATACTAAACGCCAAGAGCGTCGCAGATTTAACATTCCATCGGTGGCGATTGCTGGATACACCAATGCAGGAAAATCTTCCTTACTTAATAAGTTAACTGATGCCGGAGTCTTGGTTGAAAACGCCCTCTTTGCAACGCTGGATCCAACGGTGCGCAAAACACAGACCAGTGATGGTCGCGTTTACACCCTCAGTGACACCGTTGGTTTTGTGAGGCATCTGCCTCACCAGTTAATTGATGCCTTTAAATCGACTCTGGAAGAAGTTTCAGAATCAGATTTGATTGTGCATGTGGTTGATGGGTCTCATGCTGATCCCTTTGAACAAATTAAGGCGGTTCGTCTGGTTATTGATGAGATCGGCGGAAAAGATATTCCAGAGATCATCGCAATCAATAAAGTTGATATTGCAGATCCAAATGTGATCATGGAGATATTGCGTAAAGAACCCAATAGTTATGCATTTTCGGTGCGCACAGGTTTCGGCATTGAAGGTTTGCTACATGCAATTGAGAATTCATTGCCCCGGCCATCGGTTGAAATTAATGTTGTGATTCCATATGACCGAGGAGATTTGGTACACGCCATTCACGAGCGGGGTGAGATTTTCTCGGAGCAGTACGTCGAAACAGGAACCTCGATCCACGCACGCGTGGATGGGGGATTAGCGCAAAGAATCGAGAAATCCCGCTTAAGTGGGGAATAACACCGACACGCCGTGCGTTATACAGGGCAGAACACAGTCAAATGCGCCATGATGCGCCCGCAAGCACAATTTGAAGCGGTAACGACGAAGCATTGAAAAGGCGGTGAGAGCAATGGCAACAGATTACGACACACCCAGAAAAACTGATGAGGAACTTCATGAGGAGTCTCTAGAAGAACTCAAGGCCAAGCGTGTTGATGCTCAATCCGGACAAATCGATGTTGATGAAGCCGAAGCTGCAGAAAACCTAGAACTTCCTGGTGCAGATTTATCAGGTGAAGAACTTGCTGTGCGCGTTGTACCAAAGCAAGTTGATGAGTTCACATGCTCACGTTGCTTCTTGGTTCATCACATAACTCAGTTAGCAAAAGGCGAAGGCGCTAAAGCAGTTTGTAAAGAGTGCAACTAACTCTTTAGAGCTTGCAGTAATTCGTTTCCTTTTTTAGTTGTAATCAGCCAGTACGGCGTTTTGTCTCGCGCATCTACAACTTGAACCTTGATAGCTTTACTACTCCAAAATCTAATAGCAAGAAAAGCAAGTGGATCGGCATCTCGTGTGCGAATTAGTTTCACCTGAGCAGGGGTAAGAACTTCTACCTCTCCAATGTACATGTGTTCAATAACAGCTTTGCCCACGCGCAAATGAGTTTGGTCAACTTCAATTTTTAGCGCAGTCTTAAAATATAGATACACCAGCCAAATTGTCAGCAGGCCAAATGTAATAAGTGCTGGCGTATTTCCTAGGGCGGCCCAAATAGATAAAACCACAGATAAAAAGAGAAAATACACGAAGGCAATTAGCCAGAGTGGCGCACGTATCACTTCTTTAAATCTCACGAGGATTACCGTATCTGATATTCAAGGAGTAAAGTTCAGGCATGGCACGTATTCCGAGCACTACCGCTCCAGAAGGGGCAGTAATCCCAGAGAGACATCCGAAAGCTCCAGCAATCGGTAGCAAAATTCCGTCTCACTTTGGTCATTGTTTTGGATGTGGAGAGCTGCATCCGACTGGGCTTCACTTGGTTGCATATGCCGGTCAAGGTTTAGATATCACTGCAGAATTTACTGTGAATGAAAATCATCAAGGTGCTCCCGGTCTTGCCCATGGCGGATTATTGTCATTGGCATTTGATGAAGCCCTTGGAAAACTCATGTGGCTTTTGCGAGCACCGGCAGTAACTGGTCGTTTGGAAACTGATTTCCTAAAGCCTGTACCTATGGGATCAACCCTGCACATCAGTGCACGAATTACAGGACAAGAGGGACGAAAGGTTTACACCGAAGCGATTGGTCGCTTGAACTCAGTAGATGGTGAAATTGCCGTAAAGGCAGCGGCGTTATTCATCGTCGTTCCTATGGATCACTTTATGAACAATGCACCAAAAGAGTATTTAGAGGAGTTAGCAAAGACTCCAGAATTAATGGCATTTGTCGATCCGAATTTTGGAGTTAATCCTTAGATCATGAGCAATGTTCAAGTTTTGATTACGCGACTGGATGAATCAATCCCGCTTCCACTGTATGCAAAGGGCGGAGATGCTGGGGCTGACATAGTCACCCGAATTGATATCACCCTGCAACCAGGGGAGCGGGCACTTGTTCCAACCGGAATTTCAATTGCCTTGCCAGATGGATACGCTGCATTTGTGCATCCGCGTTCAGGTTTAGCGATCAAGCATGGTGTGACGATGGTCAATGCACCAGGCACAGTTGATGCCGGCTTTAGAGGTGAACTGCAATGCATCATGATTAATCATGATCATAAGGAAGCCATAACTTTCAAAAAAGGTGATCGCATCGCACAGTTGGTAATTCAAAAGGTAGAACGTGCTGACTTTGTCGAAGTTCATGAACTCCCAGGCTCGGGTCGCGGTACCGGTGGTTTTGGATCAACGGGTCGCGCATGAGCCAACACAACGAGGATCGCGACAAAGTTGTTAATGCTTTAGGTGGGAAAAAAGGTCTGATCGATTCCGGCGTGCCGGCGGTTGTTTTCTTACTTGTTTTTAACTTCACTAAAGAGGTTTCGACGGCAACGTGGTCGGCACTTTCCTTATCCTTGGTGTTGGCGATCTTGAGATTGATCAAGAAAGACACGATCCAGCATTCTGTTTCAGGAGTAATTGGTGTCTTAATTTGTGCATACTTTGCAAATCGCAGCGGAAACGCTGAAGACTTTTATATTCCAAAGCTACTCACAAATCTTGGCTACGGAACCGTGTACTTG
>JBEDES010000045.1:0-4493 GCA_041175545.1 Actinomycetota bacterium
CCTTGACTATGTATTTTCTAGAAATGGCGCAAAGGTTGTTTCCTCACAGTTGATTGGCAATGCTGCACCTAACAATCTCAATACCGATCATGCTGGAATTGTTGCAACACTTTCGATTAATTCAACAGTTTCTGAAAGAAGTGCAGATCTTCCAGAGCATGCCCCATTTCCAATTTCATTTTGGCAGTGGGTTGGAATCGTTTTAGTTGCAGCGATTACCGCTTTGATTATTCGCAAAAAACGTAGTTAGAAACGACCACCACTTGTGCTGTCTTGGCTTAGGCGCTGAGATAAATAGATCGGAATAATTGAGAAAACAACCAATGTTGCCGCTACAACGTTGACGATTGGAGCTTGGTTTGGCCTAAATAGGTTGTTGAAGATCCAAATTGGAAGGGTTTGAATTCCCGGCCCTGCCGTAAAGGTAGTAACAACGATTTCATCAAAAGATAATCCGAAAGCTAAGAGCCCACCTGCAAATAACGCTGAAGCCAAGTTAGGCAAAGTAACTAATCTAAATGTAGTTATCCCATTAGCGCCTAAATCCATTGATGCTTCCTGCAAGCTAGTTCCCATTCGGCGTAGACGTGCAATAGCGTTGTTGTACACAACAACAATACAAAATGTTGCATGACCGATAATCACAGTAAGAAGTCCGGTGGACATTCCCAGTTGTTTGGTGAATGCATTATTAAGTGCAATGCCTGTAACGATTCCAGGTAAAGAGATTGGTAATACAACGAGTAATGAAATGACTTCGCGCCCAAAGAATTGGTAACGACTTACCGCAAAAGCCAAAACAGTTCCAAGTACTAAAGCAATTAGCGTGGCGCTTAATCCGGCAAGTACGCTCCATTTGATCGCTTCGCGGACACCGGTATTTGTAAGGGCTTTGCTCCACCATTCAGTTGTGAAGTGAGTAGGCGGCCAACTAAAAGTTCTGCTTGCATTAAACGAATTAATAACAACAACAGATAACGGGATGTAAATAAATGACAGCCCAACCCCCATAAGAGCGGCTAGTGCCAATCTGGCGTTTCTGGAAATTGTCATTACATGCTCGCCAATGCACCAGTGCGGCGAACTAACCAGAGGTAAATCGCCATAATTGTGACAGGGATTGTGGCGATAGTTGCTGCGAAAGGAAGATTGATACTGAAGTTTTGATATACAACATTGCCAAGCATTTGAAGTTTTCCACCAATAATTTGAGCGGTTATGTAATCTCCAAGACTCAACGAGAATGTAAACATCGAACCCGCCACAAGACTTGGGAAAATCAAGGGCAAAATCACTTTTCTAAAGGTGTACCAGTTATGAGCTCCCAGGTCGCCAGAGGCATCAAGAAGGTTATTTGGAAGCCTTTCTAGCCCCGCGTAAATAGGCAGGATCATGTACGGCAACCACAAGTATGACAATCCAATAATGATTGCAGGGCCACCAAAGCCTGGTGAAGAAATTCCAATTGGGCCAAGTAGCCAATCGATTACTCCATTACCCGGTTCTAACATCGAACGCCATGCATAAATCTTTACTAAATAAGAAGCCCAAAGGGGAGTTAAAACAAGTGCAACTAAAACTTTTTGGCTACGTGGCTTTGCAATCTTTGCCATATAAAAAGCCATTGGTATTGCAAGGACGGAGCAAATCAAGGTTACAGCAATTGCTATTCCTAAAGTTCGTAGAACCACATTCTTATAGGCAGCATCTGTGAACATATCTTGAAAATTACCAAGATTGAATTCCTGAATTACATTTCCTGTAAAACTATCAATTGTGAAAAATGCTGTCACTAGCAAAGTTGCAAGTGCACCTAAGTAAGCGACAACTAGCCAAAGAACCGGCGCGGTAAGAAGAGCAAAAAGACGTAAACGTGGCTTCTTGTGCATTGTGGTTGCCAATGAATCAATCAATCATCTCTCCCTTCTCTGGAATAAGAAAAGCCGGGCGAAGGAAAAACCTCCGCCCGGCCTATTACTTATGAGTTACGTAAGCTGGACCAGGCTTTCACCCATTCAGCATAAGGAATGCACTTAACATCGGTACGGCCATCAAGGCATTCCTCTGTCGGTGTATTCCAGTAGTAAACATCTTCCCAATAAGCATCATCGGCAGCGTGGAATGTTGCACAGTGATTCTTATCAGCGGTTAAGTCACAAGACTTTGCATTTGATGGAGCTTCTCCGAACCATTCAGCAACTCCTGCGTTAGCTGCAGGAGAAGCGATGTGGTTAATCCACAAATATGCACAGTTTGGATTCTTAGCCTTGCTGCTAATCATCCAAGTATCAGACCAGCCTGTAGAGCCTTCTGCTGGCTTAATTCCTTCAACCTTTGTGCCTTCACCCTTAGCTAGGTTGATATTTACCTGCCAGGTAGTTCCCAAAACTGTTCCACCAGACTTAAGTGATGCAACATGCTTTAGGTAATCGCCCCAGTACTCACCGATCAAAGGCTTTTGCGCCTTTAGAAGTTCTACTGCAGCATCAAACTGTGTTTGATCAAGAGCATACGGATACTTAATTCCAAGCTCTGGCTTTGTCTTCATTAAATAAAGAGCAGCATCTGCAAGGTAGATCGGTGAATCGTATGCAGTGATCTTTCCCTTGTATGGAGAGTTAGCATCAAATACAGAGCCCCATGATGTTGGTGCTGGCTTCACAATGTCGGTGCGGTATGCGAGCAGGTTTGCACCGCGACCATGAGGTACACCGTAAGCAACTCCATCAACTGAGTTCCACTGTTGCATCTTCAAGTTATCGAAGATATCTGCATAGTTTGGAATCAAATCTGTGTTAACTGGAGCAACATCTCCGCCGTAAATCAATCGCAGAGAAGCATCTCCTGAAGCTGAGACAACGTCATATTCGCCAGTCTTCATGAGGGCAACCATGTCATCAGAGGTTGCGCCATTCTTAACATTTACTTTGCAACCAGTTTCCTTTTCGAAACCAGTCACCCAGTCAACGTTTGGATCTGTTGAACCATTTTCAACATAACCTGCCCAAGCGACGATGTTTACCTGGCCTTCACCCGCTCCAAGCTCTTTCATCATGTCTACTTTAGGAACGCCGCTAGATGCAGAATCACTACTTGAGCCACAGCCAGCGAGAATTAATACTGCCGCAGATGCAGCAGCGATTTGTGAAAACAGACGCTTCTTATGCATCTGTACCTCCATCTACACGTTGCCATATTCAGCCATTGAATATGGTTTCCCAGAACTAACGAACCAGGAATTCCTTATTTTTATCCCATGAAACAACGACTGGATCACCCACATTGAGTGATCCTTCCGGTCTAGTCGAAATAACCACCGAGCCTAATTCGGTATCAACTAGGTAACGAGTAGTTGCGCCAACAAATATCGCATCTCTCAAAACACCCTTATAAACGCGATCCCCAGTACCTTTTGCTCCACTCACAGTTACAAACTCAGGTCGAATGTTTAACTGCTGACCATCAATATCAATTTTGTTTGTTTGGCCAACAAACTCTGACACAAATGCACTCTTTGGGTTTTCATAAATTTCGCGAGGAGTTCCCAGTTGCTCAATGTTTCCATTGTTGAAGACGGCGATTCGATCACTCATGGTCAACGCTTCCTCTTGATCATGAGTTACAAAGATAAAAGTAATGCCAACTTCGCGCTGAAGCTCCTTAAGTTCAATCTGCATTTGTTCGCGTAACTTAAGATCTAGAGCTCCAAGTGGTTCATCCAATAGTAAAACTGATGGGCGATTAACCAGTGCACGGGCAAGAGCAACACGTTGACGTTGCCCGCCTGAAAGTTGTGCAGGCTTTCTGCTTTCATAACCTTCTAGTCGAACTTGTTTGAGAGCTTCCAAAGCTCGTGCACGTCTTTCGGTTTTATCTACACCTTTAACTCGTAATCCATATTCAATATTTGAAACAACATCCATGTGTGGGAAAAGTGCATAATCTTGAAAAACTGTATTGACATCTCGGTCATATGGTGGCAACTGTGAGACATCTTTACCACCGAGCAAAATTGTGCCGGCATCAGGTTTTTCAAAACCTGCAATCATTCGCAAGACTGTTGTTTTGCCAGAACCTGATGGTCCAAGCAGAGTTATAAATTCGCCTTCAAAAATATCCAGGTCAACGCCAGTAACCGCTTTAACCTCACCAAAAGTTCGGGTTAGGCCGCGGATCGAAACAATCGATGTAGTCGACACCCGAGATACTGTACTCAAAAATTGCCAATAAGTAAGTACTTTATGAGAACGAACGGATCTTTCTGTCAGCGGTCAATTCAATAAAATCAGCCTTTTTTCCCACTGAAATACTTCCAACATCATGCAACCCCGCCTTGTGCGATGCACGGGTAGAGGTAGCGGCAACAGCTTCTGGAATAGAGAACCCAAATTTATTAATGAGATTTAAGAAAGCTGTATCCATAGTTAGGGTACTTCCAGCAAGTGCACCATTTGAATCTAATCGAGCCACAGCATCCTTAACTGTCACGCCCA
>JBEDES010000046.1:0-4363 GCA_041175545.1 Actinomycetota bacterium
GAATTAGTCTTCATTGGAAAAAATATTTCATTGACCGCGACTATTGCCTATCAAAATGGAAAGAGAAAGTCCTTTGATATCAACGGTGAAGAATTTGTCGCGTATCAAGTTCCAGATAATGTTCGGGATATAACTTTTTCAAATGTGTCTAAGGGCATTTATGGAGCGGCGTTGATTTCAACACAAAGTGGATCTGGTTATTTCCCGTTGGAAGCCGGCAGCGTTTTAACGAAATCTGCAGTACCGACTTCGAGTATTCAGGTTTTAACTCCGTAGGCACAAAATCTTTATTCGGTGAAATCCACAATTTTTATCACCCCTAGGGTTAATGTTGTATACATGAATGCCACAGCTCGCACTAGTCGGGGATGCTCCCGTGTTGGTTGCCGTGCCATGGCCACAATGACTCTGACTTATATTTATGCAGAGTCAACAGCGGTAGTTGGTCCACTTGCAACGTTTTCAGAACCTCATGCATATGATCTCTGTGAAGTTCATGGAAAGAAATTAACTGTTCCAAATGGTTGGAACGTAATTAAAGAAGATGCGCAGGCGGATCGCATGGTTGGACCATCGCAAGATGATTTAATGGCAATCGCTGATGCCGTTCGTGAAGCCGCAGCAGCTCCCGTGGAATCTGCAAAAAATTTAGATTCACAAACGCAACATACAAACATTGGAAGGCGTGGACACCTGCGGGCCGTTCCGTCTCAGTAATGTCAATTTTTAAAGCCTACGATATTCGCGGCCTTGTTGATAAAGAATTAACCGCAGATTTTTGTTTCAACACAGGTGTTGCATTTGCAATATTTCTACAACAACAGCGAGAGCCTGCCACCGTCATAATTGGTGAAGATATGCGGCCTTCATCACCGATCTATGCAGATGCATTTTCAGCCGGAGTAACATCACAAGGTATGGATGTAATCCGAATAGGTCTTGCATCAACTGACTTACTTTATTTTGCAGCTGGAAAACTTAATTTTCCTGGAGCAATGTTTACCGCAAGTCACAATCCTGCCGAATACAACGGAATCAAACTTTGCTTCAGCGGTGCGCGTCCAATTGGTAAAGAATCTGGGTTGTTGGCAATCGAAAAACTAGTAATGGAGGGTGCTCCAATCGCACCACGAAGCGTTGGAGTTGAGAAGAAACTCAATCTTCTAGATGAATACGTCGAGCATCTTTTGACTCTCGTGCCACTGAAAGGTAATCGGCCACTGAAGATCGTTATTGATGCTGGAAATGGAATGGCTGGTCATACAGCGCCTGCCGTGTTTGCCAAGCTGAATGCAGAAGTGATTGAAATGTATTTTGAATTAGATGGGACCTTTCCAAATCATGAGGCCAATCCGATCGATGAAGAAAATTTGAAAGATCTTAAGGCAGCAGTCAAGAAGCACAAGGCTGATATCGGACTTGCCTTCGACGGTGATGCTGATCGTTGCTTTCTTGTTGATGAAAAAGGTGAAGGTGTTAACCCTTCAACCCTTACTGCGCTCATTGCGGATCGCGAGCTAAAGAAGAGCCCAGGCTCAACAATTATTTACAACCTTATTTCTTCCAAAGCTGTTCCAGAGATTGTTGAAGAACATGGTGGCAAGGCTGTTCGCTCACGCGTTGGACATTCCTATATAAAGAAATTGATGGCCGAAACTGGTGCTGTCTTTGGCGGAGAGCACTCTGGCCATTTCTACTTTAAAGATTTTTGGAAAGCAGACTCTGGGATGTTGGCAGCCCTGCATGCGATTGCAGCCTTGGGAGAGGTTAAAGCTCCACTCTCAGAAATACTGAAGCCGTATAGTCGCTACTACTCGAGTGGTGAAATCAATTCCAAAGTCAAAGATTCGCACGACTCGATGAAAAACATTGAAGGCAAATATGGTGAAAAAGTCGGAAATAAAGTTGACGACCTCGATGGACTTACTGTCACCTCCGATAAATGGTGGTTCAACGTCCGAGCATCAAATACAGAGCCTGTACTTCGCCTGAATGTGGAAGCAGATAGTTCAGCCCTCATGAAAAAGATTCGTGATGAGGTGCTCGCCACAATACGCGCCTAGCCTTAACTAGCAACTTTTCTAATTTGGGCAGTAATCTAGGAAGATAGCCGCCTAGCAAAGTAGAGCCCTACGCCTTAGGTAAGCACAGTCCAATCAACTGTTATTTATTACCGATAAAAGGAGATTTACGTGAATTCACCAGTTACATCAACTCTTCCACGCCATGACATTGCAGATGCCTCACTTGCTGCAGAAGGTCGAAAGAGAATTGAATGGGCGGAACGCAATATGCCGGTTTTGGCGCAAATTCGTGAACGCTTTGAAAAGTCACAACCATTTAAGGGTGTTCGCATCGCTGCATGTATGCACGTAACAACTGAGACAGCAAACCTCATGCGCGTACTCAAAGCAGGGGGAGCAGAGATTGCACTCTGTGCTTCAAACCCACTTTCAACTCAAGATGACACAGCTGCAGCGTTGGTGCATGAATTTGGAATTTCGGTTTTTGCGCGCAACGCAGTAGATCGTGATGGTTATTACTCACACATCAATGCAGCCCTCGATATCGAGCCGCACCAAGTATTTGATGACGGCTGTGACCTCGTAAATACACTTCACACAACTCGTAAAGAGCTACTTCCAAATATTGCTGGTGGATGCGAAGAGACAACTACTGGCGTGATTCGTCTCAATCAAATGGCTAAAGATGGTGCGCTGACGTTTCCAATGATTGCTGTCAACGACACAGATACCAAGCACATGTTCGATAATCGCTATGGCACCGGTCAGTCCACTCTGGATGCAGTTTTTCGTGCAACAAACTTTCTGCTTGCGGGTCGCATTGTTGTCGTCGCGGGATTTGGCTATTGCGGTAAAGGCGTTGCAGAGCGCGCAAAGGGCATGGGCGCCGATGTGATTGTTACTGAAATCGACCCAACTAAAGCACTCGATGCAATGATGCAAGGATTCCGCGTAATGCCGATGGAAGATGCTGCCAAAGTTGGCGATGTATTTATCACCGTTACAGGAAATCGTGATGTTCTACGTGAAGAGCACTTTAAGGTGATGAAAGATGGCGCGATTATGGCCAATTCAGGTCATTTTGATATTGAAATCGATGTTGCTTGGCTGGAGCAAAAAGCTAAGAGTAAGAACGCAAAAATGCGCCACCAAACCGATGAATACGTCATGGCAGATGGTCGTCGCCTACTACTTATTGCAGAGGGTCGTTTAGTAAATCTTGGGGCAGCAGAAGGACACCCAGCATCGGTAATGGATATGTCATTTTCTGATCAAGCACTTACAGCTGAGTACCTCGTTAAAGAAGCGAAGAATTTGAAGCCAGGTGTGCATGAAGTTCCTTCTTATATCGACAAAGAAGTTGCAAGCCTTAAGTTGCTCTCAATGGGCGGTCGTATTGATTCACTCACACCAGCACAAGAACTTTATTTGAACTCTTGGGAGCACGGTAGCTAATGACGTTAGTCATGGTCGTCGATGACGATCAAGATCTTGCGGAGATGCTTGGCATCGTTTTAACAGGTGCCGGCATCGACGTGGATCTTGTGAGCCGCGGCGACGAAGTGATGGATGTGTTTAGAAATAATCCTCCAGATCTTGTTTTACTTGATGTGATGCTTCCAGGAATAGATGGAATTGAAGTCTGCAAGCAGATAAGAAAAGAATCAATGGTTCCGATCGTGATGTTGAGTGCAAAAGGTGACACTCAAGATGTCGTACTGGGCTTAGAGGCTGGCGCTGATGATTACATGGTCAAACCATTTCGACATCCATCCGAATTAGTGGCTCGTATCCGTACACGCCTGCGTCGCACGAACTCAGATGTGAATTCACTTCTTAAAATCGGTGATCTCTCTATAGATGTGACCGGACATCAAGTTCTGCGCGGGGGAAAGCAAATCTCGCTCACTCGACTCGAATTTGATTTGTTAGTTGCTTTAGCTAAAGAACCAGGACGAGTTTTTTCTCGCGAGGCGCTTTTGGGTGAGGTTTGGGGATATAGACATTCAACCGATACACGATTAGTAAATGTTCATGTTCAGCGCCTTCGCTCGAAAGTTGAGCACGATCCTGATAAGCCAGAAATTGTCATGACGGTTAGAGGGGTTGGTTATAAAGCTGGAGTGAGCGTCGGTTCCTAAATGAACCGCTTTCGTTTTTTTCTCCGCAACTCTTTAGCAGCAAAAGTTATTCTTTCAACGCTGCTACTTTCATTTGGCGTCATTTGGCTGACTGGATCGGCTCTTTATTCCCAGCTTTCCTCAGGTGTAAAAGATGTTAATTTAGATTCATCACTGGCCGAAGCTCGCTCCTCCTTCTTCAATGCGCAATACCAGTTT
>JBEDES010000047.1:0-4243 GCA_041175545.1 Actinomycetota bacterium
CGCCCAACCTGTTGACATAAAATCGGCAAACGCCTCCGATGGTGCAACATCGTAAACACGCTTTGCGCCTCTATCTAACGCCTTATCTGAATTTTCCATGCATCTAGCGTACAAGGCAGGGATGGCAAGACCAATCGGTTGAGGTAAACTTCTCCTGTAACAAGGAGACGTCGCATAGCCCGGTCGAGTGCGCCTCACTGCTAACGAGGTAAGGGGTTAAACCCTTCAGGAGTTCAAATCTCCTCGTCTCCGCTCTTGTAGTTTTTCGCTCGTTGTTGTGGAAAGATAAAACAATGGCATCAACACCTAAGAAGCATAAGTACGTTGTGCTTCAGGAGAAATTAAAGACCAAATTCTTAAAGTTGAAGCCTCACTCTCAAATCCCTTCCGTTCGTCAACTTGCCACTCAATACGATGTGTCAAGCATGACCGTGCGCCAAGCACTTTCAGAGTTACAAAATGATGGATTGATTTACACCGTTCCAGGCTCTGGAACATATGTAGCAGGTGAAAAACTTTCGAAGAAGTTGGTTTTCATCTCCTTTTCGGAAGAGATCAAACAAAAAGGAATGAAGCCATCTTCGATAATTTTAAAGGCCGAGAAGACAAAGATTGCTAATAAGAAACTTGCGGAAGTTTTGCAAATTGCCGTTGGTGAGTACGCATATAGAATTAAAAGAGTACGTCTGGCAGATGGAGTCGCTCTTTCAATTGAGGATTCATACATCCCTTGTGAAAATACGCCCGGGCTTTTAGATCACGACCTTAAATCTTCTTTGTATGAAATATTCAGCGATGTATATGAACACGCAGTTATAAAAGCAGAGTCAACTGTTTCCCCAATTTTGCTAGATAAAGAGCAGGCAGAAATTTTAAATGCGCCGGTTAAAACTCCGTCATTAATGTTTAATTTAACTGGTTTTGATGCACGAGGAAAAACAATGGAGCACTGTGTTTCAGTAAAGCGTGGAGATCTCTATGACTTCAAGTTCAGCATTGAAGCTTAATTAATTGCAGTGATAAAGTTTTTTGTTAGCAAGTAAGGGTTTGTAATTGCTGTTCCGATACAAACAGATAGTGCCCCAGCAGTAAGTGCCTCTGCCACAGAACTCGGGAGACTAAATCCACCCTCTGCAATAACTGGGATTTTTACACACTTAGAAATTTCAGCGATTAATCCAATATTTGGTAAACCTGTGATTGGTATGTCGGTGTAGCCAGAAAGTGTGGTCGCTACAGCATCACATCCAAGTTCTTCAGCGGCAAGTGCAGAATCAACTGAATCAACATCTGCAAGAAGAAGGACATTACTTTCAAGTCGAATCTGGGTAATAAAATCTTGGAGCGTTTGTCCGCCAGGACGCAAACGCCCAGTTGCATCGATTGCAACAATAGTTGCGCCGGCCCTCTCGAGTTCGATCACATCACTCACAGAGGGCGTTATGTAAACAGGTGAACTATCGTCGTATCTCTTCACTAAACCAATAAGCGGGACCTGTGTTACTTCAGCAATGGCTCTTACATTCTGAATTCCCTGTGCTCGAATTCCTGCAGCACCTGCTTGTAAAACTGTTAAGGCTTGTGCAGCGATAAATTCAGGGGTATTAATAGCTGTGTCATCAGGAACCTGGCAGGAGACAATTAGGCCATTTTTGACAGGTAGAAGCCGGGGATCGAGCTGAGCGCTTTCCACAGAACTGTTACTCAAAAGAGACCTCATAATCCTTGACTTATCCCAACCATACTATAGTTTTGGGTCACCGGTCTAGCACAGTCACCGACTGTTATGGATCACAGATTCACTTACCCTCGATAGGAGAAATGCAGTGAAAAAGCTTTCAAAATCTATTGGCGCGGTAATTCTGGGAGCTACCCTCGTAGCAGCCAGCTTTACCACTCCATCAAATGCAGCTTCAAACTCGATCACCGTTGCTGAAGTAACAGCTGGTGGTGGAGGCGTACAGACAATTCAAACACCTTGGATCAACTCAGGGTCGATCTCGCATCATGCGATGTTCCGTGCATTGTTTAAGGCAAATGCAGATCTACAGTCAGTAAAGCCTGATCTAGCATCAGGTTACAAATTTAGTAAGGATGGCAAGACACTCACAATCACCTTGAAATCAGGCATTAAGTGGTCTGATGGAAAAGATCTCACAGTAGATGATGTTGTGTGGTCAATGAACTCTTTGCTCCGCGTCGCAAAATCTAATGCAATTTATGTGAGCGCTTTCAAGCAAATTGTTGGAAGCGAAGCTGTTTCCGGAACTAACACAACTAACATGAGTGGAATTACGACTAAGGGCAATGTAATTACGATCGCTCTAAAGTCGCCAATCAACACAATGATTCCAGTACTAGCTCAGTTCATGATCATGCCAAAGCACTCATTAGCTGATCAGGATATTTTGAAGCTGGACACAAACAACTTCTGGAAGAATCCAGTTGTATCTGGTCCTTACAAAGTAGGAACATTTAGCCAAGGTAACTTCATCACTCTTGTGCCTAATGACAAGTATGAAGGTGGAAAGCCAAAGATTTCTGAAATTAATATTATCGTTTCATCAAATCTTGTAGCAGATGCAAAGTCAGGCAAGTTGGATTACTTCACAACCAATGACCCAGACACTATTCGTGCGATGAACTCTGTAACTACATTTAAGGCTGCACCTCTACAGGTGTTGTTCTACCGTTACTTTGTAATCAACCCAAATACTCAATTCAGCAACGTTAAATCTCGCGAAGCTTTGAAGTACGGTATTGATTGGAACCGCCTGGTACCAGCTGTATATCCAAAGCTGGGCAAGGTTATTAACAGTGGCGTGGC
The DNA here is from genome assembly GCA_041175545.1 of Actinomycetota bacterium. Classification (GTDB taxonomy): domain Bacteria; phylum Actinomycetota; class Actinomycetes; order Nanopelagicales; family Nanopelagicaceae; genus Planktophila. The sequence goes on from JBEDES010000047.1 coordinate 2,828, forward strand.
TTCAGGTATGCCTCACCACGATGCATCTATTCCAAAGTACAAGTTTGATAAGGCCAAGGCGATTGCTCTCTTGAAGGAAGCCAAGTTTGACTTCTCAAAGACAGTACGACTTCGCACATACAATCAGACACAGCCAGCTGTGATGATTCTTCTAACTGCAGTTGCACAGCAGATGACAGATCTAGGAATGAAGGTTGAATTCCTTCCATTCCAGGGAGATGCAACTACAGAACTTTGGACAAACAAGAACTACGAAATTGCTCTCAAGGGTCTGAGTGCATTCAATGTTGGTGAGTGGTACGGCGAGTACAGCAACCCTGCAACTTTTGAAAAGTTGCTTGGTGCTCAACCTGAATACGCTGCACTTAACTCACAACTTCTTCAGGCAACTACTCTTCGCGCAACCGGCAAGGTTCTTGCCGATCTGCAGAAGCGTGAGCAGGCTGATCTGTACAAGCTGCCTATGCACTTGCTACAACAGACTGTTTACATCTCAAAGAGAATCAGCGGAACACCAACTAAATGGGGTAATCCGTTGTACGTTTACCAAAACAATATAGCTAGCTGGTCAGTTAACTAACTAGTTAAATGTGGTACTGACCGAAGAGCGAGGGTGTCTTCGGTCAGTACCGCTATTTATTTTTTAAGGATGGTATTTTCTTGGTTTCATTTCTAGTTCGGCGAATTGCGATCTTGGTGCCAATGGCATTCACGATCAGCGCGTTGATTTTTTTCGCATCCCGACTTTCGCCGATCGACCCAATCAATGCAATGGTCCCGCCAGATATGGCAGCAGACTCTGCTAACTTGGCTCAACTTCGCGAAGAGCTAGGTTTAAATGATCACATCATTCTTCAGTACTTCCATTGGCTGAGAGACATCATCACAGGCGAATTTGGCTACAGCCTGCAAAGCGGTCAAAAGATCTCTGAGATTCTTGCCTTGCGTATGCCAGCAACCCTTGAATTAGTGCTGTCAGCCCTTATTTTGTCTACTATTTTGGCTTTAACTTTAGGATTGCTAGCCGGTGCCAAGCGAGGCGGTATCGCGGACAAGATTTCCCGCATTTTCGCTGTTATTGGAATTGCAGTGCCCGACTTTTTTATCGGCTTAGCCTTATTAAATGTCTTTGCATATCGCGTGGAATGGCTTCCAACAGGAAACAGAATTGCACCGGGACAAGTTACTTTTTGGGATCGTTTCCCTCACCTAATTTTGCCAGTCGCAACCCTAACGATCGCAATGCTTGCGGTCTTAATTCGATATACCCGAAACTCTGTGCTCGATACATTAAATAGAGATTTTGTGAAGACCGCCCGAAGTAAAGGTGTCCCTGAATGGCGTGTGCTGTACAGCCATGTATTTAGAAACTCTTTAGGTCCAGTTATGGTTATTTTGGCATTCAGACTTCCGCTG
>JBEDES010000048.1:0-4170 GCA_041175545.1 Actinomycetota bacterium
ACTCATGGTTACGGGTGGTGGTGCTAATGATTTAACTTTTGTTTCTTCAGTTCTCACATGGCAGTCATATAACCAGTGGGGTGGAGATTCTTTATATAAAGGAGCAGATGGCAACCGCGAGACTGCGGCTGCTGTAGTTTCATTTGATCGTCCATACGATGGTGATGGCTCTGGACAGTTTCGATACATGGAACAACCACTAGTTACATTGATGGAAAAAGCTGGGCTAGACATTAACTACATTACTGATTTAGAAGTTGATTCCAGGCCAGATGTTTTTACACAGACTCGTTCAATTGTTTTAGGTGGACATAGCGAATATTGGACTAGAAGCATGCGTCAACATTTTGACAATGCTGTTGCCTCTGGAGTTAATCTGGTTGTCTTTGGTGGCAATACTGGTTATGCAGTGACTGAAATAAAAGGACGTGAGATTTCTGGTAGAACGCCTTATCGAGAAATTAAACAGCCAGAATCTCTTTTACTCGGATCACAATATTTTTCTCTAGGAATACGAAAAGATTTGGTCTCAAATAATGTGTGGCCATTTTCAGTTCTTGGAATTGATGCCCAAATAAAAGGGATTTATGGTTATGAGGCAGATACAGCGATGGGGACTGTGGGACCAGGTGTTCAGGTTCTTGCAAGAGCAGTTATTAGCCCCACTGAAAAAGGTTTTGTCGCAATGAGTACCTATTACAACGCCCCTAGCGGCGCAGCTGTAATGAATATAGGCACCAATGGCTGGGTCTGTGCGATTTCCAACCGTTGCCCTTGGGGCCACTTCTTCGACGTGCAAGCGCAAAAACAGATTCAAAAGGTCACCCAAGAGGTTCTTAAGGCGGTCAAGACTGCAAAATGGCCTGTGGCGCAGATTGATATTCCTGCTCGTCCTTAGGGTAATCCGTATAGGTTTTGCTCATGAGCGAAGATGATGGCTTAGAAGAACTCATCAGCGAAGAGATGTTGTGGGATCGCATCCCCGAGGTCGAAGGTGAAGAACGCGCCAGCACATACTACGAATTAAGCGCTCGAATCTATGCACGTGGTCAATATGACGAAGCACTTGCATTAGCTGAAACCGCACGTGATATTTATTCTCAACTAGGTGAAGAAGCACCATCTGAAGGCCTAGCTCAAGCTTATTCAGCAATTGGTTACAACTTAAATCAATTGAAGCGTATGGATGAAGCGGCGTTGGCAATGAGTAAAGCGGTTGAATTACTTCGCGAGAATAAATCACCGATTGCACTTGAACTTGCTTGCACCCTTGGCGAGTGGTGGTACACCTCCAAGCAATATGACAAAGTTGTTGAAACAATGAATGAGTGCGCACAAGAACACTTAGTTGATGGCAATGAGATTGGTGCAGCAAATGATCTGCACCTAATTGGCTGTGCAGAGCGGGAATTAAAGAATTACGAGAAAGCACTAGAAGCTTTCAAAGAATCAAGATCGCTGTTCAAGCGAAATAAAGAAGTAATTCATGTTGCCCGTTGTGATCAAAAAATGGCCTCATGTTTAATTGAACTTGGTCAAGGCGAACTAGCTTTAGAGACTGCACGCAAAGCCGTAGATGTTTTTGAAACTGGCCACGATCATCGCCGTGAAACTTTTGCATCCTTTGAATTCGGTAAGGCGCAAATACTTCTTGAAAAATATGATGATGGTTTGGCAACACTTGAAAATGTCTTAGCAGTTGTTAGTGAAGATGAACCAAAAGATTTTGAATTCATCGTTGATATTGAGTCTCGCATCGCCAAGATCTTTCGTATGCAGGGTCGCGGGGAAGAAGCAGATGAGATTGAGCGCCGCTTAAAAACGGTGCAGGAAGCGCTGGAAGATGAACCAGAGCTTGATCTCCTCACTTAAAGGCAAAGAGCAACTCAGCATCACAATGGTGTGCCTAGGCAATATTTGCCGCTCACCTATGGCTGCAGCTGTTCTGGCAGGCAAAACTGCTGATTGGAAAGCTCCTCGCATCGAGGTTCATAGTTCTGGGACTGGCTCATGGCACATCGGACAAGGCCCACATCCATCATCAAAAAAGATTTGGGAAGCAGCTGGATATAAACATTCGCACACCGCCAAGCAATTTAAAGCAAACGACTTCTTTGTGCATGATCTAATTTTAGTGATGGATTCAAGTAATTATCACAATGTTGTTTCTTTGGCAGAAAGCGAAGAACACCGAGGCAAAGTTTTCTATTTGCGAAACTTTGATCCCTCACTAAAAAGCTTAGATCCAAGTTCGGCAGATTATTTTAAACTAGAAGTGCCAGATCCTTACAATCAATCTGATGAAGCCTATGAGGCAACTTTGGCTATGGTTGAACGTGCTGTGGACGGATTGTTACAAGAACTAAAGAACCTATAAGCGCGCCTACTCCTGCAATTACTAATGGCCATTGTGTTCCATTACTGCTCCAAAGCGCACCACCCCAAATACCGGCACCAAGGATTGCAAAGTTCATAGATGATTGATAAATGCCTTGAATCTTTCCTCGGTGTTCTTTCGGACTTAAAGATGCAATCCATGCTTTTCCAACTCCGTCTGTCAAAGCTGGAAAGACTCCATAAATTACAATCGCAATAACTGCAAGTGTGTGATTAGCTGTTGTTCCTAAAGTTATATAACCAAACCCAAAGAAGATTAAACCAATTGCATAAACAATTCGTGGATTCAACCTGTCAGAAACCGCTCCTGCAGGGTATGCAAGCAATGCTGAAACAGCGCTAAACAACATGTAAGAAGCAACGACACCCTTTGCAGAAAAACCAATCTGATGGAGTTGAAGCAATAAGAGTGCATCCGGAATATTTGTTAGCTGAATTGCAACTAATGTAGAAATTCTTATCTTCAAACCAGAAGAAAGCTTGTATGAGCTGGCAACTCTAGTTTCTCTTTTTGCTGGTTTAACAAAGTTATCTTTAACTAGGAATGTAAGCAGTCCCGATAAAACAGCTGGGATTAAGGCCCATTTAGCCACAGCCCGAACATCATCATTGAGTAGAGAAAGCCCTATTAAAGCCAACACTGGCCCAATAACGGCTCCTAAGTTGTCTCCGGCCCTATGAAAACCAAAGGCCTTTCCAAGATCTTTTGAGTCCACTGAATCATTAATCAATGCATCGCGAGGCGAGCTCCTCATGCCTTTACCAATACGGTCAGTAACTCGTCCAAAGAAAACCAAAGGCCATGTTGTTGCAAGTACGACAAACAATTTTCCGATACCGGCCATGGTGTATCCGGCAGTTACAAATGGTTTACGGCCGACTGTGTCACTAAATCTTCCTGCATAAAGTTTTGTAAAACCTGCAGCTGCTTCAGCGCATCCTTCAATGACGCCAAGTGCCAATGGAGCTGCTCCGATAACGCCAACTAAAAGTAAAGGCAAAAGTGGATAAAGGAGATCACTTGCTGCATCTTGTGTGAGTGATACCAAAGTTAGAACGACAAGATTTTTCGAAAGCCATTTTCTTTTCATCGAGGTAAGTGCTGCAGTGCCCAGTGATACATGGCAATTGCACCTGCTGCAGATGCATTCATCGATCTAGTTGATCCGTATTGATTGATCTCATACAAAACTTCGCAGACCGCAATACCTTCATCTGACATACCGGCACCTTCTTGACCAAAAAGAAGAACACAACTTTCAGGTAGTACTGCTGGCTCTAGTTGCTTTGATCCTGGAACATTATCAATTCCAATAATCGGCAAGTTTTGCTCTTTGCAGTATTTGGCAAAATCTTCAACAGTTGGATGATGTAAGACCGTTAGATAGCGATCAGTAACCATTGCACCGCGCTTATTCCAATCACGCTTTCCAATAATGTGAACTGCAGAAACGTTAAATGCATTTGCCGTGCGAACTACCGAACCAATATTCAAATCATGTTGCCAATTTTCAATAGCAATCTGCAACTTATGTCTCTTAGTATTTAAGTCTGCAACAATCGCTTCAACGGTCCAATATCGGTAATGATCTAAAACATTTCGACGATCACCATTCAGTAATAGTTCAGGATCGTATTGATCACCTTCTGGCCATGGTTTTTCATGAGGTCCGACTCCTACAACAGGGAAAAATTCACCTGGGCCAATACTGGCGGGGGTAGTAGGCGAAGACATGTATGCACTCTAAACTGAATACATGTCAGCTATCAACA
>JBEDES010000049.1:0-4155 GCA_041175545.1 Actinomycetota bacterium
GCTACTGCAACAAGCGCAATGCGCTTATAAATTGTCTTTGTAGACATTTGTTTCCTTTCGATAGTCGATCCAGAGACGATCCCTGGGTCGGCTTGTGCGAAAAGACCTTTCTCATATGTCATGAGAGTGTCTTTTTGCACGACGTAATGAATCGCACGTGCTGATTCACTACTTTCTCCACCAAATTCCGGATCTGGCAGAGAATTCTCTTTGTTTAGGCCCCGCTTCATGCTCGGGCCTGGTCTGTAGTAGGGCTATAAATGAACTGAGAGGCCGCTGAGATCACCTGGGATCCATCAGCAGTTACTTTGAGCTTCACATTGATCTGTGAAGGAAGGGGAAGTGGTGAATTGGACTGGTCAATTATAACCCAGGCGCTTATCAGGCGAGAGCCATCTTCCAAGCGTGTCTCCTGGCTTGAATAGTCCAAAATCTCTGGCGATACGTTGGTTGAGCCCTGAGCAAAAAGAGGGGCTAGGGATAGCACTGATTGGCCGTCCACAATCTCGATTGTCTGGACCAAATAGGTGTCTAACCCGTTGGCAGAAGAAGTAAGGACAAAGTCGCCAGAACCTAGGGTCGTGATCTTTACAGAATCGCGATCAACCTGGGTGTAGGCACCGTTGTTTGTTGAAACTCCGATTGGGGCACCGTTTGAATCAAGGCCAGCCCAACCAATATTTGTTGCAACAGAACGCAAACTCATGATTCCTTGTTGAACAACTGCAACACCTTTAAAGAATGTATCGATATCAGTTGAAACACTTGTTGCTGTCGCGCTGTTGGAATCTGCAGATGGAAGATCTGTTCCACCGTTTTGTTCTGCGCCAGGGTTAGCTGGGTTAGAAGGTGAACCAGGAATTACAGATGCGATCTTTGAAGTTCCGTTAGTGATTGCTTCATTGCCTGTCATTGAATTAAAACCAAGGAATGCAGTAACTACTAATAGTAGAGAAAGTGCTGCTGTGCTTGACTTTTTAGCAAGCTCTGAAGCCTTCTTGTATGAAGATGAAAGCATGTCCATTGCAGTAAGTCCGCGCTCTTGATCTAGAACAACCTCTGTCAAGATGCGACGAAGTGAAAGACGTGCGCGAGAAACAGTGTGGCGAACAGTTGCTGGCTTGATGCCAAGTTCTGCTGCAATCTCTTCTGTGCTGCGACCTTCGATTTCCCACATAACAAGTGCTGCGCGCTCTGCTGGGGAAAGAAGTGAAATTGCTTGGCGAATAATGGCGGCATCTTCTGCTGCAGTCATTGCTGCTGAGTGATCGCCATCTACTGCCCATGTTGCTTCGATCTCTGCAGATGCATCATCTAGTACGACCAAGTTAGGACGACGGCCTTCGCTGCGAAATAGATCGATGCAAAGGTTTTCGATTGTGCGGTGTAGATAAGAGATCGCGTGATCTGCTGATTCAAGTTCTGGTGCTGCAAGGATGAACTTGATTAATGCATCCTGAGTAATTTCCTCAGCCTTGTTTGAATCCTTTAGAACGCGGTTTGCGTGTGCAAGTAGCTCTGTGCGGTGTGCTGTGTAGAAAGCACCAAGCTCTGCCACGGTCCAAACACGAGGACCTGCAGAGTTTGCAGAGTTCTTAATTGACACTTAAGGATTCCTTTTTTACCGGTTTTGTACTGCAGAGCCATCCGTCGATGTCTCTATAGCCTTCTACGAATCTGTTGCCCGAATGTAGCGTCGAAGGGACAAAACGGACATTTTGCCAGGTAGGCGGGGTTGGGCAGGTGGGTTTGGGCGCGGATCTAGCTTCTGGGGGATATGGGCTGACTGGCTAGTCAATCTGGCGTGCTCGAGCAATGACCTCGTTATCGGCCAGAAGGGTTACGGTCCAACCCGCGAGCTTTCGAGTGGTTCGAATGCTTATGTTTCCTGAATCATTTGTTGTTGCCCGAAAAACAATTGACTTGCTTCCTTTTTTCGTTGCTCTAACAACTACGGCACTTGATTCTTGATCGGTGGAAATCTTGATTAAGTAACGACCTGTTTTTTCTTTGACAACTTCTACAGAACCAGTTGGGCCCTCTTCTTCACCATCACTATCTACGACATCAGATGAATTACCTGATTTTGCTAAGGACTCCTTTAGTTTTCCAACCAAAATGCTGTGGTATTCATCTAATTTTCTTGAATAGACCAATACCTCTTTGTAATTTTCTCCAGCTGCTGACCAGTTCTTGGCTTCTGAAGAATTCGGATTCATCATCAACATTTTGACTGAAACATCCAAACGTGATTGATATTCCCCTCTCAAAGATCGATACTTTTCAACTTCAGAGGCATATTTGTTGAGAAGTGAATTGTAATCTGAATTGTTTTTTACAACCATAGTCCCCTGAGAAAGGCTTTTTGTCACTTGATTTACATTCTCAACAAATTGCTTCAAAACTACTGCCATCCCATTAAGCGTTGCTTGTGAAAGTTTAAGCGCAGCACTTGATTCACCACTTGCTTGTGAAGCCTTCTCAGAAACAGTCTTCAAAAAACCTTGAGCTGTGTTCTGTGCCGTTTCTGTCGCTTTAGCTCCTTCATTTAAAAATTGGCCAATGTCATTGGTTTTTAAAACTTCCCAGTACTGGTCAGTTGGCTTTAGTTGTGGATTCCAAAACAATTTATATTTTTGTTGGAAGTTTTGATTGTTTACATAAAGTGTGTTTATTTGATTGGCAACTGTTTGAACTTGAGTTAGAAAAGCTGCATTGGCAGTGTTGTCCGGGCTCTTAGAAAAAGTGTTTATGTACTGATTCAATTGACCAGATGCGACTGAAACTGCGCTTGTATTACTTAAGACTTGAGTTTTAAGGCTCTGAATATCAGTAAGCAATTGACCTGCTTGTTTTGCAGCTTCACTTAAACCACCTAACGCTGAAACAGTATCAACTAGCTTCCAGACATTGCTTCCAATCCAGTAAATCGCAACAGAGCAGTTCTCGCCCGCTTTCGGTGCAATTGAATTTAAGCCATTGTGGCAAGACGGTGTGAGAGCTCTAAGGATCACCACTGAGCTATCGGTTTCACCATCATTTAAGTAAAAGTTATTGCCTGCCGTAATTGCTGCGGGTAGTTCCGTTTTCACTCGTGCAACGACAGCTTTAAGTCTGTCTCTTGACTGGTAGTTAGGTATACCGGGTAAATATGTTGCATACAATAAATCTAAATCAATTTTTTCTGTTGGTGGGATTGAACCAATTACTGTCACAGGAGTCGAAGTTAGAACTACTGTTTCACAGCCTTCCTTTGCCATAGTTGTAATTACGCGCATCTTTATTTGACCCAAATCGGCTAAGGAGTACGGATCGGTCATGACATTTTTTGAAAATCCAGATGGATATTTCAGCGAGTTAAAGACACCAATGTATTGATTATAAGAAAAGCTTGCTCTGTCCTTCCAATTAACGCCATCAGATGAATATTCAGTTCTTGCATTCACGACAATATTTCTTGGCTCAGCTGTTACCTGTATTCCAATTTTTTGCACAAAATTAAATACACCTTTATCAATGTTTGTTGCAGTTTCTTCTGCAGTCACGCCCCATGTTGCAGGACAGTTCTTCCCGAAGTTCGTTGCAGTATCAAGTTGATTGACAAGAATTGTTTGCGCCTCTAGTGCCGCCCTAGCTGGTTCTACCTGCGGGCCAAAAGTTGCAACAGCGGCATTAAATGCGGTTATTTGTAAATTGTATCTTTCGATGGCTGCTGCATCTTTCGATGGATCCAATTGCGCGACCAGGATTGCTAATTTTGGAAGTGATCGAACCGCATTTTGATACTGGCTATTGATTGAATCAAAGCTAGCTTGCAGGACTGCCAATTTTGCTTTTTCATCGCTTAACTGATCACCGTGAGCAGGAGTTAAGAAGCCGGCTGACAAAACAATTGCCAATAAAGTAGAGATTATGTGTTTGTTTTTCAGCACTTTAAAACCTCAAATCTTGGTTCAACTGGTCGCCCAGCTAAAAAAGTCTAGTTAGACGCCGCGAGCGCAGGCTAGATCACGAAGATCAACAGCCATATCTACCAATAGTTGGTAGGTACCAAGAGTTGAGGCATCAAGACCTGCTGCACGTTGTGCGGCTAGGTCTTTTCTAGATGCTGCCTCTTCATTAATGGCTGTAACGCACTCGGCCACAGTCCAGGTC
>JBEDES010000050.1:0-3913 GCA_041175545.1 Actinomycetota bacterium
GTGCATATGGATCTAATAACAATTTTGCTGCATTGAAGCGAACACCATGTTCTGGAAGCCATGGGCCATAGACGCGATAGCCATATCGCTGACCTGCCTGCACGCCTGCTAGATAGCCATGCCAGATTGGCCCGTTGCGATGGGCCATTGCAAAGCGAGTTTCAACCATCTTGCCGTTTACCTCATTAAACAGGCATAGCTCGATGGCATCTGCGGCATTGCTCCAGATCGCAAAGTTGGTTCCGCCTTCTGTGACGGTGGAACCAAGGGTGCGGGGATCTGCAGGAAGCATGGGCGTTATCTTGCCGTTAAATCAGAAAAAATACTTGCTTAAGAGACGCGTGCTTCGTTAACTTCTTGTAAATCCCAGTGTGATTGAGGTGAAAATTCAGGGTAGTACATAGTTCCCAGTTCATTTGCCTGTCGCACAAAGATCATCTTGAAGAACTCAATGCTCATCAACAGTAATGCGGCTGGGAAAAGGTCAAAAGATCGCTTGAAGAACCACGGTGTGCCATTTTTTAGCATCCATAGCATCTTAGACTTCTTGCTTGTGGCTGGTGTTTCTTCAATTGTAATTGGTTCGATGCGCCAATTACGACGCAAAAGAATTTCTCTGAAATGAGTAGCCATTAATTGATGGCCATATTTGCTGGGATGCATGCGGTCTACATGCCACACTTTTCTTTCGTAAATATCTTGAATAGAGCGAGTAAGAAGAATTTGGGCATTAAATTCACGTCCGACAGAATGAATTACTCGATTGACCGCATTGATGCGACGAGACAAGACTCGGGCTAGCAAACGTGGCAGCGGAACAATTTGAGTGGGATCGTGAAGTTGCAAGAGCAGTACTTCAGCACCTGACTTTTTCAACTCAGAAATGGTTGCTCGTAAATTTTGATGTAGTTTGTCGGGATCAAAGCCATTACGTAGAGCGTCGTTACCGCCCACGATTACTGCTGCAATATCTGGCTTGAACATCAATGCTTTAGGTAGTTGATCTTCTAGAACTTCGGCAGATTGTGCACCTGGACGTGACAGGTTTATGTAGACGAGAGGATCTTGAAAGTGTTTTGCTAGGTAGTAACCCCAACCTCGTGTAACACCATTCTTATCGCTGTCGCCAACACCTGAAGCCGCGCTATCTCCTAAAATTGCAAAAGTAGCAACGCTTTCCATGATTAGGCCGCCCTTAGCCTTTTTTGATTAACGGTGACTTCGCGACCTGCGCCATGCAGGCGAAGCATCATCATTAACGTTGAGCTCCAAGGATAATTTTCTGCTTGATGTTGGCAACGAATGGGCATAGCCCTGTCTGCAGCACTCAGACCAAGCACCTTCTGGATGGCTTCTGCAAAGGACTTTGGATTGTTCTGAGCAACTGCTCCAACGGGTTGATTGGAATCAAGAAGCAAGAATTCACCAACAGCGCTGGTAGAAGATGCAACCACGGGAGTTCCAGAGGCAAGTGATTCAAGTGCTGCTAGACAAAAAGTTTCGATCGGTCCTGGCGCAATTGAAACATCAGCACTTGCAATGATTTCTGCAAGCATTTTTCGATCAACGATATATCCCATGAATGTGACAGGTAGGTCCTTAGATATAGCCTTCAAATTTTTAAACATTGGCCCCATACCGACATAAATGAGTCGAGCATTAACCCCTGCCGCCAACAATTCCTTTAATGCCAATATTGAGTTTTGAGGATTCTTTTCCTTTGACATACGACCACAGTGCAAAAGCAATACATCAGCGCCCTTTAGAAGTTCAGTTCTTAAAGACTCATTTCGGCGATATGGGGAGAAGTTTTGTAAGTCAACACCAAGAGGGACATGGGTGAGATTTTGAGTTTTAATCTCGCGAAATTCTCTTGAAGCAAAATCAGTTGTTGCAATTACGTTATGGAAACGACTGGCAAGTCTTGCGTTGTGCCAATTAACAAACCACTTCAAATCAAATTTAAAGAAGGACTTAACCAGCCCAGAGAGTGTTTCATGGCTAAATACAACTGTGTGAATGCCTCGCTTCTTAGCCCAGAGGCCCACCTTAGACAAAGTGAAACGGTCAGAAACTTCTAAGGCATCTGGCTTGAGAGTAATGAGCAATTTCTTAATGTCACGATTATTTCGAATAATTCGGTATCCACCGCTAAATGGTAAAACAATTGAAGGAACGGTTATTTTCTTACCGTGCAGAGTTTCCTCGCAAAAGAAGCCGTTGCCAGGAACTATGTATGTGAACTCATGACCTCGGGCGATGTATCCAGATCCCAGCTCATGCAGTGTTGTTCTAATGCCACCAGATTTTGGTCCATAGAAATTAGCAATGTGAACAATCTTCATGCGACTCTCTCATTCTGCTTCGCCTGGCTCAGCACCAAATCCTTGTAGTGTGAAACGAGCTGACTATTTACTAGTTCCCAAGTGCGATGAATTACAGATTCTCTTGCACGCTCACTCATTAATCTGTGCTCAGAAGAGTGCAGGATTTGATTAACACTGTGATTGAGTGAGTAGGTATTAGAAGTATCAATGAGGAAACCAGTCCAGCCATGCTTTACTAAATCGGTTGGCCCCCCAGAATTTGGTGCGATAACAGGAACACCGGAAGCTAATGCCTCTTGAATTGATTGGCAGAAAGTTTCATGCTTTCCGGTGTGAACAAAGATGTCCAGAGATGCGTAGTAACGTGCAAGATCTTCTCCACCTTGGTAGCCAACGAATTTAGCATTAGGCAATTCACGTTCAAGTCTCATGCGTGATGGTCCATCTCCAACAATTACTAGTTGGATATCATCACGCTTATCAAGAACAGCTAAATCATCGATGCGCTTTTCATTTGCCAAGCGACCGACATAGCCAACAAGTTTTCGATCTGGACGATCGCCTAGAAGTTCACATCGCAAGTTGATATCTCGCTTTTCGGGGGAGAACTTGACTGAGTCAACTCCGCGCTGCCAAAGATGGACGTTGTTTACCCCAGAATTCTTAAGATCTTCGCAAGACCAATTTGAAGGAGCCAATGTTCTAGTCGTGCGTGTATGAATTCTTGCAACCCATTTTTTGAGTGAGTCATGGGCGATCGTTAAGCCATAGTGACGAGCAAAACCGGCCACATCGGTTTGATAGATAGACAGAGTCGGAATTTGTAGTCTTTCAGCAACTCGGGCTGCATAATTTCCGAGAAAGAACGGTGAAGCTAAGTGAATAACATCTGGAGAGAATCCATCAATTAGTGGTTCTAAAGTTTTGTGAGGAAAACCCACAGGCAACATGCCTTTCATTTCAAAGCTAGGAACACGTTTGACGCGATAACCCGCGTACTCATTAACGCCACCGGCACTAACAGGCGCGATCACTAAAGCTTCATGACCTTGGCTGCGCAGATATTCGAGAACTCTTAAGACTGAGTTAGTGACGCCGTTTATCTGGGGGAGGAAGGATTCGGTCACGATAACTACCCGTAGCGGCGTACTCATGTGGATAGATTGAGGCAGTTCTCAGGCTTCAAGTAGAAGTTGAGGTTACAAGTCGGCAAACCCCACATGAAATCTGCTTTTTGGGTGGTGATTAGGGTTACTGACCAGTAACATTTGCCCCATGAAGATTGCCGTATGCGTAAAGCAGGTCCCGGACTCCTGGGCTGAAAAAAAGATGGTCAATGGAATTCTTGATCGTGAAAATGTTGATGCAGTACTAAATGATCTTGATGAATACGCAGTTGAAGAGGCGTTACGAATCGCCGAAGCACATGGTGGAAACGAAGAAGATGGAACTAACACCATCACAGTAATTTCAATGGGACCAGAGCGCGCAACTGAAGCGGTTCGCAAAGCCTTATCTATGGGCGTTAATGATGCGATCTTGGTGACCGATCCAAAGCTTGCTGGCGCAGATGCGCTCGCAACATC
>JBEDES010000051.1:0-3315 GCA_041175545.1 Actinomycetota bacterium
GTTTTATGTAATTATCTCGACCATACTTTCAATCGCCTTTGCATTAATTGTAAATGAACAAAAATTTGCAAAAGGATTCTTCAGAGCGATTCTCTTTTTACCCGTAATGCTTTCTCCAATTGTCGTCGGACTTATTTGGAATGATGTACTTGATCGCAAAGTTGGCCCACTTAACGCTTTATTGCAAGCTATAGGTGGCGGTAGTCCAGGATGGTTAGTTGAACCAAATCTTGGAATGATGGCTGTTATCTTTGTCGGTGTTTGGGTTCACCTAGGTTTTTACTCAATCATTTTGCTGGCTGGACTTCAGGGAATTGATAGAAGCTTGTTAGAAGCCGCGGCTATGGATGGCGCAACTCGCCCTCAGATTATTCGGACAATTATTCTTCCGCTATTGAAGCCAACAACCTTGGTTATCTTGATTTTGGCCACTATCCATGGCTTCCAGTCCTTTGACTTTATTTACACATTAACTGGCGGTGGACCTTTAGGTGCCACAACTTTGATTGTTCAATACATTTACGACCGTGCTTTCCAAACGCCGATTCAGTATGGACTTGGCAGCGCGGCGGGAGTGATCTTGTTTATGATCATATTTGCCTTTACAGCCCTTAACTTCTTACTCGGAAAGAAGCGTGAGGCGATATGAGCAAGCTCCAAGAGCGGGCATCTGCAAATAAGTGGAGCTCTATGAGTGGCAAGAAGCCACCTTCAGTAGGAACCATTCTTAGAACAACTTTTCTTCTGATAATGACTTTTGTCATTTTGGCACCCGTTCTTTGGTTTGTGCTTTCATCCTTTAAAGATGCAACTGACTTAGGTGCAAGACCTCCAAAGATTTTGCCGACACGTTGGGCTTTTGAGAATTACACCGAAGCTTTCCAGATGTATAACTACACCCGTTATTTTATGAACAGCGTATTCGTGACCTCGGTTGCAACGATTCTTACCTTGTTAATCAATTCAATGGCGGCATATGCCTTTGCAAAGTACAACTTCAGAGGGCGTGATGGTCTGTTTGTCATGACTCTTGCAATGATCATGATTCCATTGCAGGTTATTTTGATTCCGATTTACTTGGTTGTTTCATCTTTGGGATTGGTTAATACCTACTGGGGAATGATTATTCCTGCAGCTGCTACTCCGACGGGTGTTTTCATCATTCGTCAATACATGTTGACGATCCCTGACGAACTGATTGAGGCGGCACGTATTGATGGCGCTGGTGAGTTTAGGATCTTTGCACGAATCGTTTTGCCACTATGTCGTCCGGCTTTAGCAGTTGTCGCGATCTTCTCGATTCTGTGGCGTTGGAACGATTTCTTATGGCCTTTATTGATTGCACAAAAAGAAGAGCTCTACACCTTGCCAGTTGCATTGGCGCTCTTAAATGGGCAATTAGTGGTTCCATACAACATCGTTTTGGCAATGTCAGTTATGTCAATCATTCCTGTCTTGTTTATGTTTGTATTCATGCAGCGTCAAATTGTCCAAGGAATTGCCCAGACTGGAATTAAGTAGTTCACTAGTCTTGAAAATTCTTCAACATAGGAAGAGGTCAGAAAAATTCCACGCTTCACAGATAACTTCGATCGTACAATTCATTTACTTGATAACAATGGGTTCATCCGCGATTGGCTAGTGACTAAGGCTTGGATTACTCCTGCAGATGACCTAGGAAAACTTCTAAAAGACACAGGCGATCCCTTTGGGAAAGATGGACGCTGGGTATTGACCAATGGTCCCGACATTGCACCATTGAAGGCAAAAATCTTTAGTAATCGACCATTTACTGCATCACAAACCATGCCAAAGATTATTGAAGGCGGCGAAGTTTCTTGGAAAGCCCCTGGTACCGCTCAAGTTGATAGCGATACGTGGGCTCGAATTCATACAGGCCATGATGGATATGCGGACTGGAGTCATTTTTCATACACACCTGAATATCGTCATTCCTTAATGGCAACACAGCTAGAAGTTGATCAACCTGAATGGCGAAACATCGTTGTTCAAAGCCAGGGACCAGTTCAAGTTTGGCTTAATGGCGAATTAGTTTTAAGCACTGAGCTTTTCGGTTACATGCAACCACTTACACATTCCATTAAGACATTACTTCCATCAGGAATTAGCACACTGATAATTTCTCAGTGGCAAATCTCATTACGAGAAGTTCGTCATGCTGTTCGAGTAAAGATCGAAGGTTTACCTGTACGAGTTGTAATTCCATGTTCAGGTGCAGATGAATACGCCTCAGAGATTGCCGAACGTGAACTTGAAAACATTGCACTGGAGCGTTGGGCCAGAACTACAGATACTGTTGAATTTAAAGGCTCCCCTGGTTTACGTGTGCGTGTAAAAGAGAGCAAATCCCAAGGTGATGGTGTCGCAATCACTTTCAAACAGGGAAAAGCTAAAGTAAAAGTCAGTGATATTCGAAGCGCTGCCAAGAAAGCTGAGAAGATAAAGGCAGCAATTGACGGTGATGTAACTGCAACAATGTTAGATACCGGAGAAATCTTCTTAGAGCTTCGCTTAGATTCACCGAACACACCTGTTTTCCGAACTTTCAGAACGGCGTATGTGCCAGAGCGTGTACGCACCACCGTGCCAAAGAGTTCTCCAAAGGTCTGGCGCTCTGAGGTAGTTGATCACGTTGCAGATAGTTATGCATCCTCTGCACGAGCACTTGCGCGCCTAGAAAAGAACTCAAAGTATGTCGTTACTGCAGAGGATTTGAAGCCAGCATTATCAATGATCACATCTCGAGCAGATTGCGCAGACTTTGAAGCAGTTGGTTTGGTTCATATCTTGAAGAGATTCCCTGAAAAGCAATGGGAAAAGGGCCTACGTGAAGAGGTAAAAGAGGCACTTTTGAATTTCAAGTATTGGATTGAACACCCAGGACTTGATGCAATGTGTTACTTCACCGAGAATCACCAGTTTGTTTGGCATACAGCAGAACACTTAATTGGTGACTTCTTCGCAAATGAAACTTTCGCAAACGCACAGATGTCAGGTACAGCGCATTCTCAACATGGTCGAGAAATGGCACTTGATTGGTTAAAGCTTAAGCTTGAGGGCGGATTTAGTGAATACGATTCAAATGCTTACTTGGCAATCGACACTTTGGCTTTAGTTTCACTTATTGAATACTCCCCTGACAAAGAGATACGACAGTACTCAGAAGCATTGCTAGACAAGTTGATGCTCTCTTTAGCAAGCAACTCTTGGCGTGGTGTACATGGCGCTGCTCATGGTCGAAGCTATACAACAACATTGCGTTCATCTCGATTTGAAGAAACTGCTCCCATTATG
>JBEDES010000052.1:0-3207 GCA_041175545.1 Actinomycetota bacterium
CATCAACGCCTAAGTGTGTTGAGATTATCTTTAGATCTCGAACGCCAAGACCGCCAGCTCTTAAAGCATCTGCAGGTTCATCAGCCCAGAAATTAAGTAACTCTTCAACCCAACGAAGCACTGTTGAAATATTTGCAATCGCTGCAAGGTTTACTTGTTTTTCATCTCGTTTGCTACCAATCAACTTTGGCTGATTCACAAATCGTTCTTTATGGACTTTGCCGCCACGAAGATGAATTGCAACTTCTCGCGTCAAAATTACGGTTCGTTGATCAAGTGGAACTAGAAACTTGTTTTCCAAAAGCCATGCAACACCAGGACCTGGATTCTTTATGTCTCCAACACTTCCGCGAGGTGGTCCCCACACCAAACGATCTAGAACCTTCTTTGCATCCGCTGGTGCATCATCAAGATCGCTTAATTTCAGTTTGGCTAAAGATGCTGGTCCAAGCCCAGCTGGTTCTGCGCCCATTACTTCGCGCAATTGAGTTGGTAAACGCATTCCATCGTCAGATGGATAAATCAAACCAATCATCACTAGTTCAGCTAGTGCGATTTTTGCTTCTTTTTCAGTTAAAGCAACAACCTGCTTTTCAGTGAAAGGTTCATTTAATGATGCTGAAGCTTCTAAAACTTGGTACTGCCATTGGTTAAGTGAATCAATTGCACGTGCCAGGCTTGGCGCAGAACAGGCACGCACTGCAAGCGATGCAATGTCTGCAGGTACAGGGGTGATTAAGTCAGGACGTGCATTGAAAAGATTTAGGAAGGCAGCATCATCAACACTACGTAGGTAGTCGGAGAAGGAGCGCATTTCCATAACTTGCCTACATTACTGGGATATCGGCTCTTCTTGTTAATTAGCCTCTACGTCTACGCGGGGTAAGCCAGGTTCCAAGAGCGGCTAGGCGAACAACAAGTGGGGAGATGGCTTTAACAATAAAACGTGCTTTACGAAAATCATGAATCGGCCAACCTTCGGCCATTGCACGCAAACTAAGCAGGGCATCAGGATTGATTGCAGATGGATACCCCACGCATTGCAAGAGCGGAAGATCATTATTGCTATCTGAAAAAGCTAAACACTCTTTCAAATCAAATCCTTTTTCTTTTGAAAGTTGCGTAACGGCGACAGCTTTTTCTTTTCCATGTAACAAGGCACCGTTCATGCGGCCTGTGTAAATTCCATCGCTAATTTCTGCCTTGCTTCCAAGTGCGCCAGTTAAACCTAATCTGTTTGCAATAAGCACTGCCATGTCTTCGGGAGCAGCGGTGACTAAATAAACTTCGATACCTTCAGCAACTAACGATTGCGCGATATCAATTGTTCCTTGCCACATAGCGGGTGAAACAAATTCATCATAAATTTCTTGAGCAATTGCTTCAATGTCTTTAACGTTATGGCCACCAATGAAATCTGTGGCAGCATCCTGAAATCTTTGGATCTCATCAGTATTTTCTTTACCCGTTAAGCGAAATCTCAGGTTGGCTAAAACAAATCGAGAGATATCCTTCTTGGTGAAGTAACCACGCTGGTACATACCTCGCCCTAAAAAGTAAATTACTGAGCCGCGGATAAGCGTGTTATCGACATCGAAGAAGGCAGCCCGTTTGCTTGTGAGTGCCATGTCACTACCTTAGCGAGAGAAGTGCTTTAGGGACGCTTTATGCTTTACCAATGAGTTCAACGGTGCATGTAGTTCGCCATGGAGAAGTCCACAATCCTGACAAGATTTTGTATGGGCGCCAGCCTGGTTGGAGATTATCTGACCGCGGGCAAGAGATGGCACGAACAATTGGTGAATGGTCGAAAGCGCTAGATCTTGGCGCACTTCACGTCTCACCCCTACAACGTGCACAAGAAACCGCTGCACCTATTGCCGCTGCTCACAAAATTGCAATCACAACTGATGATCGTTTGATTGAAGCTGCAAATGTTTTTGAAGGTAAACCATTTGGTGTTGGAGATGGAGTATTGCGTCATCCGGCAGCGTGGAAGCACTTATGGAATCCATGGAAACCATCGTGGGGAGAGCCATACGAAGAACAAATTAGTCGCATGCTTGCAGCAATTTTTGCCGCGAATAAAGCTGCAAATGGGAAAGATGCAATTTGTGTTTCACACCAGTTACCAATTTGGATTCTAAGAAGCGCAATCGAAAATCGTCGGTTGCTGCATGATCCTCGCAAGCGCGAGTGCTCGTTGGCTTCAGTCACGAGTATCCACTTTGATGACGAGGGAATGATTTCTGGACTTACATATTCCGAACCTGCTGGTCACTTACTGCCTGAGAAGAAGTAATGAAAAAATTCGCCGCATTCATTCTGCTCGCATTTGCGTTAACAGCATGTAGCGGCGGCGGAAGTTCAACTTCTGAAGAAAGTTTTGTTTCAGGAGACGGTTCCACAACATTTATCAAGATTTCAGATCGAAAGATTGCACCGGCAATTACCGGCATGACATTGTCCGGCGAGAACTACACATATCAAAAAGATCGTGTTGCGGTAGTCAATGTTTGGGCATCATGGTGTTCACCGTGTCGCGCAGAAGCCCCAACTTTGGTTGCTTTGGCAAATAAATACACAGATGTTGCTTTCATTGGAATATTAACTCGCGACAATCCAGCCAATGCCGAAGCCTTTGAGCGCCGATTCAAGATTCCATACCCAACAGTTATTGATGACTCAATTCTGCTTGGTTTTAAAGGCTCTTTACCGGCCAATGCGATTCCTACAACAGTCATTCTGGATAAATCAGGGTTTGTCGCTGCCAGAATTTCTGGCGTTGTTACTGTCGCATCACTTTCGGAACTCATTGAAAAGGTCTCGGCAGAATGAGAGAGTTTTTCGTTGAGCAAATCTTTTCAGGATTCGTAGTCACAGCTTTCCCCTTCGCATTCATTGCTGGCGTGATTTCGTTTCTTTCTCCTTGTGTTTTGCCATTAGTGCCGGGTTATCTATCTTTTGCCGCAGGGTTTTCGGCTAGCCGTGGCAAGGTATTGCTTGGCTCAATCTTGTTTGTTCTAGGTTTTAGCTTGGTATTTGTTTCATATGGCGCAGTTTTCGGTGGGTTAGGTAATCAACTTTCTGCAAATGAAGAATTGATTTCCAGAATTTTAGGAATCTTGACAATATTTCTCGGTTTTGTTTTTTATGGCCGCTTTCCATTTTCACCAACGATTCGTCCAAAGATGCGGACAACTGGTG
>JBEDES010000053.1:0-3188 GCA_041175545.1 Actinomycetota bacterium
TGCCAAGATGGATCGCCGCCCAGGGTTGTCAGCAAAGAACATCTTTGCCGCCTGCGAGGAATCACTTGATCGTTTGCAAACCGATTACATCGATCTGTATTACAGCCACGAGGATGATCAAACAGTCCCACTAGAAGAAACCCTTGGCGCATACGCCCAGTTAATCGCTGAAGGAAAGGTGCGCTACATCGCAGCATCTAACTTCACACCTGCTCGCCTTCGCGAATCAATCGCATACAGCCAAGAAAACAACATTCCCGCATACATCGCGGTTCAAGATCTTTACAACCTTGTAGATCGCAAAACATATGAAGCTGAAATGGCCGCAACAGTTGCCGATCTTGGAATTTCAAATATTCCTTTTTATGGAATCGCTCGCGGTTTCTTAACCGGTAAGTACCGCCCAGGAGTCACCGAGGTCGATTCAAAGCGTGCAGCTGGTGCTCGCGAATATGCAACTGATAAAAATTATGCAGTTCTAACTGCAATGGATGAGATCTCAAAGGCACATAACGCACCTTTGGGAGCTATTGCACTTGGTTGGCTTCGCGCTCAACCAACTGTTAGCGCACCGATTGCATCAGCCCGCACGGTTCCGCAGCTTGAAGAGATTATTCAGGTTGTTGAGCTGACAAGTGATGAAGTAGAAAAACTAAACGCTCTTAGCGCTTAATCCCGGGGCCACTCTTTCCTTATCTTTTGAACTTCGGCTTTTGCATATGGAATTGCTTCATTTTTGTACCACTCTTCAACCTTAATTCCATAAACAGTTTCAAATGCACCGTGCCAGTTAGATGAGGCAGAGCCTTCCATCCAAGCGATTGCCTTTGTCTGACCATACTTACCCAGTAGCTGCTCATAGATCAGCATCCCAAGGGAGTAGCCAAGCTTGGTTGGAAATGTGCATTGTGGTGAATTTTGACGTTCCATGGATTTAATCATTCTGAAAATCTGATCATCCGAAGCTGTCCACAGATCATTTTCCTTACTTTCTAGTGACATTCTTACGGAGCCATTTCGAATGACATATTCATCAGCTTTTGTATTTCTAATGAACAACCCAACAATGATATTGGCATAAACATTGGCTCCGCCCTCCATGGCCCAACACGGAAGGGCATCCATTTTTCCTTTTAGAAAATAGGTTTGTGCTGCGTGTGAATACTCGTGGGAGACAGTCGAGTAATCGAGCGGGTATAACTTTGTTAAGGCCTTCCCTCGAAAAAACTGAATTAGATAAGTTCCATTTGAATACGAAAGACCCGCCATGCCAACCCGGTCGCCGTCGAGTGCAATTCTTCGGTCAAGATTTTCTAAATATTGTGGGGAAGAATGGCCATAAAAAGAAATTCGACTAAGGAACCAATCCCTATCCTCAACCCCAGAATAAATGACCGGAAACTTCAAAGGTGACTTTATATCAGCCGACCAAAACTTCGCCGATGCTGCGATTCCTACACTTATTAACTCTTTGTAATCATCAAAAGTACCTTTACCAAACTCAATTATCATCTCGGGCTGATAATTTGCAGCTTGGTTTAGCCGTTCGGAAAACTGAGAAAGTAAATTGTCGAGTTTATCGGACTCATCCCAACGCTCTAACGGTGTAATTGTTGGCGAAGGAGTCGCTGAAGGAGTTGGAACTGGAGTGGGTATTGGTGTCTCTGTTGGAGTTGGTGAAGGGGTTGGCTTTGCAGCAGGGGCCATCTTTACCCCTTTGTTCCACACCAACTTCTTTCCAGATTTAATGCAGGTGTATTTAATGCCTTTGCTGGTCGAAGTTGCACCAGCTTTACTGCAACTTTGTCCTGCCTTAACCGCAGCTAATGCCAAAGGTTGCACACCAGAAATAAGAACAGCCAGAGTTAGACCCACCGCGTACTTTGAGGCCAACTTCATGAATTAAGCATCCTCGAGTGAGCGCCAAATTAGAAGGTAAGAGCTCCGAATCTGACCATTCCAATAACTGGATCCACAAAAACTAGGCTTAACACTTTTACTACATTTGTAGTATATTAGTATCATGAGCATGCCAGTACGTATCGAACCTGATCTCTACAACCGCGCCAAAAAAGAGGCCGCAATTGAGCACCGCACTATCGCTGGGCAGATTGAGTTCTGGGCACAGGTGGGAAGAGCCTGTATTGATAACCCTGATCTACCGGTTAACTTTGTGATCGATTCACTCTCTTCTCTTCAAACACCTGAAAGAGATAAAAAAGTATTTAAGCGTCGCGAGATTTAATTGGTATATCAAGAAAACCAAACACCCCGCTTCTCTCGCCTCTACAAAAAGTTAGGCAAGCGCCAACTGGCAGCACTGCATGATGTTATGGATATGGTTGTTAAGAATCCACATGATGGACAGCAAAAGGTCGGGGATCTCTCGGATTTGTTTGTGGTCAAATACAAAATGGGTTCAGAAGAGTGGTTACTCGGTTACACAATCCATCCCGCAAAAAAGTTAATCACTTGGCATGCAGTTGGTCATCATGAAAACTTCTACCGTGATGTCAAAAGAAATAAAAAAACTTAAGCGGCTTTGCCTTGTAAACGTTGGCCTATGGTCGCTGCGACCTTGAGCCACTTGGCGATCTGAGCATCATTGAAGCCTTCAGCGTTCATTACATATAGACCCGTGAAGGTATCGCCATTAAATTGGTAGAAGCCCAGCAGTGTTCGTGCACGTACTCCGCTATCAATTACTGCGTGAACAAATACACGGTTGCCTTCAGAAACCACACCTACAGGCACCGCAGGCAGCTTCTTAAATTCGTATGGAACCAAGGTATCTGTTGAGTCCTTGTACCCCTTATCAATCTGGCATTGCGCCAATACCTTTACTAATTCCTTTTGCGCAGCACTAGCGGCAGCAGCAGATGAGTACTTCACAACCTCGGTTGATAGGAATGAAAATGTCGAACCAACCTTGGTTGCAGTTACCTGACGGCGCTCTACGCGATCCTTTTCAGATTCAAACTTTCCGCTGCATAAATCAAGTGAAGGATCTAGCAAAGTTGTTCCATTTGCCATCGGCAAAACTGCCCATTCTTGGCTGAAATCTTCGGCACGGAAGCCAAGTTTTGCCAACGCCGCCTGCTTTGAATCTGTCAGCGATGGATCAGTAATCGCAGGTGTGCGATCAAGCTCTTTCAGTGTTCCAAGAGTTGTAGAAACCGATGAAAGAC
>JBEDES010000054.1:0-3098 GCA_041175545.1 Actinomycetota bacterium
GTTGTCGTTACTGAGCAGGATTGGCAGAGCGCGGCTGATTCTTTGAGTTATCCGGTTTTTGTAAAGCCAGCAAGCGGAGGATCAAGTCGCGGGACTCATAAAGTTAAGAGTTCTGGCGAATTGAAGCCGGCGATCACCGATGCCTTGCTCTATGACAGTAAAGTGTTAATTGAAACTGCCATAAAGGGGCGCGAGATTGAGTGCGCCGTCCTTGAGCGAGATGGCAAGGTTGAAGCATCCATTGTTGGCGAAATCATTGTTAACCCGAAATTTGAATTCTATGATTTTGAAGCTAAGTATTTAGATGATGCAACTACCGTAAGAATTCCTGCTGATATTCCAGAGCTGGATGCAGATGAGATTCGCCGTTTGGCTGTTGCGGCATTTCACGTCTTGGGATGTTCTGGTTTAGCGCGTTGTGACTTTTTCTACACACAAGATGGCGAAATAATTATCAATGAAGTCAACACCATGCCTGGATTCACTGGTACTTCGGTATATCCAAAGTTATGGCAGGCCTCAGGGGTTTCTTACACAGAGTTGATTTCAGCGCTAATTGATACTGCGCTGTCTTCTTAGCTTAGGTGTGTAACAGGGCAGGTCAATGTGCGAGTAATTCCTGGCACAGCCTGAACCTTAGAAAGCACTAAGCGCCCAAAATCTTCCATGCTTGCTGACTCAGCACGCATGATTACATCGTAGGGACCAGTGACACCTTCTGACAGTGTGACTCCAGGAATCTTTGCAACTGCATCTGCAACTCCTGTTGCCTTGCCAACTTCAGTTTGAATCAGAATGAAAGCTTGTACTGACATGTGAGGTCCTTTCTGGTCGAGGCTCAAACGCTACCGCAGAACATCCCTTACTCACTAGTCGATTAGGCTAGGTGCTATGAACTTCGATGAGGCGGGCGTGATTTCTGCTTTAACGCGCATATTTGGAGCGACTCATCGTGGGGTAGAAATAGGAATCGGTGATGACGGGGCGGTAGTTGCAACAACCGATCGAACGGTCATCACAACCGATATGGCAGTTGAGGGGACACATTTTTCAACCAAATGGAGCAGCGCTTTTGATATTGGTCGCAAAATTGCAGCTGCAAATTTGGCAGATGTCTATGCAATGGGTGGTTCTCCAAAATACCTAGTAGCTGCAGTAACCCTTACGGGTCAAGAAAGCATGGAGTGGATCGAAGAACTCGCAGAAGGAATAGCCCACGAAGCAAGTAGTTGTGGTGCATTTGTTGTGGGAGGGGATTTAGCCAAGGGTCCTTGCATAGTTATTTCGATAACTGCAATCGGAGAAGTGGATAATCCAATTACACGCTCTGGCGCTCAGGTTGGAGATTCTATTTATATCTCGTCCTTGCCTGGCTGGTCTGCAGCTGGTCTTTCAGTAATTGAAAAAGATTTAGATGATGATCTAGCCGTTCATGCAGTCTCTGAGCACAATTGTCCTACCGTGGATTATGTTTCAGCAATTCAGTTTTCAAACAATCGAGCACATGCGATGTGTGATGTCAGCGATGCGTTAATAATTCAAGCAAATCAACTGGCCAATGCATCAGGTGTTGCTTTGAAGTTTGACCAAGGTTTAATTGCTCAGCACCCAGAGTTTGTGACTTTGAAAGAGTTTGCCGATAGTCAGGGTGTTGATGTGTGGCAATGGATTTTTGCTGGCGGAGAGGACCATGTTTTTCTTGCCACAGGAATTGATTTGGATGGTTTCTGTATTGGAACAGTTGTTGAAGGTAGTGGTGTTCTTGGGGCAGAAATGAAAAAAGCGCCAGATACCTGGCGCCATTTCAATTAACAAAAATTAACGAGTTACTTTTCCAGCCTTGAGGCATGAAGTACAAACGTTTTGACGCTTTGGTGTTCCATTAACAAGGGTGCGAACACGCTGAATGTTTGGATTCCAACGACGACGGGTCTTGACCTGTGAGTGAGAAACATTGTTTCCGAAGCTGGGCCCTTTGGCACAGATATCGCATGTTGATGCCACAGCGGTACTCCTTTTAACTTTTCTATTGATCTCGTTCCAGTGGGAACAGAGCGTAAGGGTACCCCGTAGGCGGGGTTCTATGCCAATTCACGCTCGTTGAGGCAATTTCAGGGGAATTAGAGAGAGAATGCCCGTGTGGCACAACTTGAGAACAAGGTTTCGGCGGTCGTTGGTGACCGCACCGCCAAAGTTCTAGAGACCACTTTTGGCATAAAAACTATTGGCGATCTGATGCGCCACTACCCACGTCGTTACATGGTCCGTGGCGAGCTCTCCGACATCTCCGCCCTTCATGAAGGGGACGAGACAACAATTTTGGCGCAGGTGTATTCGGCGTCGACTAGGCCCATGCGTGGGCGCAAAGGCAGCATGCTTGAAGTTGTAGTCACAGATGGAACCGACAAGTTGTCCTTAACATTTTTCAATCAAGCGTGGCGCGAGAAAGATTTAAAGGTCGGACGCCAGGGGCTGTTTGCAGGAAAAGTAGGAGTTTTTAATAATAAGAAACAACTTGCCCATCCAGATTACGAAATGATTCCTGATGGCTCAGATGTTGATAGCGCAGTCGAAGGCTTTGCCGGCAAGTATTTACCTGTCTATCCCGCTTCGGCGAAATTGCCATCGTGGAAGATTTCACAATGTGCACAGTTAGCAATTGGATCTCTTGAAGAAATCCAAGATTTCTTACCAATTTCGATTCGTGAAAAACACAAATACCCTTCACTTCATCAAGCGTTAGTACAGTTGCACCAGCCAGCAGATTTAGACCACGCTGAACTTTCCCGAGAGCGTTTAACCTTTGACGAAGCTTTTCTTCTGCAATCTCTGTTGGTAATGCGCAGGATTGAATTAAAGAAGTTGAATTCAACATCTAGAAAACGGATCAGTGGGGGATTGCTCGATGCATTTGATGCAACGCTACCGTTTGAATTAACTGCTGGTCAGCTGGCAGTTTGCAAAGAGATTGAATCAGATTTATCGCAGCCACATCCAATGCACCGTTTATTGCAAGGTGAAGTTGGTTCCGGTAAAACAATTGTTGCATTGCGGGCCATGTTGGCTGTCGTTGATAGCGGGGGACAGGCTGCCCTGCT